>NZ_JBITDI010000005.1:390747-606928 GCF_044454005.1 Nocardia sp. NPDC051570 | reverse complement strand
GCCCCCCGGTGTGGGCCCCCCCCCCCCCCCCCCCCCCGCCGCGGCGCCCCCCCCCCCCCCCCCCCCCCCCCCCCCACGTCTGCGTTTCTCGTGGATTATTCGGTTCCGCCGAGTCTCCTCAGGGCGGTGTTTGGTGTGGTGTCAGCTCTGCGACGGGAAGAAATCCCGTTTGGCAGCGGCTACGAGTTCGGGGTAGTCCATGCCGTACGTCGCCGCGGCTCTCCAGAACGCTTCGATTGCTGACCGCAATGGCTCGAACCAGATGGCGTTGAAATATGTCGACAATGCCTGATGCTGTTGAATCAACTCGATCGATCCAGGTAGTCCCGAGACGACGGTGGGTCGGATTCGTGGATCGTTGTCGAGTCGGTAACGGGCGAGCGAAGAGTTCTCGAAGTCCGGCGGGAGGGTGCCTTGGTCGAGTGCGGTAAGGGCATCGCGGAGCCAGTCGATGTCGATGAGCCGAGATTTCTCGAAAGCCCTGTGGGCGCACCATCGCGCGAATTCGCGCTGCCGGTCTTGCGGTAGTGCTTCGATGTGGTCGACGAGGTCGCGGTCCAGGAACGCGACCTCGCGGGCGTTGATGATCTCGCCGAGCGCGGCACTGGGCGTGCGCCCGTTCCAGGAGTCTTTGCGTGCGTAGACGGCCTCTACTTCCGGGCTGTTGGGGGGGACGCGCTGTATGTCACCGTGGGCATCGAAGACATAGACGTAGTCTCGGTTGGGTTGAGGATATTCTGATGGTTCTTCGACTGGGATGTCGTCGGTCTTGCGGAGTTGCCGAACTTCCGGACCTGCATCGGCGTCTAGCCAGAGACGTATCAGGTGATACTCGTTCGATTCCCCCGCCTCGGTGACATCGAGTCCTCGGTCGATGTCGCGGCCTCGGGCGTGGGCGCGCACCCGATAGCGGCCTGCCGGGATCGGCTCGAAGCGATCGCTCGACTCCGGCTCCGATCCCATCAGCGGCAGTATCTGCAGGTCCGCGGCGGCGTCGACGATGGTCTCCTCGACCACCTCCCACTCGTCGAGATCGGTGTCGTCAGGTGCGTGGTCGAGCAGTTCGACGGTCAGATTGACGGGGCCGTAAGCGATTCCCGTCATGATGGTGACGAATCCGGGTCCTGCCCAGATCAGGTCGCTCTCGTCGGTGATGTCGGTGGTGTCTACGTTCGGATCTGTCATCAGGAATTGGCTGTGGTCGGCCTGAATCCGGCCATGTTCTATATGCATCGGTCAACTTCCTCTGACGTAGAACTTGTCGCCGTCGAGCAGCCGCTGTTTGGCGAGGAACCAGCCGGTGATACCGCCGCCGCGCGAGTTGTCCTTTCCGGGAATCATGCACATGCTGATCCCGCCCGCACCGATGTTCGCCGGCCTGGTCGGATCCAGGACCTGCACACCATTGCCGACATCGCAGTCACTGTAGGTGCGTGCCGGTCCACCGCCGGAGCCGCCCTCGTTGGTGGAGGCGAAGGGGTATTCGTCGCACTGCATCCCTTGTGGTCGCGGGCCGGGGATCTTGTTGCAGGTGGCGTTGCGATTGTTTTGCTGGTTGTTCCGCGTTCGTGTGAGGGGTGTGCCGTTCGGCGCGCCCGGCAGACCGGACTGCTGGGCCTTACGGACGTGGTCGGCCAGGGTTGGCACGTTTCGCGTCCGCAGGTCGAAGATGGGTTCGGCACCGTACACGATGCACCCCTGGCTGTTGCGGTCACCGATGTTGTCGCAGCGGACAGTGGGCGCGATGGCGGTAGCGGTGGTCACCGGGTTCGATGCGGGATGGGTAAAGGTGAATTGTGCAAAACCGGTGGTCTTGAGGACCGAGGCGGGCGAGACCGCTCCGGTGATCTTGTAGTCTTTGATGAAGTCGCCCACCACGAGCGGTTTGGGCGGTTCGTTGTTGTCGAAGGTGTGATTGCAGCTTCCGCCGTTGTCTGAATTGCACCAGACCGAGCCGGCGTAGCTGGCCTCCTCGAGTCCGCCAGTTGTTTTCGTGATGTGCATAGCAACGCGCGCGTCCCACGTGGTCGAGTTCCACTTGGTTCTCAACTGGTTCTCTTGCACAGCGTTGATCGTCCCAATGCGTGCTTTGGTCTTACGGTCGAACAGTCCGATTTCGTAATCCCGCCACATGCACTGGTACTGCCGATCGCCGATCCACTGCGATTTCGGCGTCGATGCTTCCTTGCAGAATGGCATGTCCAGCGCACTCGTGAACTCCCAGCCGGGTGCAGGCCCGCGCGGCGCAAGCGATTCCGGTTCGCGACACCACACATACGGTGTCGCGCCATCAGCATTCGCTGCAAGTTGGTTGCAGTCCGGCAGGTCGTCGATAGTCACCGCAGTACTGGATTGCGGTGTCCGGGGGGCCAGTGCACGCGGCGGTTGCTCGACATTGGTCCAGCCCGGGCCGGTCACTCTGACGCGGTCGTCGTCACCGCAGCCAGGGCAGTTACCGTCGTCGATGGAGTCCTCTTGCCAGTCGATATCGGCGATGTTGGCGGCGGTGGTGGGCCAACCGATCCGGCCACGCTGGAAGTCTTGATCGCGCGCCGAGCCGCGGGGACGCTCATCGGACGTCGGATAGCCGTAGGGCCCCTGTTCCCAGTTGGTTTTCGCCCACTTGTCGAGGATGCCGCCCGCCACTGGGTGCGCGTCGGTCGGGAACGTCCAGTACATCATGCCGCGTTCGAACCGGTTGAACCGTCCCACCCCGTCCGGGGTGCCGGTCTCGTCGCTGGTGGGGTAGCCGAGAAAGCCTTGCTCCCAACCGGTTTCGCCCCACTTGTCGAAGATCCTGCCGCCGATCGAGTACGCCTCGTTCAGCTTCCAGTAGATGGTGGAACCGGTGAAATGCTGTCTGCGGCCGATCTTGTCGGGGTTGACGATCTCATCGGTGGTGGGGTAGCCGATGTAGCCGGCCTCGTAGCCGTGTCGGGCCCAGGCGGCGAGGAAGTGGTTGACCACCGGGTGCGCCCCGCCCTGAGATGACCAGTAGATGGGGCCGTTGACGAATTCGGTGCGTTTCCCGGCTCCGTCGGGGTTGGTCAGCTCGTTCGTCTTGGGATGCAGCAGGAAGCCGTTGGGGCCGCCGAGTTCGTTGTATTTGTCACGGATCGCACCGCACACCTCGTAGGGAGCCGGCCAGTACACCTGGCAGCCCGGGGCGACACGCAGCATGCGCTGCTTTTCGATGCGGGCTTCCATGGTTTCGGCCTTGTCGGCGTCGGCCTTGGTGAATCCGTCGGGGATCTTCTCGCGGTCCGAGCGCATCTTGCCCGGCACGATCGTCTCGTTCGGATGCTCGGTCGGCTTCCAGTCTCCCGGGCCGGTCTTGGCGGGCGGTGCCGGATTCGCCTCGGGCGCAGGCGATGTCGCCGCTGGCGGGGCAGGCTTCGACGGTGCCGGTACAACAGGCGGAGCAGGCGACGGGATCGGGGCGTTGGTCGACGGGGCCGGACGCGCCGGAGTGACGGGTGCAGGCGGCGCGGGGGTGGCCGGTGCTGGTGGTGCCGGGGTGATCGGGGGTTTGGGGGTGGTCGGCGGTGCGGTTGTCACCGGTGGGCGCCAGGCTCACTCACCGGCCCATGCGGCCGTGTGGTTCGAGGGCGAAGGTGTCGAACACCGGACGGTCGCGAGAGTCGATGTCATCGGATTGTTCTGCGGCGCGTTCTTGGTCGTGAGTGATCGCGATCGTGGTGGTGTTACGGACAGTTGGACGGGGCGGGTTTGCTTGCGAAGCGGTCGGGAGGTAGCCGACGGCGAGGTCCGGCTCGGGGACCCCGCCGGTGAGGGTGTCCGCCGGGTGCTCGGACGCGATCCACGGGAACTCCTGCGGCGCAGTAGGTGTCGAGTATCGCGTCGACCTGCGTGACGGGTGTGAGTTCATCGCTGCGAGAGTTGAATTCGAAGATCGGCGTATACGGTATGCGCTGACCGAGACTGTTGATGTCGAGTCCCCGGACGACCCGCTGGTCACTCAGCGGAGTCGTCGAGATACTGGTCTGGGCACTCGCCGGGACGGTCGTCGTACTGTTCCTGGTCGAGCATGGAGCGCTCGATACCTGGGGCGTCCGCACCGAAACGACTCGCCCGATCACCCTCCCCTATCCATCCTCGGCTCGGTCGCAGCGATCCAGGCCCGGTGCATGAGACCACGTTTCCGCACCGCCATGGCGACACCAATGACGGTTCGCACGCAACGGTTGCTCGATACCCCCGCGCGGTCGGGCCGGTGTGGCGTTGCGCGTCTTCGCGTGTCGGCCGAGGGGTGAAATTCGTGAGGTCCGGGTGGCTCTGGTTGAGCAACGCCCCGTGACCAATTCGGTGATCACGGGGCGTCGGGGTTGCTCGGCCTGGTCCGACAAACGTGGTGTGTCGTTTCAGGTGCCGGGTTCGGGTTGCGGGTCGGGTAGTACGACGCGGAGCTGTAAGTGGCTGAATCGCCAACCCTCGGGGATCTTTCGGTATTCGCAGTGGTAGCGGTCCTCGGTCCAGGAACCATCGACTGTGAACCGGTGGAGGGTCCATGTGCCGGTGGCGTCGATGCCGGTTGCCTCGATGACAGGGGAGCTCAATACGTAGCCGGCGCGGGGGTTGCCGTTCGCGTAGAAGGCGTCGAACAGGGAGAATAGGGCGGCGATGTCGTCGTGGCCTCGGCGGATGCCGTCGTGGCCGAGGTCGACGACCGCGGTGGCGGTGAACAGTGCCACCATCTGATCCCATTGCTGATTCGCGAGATGGCGGACGTAGGTTCGGTGCATCGCCTGGATCTGCTCGATATCTTCGAGTCGTTGCAGGCGGGCCGCCAACCTTGCCACCACCTGGTCGGTGTCGGGCGCGGTCCTCGTGTCGGTTGTCATCGTATTCCCCCTCGTTTCCGGATTCGGATGTGGCGAAAACGGCTGCCGGACGGCGGCTCTCGGTGGGTGGTCGGTCGATGTTCAGTTGGTGCGGTCGAGGAAGCCGTCGGGCACATCGCCGGGGGCGCAGGCGATGACGTCGTCGTTGTCGAGGCCGCAGTCTTCGGCGAAGCTGATCGTGCCGAACAGGTCGGCCTGCACCTGGGGTGCGATCGGTCCGGCGTCGCGGTAGGCCTGGATTTCTGCCAGGTGCTCGTTTTGGAACACCACGGTGCGCTCGGGATGGTCGCTGACCCATTTGGCCAGGAAGCCGGTGAAGTGCACCCATCGCTGTTCCGTGTCCAGGACGAGGTTGACGCAGGTGCCTGTGGGTTCGTTCCAGGCGATGGAGTACATCGCGTCGCCGAGCCGGGCGATCACCGCGTTCTGGTCCTTGACCCAGCGACCTGTCAGCGGGTTCACGTCTTTGGTGCTGGCGTGGACTCGGTATTCGACGCGATCGTTGGTCTTGATGTACAGCTCGTACTGCCAGCCGTTGGAGTACGTGTAGATCAGATGCTTGCCCAGCAGGCCGCTGAGATCCTGGTTGTCCTGCGGAAGTCGGGTGGCGAACTGCGATGTCACCATGACAAAACCTTTCTGCCGAGTGGGTGGATGGGGTCAGTTGGTGCGGTCGAGAAACCGTCGGGCACCTGTTCGGGCGGGCAGGCGATGACCTCTTCGTTGTCCACCCCGCGGTCTTCGACGAAGGTGATCGTGGCGAACAGGTCCTCCTGCACCTGAGGAGCGATCGGCCCGATGTCGCGATACCGGAGTATCTCGTCGAGGTGCTCGTTCTGGAACCCGGCCAGTGGTGTCGGGTTGTCGCCGGCCCATTTGGCGAGGAACCCGGAAAAGTGCAGCCACCGCTGTTGGGTGTTGATCACCAGGCTGGCGCACGTGCCCGCGACCTGAACCCAGGCGACCGAATAGAGCCCGTCACCGAGCCGCGCGGTCACCGCCCGCAGGTCCTTCACCCAGCGCCCCGTCAAGGGGTTCGGTACGCCTTTGCTGGGGTGGACCCGATACTCGACCGTGTGGGCGTTCTTGATGTACAGCTCGTACTTCCAGCCGTTGGAGTACGTGTAGATCAGATGCTTGCCCAGCAGGCCGGTGAGGTCCTGATCGTCTTGGGGAAGCTGCGTGGATACCTGCGATGTCGTCATGGCAAAACCTCCTGGTATGGGGACTCCACGTTCTCTTACTAACCGGAATGGCGGTTTCGCTTACTCCCCGAGTATGTGGAAGCGGAATTCCGATTGTCAATCAGCTGTGCGCTATGCCACCCTGAGCGGCGTGGCCGATACCTATTCCGACCAGGACACGAACTCCGCCGCCGGACCGGCGTTGCGGGCGGACGCGGCACGTAACCTCGCCAAGGTCCTCGAAGCCGGTCGATACGTCGTCGCCAGAGACGGCGCGGACGCACAGATGGAAGACATAGCCCAACACGCCGGAGTGGGCGTGGCCACCATCTATCGGCGCTTCGGCAGCAAACAGGGCCTGCTGGAAGCACTGGTCGCCGACTCCACCAGGAATATGGACCAGCGGGCCCGTCCCTACGCGGACTCCGCGGACGCTCTCCAAGGTCTGCTGGACGTGCTCACCATGTTGCTCGATCTGGCCGCACGGGACCGCCATCTACTTATTGCACAGGCCGGTACGCCGTATCCAGCGGCCTCCGGCATCACTCCGGACAGCGAGCTTTACGCTACGCTGCAGCACCTGTTCACCAGGGCCCAACAGGACGGGCAGATCCGCCCCGATATCACCCTGGACACAATCCAGCCGCTGATCACCGGCATGATCACCGCCACGATCCACCACCCCGACGATCCCACCCGCCACACCGCCCTGGGTGTGATCGACCGCGGCATTCGCACCGATTGAACAAAGCCATCGGTCGCGCCACGCCGACCCCGGTAGCGGCCGCGTCGTTGTGTTGGTCATCGATACCGTCCGTCCGTAGCGGCCCCGGACTGTCGATGACGGACAGTCTGCATCCACGAATGGCCAAGGCCGACAGAAGGATTCTCAATGAGAGAATCACATTCCGAATCAGGAGAGTGTCGAGTCCGGGCATCGCTCGCGGATCCCCGATGCCACTGGCTGCCAGCCGAGTTTATGCCGATCGAAGGAGACCCTGCGGACCATCGCCAGCGCGGTTGGTACGACAGTCACCTCACCGTCTAGGATGGCTGCGATCGCACCGAGGATGTGAGCGGTCGGTCCGGTGCGTTCCGGGCTGAAACCGACTACCACCCCACCGATCCCGGCTGCGGCGTAGAGCGCGGATCCCGTGCGTGCCGGCTCACGGGTACCTCCGTTCGCCTTGTGCGGGAGAGTCGATGGACGACGTCGTACATCAGTCCCTGCTAGCAATGACCAGTTGGTGCCCGGGCTCCCATGGACGATCGGGGGTGTCGGGAAGTTCGCGTCCATATGCTCGCGCCTGATCGGCCATGCGGACTATCTCGGCGTTCCAGCCGTATCCAGCCAGCCACCCCGCCGTGTCAGCGGGTGGGCCCCACTTCCACAGCGCCCGGAAATCCGCAGCCGTAGAAGCGCCCGACGGGAGTGCCGGGAGGGTCTCCGGCCGCGGCGCCAGACTCATCCCCAGCTCACTGCCTGCGGGTGACAACCGCGCCACCCTGGTCATCAGCGTGTTCACGTCGGATTCGTCGAGGTACTGCAGCAGTCCCTCGACGATCCAGGCGGTGCTGAGGTCGGCGCGGAACCCGGCGGCCTGCAGGGCGGCGGTCCAGTCGTCACGTAGATCGACCCGAACCTCGATCCGTTCCGCGCGTGTCGGGTCGACGTGCGCCAGCACACTCGCCTTGAACGACAGCACGCTGTCGGTATCCAGCTCGAAAAACCGCACCGGCGAGGGCCAGTCGATGCGCAGCGCGCGCGTGTCCAGGCCCGCGCCGAGCAGCACGACTTGACCGCAACCGTGCTCGACCGCCGCACGCACATAGTCATCGAGGAACCTCGTCCGCACCGGAATGGCCACCACGAACCAGGCTTGCCTGCCGCTTGCCCGCATCTGCTCTGACGACCAGCTTTGGGCGTCGAAACCGGACTCGACGACGAACCTCCGCGCCCATGGGTCGTCGAACAGCCGGTCCGGCCGTTCGGATTCGACGGCCCGGCCCGCCGCGATCAACGCCGCGGTCGCTTCGACCCCGCTCAATGCGCTCACCAGAACTCCTTCACAGCAGCTCACGTTTCACGACTTCACGGCCGCCCAGAACAACACGCGATGGCACATCTCGGTCAGCTCGGCGGGCGTACGGCAACTGCGGCATCGCCCTACCACACGAATCGACCAACCCGGCCACACTGAGCACACGCACCGGCCCGCGCGTCGCGCCACAGCGTCCGCTCAACCAAAACCGCCGAATCGAGACTACGCCCGGACAGCCGAATACGGCGGTGCCACGAGACAGCGGCGCGCCGTCGGTGGGGCGGTGCCGGGCACGGTCCTCATGAAGCGCGGTCCCCCACCGGTTGCTCGGCGAATGCTAACGTCCGTATCCACCCATCCGTTCGAGGATGGACATCGAATACCTGGCGGGACCTCACGATCCGAACGGAGAGTCGATGATCACGGCAAGGAGCGATAGGCGTCGGGCGCTCGGTCTCATGGTCGGTCTGCTCGGCATGGGCGCCGCAGCGATGATCGGAGCACCGCAGTCCGGCGCGGTGTCGATGCGATATCGCCAGAGCTGCGGCGGCAGGGCTGAGTACGACAAATGTCTGAAGGACAGCCATGCCGAGCTCCAGGCCTGCGGGGCTGGCGACCACGCCTGTGTATGCAAGGCGCGTACGGCGATCGAGAAGTGTTATGAGCAGTGCCCTGCCTTCGAGAAAACGGACAAGAAGAAGGAGAACCACGATGAGAAGGTAGAAGCATGCGAGTGTGCTGAATCCTAATGAGTGAAATGGCGCCGTTCGCAGCACGTCTGCTACTTGCGGCCGTATTTCTGCGAGCAGGAATCTGGAAGGCTGCGCAATCGGCAGAGTTCGTCCGGGCGCTGGGAGAGTATCGTCTGTTGCCCCGCGTGATCGTGCCGGTTGCCGCGCGTGGCCTGATCGGAATCGAGATCATCTGCGGTCTGGCGCTGATCTCGGGTGCGTTCGTGTCCGCTGCGGCCTACTGCTGTGTGGTGCTGCTGATCGCTTTCACAGCGGCAATAGGAATCAATCTCGTGCGAGGGCGGGCAATTTCCTGCGGCTGTGGTGGCTCCGACGAACGGACCATCAGTGGCTGGCTTCTCGTCCGAAATCTCGCCTACGTTCTCGCGGCGGGGATCGTCGCGATGGCCCCCGCGACAGGACCCGGGATCACCGCCGCGCCAACCACGCTCACCACCACAGCAGTGCTCTGCACCGCACTGACGCTGCTCACTGCAACCGCTGCGGCCCGGCTTGCCGTCGCTACCGGTCGGCTGGTGGGTATTCATGGACGTATCAACCGGCTGCTGGATTAGGCCCTCACAGAATCGAATCCGGTATGACCACACCCTGGATAGTCGCGTTCATCGGTCTCGTCGTTCTGGTCGCGGCGTTGACGTTGGTTGTATTGGGCATGATCAGTCGCGGCAGCGCCGCATTGGAACGTCTCGAACATCACGTGGAGTCACTGGTGTCCCGGGTGGGGCCGGTACCCGGAACGCCACTGCCTGACATCGCGGTCACCGACCCCTCGGGCACCTACACGAGCTTGGCGGCACTGCGGGGAACCCCGTTCGTCCTTCTTGTCGTCAGATCTGGATGTCCAGCGTGCCAACGCCTTCTCGACAATATCGGCAACAACCCCGACACCCCGGCTGTCCATCAGGTAATCCTCCTCACCGATACGGCGACGGGCGACGAACCAACGCATGCACCCCTTCCGGGGTGGATCACTACCCTGCACTCGGTCGAGAGCATCAGTAGGGCTCGAATCGGCGTCGACCGCACGCCCATGGCCATAGCATTCGCCCCGAACGGAACCGTTGTCGAAGCAGACATCCCCGCATCCGTCCATGATCTCCATGTTCTGGCCACCCGAATTCCGGCGGCGACAAGCGATACCGAGTCAGACTTGGATAGCGGATCGCTGGTAAATATCGATCGGTCACATCTCGGGGTCTGATCGGACAGCCGGTTCAGGTGCTGAGGCCAAGAACCGCCGACGACATCGCCCATACGATGCTGCCGTGATCGAGATCGGTTCGAGGGCACGCAAGTTGCCAGCACCTCCGCACGTCGTATGGGAGTCGCTCACCCAGCCCCATCGCCCGACGGGTCGGCCCTGGCTTACCTTGCTACCGGACGAAATCGAGACCGAAGTCCTGCAGGCTGTGAAACCCGGAACGGTCGTGTGGTCATCGCTGTGGCCCACAAGGCCAAATGACCAGGTGCACTTCGAGTTGACAGTCGCTCCCAACGGAGAGACGTTACTCCGGTTCACCTTGCTGACCCCGGACGAAGCGCCCGATCAGAGCAAGACAGGGCACCTCAGGCGGCGGATGAATGAACTGCTCTTCGCGAACCTGCGATTTTCTTACGGCCAGTAACTGGGACATGAATCCCCCGGCATGTCGGAGACTTTAGCCAGGACGAAATATCTTGCGCCACAAGGCACAAGTCATTTCGCTTCTGCTCGGGGCCCGGGCGGTCGGGCAGCCGTAGGTCGGGTGCGGCCGTCGACGGTTTCGAACTGAGTGACGGTGGTGTCGACGGTCTTGGAATCGTCACTTACGTGCGCGACCGAGGCAGCGGGGGCATCGGGATCATCACCCGCAGGCACGTGCCGTCGGACCTGGGAATTTGCCACACAGGTGACATACGCAGGCGCGGTGCGGCAGTATCAATCGCAACCCTGGTCTGCTATACGTCGGGTATGTGGCAGTGCGGCAGGTCAACTGGCAACAGACATATCGCTCGGCATCGGGGAGGCGACTTGCGCATCACCGTCCGTGTTCTGTTCGTTGTCCTGGCCTTGATCTGCGGTTCGGGGCTGTGGTCGCCCACCGCTGGCGCCACGCCGACCGCGAATCTCGACGACACCACCTCGCACAAGCTCGACGAATTACTGGCGGTGCGCAACGGGCTTCGCGCCGGCACGCCCAGGGGCGATGCGATCGACCAGCTCTCGGCGCGATTCCTCGGAACCCCGTACGGCCCGGACATGCTCGTCGGCTCGCCCACCCAGCCCGAACAGCTGGTCGTCGACCTGCGGCGCGTGGACTGCTTCACATTCCTCGACTATGTGGAGGCGCTCAGCAGGTCGGCCGACCGCGCCGATTTCATGAACAAACTTGTCGAAACTCGGTATGCGGGTGGGCAGATCGACTTCTGGCACCGCAAGCACTTCTTCACCGACTGGGCGAACACGCCGCGCATCGCGGCCACCGATATCACCGGCTCCCTGACGTCGGCGGCGATCACGGTAAGCAAGCATCTCAATGCGAAAGTCGATGGAAGCAACTATCTTCCGGGGATTCCGGTGGTCGACCGCGACATCACCTACATTCCCGCGGGCGCGGTGAACGACGCGGTTGTTTCGCAGCTGCACACCGGCGACTTCATCGGCGCGTACGCCGACGAGCCAGGCCTCGACGTCACTCACGTCGGCATTTTCGTGCGAACACCGAACGGTCCGGTATTCCGCAACGCCACCTCGCTCGCCGCCTACCAGGTCGTCGACACACCCTTGTCGCAGTACGTGGCGACGACGCCCGGCGTGATTGTCCTGCGTCCGTCCTGACCAGGCCTTTCCCGACCGGTCAGGCCGCCGAGGTCGCACGGTCCGTGTTGCTGGACCGCGATCTCAACGGCGGGATCGGCTGTCAGCCGGGCGAATAGCGCCGGGGATCGTGTCCCGATCAGAGTCCGATCGGTGTCGACGCACCACGCTCGATCATCTGGCCACCAGATATTCCGGGCGCAACCGGTCAGGTTCGGATCAGTGGGTTCCGTTGTGTGCCCGAGCATCCGGTACGGAGTGCGCGGTCGCAGATCAGCGACGATCGTGGAGAACACGTGTCCGGCCGGATCAGCCCACCAATTTCGATGAATCCCCGAGATTGACGGTCGAGTTGCCACAGACAGGGTCAACTTCCATCCGCAAATGTGGTTCGCGTCAAAGTTATACGCTCTCGACCCGATGCATTCGCAACGTTCACGCGACATACAGACGTCGGGCGAACCTACTGGGCATTAGGCGCTATCAGTTTCTGTTAAGGTTCCTGCAACGCAGTTGCTGCGCTATAGCCATGATGCGGCAAGCGAGCAGAACCCTCATCGCCGCCTGTGCATACTGCGTGTTCAGCGCTGTCCACGATGAAACATACGCATGTCCCTCGGAGAAGGATGGTACGAACATGTTCACGTCCCGGCCCAGGCGTTATCGATATGGGTTTGCAGTCACTGTCGCGGCCGTCTGCCAGGTAGCGCTTGCCGCCATTGCCAGTGCGGCCCCGTGCCCCTGTGCATCGCTACCGCGCAATCCGAATTCGCCCATCGGATATTGGGACCAGGAGGTTTCGGACAACTATCAGCCCATCGGCGTTCGCCCGAGGCTGCCGTGGTATCAGCTTCCCGGGTTCCCGCAGGACGATCCGTTCTATCACCCACCGGCCCAGGCGTTCGTGGACAAGAATCCCGGTGATCTGATCGAGGCCCGGGAAATCGTGCCCGCGTACTTCGCGATCGTGCCGTACGACATGGACGCCTGGCAGCTGTCCTACCGCTCGACCGATGGTCATGGCAATCCGATTCCGGCGGTGACCACCGTGATCAAGCCCAAGGGCGACAACGGTGGCAGGCCGCGAAATCTGGTGTCGTATCAGGTCGACGAGAACTCGACCGCACCGCAGTGCAAGCCGTCGTACACCATTCAGATGGGGTCGTTCTTCCCCGGCTGGGGCGGCCAGTCCGGCACGAATCACATCTCTCAGATCCCGATCCTCGAGTCGCTGGCCAGCGGCTGGGCGATATCGATCCCTGATCACCAAGGCCCGAACGAGGGGTTCGCCGACGGCCCGACCGGCGCCCGGGTCACTCTGGATGGCATCCGCGCCGCGGAGAACTTCCCGGCGATGGGTCTGGGCCGGACCACCCAGGTCGGCATGGTCGGTGACTCCGGCGGTGCGATCCCGACCGGGCACGCGGCGGAGTTGCGACGGTCCTACGCACCGGAGCTCAATATCGTCGGTGCGGCACACAACGGCACACCGGCGGATATCAAGGCGCTTGTCGACTACGCCAACAACCAGATGACTTCCGCGCTCATCTTCACCGGTTTGGTCGGGATCTCCAAGGCCTACCCGGAATTCGGGCAGTACTTCGACCAGCATGCGAACGATGTCGGCAAGGTCTGGCGGAATTACAACTGGAGCACGTGCATGGTGAACTCCACCGGGATATTCCCCTTCATGAACATCAAGGGCATCTTCGACAGCCCCGACTTCACGCTCGAGCCCCCTGTGGCTCAGCTGCTGGACGAGTTGCGGATGGGCAAGGCCACGCCGGACATGCCGGTGTTCATGAACTCCGCGGTGTACGACTGGGTTTCGCCGATCAGGCCGATCGACGACCTGGTGAACGGCTACTGCACCAGCAGCGACGCCCGCGTCGACTACCGGCGCAACATCGCCGCCGAAACCGTCCTGCTCTACGGGGAAGCGATCATTCCGGCGATGAACTGGCTCAACGACCGGTTCCAGGGCAAGCCGCTGAACGGCTGCAACCGACAGGATTCGCCGGTCACCACGCACCCGGCCGAGCTTGCCGACTTCGAGTCCAAGCTGTCACCGGAAGGCCTCGACTGTTTCCGGAAGGAACAGGACGCCCGCAGGGCCACCGCGGCGCAGTTCGAGACAGGTACTCCGCCGTGGGAAAACCCGCAGTTCAACGTCCAGACGGGCGAGCAGAAGTAGCGGACTAGCGTTTCAGTGAACGGCCTGGCTGGATATCCAGCCAGGCCGTTCGCTTTCCAGCACTGCGTCGATACCAGCACCGAAACACGCGAGTGAGGTTGCGGCACTACGGCTATCGGTGTGCGGTGCGGGCAGCTGTGGTGCTGTCAACGCGGCAGTGGAATGAGAGCGAGCTGACGCGTCTGCGCGATCACCGCACCGGTGGCGTCGAGGACGAGCTGATCCTGGTCGAACATCCGCTCGCCGATCTCGTGCGTTGTCGCGATGACACGCAGCCAGCCGGGTGCCGGGCGGCGGCGCAGATAGGTGGTGAGCTGGACGGTTGGCGACCAGCCGAAACGACCCAGATTCATCGGTACCGGCGGGCTCATATCGCCGGCCATCATCGCGAAATAGGCGGCCACGTCCGGGTTCCGCTCATCGGCGGGACGCGGGCGGATCCACAGCCGCAGCCGGGGCTCGCCCTGTTTGCTGTCGAGGAAGCGGGCCCAGATCGGATCGAGGGCCACCGAGGCGCCCTCACTGATGTGGGCGATGCGCATCGGCGAATCGGGCCCGTAGGCGACGGCGTCGGCGGTCGGTTCGGCGGGCATATCGGTATAACTCTCGGGGGCGTAGACCGGCGGTGCGTCATCGAGTTGGCTGAAGGTGAAGGCGGTGTGCACCAGGGTGCGCCCGCCCTGCAAGAGGTCCACGTCGACCAGGCAGATCTGCCGGCCGGTCTTGCGGATGCGCACCTCGTAGTCGACCTCGCCGGGGTCGGGCGCCCCGAGGAAATCGGTGCTGGCCGCTATCGGGAACATCTCCGCCGATTCCGGATGGGTGGTGCGCAGACAGCGGGTGGCGGCCGCGGCGCTGGTGGCGACCATAGTGCCGCCGTGCAGCTTCTTGCCGATGGTCCAGATCGCATCGATGACGCCGCGGTAGCGACCGATGGCCGGATTGTCCGAGGGCAGCTCGGTCGGCGCGCAGGCCCGGCCGAAGGGGGCGTCGTCCAGAGCCGCGACCGACTGTTGGAGGTCGCTCGTCGATTCCGTCATCTCCGCTACCACTCCTTCCGGACCTGGGACACGGTCTTGGCCGCAATTTTGCCCATGCGGCCTATAGGTGTCACCCATAAGGCAAAGCTGTGTTGCTACCTTTTCGCTGTCACCTGCAATTGGTCGACGGCATATCGACCGCGCGGTCGTGTCCTCGGCGAACGGAAGCCGACCGCCTTATCGTAAACCGTTCGCGACCAAGCGTATTCGCGCTCAGCTGACGATTTCGGCCGCGAGACTGGCACGCATCCGCTCACTGAATACGGTGAGGGCCGACATCGGCCGGACCATGGAGGTCACCACCGCGATGCGATCGGAATCGTCGACCTGAAACAGGGCGATACTTTGCGCCGAGACGTTGTCGACACGTCCACGGAACAGCAGGACGCGCGCGTCGGCAGGCCCGGCATCCCAGACCGCCCCGGCCAATTCACCCAGATAGCGGGCATCTTCGAAGACGTCCATCAGCGCGCGGAAGATCGCCCGTCCAGCGGCATGCCCTCGGTATGGCTTGTCGCCGGTCGCCGGATACAGATCACAATCCGGCGCCAGCAGGGCCGTCATCGCATCCAGGTCCCGAGCCAGGAATGCGGTCCGGAACCGGGTCACGGCATCGGGAGCGACAGCGGTCAAGACAACCTCCTCTATTGATGGGCGTCGACACTTGCAATGCACGATCCAACGGCAATCTCCTGACTGTAGCTGAAAAGTAGCCGTATCCCGAGGTCTCCGGTGCTGCGGAGTATCTTCATCATGGCCTGATCGATCGAAGCCGTATCAAGATCGCTGGATATCCGCCCGCCCGCATGCATCGAAGCAGGAGGTCGTGGATGGACGAGGAACGGCCCGCGGAGCTCGGACAGAGGGTCGCTGATCTGATCGCCCGCGATGAACAGGTGCGCAAGGCCGAGCCGATCGAGGCGATCAGTACGGCCATCGCCCGGGAGGACATGCCGATCGCGCAGATCGTGGCGACGGTGCTGGCGGGCTATGCCGATCGGCCGGCACTCGGCGAACGTGCCGTCGAATACGTCACCGACGAGAGCGGTCGGCGGCGGGCACGAGTACTGCGCCGGTTCGACACCGTCACCTACGGCGAGCTGTGGCGGCGGGTGCGCGCGCTGGCCTCGGCGTGGCACCACGATCCCCAACATCCCACGCGGACAGGCGATTTCGTCGCGATTCTCGGCTTCACCAGCATCGACTACACCACGGTGGATCTGACCTGCAACTATCTCGGCCTGGTATCGGTGCCCTTGCAGGCCGGTGCATCGGAGGCCCAGCTGACGCCGATCGTCGCCGAGACCGAGCCGCGGGTACTGGCCACGGATATCGAGCAGCTCGACCGGGCGGTTGATCTGTTACTGGTCGGCGATTCGGTGCGGTCGCTGGTGGTCTTCGGCTACCGCGCCGAGGACGACGATCACCGCACCGCCGTCGAGGCCGCTCGCCGCAGGCTGAGCGATGCGCCGATGCGGCTCGAGGCCGTCGACGCACTGATCGCCCGCGGACAGGAACTGCCCGCCGCGCCGATGCACACCGACTGCGACCGAGACGAGCTGGCGCTGCTCATCTACACCTCCGGCAGCACCGGAACACCCAAGGGGGCGATGTACCCGCAGCGGATGGTGACGAGTTTCTGGCTCCGTGCCATCAACACGCCTTTGCCGACCATCGGCGTGAGTTATCTGCCGATGAGCCACATAGCCGGACGGGGGTCGCTCTTCTCGTGCTTATCCGCTGGCGGCACAGCATATTTCGCGGCGCGCAGCGATATGTCCACCTTGTTCGAGGACATCTCGCTGGTGCGCCCGACGACGCTGTTCCTCGTGCCGCGGGTGTGCGACATGGTGTTCCAGCGCTTCCAGAGCGCGGTGGACCGCCGGACGGCCGAGGGCGGTGACCGGGAGGCGATCGAGCAGCAGGTGAAGACCGAACTGCGCGAGGAGATGCTGGGCGGACGCATCCTCGTTGTCACGGTGGGTAGTGCACCGCTGTCGGCCGAGATGAAAACGTTCATGGAGTCGGTGCTCCACACCGAGGTGGTCATCGGCTACGGCGCCACCGAATCCGGCGGCATTCTGGTGGAAGACGAGATTCAGCGCCCGCCGGTAATCGACTACAAGCTGGTCGACGTGCCGGAACTGGGTTACCTCCACACCGACAAGCCCTATCCGCGCGGTGAGCTGCTGATCAAATCCGAGACCATGTTCCCCGGCTACTACAAACGGCCCGAGCTGAACACCGAGGTCTTCGACGCCGACGGCTTCTACCACAGCGGCGACATCATGGCCGAGATCGGGCCCGACCGGCTGGTGTACGTGGACCGCCGCAACAATGTCCTGAAGCTGTCCCAGGGCGAGTTCGTGGCAGCGTCGAAGCTGGAGGCCCTCTTCACCAGCAGCCCACTGATCCGGCAGATCTACGTCTACGGCAACAGCGAGCGGGCCTATCTGCTGGCCGTGATCGTGCCGACGGATTCCGCCCTTGCCGCATACCCGGATGTCACCGAGCTGAAAGGGGCGATCAACGAGTCGTTGCTCGAAGTCGCCAAACATGTCGAGCTGAATTCCTACGAGATCCCCCGTGATTTCCTGATCGAGACCGAACCGTTCAGCACCGAGAACGGCCTGCTGTCGGGGATCGGAAAGTTGTTGCGGCTCAGGCTGAAGCAACGCTACGGCGAACGTCTCGAACAGCTGTACACGGAACTGGAGCAGGGACAGCAGGAGGAGCTGAGTACTCTTCGCCGCGAGGGGCGTGACATATCGCTCGAACTGTTGATGGCCCGGGCCGTGCACGCCCTCTCTGGTTGCGCAACAACGGATATCAATCCGGATGCGCATTTCACCGACCTGGGCGGCGATTCGCTGTCGGCGCTGTCGCTGTCGAATCTGCTGCAAGAGGTCCTCGGTGTCGAGGTGCCGGTCGGTGTCATCGTCAGTCCGGCCAATAACCTGCAGCAGTTGGTGGACTACATCAAACAGGAACAACAGTCCGGTGTTTCGCAACCCACGGCGACTTCGGTGCACGGCACCGGCACGCGGATTCGTGCTGCCGATCTCACCTTGGACAAGTTCGTCGCTGCCGAAACACTCGCTGCCGCACCGGATTTGCGGCGAGCTCCGCAGCCGCCCCGGACGGTGTTGCTGACCGGCGCGAACGGTTATCTGGGCCGGTTCCTCTGCCTGGAATGGCTGCAGCGGCTGCACGACGTGGGTTGTACGGTGATCTGCCTCGTGCGCGGCAGCGATGCGACCGCGGCCCGCAAACGCCTCGACGACGCCTTCGACAGCGGAGATCAAGAACTGCTGCGGCACTACCGGAAATTGGCCGAGGGCACCCTGGAGGTACTTGCCGGGGATATCGGTGACCCGGGTCTCGGCCTGGAGGAACAGGTTTGGCGTCGACTGGCCGACAGCGTCGACCTGATCGTGCATCCGGCGGCGCTGGTGAATCACGTGCTGCCCTACAACCAACTCTTCGGCCCGAACGTGGTCGGGACGGCGGAGATCATTCGACTGGCTCTGACATCGCGGATCAAACCGGTCACCTACCTGTCCTCGGTGGCCGTGGCCTCGCAGATCTCGGGGACGTTCACCGAGGATGGTGATATCCGTGAGATGAGCGCGGTGCGTTCGATCGACGACGGCTATGCCAACGGCTACGGCAACAGCAAGTGGGCCGGTGAGGTGTTGCTGCGGGAGGCGCACGATCTGTGCGGGCTGCCGGTTTCGGTATTCCGGTCGGATATGATTCTGGCCCACAGCTATTACGCCGGGCAGCTGAATGTGCCGGATATCTTCACGCGACTGATGCTGAGCGTGCTCGCGACCGGTCTGGCCCCGAAGTCGTTCTATCAGCTCGACAGTACCGGGGATCGGCAGCGCGCTCACTACGACGGTCTGCCGGTCGACTTCACCGCGGAGGCCATCACCACGCTCGGCGCCCAGGTGACGCCCGAATTCGAAACCTTCGACGTGATGAACCCGCACGACGACGGAATCTCCCAGGACGAGTTCGTCGACTGGCTGATCGAGGCGGGCCAGCCGATCGAACACATCGATGACTACGCCGAGTGGTTGTCGCGCTTCGAAACCGCGCTACGCGACCTGCCGGAGCCGCAGCGTCAGCACTCGGCCCTGCCGTTGCTGCAGGCGTACCAGCAGCCCGAGGCACCGATTCGCGGTTCCACATTGCCGGCCAAGAGGTTTCAGGCCGCCGTACAGGCGGCCCAGATCGGCCCCGACCACGACATCCCGCATCTGACGCCGGCCCTCATCCAGAAATACGTCAGTGACCTGATGATACGAAAACTGTTGTGAAGCAGAGGAACCCCTTCTGAGTCGATGCGGTAGGTCTTGCCGCCTTCGGTGATAGTGGACACGGTTTCTCCTGTATACGCGTGCGTACCGCCGGTCTTGCAGGTCTTCGCGATATTCTTGCTTACTCATTCTTGCTTGTTCGGTTCGTATACCGGATAACCACTGATCGGCGCCCCCAAGTACTCCATCCAT
The DNA here is from genome assembly GCF_044454005.1 of Nocardia sp. NPDC051570. Taxonomy (NCBI): domain Bacteria; kingdom Bacillati; phylum Actinomycetota; class Actinomycetes; order Mycobacteriales; family Nocardiaceae; genus Nocardia; species Nocardia sp. NPDC051570. Next base: position 587,540 of record NZ_JBITDI010000005.1, on the reverse strand, counting down.
AGCGAAAACGTGGACGTGATCACGACTCGGCTGTGGAATCCGCTTGCGTGAAGGCACGACAGCAGGCCGTCGACATATCAACTCAGGCAACATCTTCCACACCGCACTGGAGACACGTCTTCGGAGCGGTACGGTGGTGGTGTGCGGAGACGGTCGTTCGAGTGGTTGCTGGTCACCGTCTGTGTGGCGGCGGCCGTTGCCGGTTGCGGGTCGGAGAAGTCGGCGACGCCGTCGGCGGGCGGCGGGCAGGGTTCGGGCGCACCGGCTTCGGTCGGTCCGACGGGCGGAGGCGGTTCGATCCCGGGAACGGCGGTGACGCCGCCCAGCGGTTCACCCTCGGTCCTGCGGCCTGAGGAAAACGTTGTGCCGCAATGCCATACAGCGGATCTGTCGGCGAATATCGGTCAGGAGAGCGCCGCTGCCGGGACGGTAGGGATTCCGATCATCTTCACCAACAACGGATCCGGTCCGTGCATCATCCAAGGATTCCCGGGTGTCTCCTACGCCAACGGTCCCGACAGCGCGCCCGTGGGGGCGCCCGCGGCGCGCGACGGCGCCTCGGGCGGGCCGGTGCAGCTGGTACCCGGTGGGCAGGCGTCGGCGCTGGTGCTCGCGGTCAATGTGCACAACTTTCCGAACGAGCAGTGTGCACCCGTGTCGGTGCCGGGGCTGCGAATCTATCCGCCGGACAACACCGCATCGGTCTACCTCGAACGCACCGGAACTGCCTGTGGTCTCGCACAATCGATCACCTCACAGCTGAAGATCCGCGCGGTGGTGGCGGGTGCCACCGGCCAATGATGTGGAAACCCCAGTAGCGCTGGACATTACGACGAGGTTACAGTTGCGCGTAAACCGCCCATGACGGCGGTGGATACATGAAAATCGAGGCGCACCATCCGGATTCGGTTCAGTTCCGCATCCGGAAGAGCTTCAGCGGAGGGCAGTAATGGTCGATTCGCTTTTCGCGGATGTGTCCGAATTCCAGGTACCGGTGGACAATTCGTACCCGTACCAACTCTTCTCGCTACGATCCAACGACGGCACCTACCAGGACCGCAACTTCGCCCAGAACTACGCCTGGGCTGCCAGCGCCGCGGATTCCGGGCGCATCGCCTGCTTCATCGTCTATCTCTACTGGCGGCCGAACTGGCTCGACACCGTCAACACCCACAAGGCGATGGTCGGACAGGCGGGCGGGCCGCACCCGAAGATGATCTCCATGATCGACGTGGAGTCCGGCGGCAATCCCAGCGGCGATCAGTCCGACGGCATCAACAACGTCTACTGGAACCTGGTCAACTGGCTCGGCTCGACCGCACGAGTCATCGGCTATGCCAACCAATCCGACTTCTCCAGCATGTGGCCTACCCGCCCGGACGGACTCCAGATGATCGGCGCGGGTTATGGCAGCAACCCCAACCTGCCCGGCCAGATCGCCCATCAGTACACCGATGGCAGTGGCTATGGCGCCGGCCTGCCCGAGGGCGCCTCGCCGTTCGGCAACTGCGATATGAACTCCGCCGACGGGTATTCGCCGCAGGACTTCGCCAACGCCACCGGCGTCGGGACCGTCTCGCCTGATCCCGTGGGCGACATGTGGATTCAGTACATGGGCCCCGGCGGCAACGGCTGGCCCCAACTGTCCGGCCGCACCCTGGTGGACGGCGTTGCGACCGTCGGCAAGGCCCTCGGCATCTCCGGCTTCGCGCCCCCGACCGGGCCGACCCAGGTCCCGATGCCCGCCGACTCCAATGGACGCATTCGCGACGAATGGATCCAGATGCGCGGCCTGCAAGGCACCGGCTGGGCCGAACTCGGCGGCCTGTCCCTCGTCGACGCCGTGGCGGCCATCGGCCAGAAACTCAACATCACCGGCTTCGCGCCGCCCACTCCGCCCGCCTGACGGCCACCGATCGGAGCATCGCATGCCCACAGTCCCCAGCGCCAACGGGCGCTTCTTCGTCGTCACCGCCTGCGTAACCCAGGTTCAGGCGGCCGCGACGGCCACCGCGGCCGGCGGCACCCTGGCGGCGCTGACCACGGCCACCGTCGGCCAGGTCCAGTTCCCGATCGACGCGTTCAGCAACGCTCCCCAGTGCACCATGCCGCATTTCGGGACGGTCGCATGGTTCGGCACTTACAACGGCGGCGCCCCCGAACGCTCGGTCTACGCCATCGAACTCACGACCGGACAGATCTACAACATCGCCTCACACCAGGCCGCCAGCTGGACCGCACTCGTCCTCGCCGAATCCCCAAGCGGGACAGCCGGTTCCTGAGGCGGACCTCATTCGGGGTTCACGGGAGCTCCGTGCCGTAATAGCCCGTGGCGCAACGCTTTTCGTGGTGCCATGGAGCGATGGCTCCTATGACTGCCCTACTGATCGTCGGACTCCTCGCGGCGGCTCCGTCTCCAGCGGACCCCGCCGGCGTGCTCTGGCTGCACGACGACAGCTACGTCTCCGGAGGCACGGCGCACGCCTATGTCGATGTGCGGTGCCCGAGCGGACAGCGGCACTGGACACTGACCGTGCGCCTCACCGCGGTCCAGACCGGTCGACCGACCGCCACCGGCTCGACCATCACCTCGGATGTCATCTGCGACGGTGTCGCGCAATGGCATCAGCATCCCGTCGACGTCCTCCCCGATGACGCGCCGTTCTTCGCCGGTCACGATGAGCGCGACGAGGGCGTCGCCGAGCTCCGCGGCCCGGACGGCGCCCTCGTCGCCACGATCACCCGCCGGATGCACTTCTACTCCTGGGACTGACGATCCGCATTTCGGTGTGCGCGGCGGTGGTGATGGTTAGCCTGGACACCTGTGGGGTTCGATGAGGCACGGTCCGAGACAGGGAGGCGGATGTAGTGGGTGTGGAATCCGCGCAGACGCAGCCGCATTCGGCCCGGATGTACGACTACTTCCTGGGCGGCAAGGATAACTACGCCGCCGATCGCCTGGCCGCGGAGGAGGTGCTGAAGGTCTGGCCGACGATCAAGGTCGCGGCCACGGTCAACCGGGCTTTCATGCGCCGGAGCACGCGATTTCTGGCGGACGCGGGGATCCGGCAGTTCCTCGATATCGGGACCGGGATCCCTACCGAGCCGAATCTGCATCAGATCGCCCAGGAGATCACACCGGAGAGCCGGGTGGTCTATGTCGATCACGACCCGATCGTGCTCGCGCATGCGCGCGCCCTGATGACGACCACTCCCGAGGGCGCCACCGCCTATCTGGAGGCCGACGCCACCGATCCGGAGTCGATCCTGGCCTCACCGGAGCTCACCGAGATCCTCGATCTGAGCGAGCCGGTGGGCCTGAGCCTGATCGCGCTGCTGCATTTCATCGAGACCGGCGCGGAGGAGATCGTGCATACGTTTCTCGACGCGCTCGCGCCCGGCTCCTATCTGGTCATATGCGCGGCGACCGCCGACTTCGACCCTGCGCAGATCGCGACCGTCCGGGAGATCTACCGCGCGCGCGGCATCACCGCGCAGGACCGCACGCGCGAGGAGTTCGCGACCCTGTTCCAGGGTCTGGATCTGGTCGATCCCGGGATCGTTCCGCCACATCGGTGGCGGCCCGACGGTATCACCGAGGTCCCGGACTCCTACGATGCCAGCGTCTCCTGTTATGCGGGTGTCGCACGCAAGAAGTGAAGTGCCACTGCGGATTTCCCGTCCGTTATCGCATCGGCCGAGGCGGTGGCAAGCCGAGGAAAGTGGCGTGTGGGCAGGGCGGGTAGTCAGCCAGCATTGTGAAAGCCATGAAGGCCTCGAGAATAGTGACCTGTGCGAGCGCGCTCGTGGCGGCGCCCGTGATCATGTCGGCGATCGCCACCGCAGCCGAACCGCCCAGCGTGGATGTCGCCACCGGTAAGCATTGGATCGTGGTGACCGTCCAGCCGAACAGCGACGATCGCCCCGAATTCTGCCGGGTGGACCCCTACTTCGGCACGCCGCAAACCGTCAGCCTGGCAGTACCGGCCTCGGGCAACCTCTTCCTCGACAATGTTCCGGCGGGACCGCGGCGGATATCGGTCTGGTGCCCGAACGGCGGTGTCACCGAACGCGATGTGGTCGTCGCCTGATGACATGTACCCACGTAGATGCCAGAGTGATCGTTATATACGAAGGTATGCGTTCCACGTATCGGCATGTACTGGCATCGAGGGGAGGCCAGTACCTATCGACCGCGGAAGCGGCAACACCCTGGGGGTGGGTGAGATGGCGAAGACCGGCGCTATCGGATATCTGCGACGCGATGTAGCCGGCTCGCGTCAGCAGTGGGAGGAAATCCAAATCCGCAGCCTGGCAAAATGATTGGGATACGACCTCCGCAAAACCATTGCCTTCGGCGCACATACCGACAAACCGGCCCTTCGATTACGCGCCATCGTGAACTCCCTCGGCGTCGCCGCCGTGATCGTGCCGAGCCTCGCCCATTTCGACGGCGGCGAGGTGCCCCTGCCGCTGCGGGACGCCACCGTGATCGTCGTATCCGATAACAATCCCGTCGAGACGTAGCCGAAGGGAGACATCATGGCCGCCAGCACGATTCCGGCCACCGCCCACCGATACAGCCTGCGCGACGTCGTGGCCGCCTATGGGCCCGACGCCGTATCCACTCGTATCACCGCGCTGCGCGCCGCGGGATGCCATCGGGTCGCACAGGTCATCGAGCGCGAATTCGATCAGCTCGAGCTGTCAGAAAAGGCTGCGGCACAGGCGATCCCCCCGGTTCGCTAGGGCTGCCGGCCGAGCGGGGCAGGTATATGCTGCACGGAAGTGGTGCTCGACCGTCGGACGAACCCGCGGCATACGGTGTTCACTGATGGTCGACCTCGAGGTGAGGCAGGGGTATGTCCGACAGTGCGCATCCGCCGGCGCTGAAAGACCGGTTGCAGCGGTTGTTCGACGACATCCGCCCCGACGGCCGGCACGGCCGCCGCTACACCAACGACGAGGTCGCCGCCGCGATCAAACAGAAGCAGCCCGCCCTCCGGATCAGCGGCACCTATCTCTCGGCGCTGCGCACCGGCAGTAAGACCAGACCGTCGCAGGACGTCCTGACGGCGCTCGCGGAGTTCTTCGGCGTGAAGCCGGGATACTTCGTCGATCCGATCACCGCCGAGCAGACCGATGCCGAGATCGCCCTGGCGCGAACCCTCGCCGATCTGGGTGTCCGGCAGATCGCTTTGCGCGCGGCACGTCTGCAGCCACACCAGCGCGACCTGCTGACCCTGCTCATCGACCAGATGGAGCGCGCATCCGGCACCGACGAGCGCCGAGGGCAACGATATGGGCAGTGAACAAGGGGCGGTGAGAGCCTATGGTGGTGCTCAACGTATGGCACGCACGGTCTTCGAGGGATGACGCGATGAGCCGACGAGCCCAGCGAGCCGGGTCGGCCGGGTCGTCCCCTACCTCGGACGACTCCGGAACTGAGCATCAGAACGGATAGGCCTCGACCTCGGCGAGGTAGCGGTCGCGGGTGGGGGCGTCGAGGAAGGCGGCCTCGAAGGAGTTACGGGCCAGGGTGCGCAGCTGATCCGCGGTGAGCCCCAACGCCTTTCGGATGCCCTCGAGATTCTCCTCGACATAGCCGCCGAAGTAGGCCGGATCGTCGGAGTTGACCGTGGCGAGCAGGCCGAGGTCGAGCATGCGCAGCAGGGGATGGTCGGTCAACCGATCGACCACGCGCAGACGGACATTGGAGAACGGGCAGACGGTGAGCGGAATGCGTTCGCGCACAAGGCGTTCGACCAGCGCCGGATCCTCCAGCACGCGGATGCCGTGATCGATGCGCTCGACGCTCAGCACGTCCAGCGCCTCGGCGATGTAGGCGGGCGGGCCCTCCTCCCCGGCGTGGGCGACCGCGCGCAGGCCCAGTTCGCGGGCACGCCGGTAGACCGCCTCGAACTTCGCCGGGGGATGGCCGACCTCGGCGGAATCGAGTCCGACCGCGACGATCCGGTCGAGATAGGGTTCGGCCGCAGTGAGGGTCTCGAGCGCGGCCTCGGCGGGCAGATCGCGCAGGAAGCACAGGATGAGCGAGGTGGTGATGCCATAGCGTTCCGCGCTGTCGTGCAGAGCCTTCCACAGCCCGTCGATCACGGTCGCGAACGGCACGCCGCGCGAGGTGTGCGCCTGGGGATCGAAGAAGATCTCCGCATGCCGGACCCCCTCGTCCCGAGCCCGGCGCAGATATGCCTCGGCCAGATCGCTGAAGTCCGCTTCGGTGCGCAGTACATCGGTCAGGCGGTAGTACAGGTCCAGGAAGGACTGCAGATCCTCGAACCGATACGCATGCCGCAGCTCCTCCACCGAGGCGAACGGCAGTTCCGCGCCGTTCCGCTCGGCCAGCGCGAACGCCAGCTCCGGCTCCAGGGTGCCTTCGATGTGCAGATGCAGTTCGGCCTTCGGTACTGGCATCGGGGGATCCTATCCTCCGGCCCCGCGGCGCGGCCGAGCTAGTCGCGCAGCACCGCCACGACCTCGGTGAGCGCGGCGTCGAGCAGGGCGGCGTACCGATCGAGATCGGGCAGCACGGCCGGATCGGCGTGTATCGAGACCGTGATCACCTCACCGAGGCCGTGCACGCCGTGGGTCAGATGCATGACCGCGCCGAGTGCGGGGAATCCGGCGGCGAAGCGGACCCGGCCGTCCGCGAGGGTGAGATCGGCGGGCCCGCGGTCGACGCTGGAGACGACCGTATGCACGGTGAGGGCCGAGGGGACGTGGTCCAGGCGAAAGGTCGATACGTCGCGGCGCAGCACCGGAGCCGGAATGACGAGACCGACCCGATCCTGCGCCGCCAGCAGCGGATGTCGCGCGCGGTCGCGGCGGGCGGCAAGGGTCGCGGCGATGCGGTCGGCGCGGCGGCGGTGATCCGGTTCACCGGTATGCAGTTCGACCGCCGCGTCGCGATAGTTGTTGCGTACCTTGCCTTCCGGCCCCGGCTGGGCCATCGGAACCTGTGCCGCGAGATCGTTTCTCGGCTCGCCACGGGACTCGAGATAGCGCGCGAGCGCGGCGCCGATCGCGGTGAGCACCACCACGGTCACCGTGCGACCCGGTATCCGCAGATCACCACGGACCAGCATCCGAACCGCATGCGATCGCGGCTCGGGCCCGTGATTGAGCAGTGTCGGCGGCGTTTCGGGAGCGGGCGGCGCAACCTCTCCGCGAGCGGTGCGGCCGCGAGTTCCCGTCGCGCTCGATCGGCGGCGAGACCGCGGATCATTGTGCGGCCGAGGGCGATAGGCATCCCGAAGAACGAAACAAGCTCTGCGGCAGCGTCTTTCAAGGTATGCGTGCCGGTGGGGAATGCGGTCGACCGGGCAGCATCGTCCGGAGGGAGTTCGGCGGCGAACAGGGACCGCGTGATGGCCGTGGCGCGCCGGCCGTCGGCCAGCGCATGCGACAGTTGCAGCACCGCGATGACGGCGGGACCGTCACCCGCCGGCGCATCGCGGACGGCGCGATACAGATGCAGCCGCCAGGCCCGTTCCTCGGCACGCAGCCGCTCGTCGACCACGTCGCCCAGTGCCGCAACCACATTCGACCAGTGCGAATCCGGCAGCTCATGTTCCACGATCTGCTCGTCGTCGACGGCGCCGGGCGCCCAGACGGGATAGGCGAATCGACGCTCGCGCACCCGCAGTCCCAGATCGGGAATCCGCGCGGCGCGGTGAGCCAGCAGCGCACGCAGATCCCGAGTCGATCGGCCGGTCTCATCGAAGCCGTAGAGCAGGAACTGATCATTGCCCGTGCGGCGGGACAACCAGTATGTGGTCGCATCCTGCGGACTCAGTGCGGGCACGCGACGACCCTATCCGGCAGCGCCCGGCAACTACAAGGCTAACTCTGATCACGAAGGGGGACAAGGATTTACGGGGTCCCGATCGCAGGAGGGGAAGTCGCCGATTCCCTCGATCGACGGCGCCGGAAATGCTACCGTCTGTAGTAGCAGATCAACCGATCACTATTGGTTGGGGGTGACTGCCATGGCAGTCGGAGACAATGTCCTCGGCCGCAGGATCGCGGAGCAGGCCGATGCGGCCGACTCGCGCTACCAGGCGGCGGCCTTCGTCAAGAGATCCATCAACAAGGTGTTCCCGACGCACTGGTCTTTCCTGCTCGGCGAGATCGCGCTGTACGCCTTCATCATCCTGATCCTGTCGGGCATCTATCTGACCCTGTTCTTCGACCCCTCCATGACCGAGGTGGTCTACAACGGCACCTATCAACCGCTGCGCGGCGTCACCATGTCCCGCGCCTACGAATCGGCGCTCGAGATCACCTTCGACGTGCGCGGCGGCCTGTTCATCCGGCAGGTACACCATTGGGCCGCACTGCTTTTCGCCGCATCGATGATCATCCACCTGTGCCGGGTCTTCTTCACCGGCGCCTTCCGACGGCCGCGCGAGGCGAACTGGGTGATGGGCGCGATCGTGTTGATCATCGCGATGTTCGAGGGCTTCTTCGGCTATTCACTGCCCGACGATCTGCTCTCGGGTACCGGCCTGCGGGCGGCGTTCTCCGGAATCTCGTTGGGCATGCCGGTGATCGGCACCTGGCTGCACTGGCTGATGTTCGGCGGCGACTTCCCGGGCACCATCATCATCCCCCGGCTCTATATCGCGCATGTGCTGCTGTTCCCCGGCATCATGCTGGCCCTGATCGGCGCGCACGTCGCGCTGGTCTGGTATCAGAAGCACACGCAGTTCCCCGGTCCGGCGCGCAGCGAGCGCAATGTGATCGGCGATCGGATCGTGCCGGTGTTCGCGATCGATCAGGGCGCGTTCTTCATGTTCACCCTGGGCGTGGTGGCGCTCATGGGCGGTGTGCTGCAGATCAACCCGATCTGGAATCTGGGGCCCTACAACCCCTCTCAGGTCTCGGCCGGCACCCAGCCCGACTTCTATCTGATGTGGACCGACGGCTGGCTGCGACTGTTCCCGGCCTGGGAGGGATACATCTTCGGGCATACGATTCCCGGCGCGGTCTCGGCCGGGGTCATGATGCCGATCATCTTCGGCGTGCTGATCGGCTATCCGTGGATCGAGAAGCGGCTCACCAAGGACTACGTACACCACAATCTGCTGCAGCGGCCGCGCGATGTGCCGGTGCGAACGGCCGTGGGCGCCATGGCCTTGACGTTCTATATCGTGCTGACCCTGGCCTGCGTCAACGACATCATCGCGTTCAAGTTCGACATCTCGCTCAACGCCACCACCTGGGCGTTCCGCTTCGGACTGCTGCTCGGGCCGCCGCTGGCCTATATGGCGGCCTACCGATTGTGCGTCGCGCTGCAGCGCAGCGATCGCGCGGTGCTCGAACACGGCATCGAAACGGGCATTATCCGTCGGCTGCCGCACGGTGAGTACATCGAGATCCATCAGCCGCTCGGCCCGGTCGATGCGCACGGCCATCCGATTCCGTTGGAATATCAGGGCGCTGCGGTGCCGAAGAAGATGAACAGACTGGGCCTTTCGGGCAAACCGGGCAGCGGCAGTTTCTTCCGGGCCGATCCGGCCGAGGAGATGCGCCGGCTGCGGGCCACGGAACATGACCATGAGCAGCAGCAGCTGACCGCGCTGCGCGACTATCAGGAAAACCGTTGAGTGAGTGTGTCGCAGAACTGCGAAGGCCCCGAGCCGCTTCCAGACCCGGGGCCAGTTTTGCCCGGCTACAACCGACCCGTCAGGCCCGCCGGAACTCCCCCTCGGTCACGCCCGTGACGAATACATCCCATTCGCCCGGAGTGAATGCCAACACCGGACCAGCACCGCGGTCCTTGGTGTCGCGCACGCCGACATTGCCGTCCACGAGAAACGCCACCTCTACGCAGTTTCCGTCGGGACCGCTATGTCTACTTTTACGCCACTGGGCATCACTGTAATCAACCATCACGGCACTAGCTCCTTTGCTGCGTCGAGAACGAATAATCCTGGCATCGTTCGTACTGGCAACGGGATTCTGTGGCACTCATCGAATCCCACCATGCGCCTGAGGTTCCGGCGCACTGTGCATTCGCTGTGCACGTCCACTTAGTGCACCTTTGGGGGTTTGCCCCCGATGTGCACCCTAGCAGGTTTTCGCAATGTGGCGCTGTTCTGTTTTCGTCTTCAATCATGCGAATCACATGAGTACCGAATCGGACAACCGTTTGCGGAAGTATTGCTACCAACAAGTATCAATGGCTTCACAATCGTTGAATTCGCTAACATTACGCACGGCCGTATGGCCGTCGCGGACAAGTTATTTCATGCATCGCCGCCGGGCGTGGATGATGGATTACGTGGTCGAACGCGATCGAGACGAAGTTGGACGCGCCCGGAATGCCCGCCCTCGGGACCGATTGGGTCGCCCGCTGCCGCCGGGCAGTGTGGGCGTGGAACGGATTCCGGACGATCTGGACCTCCCACCGGAGCAGACGCTGGCCTTTGCGCAGCGACTGCTCGACGACGGATGCGCCTTCCATGCCCACGAGGTCCTCGAGGCGGCATGGAAGAACGGGCCGTTCGCCGAGCGAATGCTGTGGCAGGGTCTGGCCCAGTACGCGGTCGGGCTCACCCACATTCAGCGCGGTAATCCGAAGGGTGCGCGCACGCTGCTGGACCGTGCCGTCGGTCGGTTGCGGACCGCGAGCCCAATTCCCTATGGCATCGACGGCCCTGGTCTGGTGGCCCTCGCCGAGGGACTGCTGGCCGATCTGGACGCCGGACGCGCGATCGGCGAGGATCGGCTCCGTCCGCGTCTACGGGGCTAGACAGACCGATCGGTAGCATGGGCTGATGTGTCCCGCGACGTTGCTCAGCCGCCGATGATCGGCGCGGGCCGCTTCGCGCCCAGCCCCTCGGGCGATCTGCATCTGGGCAATCTGCGTACCGCGCTGCTGGCGTGGCTGTTCGCCCGCACGACGGGACGTGCCTTCGCGCTGCGCGTCGAGGATCTCGATCGCGTCCGCCCCGGCGCCGCCGAGCGGCAGCTGGCCGATCTGGCCGCGCTCGGCCTCGACTGGGACGGGCCGGTGACCTGGCAGTCGCATCGCGTCGACCGGCATCACGCCGCCATCGATCGGCTGACCGAGGCCGGGCTGACCTACGAATGTTATTGCACCCGAAGGGAAATCCAGCAGTCCGCGACCGCACCGCACGGACCGATGGGCGCCTACCCCGGCGCCTGCCGCGATCTGACCGATGCCGAGCGGGCCGTCCGCCGTGCCGAAGGGCGTCCCGCCGCGCTCCGATTACGTTCGGGGATAAACGAATTCGAGATCGCCGATGAATTGCACGGCCGATATCGCGGCCTGGTGGACGATTTCGTATTGCGCCGCGGCGACGGGACGCCCGCCTACAATCTCGCGGTCGTCGTCGATGATGCCGAACAGGGCATCGACCAGGTGGTCCGGGGCGATGATCTGTTGCCCTCCACCCCGCGTCAGGCGTATCTGGCTGCGCTGCTGGGATTTTCGGCGCCGCGATATGTCCACGTACCACTGGTGCTCAATCACGCGGGTAAGCGATTGGCCAAGCGCGACGGCGCGGTCACCCTCGCCGATCGGCTGGCCCTCGGCGAAACACCTGGACAGATCGTCGCGTTGCTCGCCGACTCGCTCGGCTACCGCGCGCACTCCCCCGCCGAACTGCTCGAGGTATTCCGCCCGGAATCGTTACCCGGGCAACCGTGGACATTCGAACCCCTTGGCGTGGTGCAATACAGCGGAAATCCGTAACGTACGCAGTCGACGCCGAACCTACGACCATTTCACGAGGGACTTTAGATGACCAGTGGTGGGTACGACCCCAACCAGCAGTATCCGCAGGGCGGGCAGCCGTACGGCCAGCCGTACCCGCAGTCCGGGCAGCCGCCGTACGGCGGTCAGCAACAGTACGGCCAGCAGCAGCCGTATGGTCAGCAGCCGTACCCCGGCGGCGGCCAGCCGCCCTACGGCCAGCCGAATCCCGCGGGCGGACAGTACGGTCAGCCGGACGGCCAGGGCTACGGGCAGCAGCCGTACGGTCAGCAGCAACCCTACGGACAGCAGGACGCCTACGGGCAGCAGCCGTTCGGCGGTCAGCAGCCGTATCCCGGCGGACAGAACTACGGCCAGCCGCCCTTCGGGCAGCCGGGTGGCCAGCCGGGCGTCATCCCCGGTGACCTGGGCATGCGTTTTCTGGCTCGCCTGATCGACCTGTTGCTCGTGACCGTGCCGATCGGGATCGTCTTCTTCTTCCTCGGCCGCGGGACCGGCATGCAGATCGTCGAGGGCATCGTCGCGACCATCGCGACGCTGGCCTACTTCGTGCTCATGGAGAGCTCGCAGGGCGCCACCTTCGGCAAGAAGTGGCTCGGGATGCGGGTGGTGGCCCCGAACGGCGGCAATGTCGACCAGGCCACCTCGCTCAAGCGCAACCTGTGGCTCGCGGCGCAGATCGTGCCGTGCCTGGGCACCCTGGTGTCGCTGGGTCTTGCCATCTACATCGCCGTGACGATCTCGCAGGATCCGAAGGGGCAGGGCTGGCATGACAAGTTCGCCGGCGGCACCCAGGTCGTCAAGAACTGATCGCTGGATCCGAAACGCAAGGGGCGCACTCGATTTCGAGTGCGCCCCTGGTCGTATGCGGTATCAGAAGCTGCCGGTGCCGTCGTAGGCGAACAGGAAGACGAACCACAGCACGGCCAGCACGATCGCGACACCGCTGACCCAGATGCCCGCCAGTGCCAGGCCGCGACCCTCCTGACCGGTCCGCTTGATCTGGCTCAGCGCGATCGGGCCCATGATGAGGCCGACGACGAAACCCAGTCCACAGGTGAAGAATCCGACCACCGCGGCGATCAGCGAGCCGATGGCCATGCCGTTGGTGCCCCGCTGCTGCTGGGGATAGCCGTACGGTTGATAGCCCGGCGCCATGGGATAGCCGTAGGTGGGCTGACCGTACGGGGCGACCGGCGGCTGTGGATAACCCGGATACTGCTGTTGCTGCTGCGGCGGCGGGGTCGGCGGTTGGGCCTGATAGTGCGGTGCGGACGAGTAACCGGGCGATGGTGCGGCCGGCGCCGGTGGGACCGAAGCGTGGCCGCCGGACCCCGACGACACACCCTCGCCACCGTACTGCTTCCACCATTCGTCGGAATCGCCGGGATTCGTCATCCTGACAGCCTATTCGACAGCGGGCGGCTGCCGGTATCGTCCAGACCTCGTGAGTGACACCAAGCAATCCCCCGGCGTCGAGGACTCTGGACGCCCCGCGGCCGAACACGCAGCATTCGCACGGGCCGCGGGGGGACCGTTCACCCTGATCGTGACGTTGTTCACGGCCACCCTGATGATCTCCAATATCTGCGCGACCAAGGGCGTGCAGTTCTTCCGCGGCGAACATCTGTCGCTGGGACCGATCGAGATCCTGCCGGTCACGACCGACGCCGCCTTCTTCCTGTTCCCGCTCGCCTACGTCATCGGCGATGTGCTGAGCGAGGTCTACGGTTTCCGTGCCGCCCGGCGCACGATCTACTACGGCTTCGGCATGCTCGGGCTGATGGTGGTCTGTTTCTGGATCGCCATCGGATTGCCCGCGGCCGACTTCTACGGCAATCAGGACGCCTTCCGCACGGTCGTCGGCACCACGCCGCAGCTGGTAGCGGCCGGGCTGGCGGGCTATGTGATCGGCCAGTTCCTGAACTCGATGACCCTGATGCTCATCAAGGAGCGCACCAAGGAGAAGCATCTGTGGGCGCGGCTGCTCGGCTCGACCGTCGCCGGTGAATTCGGTGACACGCTGGTGTTCTGCTCGATCGCGGCGACGGCCATCGGAATCAACACCTGGGGCGCGTACTTCAACTACGTGATCGTGGGCTTCGTCTGGAAGACCGGCGTCGAGGTGTTCATCCTCCCGATCAGTTATCGGGCCATCGCCTACTTGAAGAAGCGCGAAACCAGTTACGCGCCTTTGGACAAGCCTGCCCTCTACTCTTAGGCTCCCTCGGTCCCCGGTGCTCTACGCTCCCTCGGTCCCCTGTGCTCTACGCTCCCTCGGTCCCCGGCCTGCTCTTGGCCGGGGCCTTACTCCACCGACCGAGGAAGTCGGCCTTGAAGTCGTCGAAGCGGCCGTCATCGATGCTGGTGCGGATATCGTCGACCAGTCGCACCGTGAACCGCTCGTTGTGAATGGTGCACAGGGTGGAGGCGAGCATCTCCTTGGCCTTGAACAGGTGGTGGATATAGGCGCGGGTGTAATGCGCGCAGGTATAGCAGTCGCAGGTCTCGTCGATGGGAGTGAAGTCGCGGCGAAAACGACTGGTGTTGATGTTGAATCGGCCCTCGGCGACATAGATCGCGGCATTGCGCGCGACTCGCGAGGGATTCACGCAGTCGAAGGTGTCCGCACCGTTCTCCACGGCGACGAACAGATCCTCGGGTTCACTGATGCCCAGCAGGTGACGCGGCTTGTCCTCGGGCAGTTCGGCACAGCACCAGCCGACGATCGTGCCCAGATTGTGCTTCTCGAGCGCGCCGCCGATGCCGTAGCCGTCGAATCCCGTTCCGCCGCTGCCCCGCATCGCCTCGAGATCGCGACAGGCCTTGCGGCGCAGATCCTCGTACTGCGCGCCCTGGATCACCGCGAACAGCGCCTGATACGGGCGATGCGTGCGCTCGGCGGTGAGACGCTCGTGCTCATCGATGCAGCGCTGCGCCCATTCATACGTACGCTGCAGCGATTTCTCCTGGTAGCCACGGGTATTGAGCAGCGTGGTCAGCTCGTCGAAGGCGAACATCACATCGGCGCCGAGCCGATGCTGGATGCCCATCGAAACCTCGGGTGTGAAGCGATGTTCGGAGCCGTCCAGATGGGAGCGGAAGGTCACCCCGTCGTCGTCGACCTTGGCGAGGCGCTCCTTACCCTTGGCGATCACATCGTCGTTCTGTACCCCCACGGCCTCCATGGCCAGCACCTTCTTGAAGCCCACGCCCAGCGACATGACCTGGAAGCCGCCGCTGTCGGTGAACGTCGGCCCGGACCAGTTCATGAACCTGCCCAGCCCGCCGGCCTCGTCGACGATATCCGAACCCGGCTGCAGGTACAGGTGATAGGCATTGGCCAGCAGCGCCTGCGAGCCCAGCTCCTTCATGGTCTCCGGCAGCACGGCCTTGACCGTGGCTTTGGTGCCGACGGGGATGAAGGCGGGGGTCTGGATATCCCCGTGCGGGGTGGAGATCAGGCCGGTTCGGCCGTGCCGTCCGTCGAGACGGGAGTTGACCTTGAACGAGAACGACGAGGGATCGGACACCCAGCAATAGTGCCGCAGGGCGCGGGGGCTGATTACACCGCGTCGACCGGTTCCTCATCGATCAGGTCCTGGTCGACCGCCGCGCCCGCGAATTGGGCGTTGTAGAGGCGGTGATAGGCGCCACGCCGGGCGAGCAGCCGGTCATGGTCGCCGGTCTCCACGATGCGGCCCGCCTCCATGACCACGATCAGATCGGCGTCGCGGATGGTCGAGAGCCGGTGGGCGATCACGAAACTCGTGCGGTCGCGGCGCAGGGCGGCCATCGCATGTTGGACCAGCAGTTCGGTGCGGGTGTCGACCGAGCTGGTCGCCTCGTCGAGGATCAGGATCGACGGCCTGGCCAGGAACGCCCGGGCGATGGTGATGAGCTGCTTCTCACCGGCGCTGACACCCCCGCCCTCCTCATCGATGACCGTGTCGTAGCCGTGCGGCAGCGCGTGTACGAAGCGGTCCACATAGGCGGCCCGGGCGGCGTCGAGGATCTCCTCCTCGCTCGCATCCGGATCGCCGTAGGCGATGTTGTCGCGGATCGTGCCGCTGAACAGCCAGGTGTCCTGCAACACCATGCCGATATGCGAGCGCAGGCGGTTGCGGGTGATACCGGTGATGTCGACGCCGTCGATGCTGATGGTCCCGGAATCGAGTTCGTAGAACCGTTCCAGCAGATTCACCAGCGTGGTCTTGCCCGCGCCGGTCGGGCCGACGACGGCCACCACACTCCCGGGCTCGGCGACCAGCGACAGCTCCTCGATCACCGGCGTATCCGGCTCGTACCGGAACGACACCGCGTCGAACTCCACCCGGCCCCGCTCGAGCGACCGCGCATCCTCGATCTTCGGATCGGGCACCTGTTCCTCGGCGTCGAGGATCTCGAAGATCCGCTCGGCCGAGGCCACCCCCGACTGCAGCAGATTGATCATCGATCCGATCTGCGTGAGCGGCTGGGTGAATTGGCGCGAGTACTGGATGAACGCCTGCACCTCGCCCAGCGACAGACTTCCCGAGGCCACCCGCAGCCCACCCACGACGGCGACCAGTACATAGTTCAGATTCCCCACGAACATGATCACCGGCATGATCAATCCGGAGATGAACTGGGCGCGGAAGCTCGACTCGTAGAGCTGCCCGTTGCGCTCGTCGAACTCCTGACCCACCTCACGGTTCCGGCCGAACGCGGTGATCACCTCGTGGCCGGTATAGGCCTCCTCCACCTGGGCGTTCACCAGTCCGGTGTACTTCCACTGCGCCACGAAATGCGGTTTGGAGCGCTTGGCGATCTGCGCGGTCGCGATCACCACCACCGGAACCGTCAGCAGCGCGATGATCGCCAGCAGCCAGGAGATCCAGAACATCATGACCAGGATGCCGACCACGGTCAGCACCTGAACGACCAGCTGACTCACGGTCTGCTGCAGGCTCTGTGCCACATTGTCGACGTCGTTGGTCACCCGCGACAGCACATCGCCGCGCGGGGTCGAGTCGAAGTAGCGCAGCGGCAGCCGATGGATCTTGTCCTCGATATCGGCGCGCAGCCGCCGCACCGACCGGTTGATGACCGAGATCAGCAGATAGGCCTGCAACCAGCTGAACAGCGCCGAGATCAGATACAGCGCGAGTACGAGCATCAGCACGCGGCCGACCGCCGAGAAGTCCACGCCCACACCGGGAACGACGTGCATACCGCCCAGCATCTCCGCGAGCCGGTCCTGCCCCTGCGCCCGCAGACCGGCGATCGCCTGATCCTTGGTCATCCCCGCGGGCAGCTGCTTGCCGACGACACCGTCGAAGATCAGGTTGGTGGCCTTGCCGAGCAGCTGCGGTCCCAGCACCGTCAGCACCACCGAGATCGCGGCGAGCACGAAAATCGCTGCCAGCGAGGCCTTTTCGGGTGCAAGCCGCCGCAGCAGCCGCTTCAGCGACGGGCCGAACGACCTGGCCCGGATACCCGGTGCGCCCGGATTCGGTGCGCCGGGCCTCATCGGGCCGCCTCTTCCGGGCTGAACTGCGATTCCACGATCTCGCGATACTCCGCGCACTCGAGCAGCAGCCGGTCGTGAGTGCCCAGGCCGACCATCGCGCCGTCCTCGAGCACCACGATCTGATCGGCGTCGCGAATCGTCGAAATCCGTTGCGCGACAGTGATAACCGACGCATCGACGGTTTCCGGCCGCAGGGCCTCGCGCACGCGCGCGTCGGTGGCGACGTCGAGCGCGGAGAAGCAGTCGTCGAACAGGTAGATCTTCGGGCGGCGCACCAGCGCCCGCGCGATCGCCAGTCGCTGGCGCTGACCACCCGACACCGTCGTACCCCCTTGTGCCACTTCGGTATCCAGACCATTCGGCATATCGCGGACGAAGTCGGCGGCCTGTGCGATCTCCAGGGCGTGCCAGAGCTGTTCGTCGGAGGCATCCGGATTGCCGTAGCGCAGATTGGAGGCGACCGTGCCGGAGAACAGATACGCCCGCTGCGGCACCAGGCCGATCTGCGAGCGCAACAGATCCGGGTCGAGCTGCCGGACATCGGTGCCGCCCACGGAGATCGCGCCGGCGGTGACGTCGATCAGCCGCGGAATCAGGTTGAGCAGCGTGGTCTTACCGGAACCGGTCGAACCGACGACGGCGGTCGTCGTACCCGCTTCGGCACGGAAACTGATATCCCGCAGCACCGGTTTCTCCGCACCGGGGAACTTGAATTCGGCGAAGGCCACATCCACCGACCCCGGATCGGTCGTGAACGGCTGCGGCGACGACGGTGGCGTGACCGAGGATTCGGTGTCGAGCACCTCGCCGATGCGCTCGGCCGACACCGCCGCGCGCGGTGCCAGGATGGCCAGGAAGGTGGCCATCATGACGGCCGTCAGGATCTGCAGGATGTAGGTCAGCAGCGCGGTCAGCGAACCGATCTGCATACGGCCCGCGTCGATGGCATGCCCGCCGAACCAGATCACCGCGAGCGTGGTGAGGTTGCTGATGAGCATCAGTGTCGGCAACATCAGCGCGGACAACCGGCCGACGTACAGCGATGCGGCGGTCAGCTCGGCATTGGCGTCGCCGAAGCGCGCGATCTCCTGCCGCTCCCGCACGAATGCCCGAACCACCCGGATACCGGTGATCTGTTCGCGCAGCACGCGATTGACCACATCGATGCGGCCCTGCATGCGCCGGAAGCCGGGCACCATCCGCGCGATGATCAGGCCCATGGTCAGACCCAGCACCGGCACCGCGATCAGCAGGATCCAGGACAGCCCGGCATCCTGGCGCAGCGCCATGATGATGCCGCCGACGCACATGATCGGGGCCATCACCAGGATGGTCACGCTCATCACCACCAGCAGCTGCACCTGCTGAACATCGTTGGTATTGCGGGTGATCAGCGAGGGCGCGCCGAAGATGCCGACCTCACGAGCGGAGAAGGTGCCGACCCGATGCAGCAGCGCCGCACGGAGATCACGCCCCGCGCCCATGGCCGCCTGTGCGCCGAAGTAGACCGATACCGACGAGGCGAGTATCTGTACACCCGACACCAGCAGCATCCAGCCGCCGGTGGACCAGATGTACCCGATATCGCCCTTGGTGACCCCGTTATCGATGATGTCGGCGTTCAGGCTCGGCAGATACAGCATCGCGATGACCGAGATCAGCTGCAGCACAACGACGCCCGCCAGCTGAGTGCGATAGGGGGCGAGATAGGTGCGCAGCAGTCCGATCAGCATATGCGTGCAGGCTACCGGCAAACTGTGACCTACGCCGCCAAGTGTTCCGTCGGCCTGTCGGTGCTCAGGCGCCGTCGGGAATCGGCCGCCGCGCCCACGCGTCCGGATCCGCGGTCAGCAGCGTCACGAAGTCGGGCAGTTTGTCCCAGGCGATATCGGCGATCGATACCTGCTCGAGCACCGCGCGGATGTTGACCCGCAGCGCGATCCACACCCGCTGCAACGGTTCCGCCGCACCGGAATAGGTCACATCCTCCGGGCGCTGCCCGCGCACCGAGGCCAGCGGACCCTCCACGCCGCGAATCACATCCGCGATGCTGATATCGGCCGCGGGCCGCGCCAGTCGATAGCCGCCGTCGGGTCCGCGACGGCTGGTCACCAGTCCGGCGCGGCGCAATTCGGCCGCCGCCGATTCGAGAATCTTGGGCGGAATGGCCTGGGCGGTGGCGATGATATCGGCCTTGACCGAATCCGGCTGCGCCCGAGCGATTTCCACCAGGATCCGCACGGCGTAGTCGACCTTAGCCGAGACGTGCATGCCGACCCCCGACCTCGTCGCCGGCGGCCAGCACACCGAGCGCGGCGTCCAGCAGCACCCGCTCGATCAGCTCGTCACCGGCGGCGGGCACCAGCTCCCTGGACCACAGCACCGTGCCCAGCACCTCTACGGCCGCGCTGGCCCGCAGCAGCGCCTGGTCGGAGGCGTCCGGACCGGCCAGCCAGCTACATAACCGCCGATGCATATCGACCATGTCCGGCAAGCGGTTTCCGATGGCATTGACGATCGCGACCATATCGCGCACGCACAGCGCGCCCGCGGTGCGATGCCGCAGCAGGGTGTGCAGTTGCCGGGTGAATACCTCGCGCACCGCGTCCGGGCCGTAGTCGAGCCTCTCGGCCGAATCCACCACCGCCTGCAGATCGTCGAAGATCGGCTCGATGATCGCCAGCAGCAGATCCAGCTTCGAGGCGTAGTGATAGTAGAGCGATGCTTTTGTGATTCCTACCGCATCCGCGACCTCGCGCAGGCTCGTCTGATCGAATCCCCTATTCGAAAACAGCTTTACCGCAGCCTCCCGGATCGCCTCCTTGGTCCCCCCACCTGCGGCAACGGCTCCGGAAGTACTTCGGACACTCATTGGACGATCCTCTCATCACTCCGCCCTCGGAGCGGCGTCGGCCCGAGAACAGAGGTTGTTCCTCCGCTTACCGCTCGGTAGTCTACCTACCGGACGGTAGGCAGAAAGCGTTATTGGAGGCGGACCGCGCGCAGGGCGGCCGCGGGTGCTGTCTCCGACGCCCGAATTCAGCACACGACCCAGCCGATCGCTAGGAGATCCTCCGTGTCCGTATACCTCTACCGGTGGGGCAAGTTCGCCTTCCGCCGAAAATGGATAGTGCTGCCGGTGTGGCTGCTCGCATTCCTGGTGCTGGGCGGGCTCGGGGTGGGTCTGAAGAAGCCGACCACCGACGACTTCTCGATGCCGAATCTGCCCTCGCAGCGCGCGACGGACATTCTGGACAAGCAATTCCCCGGCGCCTCGGCGGCATTCAAGTTCGACGCTGTCACCGGCACCTATGTGATCGGCGCGCCCGCCGGCCAGAAGCTCACCGATCCGGCGAACAAGGCCGCGGTCGAGGCGCTGGTACAGAAGATCAACGCGCTCGACATCGTCGATCAGAGCAAATCGCAGACACCCGGCAAGCCGGTGGTGGTCGATCCGATCGACGCGGCCGCGGCGATGGGATGTGTCAGCGCCGATCGCACCGATCCGAGCTTCCCCGCGCGCTGCAGCCTCGCGCCGCTGAACGTGCTGGGTAAGGGCACCGCCGAGGCCGATACCGTGGCCTTCGTCCAGGTGCCGTTCAAGATCGCGAAGTTCACCGATGTCACCGACGCGCAACGCGACGAGGCGTACAACGTCGCGAAGGATGCCCGCGACGCCGGCCTGACGGTCGAGCTGAACGGCACCATCGCGATGAAGCAGATGGCCTCGAGCGGCCAGTCCGAGATGATCGGCTTCGCCGTCGCCTTCATCGTCATGATGGTCGCCTTCGGCGCGCTGATCGCGGCGTTCGTGCCGATCCTCACCGGCATCATCGGCGTGGGCGCGGCCTCGGCGCTGATCATGATGGGCACCTCGGCCATCGACATCCCGAGCTTCACGATGATCCTGGCCTCGATGATCGGCATCGCGCTATCGATCGACTACGCGCTGTTCATCGTCTCACGCTACAAACATGAACTGGCCGTGCAGGATTCGCCCGAGGAGGCGGCCGGTGTCGCGATCGGCACCGCGGGTTCGGCGGTGGTGTTCGCGGGTATGACCGTGATCATCGCGCTGTGCGGGCTGAGCATCGTGCGGATCAGCTTCCTCACCTGGATGGGTCTGGGCGGCGCGATCGCGGCGGCCTTCGCCATCCTGGTGGCGCTGACGCTGCTGCCCGCGCTGATGGGCGCGTTCGGCAAGTACCTGTTCAAGCCGAAGCTGCCGCTGGTCGCCAGGCATGATCCCGAGGACGAGAAGTCGGTCACCAATGGGATGCGGTTCGGGCGCCTGATCGGCCGGTTCCCGGCGGTGACGCTGATCCTGAGCATCCTGGTGCTCGGCGCGCTGGCCGCGCCCGCTGCGAAGTTGAGCCTGGGCCTGCCCGGCGACGACAGTCAGCCCAAGACCTCCACCGTCCGCAAGGCCTACGACCTGCGCACCGCGGGCTTCGGCGAGGGCAGCAACGGCATCCTGACCGTGGTCGCGGATCTGACGAATGTCGTTCCGGCACAACGGCAGGCGGCGATCACCGCCCTGCACGACAAGCTGGCCTCCTACGACGGCATGGACTACGTCACCGCGGCGCGGACCAACAAGGTCCTCGACCCCAAGACCATGGCCCCCGATTTCGAGCACAGCACCGGCGCTCAGCTGATGGCGGTGCCGAAGTCGGGTCCGAACAACACCGCTACCCAGGATCTGGTCAAGAGCGCCCGCAATGCCGAGGGCGAATTCAACACCAAGTACGGCATGGAATACGGCATCACCGGCACCACGGCCATCTACGCCGACGTGTCGAACGCACTGCTCAGCAAGATCGCCCCGTATATGGCGATCGTCGCGGCGGCCGCATTCATCCTGCTGGTCCTGGTGTTCCGCTCGATTCTGGTGCCGTTGACCGCGGCGCTGGGCTTCCTGTTGTCCATGGCCGCGACGTTCGGCGCGACCGTGCTGATCTTCCAGCAGGGCAAGCTGGGCCTGATCGAGGATCCGCATCCGCTGGTCAGCTTCCTGCCGATCATGTTGATCGGATTGGTCTTCGGCCTGGCCATGGACTACCAGGTATTCCTGGTGACGCGCATGCGCGAGGAGTACATGCGCGGCAAGTCGCCGACCGAGGCCGTGGTCAGCGGCTATCACCACGGCGCGCGGGTGGTCACCTCGGCCGCCATCATCATGATCTCGGTCTTCGGCGGCTTCATGCTCGAATCCGATGTGACCGCGAAGTCGATGGGCTTCGCGCTGGCGGCGGGCGTACTGCTGGACGCGTTCGTGGTCCGGATGGTGCTGATCCCGTCGCTGCTGGTGCTGATGGGCAAGTGGTCGTGGTGGATTCCGAAGTGGCTGGATCGGATCCTGCCCGATATCGATGTCGAGGGCAGTAAGCTGCGCGAGTTGCAGCAACGCGCCCGCGATGAACAGGCGAAGCCGGAGCCTGTGCCGGTCGGCTAGGCATTTTCCGGATGAAAAGAGGACCCTGCTCGACATCGGGCAGGGTCCTCTTGATCTTGCAGCAACTACACAGCAGACTCGGACATGTTGTTCTCCAAGGCTCGAATCCGCGACCCGCTAGGAGACACCCGTGTCCGTCTATCTGTATCGGTGGGGCAAGTTCGCGTTTCGCCGCAAATGGATCGTGCTGCCCGTCTGGGTGTTGCTGTTCCTGATTCTGGGCGGGCTCGGCGCGAAGCTGCAGAAGCCGATGACCAACGACTTCGACATTCCCGATCTGCCGTCGGAGCGGGCCACCCAGATCCTGGACCGGCACTTCCCGGGCATGTCGCAGTCGCTGGAATTCGGGGCGGTCACCGGTACTTACGTGATCGCGGCCCCGGCCGGACAGAAACTGACCGATCCGAACGATCGCGCCGGCATCCAGACGCTGATCGGCAGCCTGAACGGGCTGGGGATCGTGGACCATTCGAAGCCACTGGCCGATCCGATCACCGCGGCCGAGCAACAGGGCTGCCTGACCGGCGACCGCACGTCGAGCGACTACCTCTCCCGATGCAGCAGCGCGCCACTGAACGTGCTGAACAAGACGAATCCGGATTCGGTTGCGGTGCTGAGCGTTCCGTTCACGATCACCGAGATCACCGCCGTCACCGCCGATGATCGCAAGGCCGCCTACGATATCGCCGACACCGCCCGCCGGACCGGACTCACGGTCGAGGTCAGCGGCACCATCGCGATGGAACAGCAGCAGCCCAGCGGTAAGGCCGAGCTGATCGGCATGGCGGTCGCGCTGGTGGTGATGATCGTGGCGTTCGGCGCGATCGTGGCGGCATTCGTGCCGATTATCACCGCGCTGGTCGGACTGGGCGCGGCGATGTCGGTGATCTTCCTGGGCACCTCGTTCCTGTCGGTCCCGAGCTTCACCACCTTCCTGGCCTCGATGATCGGCATCGCGCTATCGATCGACTACGCGTTGTTCATCGTCTCGCGCTACAAACATGAACTGGCCGTGCAGGATTCGGGCGAGGAGGCCGCGGGCACGGCACTGGGCACCGCGGGCTCGGCCGTCGTCTTCGCGGGGGCGACGGTGATCATCGCGCTGGTGGGGCTGGCCATCGTGAACATCCGCTTCCTGACCTTCATGGGCCTGGGCGGCGCGATCGCGGCGGCGTTCGCGGTGCTGACCGCGATCACGCTGATGCCCGCACTGCTGGGCGCGTTCGGGCGGTTCCTGTTCACGCCGAAACTGCCGGTGGTCGCGCAGCACGATCCGGAGGACGATACGGCGATCACCAACGGCGAGCGGGTCGCCCGGGTGATCGGCCGGGCACCGTGGCTGACGTTGATACTGAGCATCATCGTGCTCGGGCTGCTCGCCGCGCCCGCACTGAATCTGCAGCTGGGCCTGCCCGGCGAGGACAGTCAGCCCAAGACGACCACCATCCGCAAGGCATACGACCTGCAGACCGCGGGCTTCGGCGAGGGCGCCAACGGCAAGCTTCAGGTGGTCGCCGATCTCACGAAGGTCGATCCGGCGCAGCGGCAGGCGGCGGTGAATACGTTGCGGGACACCCTCGCCGGATATCCGGATATGGATTACGTGACCGAACCGCAGTTCAGCGAGGACGGCGAGGGCGCGCTGCTGATGGCGGTGCCCAAGTCCGGGCCCAACAACCAGGACACCAAGGATCTGGTCAGCGATGCCCGCGACGCCGAGGCCGGGCTGCGGTCGAAGTACGGAATCAGTTACGGCATAACGGGTCTCACCGCGATCTACGCCGATGTGGATCATGCGCTACTGAGCAAGATCGTGCCGTATCTCGCGATCGTGGCGGGCGCGGCATTCCTGCTGTTGATCGCGGTGTTCCGATCGGTGCTGGTGCCGTTGACCGCGGCGCTGGGCTTCCTGCTCTCGATGGCCGCGACATTCGGCGCGACCGTGCTGATATTCCAGGAGGGCTGGTTCGGGCTGATCGATGAGCCGCGCCCGATCGTGAGCTTCCTGCCGATCATGTTGATAGGCTTGGTCTTCGGCCTGGCCATGGACTACCAGGTATTCCTGGTGACCCGCATGCGCGAGGAGTTCGTACACGGCCGGCCACCGACCGAGGCCATGATCAAGGGCTATCACCACGGCGCCCGCGTGGTCACCTCCGCGGCGATCATCATGATCTCGGTCTTCGGCTCGTTCCTGCTCGAATCCGACGCCACCGCCAAGTCCATGGGCTTCGCCCTCGCCGCGGGCGTCCTGTTCGACGCCTTCCTGGTCCGCATGATCCTCATCCCGTCCCTGCTCGTCCTGATGGGCAGATCCGCCTGGTGGATCCCCGCCTGGCTCAGCAGGATCGTGCCCGATATCGACGTCGAGGGCGCCCGCCTCCGCGAACTACGCGCCGACCGCGAGAAGACCCCTCTCCCCGTCGGCTGACCCGAAAACCTCGGCCCCGCAACCCATTCGGTTGCGGGGCCGATCCCCATGCCCCGGCGCACCCAGCACCCTTTGTCCCCGGCACGCTTTTCGCCGGGGTCAGCCCAGCTTCGGGGCCACCTCGGAGGCAACGAGTTCCAGGTGGTCGAGGTCCGCGAGGTCCAGTACCTGCAGGTACAGGCGGGTGATGCCGGTCTCCTCGCGGTAGCGGCCGATCGTGTCGACCAGTTCGGCGGGAGTGCCCGCCAGCCCGTTCCGCTTCAGCTCCTCGACCTCGCGGCCGATGACGGCGGCGCGGCGGGCCACCTCGGCGTCGTCACGGCCCACGCACAACACCTGGGCGGCCGAGCGGACGATCTCGTTCGGATCGCGGCCGATCTCGCGGCAGGCCGCGGCGACTCGTTCGAATTGCGTTGCGGCGGAGGCGGAATCGGCGAACGGCACGTTGAACTCCTGCGCGAAGCGGGCGGCCAGCGCGGGCGTGCGCTTCTTACCGCCGCCGCCGATGATCACCGGCGGCCGCGGAGTCTGCGCGGGCTTGGGCAGTCCGGGCGCGTCGACCAGCTCGAAATGCTCACCGCGGTAGGAGAAGGTCTCGTCGGACGGCGTCTCCCACAGCCCGGTGATGATCTCCAGCTGTTCGGTAAAGCGGTCGAACAGCTCCTTCACCGGGTGGAGCGGGATCCCGAAGGCGGTGTGCTCATCGGCGAACCAGCCCGAACCGAAGCCGAAATCGACTCGGCCGCCGGACATCTGGCACACCTGCGCCACCGAGATCGCCAGCACCGCCGGATGCCGGAAGGTGCCGGCCGTGACCAGCGTGCCCAGCCGGATCCGGGAGGTCTCGCGCGCCAGCCCGGCCAGCGTGATCCAGGCATCGGTCGGACCGGGCAGCCCGGAGACGTCGCCCATCTTCAGATAGTGATCGGAGCGGAAGAACGCATCGAAACCCGCGTCCTCGGTCGCCCTCGCGACCCGCAGGAGATCGTCGTAACTTGCGCCTTGCTGAGGTTCTGTGAAGATCCGTAATTCCACATCCCCACGCTAGCCGGGCGGCATTTCCGTCCGGCAGCAGGTCACCCGAGATCGAACAGGTTCGGCTGGCCGGCACGGTAGCGGGCGGCGTCGGCCTGGCGCAGCGGGTCCAGGGCCGGGATGGTGTCCCGGGTGAACAGCTGGGCCCGCGGGGCCGGGGAGCCCGAGGCATCCAGAATGGCGTTCACCGCATGCCGGGCCGCCTCGTTCGCGCCCTCCATGGTCGCGAGGTCGAAGTTGGTTCGCACATAGTCGGCGGCCAGGAACAGATTCGGAATGGCCGTGGCCGCGGTCGGCCGCATCTCCCAGGAGCCGTTCGTATTGACCAGCAGCGGTTCGTCATTGTGATTCGCATCGCCGGACCAGGTGATGCCCGGATCGAGCATCCAGTCGGCCACGATGCCGTCGGGCAGTTGGACGGCGCCGTCGTCGTTGAGGGCGGCGGTCAGCTGCGCCCAGGTCTCGCGGTAGATCTCGTCGCGGGTGCAGTACTTCGCGGCCTTGCCGAACAGCATGCCGGGCGTATCCCAGTCGGCGATATCGATGGTCAGGCCGTCGGCGACCGTGCCGTCGCCGTAGCCGGCCCGATAGTCGCCGGGCCAGAACGCCTTCTGCGTATAGGAGGTCAGCCGCCACGGTGAGTCGAGATAGATGTTGTAGCCGTGGCCCAGATTCAGCGGCTGGGTGACGAAGATCTGCAGGCCGTTCATCCAATCCACGAACAGGCCGTCCATCGCGGCCAGCGCCGGATCCAGCCGCCGCATCTCCGGTGACCAGAGCCCGCGGGCGCGATCGGTCGGCACCGCGCAGACGTACCAGTCGGCCTCGACCCGGGCGACCGCGCCGTCGGGTTGCCGAATCCGCACGCCGGAGACGCCGCCGCCCTCGATATCGAATCCCTGAACCTCGTGGCCGGTGTGGAATCGCACACCGAGGCCGCGCAGCAGGGCGATCCACGGATCCAGCCACACCTGATTGGTGGGCCCGTTGAGCACCTCGTACACCTTCGGCCCGCCGGTCGCCTCGGCCAGCAGCGCGATCAGGAACGCCTCGGCCATATTGCCGATCGATCGCACGCTGGCCACGGTCTCCTTCGCGGCGACCAGGGCCCGGGTCAAACCGGTGGCGGCCAGGCTGCGGTATTCCGCGGAACGTGTTGCGGCGCCGACGAAATCCCACCACGCGACGTGCTCCCACTGGCCGAACCGGCGCTCCTCGCAGGAGGTCAGATAGGTGACCAGGCGGCTCGCCAGATACAGCGCCTCGGGCAGCGGCACCGCGCGATCGGTGAACATCTCCACCAGTACCCGCTGCCAGCCCTGCGGGGTGAGCAGCTCCTTGGGGTCGAAGTAGAACCCGAACATGAGCGGGAATCCGTCGGGCAGATTGTTCGCGCGGGGATAGCGCGGATCGCCGACCGAGAACGGCACCAGATTGTCGTGGACGCCATTGGCGTTGCCGGCCACCGGAATTCGATGCATGGTGTCGTGTACGTGATGATAGAACGAGGTGAAGCCGCGGGCGCCGTGTTCGCCGGGCAGCGGCGCGCGACCACCGGCGGCGGAGCCCGGCAGGTCGATGGTCCGGGACTTGCCGCCGAGCTCCTTGCGATCGAAAACCGTGACCTCGAAACCACGTTCGGCCAGTTCATGGGCGGCCGTGAGTCCGCCGATGCCCGCGCCGAGCACCGCGACCCGGTTGCGCGCCGGACCATTTCGCCGACGACCGCCGGAAAGCGGTGTGGCCTGCGCGATTCCGCCGTCCGCGAGCCCGATCGCCCCGGCGGCCGCGGCGCCGCGCAGCAGCGTGCGTCGCGATAGTGATTGTCCCCCAAGTTCTTTCGTCACTCCGACCGCCTTCCACCAATCTGACGATTGCGATAGTCATATTTACCAGAGGTAAGCATTCGGCGCGCGATAATGGCGACGAGAATCCCATGGAAGGAGATTCGGGTGCCCGAGCCCGCCGACGGTTCGAACCGGCGCCGCCCCAGCCGCCGCTACGGCGGTATCGACGCCGAGCT
Organism: Nocardia sp. NPDC051570; assembly: GCF_044454005.1. Classification (NCBI taxonomy): domain Bacteria; kingdom Bacillati; phylum Actinomycetota; class Actinomycetes; order Mycobacteriales; family Nocardiaceae; genus Nocardia; species Nocardia sp. NPDC051570. The sequence goes on along the minus strand of NZ_JBITDI010000005.1, from coordinate 559,320 downwards.
GCGGGTGGCCGCGCGCCGCGAACAGCTGCTGCGCGCCGGCTATGAGCTGTTCGGCACGCGGGGCGTGCTGACCACGGGAGTCAAGGACATCTGCCGCGAGGCCGGGCTCACCGACCGGTACTTCTACGAATCCTTCGTGGGCACAAGGGAATTGTTCGTCACCGTCTTCGATGCGGTGGTACGGGAGCTGTTCGATGCGGTGGCCGCGGCCGTCGAGGCCGAACCCGCCGCGGGCGATCGGAAGCTGCGCGCCGGAATCGGCACCTTCCTCGAGGCCCTGGCCGCGGACCGGCGCACCCTGCGCATCGTCTTCGCCGAGCCCGCGAGTGCCCAGGCCGAGGGACATCTGCGGGAATCGTTGCGACGCTTCGCCGAACTGGTTGCCGAGACCGCCCGCCGCGCCCGCCCCGATGGCGCGCCCGCCGCCTCGATCGAGGTCTACTCGCACGCTGTGGTCGGCATGCTGCGGCAGGTGATCACCGAACAGCAGGAGGGTCGCCTCGCCCTGCCCATGACCGACCTCGTCGACCACTGCACGGCGCTGGCCGCCGCGGGCCTGCGCGCCCTCTATGCGGGCGAACTCGGCAAGAAACGCCAGTAGTCAAGTCTCGAACTGATGTTCGATTTCGGGTACTGTCGGTGCATGCCTCTCGACCGCCACATCCAGTTCGCGCACCTGTGGCTGGAACAGGTCCGCGACCGCCTCGCCTCCGCCGCAGCCACCAGCGACCCCTTGGGCCCCGAACAACTCAACATCCTCTCCGGCAAGGTCGCCGAGGGGCTACGCATCTTCACCGAGGTCACCGAACATCGGAAATCCGAGGTCGCCTGAACCATTCCGGCCACGCCCGAGCCCGATCAGCTACGCCCACAGCCCACTTCGCGTACCAGCGGGTCGTAGGCTCGACGTGTCCCTGCCAAAGTGCCCCTCATCTGCAGAGCCGGTGAGGGGCACTTGTTCGGCAAGACGTCGGCTTACAGCCCGAGGTAAAGCCGCAGCGCTTGCTCCAGTCGCCGCATATCCCCGCGAGGCAGGTATCCGACCATGTCGCGCACATAGCCGGAGTCGAGCGAGCGAACCTGATCCACGAGCAAACGCGTTCTGTGCCCATTCAATTCGATCTCCGGCCGAAACCTCGACGGCTGAGCACTCGTAGAGGTGGGGACCACGGTCACCATCGACCAGTCCAACTCGGAAAGCACTACCCCATAACGCTTTCCGCGTTGCTCGTGCCCTCGCTTCTCGTCACCCAGATCGATCTGATGGATCGCTCCCCTGATCACTTACCAGGCTTCCGGCTCATCGTTGAGATTCTCACCGCTGGCTACGATCGCTTCGGCTTCCGCCTGGGCAGCCGCCACCCATTCCTGACGCGCCAATGCCTCCAGCGCCCGGCGCAGCACATCGGCGTTCGTTTCGCCCCTGTGAGCCAGTTGCTTCAACAGCACCCTGTCGTGTGCGTTCGGGCGAAACCCGACCGTCGCATTACCGCTGCTCATGCCCCTGAGGATATCCGCTGTTTCACAGCTGTGCAACACCCTCGGCGAGGGTGCACCTCATCTGCAGAGCTGGTGAGGGGCACTTGCCTTGCGGTCAGTCGAATCGGAGCATGCCGCGCAGGTTGCGTCCGGCCGCGAGGTCCTCATATGCCGTGGCGATATCGTCGAGTCGATACGACCGGCTCACCAGCCCGGCGATATCCAACCTCCCGGATTCGTAGTGCCGCAGCACCTCCGGGATTCCGACTCGCTGACTGATCGAGCCGTATGCCGATCCGATCACCGTCTTCTGCCCGCGCTGCAGTTCGATCGGTGCGACCGAGATCCGATCGACGGAGCTGGGAATCAGCCCGGTGATCACGATGGTTCCGCCCTTGGCGGTGGCCCGGATCGCCTGCGGCAGTGCGTCGTCCGCGCCGACACAGACGAACGCGTAGTCGACCCCGGTTCCACCGGTCAGCTCCACCACCTGATGCGCCAGCTCGTCCGGGGCCCGCACCACAACCGTGTCGGTCGCCCCGAAACGTTCGGCCTGCGCCAACTTCCACTCCTGGACGTCGGCGGCGATGATCCGGCCGGCGCCGGACAGCCGAGCGGCCTGGATGGCGCTCATGCCCGTACCACCCGCCCCGATCACGAGCACCGAATCACCGGGCCGGACCCCGGCCGCATGGGTCACCGCGCCGAATCCGCCGGGCACACCGCAGGCCGCCAACGCGACCACCTCGAACGGCAGGCCGCGATCGACCACCACGACACTGGCCTGATCCACGACGGTCTGCTCGGCGAACGCACCCACCAGGCAGAATCCCCCGACCTCCGCACCGGTCCGATCCCGGCGGCGGTAGGTTCCGTCCAGCTGCGGCCCGGCGGTGATCCGGGAGCTCTCCACACAGCGGTGATGGTTCCCTTTCGCACACGCGGAGCAGCGTCCGCAGGCGGGCAGCCACGTCAATGCCACGTGATCGCCCACGACGATGTCGTGGACGCGATCCCCGACCGCCTCGACGATCCCCGCACCCTCATGGCCGAGGACCATCGGCGTCATGCCGACGGCCTGCTCACCGCGCAGCACATGGAGTTCGGTGTGGCACAGTCCAACCGCCGCCATTCGGACCCGGACCTCGGTCGGGCCCGGTGGGTCCAGCGTGATCCGCTCCACCGCCAACGGCGCGTCGACGCCTCGAAACACCGCGGCCCGCACCGATTCCGAAGAGGCCATCGCCACCTTGTCCCCCTTTTCTCGAAAGCTTCGACCGGACAGCGGTTTTCCCCACCCGTCCGCGTTCTCGCACTGTAACCGAGGCGCTATTCGGGTGTCGGATCACCGGCGAGGTTGTCGATGGCCGCCTGCGCGTTCGCGTCGAGGACGATCCGGCCCGCGGCGAGATTGTCGTCGAGGTGGTCCGGATCGGTGGTGCCCGGGATGAGCAGAGTATGGGAGTAGTGGGACAGGTGCCACGCCGAAATGATTTGCGCCGGTGTCGCATTCAGGGTTTCGGCGATCGCCACGACGGTGGGGTGCGCGATGGGCTTCGGTCCCGCGGACCATGCGGAGCCGAAGGGGAAGAACGGCACCCAGGCGATGTCGTGCTCGCGGCACAGATCCAGCACCGGCTCGGCGGTGCGGTCGAGGGGATGGTGGAGGTTCTGCACGCATTCGATGCGGGCGGGTAGCGCGCGGCGCAACTGGGCGGCGCTGACATTACTGAGACCGATTCCGTCGATCTTGCCCTCCGCGCGCAGGGTCAGCAGTTCGGCCAGTTGGGCGTCGAGGTCGACCTGCTGGTCACCCTCGGCGCGCAGACCGGGCGGAGTGTCCAGGCGACGCAGGTTGATCACGGGGATCTGCTCGATGCCGAGCGTCGCGAGATTCGCCTCGACCTGTGCCCGCAACTGCTCGGGCCGTTGGGCCGCGACGATTCCCGCCTTCGGCGCGCTGGCGGCGCCGACCTTGCTCACCAGGACCAGATCCTCGGGGTAGGGAGACAGTGCGGCGCGGATCAATTCGTTACACGCGCCGTCGCCGTAGAACTGGGCGGTGTCGATGTGGTTCGCCCCGCGTTCGACCGCCCGCCGGAGCACGGTGACGGCCGTCGAGCGGTCCGGGGCCGGGCGTTCGGGCCGGTCCGCCACCAGCTGCATGGCTCCGAATCCGATCCGGCCGACCGGACGACCGGCCAGCCGCGCGATGCCGCCGGGCCGATCGAAACGCAGGTCATCGGTCTTCATATGCGTGGTCCCATCAGGAATGGCATAGTCGAATCATGAACCGGAGGATCCTCCGGTTCATTCCGAGCGTAGCAGAAGCGGAGGGCCCTCCGCTTGATTCGAGTGAGGTCATGTGACAACGGGACGCGCCGACGCACAACGCAATCGGCAACGACTGGTGGAGTCGGCCCGGCGGCTGCTCACCGAACAGGGCAGCAGGGTCGCCCTGGAGGCCGTCGCGCGCGATGCGGGGGTCGGGATCGGCACGCTCTACCGCCATTTCCCGACCCGCGACGCCCTGGTCGAGGCGGTGTATCGCGCCGAACTGAATCGGTTGTGCGACACCGCGACCGAACTACTGCGGACCATGCCCGCTCGAAACGCGTTGCGTGCCTGGATGGATCATTTCGCCGACTACGTCGCGACCAAGCGCGAGATGGCCGAGGCATTGCGCGCGATCATCGCTTCGGGCGCCGTCACCAGCGCCCAGGCCCGCACCCAATTGGCCGCCGCGGCACAGTCATTGCTCGACGCCGGGGCCGCCGAACACACCCTGCGTACCGACGTCCGCGCCGACGATGTGATCGCGAGCCTTGTCGGCATCTTCCTCGCCTGCGGTCAACCCGACCAACGCGATCAGGCCACCCGCATGATGGATCTCCTGCTGGCCGGTGTGACTCCGGCGGCCGACGAATCGCGAACGGACTGATGAATTTCCGGAGTCGATCGTCACCATTCGGGACGCGGCCGATGGGAGCATCGGTGGCGGCGCCGATTTCATTGGTGCGGTGCCGAAGTCGGGTGCTATCGTTCCGGCGCGGCCGGGCCGAACGGACGGCCGAACAGGCATCGGGGGGTCCATGTTCAATTGGTATGTCGGTCTGCTCGCGGTCAGTGGTATCGCCATGATCGCGATGGCCACGATGAAGTCCGGCCAGAGCAGCACCTCACGGACGATCAACTTCATCTTCGGGTCGGTATACCTCGGCTATGCCGGCTACCTCGCCTTCATCTTCGACGGCGACTCGTATTGGATCTTCTTCCAGGCATTCATCCTGCCGGTACTGATGGCGGTCAACTTCTTCCGCACGCGAACCCCTCGCCAGAAACTGACCGACACCCAGAAGGCGTGGCGCGAATACCAGCGTTCCGAACAGCGGCAGTAGATCGAAGCTGTTGTTTCCAGGTTCTCCGGGCATTGTGAAGTGCCTTCTTATCAAATGAATTACGGATGACAATTCTCGCGCGCCGTCACCGGCTCATGGCGCCGTCGGCGCGGCCGGGAGCGGATTTGTGCCAGGTCTCCTGACACAGGAGTTCGAGCGGGGCCGCCTCCGCCGGGCCAGCACCGCGCCGGAGCGCGGCGACGACGGGCTGGGACACGACGAGGGGCACCGCGGAGGCCGGGACGAGCGTCACCCCCAGCCTATGGGCGGCCCAGCGCACGGCCGTCGCCGCCTGGGATACACGGGCGACCGTGGTCGGGGTCGACTCGTTGCCACTACCTGCCGGTATTCCTGATCCGACCGCCGGACCGTCCGGCGAACGCACCGGGTTGCCGCATAGAGTGGTCGCGTGGTTCAGTCCGGAGCAGCGGTTTCTCAACCCGGCGTGGTGGCCGGGATCGTCGCCGACGTCTACCGGCTCTGCCGGGCGGACCGGTCCGGCGAGCTGGCCGACTACATCCCGGAACTTGCTGCAGTACAACCGGATTCGTTCGCACTGTGCCTGGCGACCGCGGACGGCCAGATCTACGGGACCGGTGACGACACCACCGCGTTCACCATCCAATCGATCTCCAAGCCGTTCACCTACGCCCTCGCGCTGGCCGACCGCGGCCCGGCCGCCGTCGCCGACCGCATCGACGTGGAACCCTCCGGCGAACCCTTCAATGAGATCAGCCTGGACCCGATCACCGAACGCCCGCGCAACCCGATGATCAACGCCGGTGCCATCACCGCGGCCGCGCTGATCGACGGACGCGATCCCGCCGATCGTTTCGAACGCATCCTGCGCTGCTACTCCCGTTTCGCCGGACGGCACCTCACCATGAACGAGGCCGTCTACGCCTCCGAGGCGCGCACCGGATACCGCAATCGCGCCATCGGCTACATGCTGCGCTCGTTCGGCATCATCGACTCCGATCCGGACGAGGCCGTCGACCGCTACTTCCGCCAGTGCTCGGTCGATGTCACCTGCCGCGACCTCGCGGTGATGGCCGCGACGCTGGCCAACAACGGCGTCAACCCGCTCAGCCGGGAACGCGCGCTCTCGGCCGCGCTGACCGAACAGGTGTTGAGCGTGATGACCACCTGCGGCATGTACAACGCCGCCGGCGACTGGGTGAGCACCGTGGGCTTGCCCGCGAAAAGCGGTGTCGGCGGCGGCATTTTGGCGGTGCTGCCCGGGCAGATCGGCATTGCCGTCTACTCGCCGCGCCTGGACACGCACGGCAACAGCGTGCGCGGCGTGGCGGTGTGCCGGGAACTGTCCAAACGACTCGAATTGCACTTCCTGCACGTCACCAGGGCCGCGCAGACGGCGATCCGCTCCGAGTACACGGTGGCCGAGGTGCCGTCGCGGCTGCGCCGCAGCACCGACGAGATGGCGGTACTGGCCGAGCACGGACATCGGGCCCGGGTCTACGAGCTGCACGGCGACCTGCTGTTCGCGGGCGCCGAGCGGGCGGTGCGGATCATCGAGGGGCAGGCGGGCGAGCTGGATGCGCTGGTAGTCGACCTGCACCGCGTCGGCGAGGTGAGCGCGATCGCGGTGCGCATGCTCGACGGTCTGGAAGCCGAATTGGCCGCCACCGGCTGCCAGGTGGCCATCGTCGACCCGGATGCCAAACTCGGACATACGGTGTCGAGTCTGGATCCGTCCGATCCGCGCGGACGGGTGTTCATCGATCGCGACGCCGCGACCGAATGGTGCGAGAACATCGTGCTCGCCAGATATCGTTCCGCCGACGCGCCGACGTGCGCATCGCTGACCGTCGAGGACCATCCCGCCCTCGCCGCCCTGGATTCCGGCGAATGTTCCCGGCTGGCAAGGGAATTCGAGGTACGGACCATCACCCGGGGCGAGATCATCGCGAAACGCGGCAGCGCCCGATCGGGCCTGTACCTGATTCTCGAGGGCCGGGTACGGATCGGCTTCGACGGCGCCGACGGTCGCGATCACCGACTGGTGACCCTGTCGGCGGGCATGTCGTTCGGCGAGATTCCGATGCTGGTCGGCAATCCCTTCGCCAATGAGGTGCGTGCCGAGACCGCGGTACGGATCGCCGTGCTCAGTCCGGCCCGGTTCGACCGGCTCACCGAACAGGCGCCGCAGCTGAAACTCGCACTGTTGGAACGGCTCGCGGCCAACGCCTACGCGCAGATGGACGCGGCCGTGCGCGGCGGGGACTACTGATCTCTGTCGCTCCAACGACGGTGGCGCCGAAGCGACTTGTACGTCGCGGATCACGATAATCCGTGGTGCGGCGGCGAATTGAACGACAAGCCGGAAACGACGGACGGACGAACCTTCGGGGCGCGAACCGCCCGCCGCAATCCCCGCTGTGCAACCAAATGCGGTGTCGCTGAACCAGATTAAATCGCGGTGAACGGCATCGCCGGGCTTGATTCGGTGACCGGCATCGGATAGAACTTGATCGTTGTAATTCGCAACGTGAAACGTTCTGCGCGCCAACTGAGTTCAGCGTGTTGTAACGATCGGGAGGACAGGAAAATCATGCGTCGGCTTGTGGGCAGTTTCGGGCGTAGGGCTCTCATCGCGGCATTGCCGCTGGCGGTCGCGGCGACCTTCGCGGGCGCGGGGGCGGCCTCGGCCGATGCCCCCCAGTCGGCCCCCGTCGTCCAGATGGTCGCGGCTCCCCAGGCGGCCCCGATCGCGCTGACGGCCGTGACTCCCGTCGCACCGACCGCCCCCCAGCCCGCCACTCCGGAGGTCGCGCAACCGGTGGCGGCCACGGCCCCTCAGGACATCACCACCAATCCGAATGCGGCCAACCACGATCCGCTGGGCAATGGCGCGGCGGCGGGTGCGATTGTCGGAGCCGTATTCGGAGCCGTCGTCTGCGCCGTCACCATCGTCGGCATCCCCCTCATCCCGCTCTGCATCCTCGGCCCCGCCCTCCAGGGCGCCCTGGTCGGCTTGATCGTCGGCGCGATCGCCCCGGACGCCATTCCCCAGGTCCTGCCCTGATCTCGGGGATAAAAGAATCGGTTCTCCGGCAGCCGAATCGAATTCGGCTGCTGGAAAGCTAGTCTCGCCGCAGAGGAACGCGGGCTGACCGCTATCCCTATGCGGGACAAGATGACCGAGCGCCGCCCCGAAAGTGAGCAGTTGAGCCCGGGTGCGGATTCCCTCGATCATGGCCAACCCATACTCAATCAGCTGCGCGGCTACTCCTGTTGCCCATTCCTGCTGTAAGTCAATGAACATGCCCCCAACCGTGCGCCGCACGTTGTCAGCGCGTCCACTGACAGACTGTCAACCTCCAACCCGCCATACTGCGTGGTCAGCGGTGCTAGCGTCGCGGATATGACGGCTGCCTCCGGATACGTGCCGCACATGTACTCGATCTCGGTGAAAGGCGTGGTAGTTCACGACAGGAAGGTTCTCCTCCTGAAGAACGAACGTGACGAGTGGGAATTGCCCGGCGGCAGAATCGAACCCACCGAGACACCCGAAGAGTGCGTAGCCCGTGAGATCACCGAGGAGACGCAATGGCCGGTCACCACCGGGCCGATTCTCGACTCCTGGATCTACTACATCAACGAGGCCGAACGGCACGTCTTCATCGTGACCTACGGCTGCTACCCGGATACCGAGGCCGACCCCGTTCTGTCGCATGAGCACAAAGAGGTTGGCCTCTTCAGCGAAGACCAAATTGCGGGCCTGAAGATGCCGGACGGCTACAAGCGGTCGATCATGACCTGGTTCGCGCAGCTCCGGGCAGCGAAGAACATCTAAGGAAGCCATGGGCGGCAGCAGGTGTCAGGCGTGCGGCGTCACGATCACTTGCTACGCGAACGAACCCGCATGTCCCACCTGTGCCGCCACCAACAGCACCGAGCAGGTACAGGTGCAGGCCGCCGCGCCGATCGCCTCTGTCATTTGGTTATGGGCAACCCCGGAGGCGGCTCTAGCCATCGCTGCCCGCGACCTGCCGACGATCCTGCGCACCTACCGCCGGATCAATGGGCTCAATCAGATAGCGCTTGCCGAACTGCTCGGATACGACAAGTCGTATGTTTCGATGCTCGAGACCGGACGGCGGGCAATCACGGATGTTGCTTCACGCCGTCACATTGCCGCCCAGCTCGGGCTACCCGCACACATCCTCGGAGTTACCGGCACCGACGATGCCGAATACAGGGCAATGCTCCAGTTCGGAGACTCCACCGTCCGCCTTGCCGAAGTGGCCCGCCAAGCCGGTCACGCGGTTGAAGCAGTCAACGAACTATGGCCGCTGGTAGCGCGATTGGAGGCGCGAGCGGCGGAAGGCCGTCAGGAGCGAACGTTCTGGCGCTCGCCCGACTGCTCGGGCACAAGGACGCCAAGGAGACGCTGAACACCTACGCGGACTTGTTCGATGACGATCTCGACAAGCGCGCGAATGCGATGGACAAGGCGTACGCGCCCGCCGAGTGTGGGCAAGATGTGGGCACGGCGGCCGATCGGCCGTTCTGTGGGGAAGAAAAAAGCCCCTCACCTGCGCGAGCAAGTGAGGGGCGTAAGCGGTGGCGGAGGGATTTGAACCCTCGGTGGGGGGATACCCCACACACGCTTTCGAGGCGTGCTCCTTAGGCCGCTCGGACACGCCACCGCCGGTGACTTTACCGGACCGACCCCATGATCTCGAAATCGCCTGGAAGCGGGGGTCAGGGGCGGTGGGTGCGGAAGAAAGCGTCCAGGGTTGCGGCGCAAGTGGATTCGAGGACGCCGCCGCGGACCTGGGGGCGGTGATTGAGACGACGGTCACGGACCACGTCCCAGAGGGAGCCTACGGCGCCGGTCTTCGGTTCCCAGGCGCCGAAGACCAGGCGATCGACGCGGGCGAGTACGAGGGCGCCCGCGCACATCGTGCACGGTTCCAGCGTCACCGCCAGGGTCGCGCCCGTCAGGCGCCAGCCGTCGCCGTGTACCTGCGCCGCGCGGCGCAGGGCGAGGACCTCCGCGTGAGCGGTGGGGTCGCCGGTGGCCTCGCGGGCGTTGGCGGCGCGCGCCAATTCCCGGCCGGAGGCGTCGAACACCACGGCGCCCACGGGGACGTCGCGGGGGTCGGCGGCCGCGGCCGCCGACAGGGCCGCGCGGATCAGATCCTCGTCGGAAAGCACCGGGTCAGCGCGGGAGTTTGTCCAGTACCGCGGAGAGCTCGTCGGCGAAACCGAGCCGCTGGGCGATCATGCCGAGCTGCTCGTCCGGGTAGAGATCGGTTTCGGCGAGGATCACGCTCAGCACCGGTTCGGGCAGGCCGAGATCGGCCAGGACGCCCAGATCGCCCTCCTCCCAGGGCTCGACGTCGTCGAGTTCATCCGGATCGAGGTCCGGGATCTCGACGTTCAGCGCCTCGAGCACTTCCGCGGCGATGTCGTAGTCGATGGCTGCCGTCGCATCCGAGAGCAGTAGGCGACTTCCGGTCGGTGCCGGTCGCAGCACGATGAAGAATTCGTCATCGATATCGAGCAGTCCGAACACCGCGCCGGTGCTGCGCAACGCGCGCAGCTCGTCTTCGGCCGCCGACAGACTGGTCAGAGCTGCTGGGCTGAGCGGGCTGCACCGCCATTTACTTTCCTCGTGGACAACCGCCACGGCGAACCCTTCCACGTCGTCGTAATCGTCCGACGTCGCCCTGTTGGTGCTCGAGCGCTGTGCCATGGCCGCAACGGTAGTCCGCCTGGGCGGAAATGTTGAAGTCGTATGCGAATCTGGTTCAGTGAGCGACTCCGCGGTGTGCGTGCTGGGTACCGGTTTGATCGGCGGATCGGTACTGCGTGCCGCCGCCGGCGCGGGGTACGAGGCCTGGGGATACAACCGGTCCGAGGCGGGCGTACGAGCCGCGCGCGCCGATGGTTTCGACGTCGACGACGATATCGGGGCCGTGCTGCGCCGCGCTGCGGTGGCCGATGCGCTGGTCGTGATCGGCGTACCGATGCCCGCGCTGAATTCGATCCTGTCCGCCGTCGTCGAGTTCGCGCCCGGCTGTCCGCTGACCGATGTGATCAGCGTGAAGGCGCCGGTGGCCGCGGCCGTGCACCGGCATGAGCTCGACGCCCGCTATGTGGGCGGCCATCCGATGGCCGGTACCGCCGAATCCGGTTGGGCCGCATCGGCTCCCGACCTCTTCCGCGGTGCCGCCTGGGCGGTCGGCGTCGATCCGGGCACACAGGTGCGGCCCTGGACGCGGGTGGTGCGGCTGGCGTTGGACTGCGGCGCGGTCGTGGTTCCCGTGCTCGCCGCCGAACACGATCGTGCCGTCGCGCGGATCTCGCATCTGCCGCATGTGCTGGCCGAGGCCCTGGCGGTGGCGGGCGCGGGCGGCGGTGACCTGGCCCTGGGGCTGGCCGCGGGCTCCTTCCGCGACGGCACCCGCGTGGCGGCCACCGCACCCGATCTCGTCCGCGCCATCTGCGAGCCGAATTCCGCGGCCCTGCTCGAGGCCGTCGACGATGTGCTGCGCCTACTCACCGACGCCCGCGACCGGCTCGCCGCCGACGCCACCCTCGGCCCGCTCATCGACGCCGGTTACAGCGAACGCGATCGCTACGACACCCTCGCGCGCTGGGACATCACCGATATCCGCCCGGGCGACCACGATTGGCTGGAAAGGCTGCGTGAGGCGGGCCGGGGCGGCGGGGTCATCCGCGAGCTCTGAGACGCGCGGGAGTCCACGCCCAGGACCGCGGGGTCAGATCCTTTCGGCCAGGCCCGGGTAGTCGAGGAGGAAGCCGTCGGGGTCGACGGTGACCGTGGCGGTCGAGACCGGGGACAGGACGTGGATGCCGTCGGGGCCGCTGGAATAGGTCAGGCTCGCCTCCTGGACCAGGAGGTCGGGGAGGCGGACGTAGACGACGGGGACGTGGACGTCCTCGGTGGCGTGGGCCAGGCCGTAGCGGCGGATCGGGAGGGTGTTGAAGAAGGGACTCAGGACCACGTCGACATCCAGCGCGCCGCCGAATGTGGAGCGGACGTGGGTGCCGCCGGCGTCGATCAGCCAGTAGTTCTCCTGATCGCGGGCGATCGAGGCGTGCCGCTCCCCGGCCGCGACCGTGCTGCGCAGCGACAGCCGCTTGGTCATGCCGTTCTCGTCGGTGATCAGATCGTAGGAGGCGCTGAAGGCGGGATGGTCCTCGCAGCCGCCGGCGATGATGCGGCCCGAGGCGCGAATCCGGTTGCCGGTCAGGGTCACTCGCACCGATTCCATCCGCGACGCGTTATGCGCCCGCCAGGTGAGCATCGCCGGCCATCGCGACACGTCCGCCGCCACGTCCGCGCCGGAACCGCTCTCCGGGGCGGCCGCCGAATTGCCCTGGGCTGGATTGCTCACCCCTCTACCGTAGGGGACGACCGGCCCCTCGCAGCGCAGTGCCTGGCTCACATCCGCCTCCGACTAGACCAGCGATTCCCGCCATGCGGTGTGCAGCGTCGCGAAACGACCGGTGGCGGCGATCAATTCGGCCGGACTACCGTCCTCGACGACCCGCCCGCCCTCGAGGACCAGCACCCGGTCGGCGATCGCGACCGTGGAGAGGCGATGCGCGATGATCACGGCAGTGCGCTCGCGCAGCACGGTCTCCAGGGCGCGCTGCACCTGCCGCTCACCCGGAATGTCGAGGCTGGAGGTGGCCTCGTCCAGCACGATCACCGACGGATCGGCCAGGAAGACGCGTGCGAAGGCGACCAGCTGACGCTGACCGGCCGACAGCCGCCCACCGCGTTTGCGCACATCAGTGCCGAACCCCTCCGGCAGCGACATGACGAAGTCGTAGAGGCCGACCGCGCGGGCCGCCGCATGCACCTCGGCATCGGTCGCCTCGGGCCTGCCGAGCCGGATGTTGTCGGCGACCGAGCCGGAGAACAGATACGCCTCCTGGGTCACCATCGCGACATTGCGGCGCAGGTCGGTGTCGGAGATCCCGCGCAGGTCGATACCGTCGAGGCGGACCGCGCCGCCGGACGGATCGTAGAAGCGGGCGATCAACTTCGCGAACGTCGACTTGCCCGCACCCGTGGCACCGACCAGCGCCACCACCTGGCCGGCCGGAATGGTCATCGAAAACAGCGGCAGCACTGGCCTTTTCGCCACCTCGCCACTGGTTTCCTCGTCGCCCTGGGTCTTTCGCGCTGGATACTCGAAATACACGTCTTGCAAATGCAATTCGCCCCGAGGGTGCTCCAGCTTGCGGGGTTCGGCCGGTTCGGCGACGGTCGGCTGCTCCTCCAGCACGCCGGACACCCGCTCCAGCGCCGCGGCCGCGGACTGGTAGGAGTTGAACACCTGCGCGAGCTCGTCCAGCGGCCCGTAGAACTGTCGCAGATACAGCAGGAACGCCGCCAGCACGCCGATCTCGGTGTGGCCGTGGATGACTCGCCACGCGCCGACCACGAGGATCACCACCGTGGAGGCGTTGTTGATCAACCGCACCAGGCCGATGTAGCTGGCCATACCGCGCAGCGCGGAGGTATTGGCCTCGCGGTAGGCGGCGTCCTCGTCGGCCAGGATGGTCTCGTTGCGCCGCTCCCGCCGGAACGTCTGCACCGCCCGGATGCCGCCCATCGTCTCCACGAAGTGCACGACGACCTTCGCGATCGCGCCGCGGGTGCGTCGGTATCCGGCCCGCTGCCGCCGCTGCGCCCAGCGCGTGACGAACACCAGGGGCACGAATCCGGCTAAAACCACCAGCGCCAGCGGAATATCGAGATACAGCAGGATGACCGCGATCGTGCCGACCGAAAGCACCGCGCTCAGCGCGTCGTTGAGCGCCCGCTCGAGCAGATCCTCGAGCGATTCCAGATCGCTGGTGAGGCGCGCGACGATCTTGCCCGAGGTGTAGTTCTCGTGGAAGGCGATCGACAGCCGCTGCACATGCGTGAACACCCGCAGACGCAGGTCGAACAGCACCTGCTGGCTGAGCCGGCCGGAGATCCGCAGGAACAGGAAGGTGGTCAGCCCGCCCAGCAGGGCGCACCCGGTGGCGCCGCCGACCGCGAGTGCCAACGGCGCCCAATCCCCCGCCCGCGCCCGGCCCACGCCGGTATCGAGGCCGTGCGCGATGAACAGCGGCGCGGACACCATGGCCGCGTTATCGATCACGATCAACACCAGCGACCACAGCGCGGCCACCCGATACGGCCGCACCAGCGACCACAGCAGCCGCCGCGAACGGGCGGCCAGGGCCAGGTTCACCGCATCGGTGGCCTCGGATTCCTCGGCGGCGACGCCGCGCCACTCCTGTTCGAGCGAATCCGCCTGGGTGGCAGGCGGTTCCGCGACCGCGAGCGAGCCATGGTCAGTGCTGCCGTTCTGCGGCGAATTCGGTTGCTGCGGCTGTGTCATCGAGGTCACCTCCCATCAGTTCGCGGTAGCGCGGACAGGTTTCGAGCAGGCGCTCGTGCGGGCCGTCGGCGATGATGCGGCCGCCGTCGAGCACGGCCACCCGGTCCGCCCAGGCGGCCGTGGACGGGCGGTGGGCCACCAGCAGCACGGTCGCCCCGGCGAGTGCGGTCTGCAACCGGGTCTGGACCTCTACCTCGGTGGTGACGTCCAGCGCCGAGAGCGGATCGTCGAGCACGACGAGGTGGCCACCGGCATGCCGCTGCCGATTGAGCACCGCGCGAGCCAGCGCCAGGCGCTGCCGCTGGCCGCCGGACAGGCTCAGGCCCTGCTCGCCGATCCGGGTTCGCAGACCCCATGGCAGCTCGTCGACGAATTCGGTGGCGCGCGCGACATCGAGGGCCGCGCGGACCTGCGCCGTCGTGGCGTCCGGATAACCCAGCGTGATGTTCTCGCGCACGCTGGCGGAGAACAGCACCGGATCCTCGAAGGCAACCGAGACGACCGTGCGCAGTTCGGCCAGCGGCAGATCGCGCAGATCGACCCCGTCGACGGTGACCGCGCCCGCACTCACATCGAACAGCCGCGGCACCAGGCCCAGCAGTGCGGATTTACCACTGCCGGTGGCACCGACCACCGCGACCGTCTCGCCCGGCCGGATCCGCAGCGAAACATCATGCAACAGATCATGTTCGGCGTCGGGGAAGCGGAAACGCACGTTCTCGAAACGCAATTCACCGCGCAGCGACCGCGGCAGCGGCACCGGATGCCGCGGATCGAGGATCGTGATCGGGGTGTCGATGATCTCCCAGTACCGCTCGGCCGCGGTGCGGGCGTGGTTCAACTCGGCCAGCAGGAAACCCAGGCCCATGATCGGCCACTGCAGGAAGGTGGCGAGCGTGATGCCCGCGACCAGCGTGCCCAGCGTCATCGCCTGCTGCACCAGCAGATATCCGCCGATCGCCAGCGCGGCCGCGATGCCCAGGCCGGACAGCAGGTTCAGCGCCGTCCACAGCCGGGCGGCGAGGCGCACCTTATCCATCTCGAGGTTCTGCAGCACGAGCGATTGGCGGCGGAACCGCTGCCCGAACCACGGCCCGCGCCCGAACGCCTTCAGCACCCGGATGCCCTGAGCGGACTCCTCGACCGTCGTCGCGAGATCGCCCGACTGGTCCTGAGCCCGGCGCGAGGCCCGGCCGTACTCCTCTTCGAACCGCAGCGACAACAACACCAGCGGGACCGCGATCGCCGACTGCACCAGGCCGATCTGCCAGCTGAACACGAACAGCAGCCCCAGACCCACCACCAGGCCGCCGATCAGCGATACCAGCGACGGCGCGACGAATGCGAAATACCTTCGCAGCGTGGACATATCGGTGATGGCGCGCGAGGTCAGCTGCCCCGACTCCATCCCGTCGTGCGCACCCACCGACAGGGTCTGCAACCGGCGGAACAGCTTGCCGCGCAGATCGACCTCGAGGCGGGCGGCCGGACGGGCGATGATCCAGCGCCGGGACCAGGCCGTGCACGTGCTGATCACGCCGAGCACGGTGACGATCGCGATCGGCCACCACACACCGGCGAAATCGCGATGCGCGACCGGTCCGTCCACGATGTGCCCGGTCAGCAGCGGCAGCCCGATATCGCAGAGCATGCCGATCCAGGACAGGGTCGCGCTGGCGAACAGCGCATAGCGATACGAGCGGATATCCGGCCACAACCGGCTCAGCGGCCCGGATCGCGGCGCACGGGACGGTTCCGGTGACCGGATACTGTCGGCCTCCGTATCGGACGAGGCTCCCGCCAGGGCGATGGACAACAGTTCTCCCCCTTCATCGTTCAGCAGGATTCGGTCCCCGACCCGTCGAACATGGTCGTGCAGCGCGCACCTGGGGTATGGACCTCCAGGCTGCCAGCTACCGCCGCTCCCGCCAACCGATTTTCGCCCCGATCCGAACCCCTACGGCGCGGCTGTGACTGCCGTCTCGAGGCGTGTCACGAGGTGACCGTTGCCACCGATCCGTCACAGCCAGGCGGATAGCACCGGCAGGTCGCCACTGAGATCCGCGCCGTCGGAGCGACCGATGAGCCAGGCCAGGACGTCATGTGCCGGGCCCGAGATCTTTGCCGTCGGGGCCGGGCCGATCGTGGCGGCGTAGCCGGTGTCGGTGGTCTCGATCGTGAAGCTGGGTGGAAGCGGCTGGGACGGATCCGATGTCATGGGCTTGGCGCCGGCCGGGCGGTTGGAGGCGGCCGCGAGATCCAGGGCGTCGACCCGCTCGGTGAGCATGCGGGCGACGAAGTCGGCGGGCCAATCCTGGGATCGGTAGCCGATATTCAGATCCACATGGTGAATCTCGATCTCGCGCAGGCGAAGCCAGGGCACCGTGGACGCCGGGAGCTCCTTGCCGGTGCGGGCACGCACCCGGTAGGTCCAGCGGTCGGCGGGCATCGTGCGCGCCAGGGCCAGCCAGCGGTCGGCGGTGGTGCGCAGATCGTCCCGCTGTTCCGCGATCGCGCGCGGCGCACCCGTCTCGATATCGGAATCGCGCAGGAATTGGCTTGCGTACTGCGGAGTTTCGATTCCGGTGCGCGCCCACAGCAGCAGGTTCAGCAGGCCGTCGGCATTGCGCGCCAGATGCGCGAGCAGATGCCCGCGGGTCCAGTCGGGCAGCAGCGACGGTGCGGGCACATCGTCATCGGTGAGTTTCGCCACGGCATCCATCAGGCGCCCCGTGGCCCGATCGACGGTGTCGAGCAATGGTTCCGGCGTGTCGCTGGTCACAAGTGTCGAGATTACTCATCGCGACGGCCGCTCGTCCCCCGGGATTCTCAGGTTTCTCCGATCATCGCCACGGACCCCTGCCAGTCGACGCTGTCACCGTGGGCTTATGAACACGATCATCGAAGTTGTCGTCCTGGCCCTGATGGTGGCGGTATTCGCCGCGATGGCCGTATCCGGTGCGGTCGCGTCCTCGGCGCCGCGGTCGCTGGTGACCGTGCGGGATCGTCGTCGTTGAGCGCGCGCTCGGCCACCCAGATCTGCACCGCGAGCGCGATCAGCCACAGCGACATCGATCCGACCTGGATCCGCTGGGCGATGCCGAGCGCATAGTTGCCGGGCAGATTGTCCGCGATCAGCATCCAGATCGTTACCACCGAACCCAGCACGAGGATCCACAGGCCCGCATGCCGCAGGATGGGCCAGCGCCGATAACGGAACGCGGCCACGCTGAATCCGATCATCGCCACGAAGATCGAGGTCACCGCCAAGGTACTGGTCAGGGCGTGGATCTGATGCAGCTGCGGGAACAGCCCGCTGTCGGCCTGACAGTCGTCGCAGGGTCGCAGCGGCCATTGCGCGTCGGCGATCGTCGCGGCGCCGAAACAGCCGAGAGCCACCCAGGCCAGCGTGGACAACGGGCGCAGAGAGAACGCGAACAGCCCCGCGAGCGCGGCGACCAATGCCAGCGTGCCGGTGATTGTATCGGCGGCGGAGAACACCCAGCCGTACGAACGGCCCTGCGCATCGAGTTCGCTCAGGAACGACCTGACCGGATTCAGGCCCAGCGGCAGCACGAATTCCAAAACCCACGACGAATAGCAGATCCCGGCAAGGGCGATGGCCGCGGCGATACACCAGCGCAGCACCCGAGGGCGTCTGCGCTCGGGCGGTGCCTGCCGTTCCAGCACGGCCACCGCCGCGCCGCTATCCTCGCTCGACGTCATTGCCCTCGTCCCTGAGGTCTCGTCGGCCCCGACCCAAGACTGGTCGGACGGTTCTCATGCCTTCCCGTTCCATCATGAACTATCGATCGGCCAATGCCGCCCGTACCCGTTCGGCCGCGTCGACCGCGCTCTCGTGCTCCCAGACCCGCACCACCAGCCAACCCGCCGCGGTCAACCGGGCATCGGTGTCCCGGTCGCGGACCACATTCGCGGCCAGTTTGTCGGCCCACCACTGGGCGTTGTTCTTGGGCCGGGTGGCGTGCTGCGGGCAGCTGTGCCAGAAACAGCCGTCCACATAGACCGCGACCTTGCGGCGTGGGAAGACCAGATCGGCCCGGCGGCGCAGCCCGACCAGCGGGGCGCGGTCGACGAAGTAGCGATATCCGCGGCGGTGTAGTTCCTTGCGCAGGGCCGTCTCCGGGGCGGTACCGCTGCGGCGCTGACGCGACATCCGGGCGCTGGTCACGGCGTCGGTCGCCGGTCGTCCGGAGGGCATACACGTCCTGTTCAGCATGCCGACTCGCGGAAATGTTCCCATTCCACAAGTCTGTGCGCGGAAGTATTAGGTCTTCATGAGGCTCAGGCCGCCTCCCGCGGAGAGCCTCCCATTCGGAGCAGATGATTCTCCATATCCGCGATGAAGCCGGGCGGAAACCGCAGATTGCCGCGCGCGGCCCGGCGCAGGAATCCGGCGGTGGCCCGGGGCGACAGCAGCCGGGCGTCGTCGAGGAACCAGCGCAGATCCTCGTAGGGCTCGTGCACCGGCCAGGTCGACACCGGCACGCGATAGGCCTGTCCGTCCCGCCCCCAGGCGGCCGTCGGCCAGCGCTGGCCCGACAGCGGCAGCTCATCGGGCAGCGGATCGTCGGCGGGTGCGGCCAGCCGCGCGCCGACCCAGGAGGCCATGCGCACGCTGACGGCATTGCCGACCAGTTTCCAGCGATGTCCGGGCCGCACGCCCGCGGCGGTCAGCGCGGGTGTCGTCCAGTCCCGTGAAAAGCCCTGCAGCCGTTCGGCGTCGGTGATTCCGGGGGTGATGATCTCCCCCGACGGCAGTCGCACCGCGGGCGGGCTGGCGATCCCCAGAGCGGATCCGCCCTTCAGGGTCGGCACGGCGTTGACCGCCCAGCCCAGCCCGCGCACACCCTCGGTCCAGTAG
Organism: Nocardia sp. NPDC051570; assembly: GCF_044454005.1. Classification (NCBI taxonomy): domain Bacteria; kingdom Bacillati; phylum Actinomycetota; class Actinomycetes; order Mycobacteriales; family Nocardiaceae; genus Nocardia; species Nocardia sp. NPDC051570. The sequence goes on along the minus strand of NZ_JBITDI010000005.1, from coordinate 540,154 downwards.
AAACCGCACGGATCGCTGCCCGGATCGCCGATCGTGCGCGGACCGGCATCGGTGCCGAACAGCACCGGGCGCGGGTCCTCGGTGCGTGAGGCCAGCATCAGCACCCGCTGACGGCGCTGCGGCAGCCCGAACGCCCGCGCGTCCACCACGCGGTATGCCCAGGTGTATCCGAGCTCCTCCAGGGCGGCGGTGATGTGGCGCATGGCCTGCCCGCGGCCCAGCTGCAGCATGAACGGGACGTTTTCGATCAGCAGCCAGCGCGGTCCGCGCCGACGCCGCACGAGCCGGAAGACCTCGTCCACCAAACCCGATCGAGCGCCGGTGATTCCGGCCGTGCGCCCGGCCTGCGACAGGTCCTGGCAAGGGAATCCCGCGGCCACGAGATCGGTGCCGGACGGCAGCGCCCGCAATCGGGTGACATCGCTGTGCAATTCGACCTGCGGGAACCGCGCGGCCAGTACGGCCCGCGCGCCGAGATCGATCTCACACAGCAGTTCGGACTCCCAGCCGGACGCGCCCAGCCCGAGCTCGAGTCCGCCGATCCCGGCGAACAGCCCGACCATCCGCGCGCCCGTCACACCTGTCCTTTCGCCCGAGTCCGGAACGGGCTCCGGCGTCCACCGCGCCGGGCCCGGGCAAGCACGTTACTCGAGCCGAACCGCACAGTCAGCGATCGACACCGCAACATTCGGGCGAAAACAATTGTGGCCCACGGATTTCAATCGGTCAGGAAGAGTTCTGCGGTGGTCGGGAGCCCGTGTGGCATGGGCATTACTCGATGAACTGCCAGGTCACACCCATCATCGCATGGCATGTGCGACGGTCGCGGACACCCTATCGCCGAGACTGATAGCGCTTTGCAATCGGTTTCCGAATCCGGACGGCACCGACGTGAGCAGAGCCACTCGGTCGCCGCGCCTCCGGTTGTCCGGCGCGGGGCCGGAAAGCGTCGTATCCAGCCGTGGTGGACGAATGATCGATAAGTGACACACGCGGGTTAACAGGCCGCGCGAGGCTGTCGATGAGCCCAGCGATCCGTATGAGCGGATCCGATTTCGAAGAAAGGCTCCCACGCCCCGGTCGACACAGCCGGTCCTCATCCGCATTCGAAATTGGGTGAACAATCGCCGAATCGGCGATGTACATACGTAATTGGAGAGTTATGAAAGCGATTTCCTTGGCCAAGCTCGCACTCGTCGGCGCCGTAGTGGGCGGCTCGTGCGCGATAGCGGCCGTCCCCGCACATGCCGACGGCTGGAATTGGACCGCGGTGGCCCTGTCGCAGGCCAGTGGTTTCGTCAACGCGGTGGCGGATCGCTCCAGCGCCGACGACGCCAGCGGGGCGGCGGTCGCGGCCTGCAATCAGCGCATCCCCGCACCGACCGGATCCTTTGGGGCCCCGCATGACTGCGCCACGGTACTGGCCTTCGCCAGCGGCAAATGCGGTGCGGTCTCCGTGGGCAAGCAGGATCCGTCCGCGGCGGAAAGCTACGCCAACGACGAGGCCGGCGTCCCCCGTAGCTCGAAAAACGTCTACACGTGGTCCCTTGGCAACAATCTGACCGAAGCCGATATCGACGCGGTGGTCAAAAACCCCGGACGCGACGTCAAGATCCTCTGGTCGGACTGCCAGTCCTGATCTCGGTAAGGCGCTCGGCTGGGTTTCCCAGCCGGGCGTTTCGGCAACTCGGACAGGCTGTTACAACCAGGTCGGGTCGCCGTACACCGAATAGGCATCGTCGGCGTTCGGGGTCGACACCGAGACCGTGGCGAAGGTGCGGATGCTGACATACCCGCCGCAGCCATCGATCTTGACATCGACCTCGCGCACATGCGCCGATCCATAGGCACTGGCCAGCGGTTTGGTTCCCAGCGTGACGGTCGTGATGCCGCCGGGTTGCAAGGTGGTCGAGATATTCGGGCTCACACCGGCATTCGCACCCGCATTGCCGCCGACGTTATCGCCGGGCGACTGCGAGATCGTCAGGCCGCCATTGACGCCCACACTCAATCCGAGGTTGAGTCCCGTACCCACGGTGACTCCCGAGGACACATTGATCATGCAGCCGATCTGCACCCCCGTCGACACCGTGCCCGACATCACCGGCGCCCGCCCGCTACCACCAATCGACGCAACGGCTTTCACCGAGACGAACGCCTCCCGAGTAAAGGCCGTCGCGGCCAGATTCGGCCATCGATTGAGCTGCTCCTCGACCTTGTACAACGAAACCTGCCACCCGTCATCGGTCTCGAATTCCCCGAACTTGTCCGCCAGCGCATCGGCCCGAGCCACACCCCACCCCAGAAACACCATCAACACCGATGCGAGCACAACCACATAACGGGCACGACCCGACAAACGGCACCTCCGAATGAAAGCTGGAACCCCGACCCGCCGAGCCGACAATCGTCGACCGAACCAGCAACATACACAGAGCTGGGCAAGCCGACATCCCAACACGCCAACGCGAAACAGGACTGGGCAGCCGAACGTCTTTCACGATCCGGCTACTGAACGGCAAAGGGCCGATCGCTCAGCGACGCAAGGTCATTGACGGTCAGGATTCGCCCGCACGCCCACCAGGGCCTCGTTCCGGCGGCATCGAACTCCGTTGCACCCCTCGACCTTCCCGACGGCGCTACGGGCCGCATAGCGGGGCGTAATCGCCTCCGGATTTCCCGGCCCGAGTGTTTCCGGAGCCCGGTAGGCGAAAACCCTTGGATAAGAAGAAATCCCCTATGGCCGATGACCATAGGGGATTTCGCTGTGCGCCCGGAGAGACTCGAACTCCCAACCTTCTGATCCGTAGTCAGATGCTCTATCCGTTGAGCTACGGGCGCATGCTCATCTTCAGTTGTACCCGGCTAGGCCGGGCGTAGCGGAGGCGAGAGGATTTGAACCTCCGGTCCCCGTGAAGGGACAACTCATTAGCAGTGAGTCCCATTCGGCCGCTCTGGCACGCCTCCTGGAGCCTTCTCGTCGAGGGCTCAAGTCCTTTCGAACCGCCGAGACGCAAGAGTACAGATCGACCGCTCAGTAAGCAAAACGGCTGGTCAGCGCAGTGACTGTCGAACCAATCGAAGATTCTGGTGCGGGCATCGATCGCGGTGTTGTCATCGTCGGCATGTGCGCCGAGGCCCGGCTCGTCGGCGCGGTGGTGCAGACCGGGCGCCACCACGATCCAGCCCTCGCCCGCGAGCGAATCCAGAAACTCCAGCAATGCCTCGGCGAACTCCCGCGCCTCATGCAGTACGACGATTCCGCCACGCGCGTCACCGTCGGGTTCGAGCACGGTGATGGGCACCCCGGCCGACGCGGCCCAGGGTCGCCGATCCGGGGTCTCGGGACCGGTGTCGCGCGCCCGCGCACGATCCCGATATACGACCGACATGGATCCCGGGTAGTTCGCCTATATAAAGTTCGGGAGAACTCGCATGTTAGGGGTGGTCGGCGGGAAATCTTCCGGCCGAGACGACACTCGGGTCACGATCCTCCGGCACGTTCTAGGGTGGTTGATGTGACCGCTCGCATTCGTCCGGACCTCGAGTCCATCCCCGCATACACTCCCGGCCGCAGCAATCCGGGTGCGGTGAAACTGGCCAGCAACGAGACCACCTTCGGCCCGCTGCCGACGGTGGCCAAGGCCATCGCCGAGGCCGCCGACCTCGCCAACCGATATCCGGACAACGTCGCCGGCGAACTTCGCGCGGCCGTCGCGCGATTCCACGGCGTCGAGGTGGCGAATGTCGCGATCGGCTGCGGCAGCGTGGCACTGTGCCAGGAAGTGGTCCAGATCACCTGTGCCGCACCGACGGACGAGGTGATGTTCGCGTGGCGGTCGTTCGAGGCGTATCCGATCGTCACCCAGGTGGGCAACGCGCGGGCGGTGCGGGTGCCGCTGACCGACGGCTACGCGCACGATTTCGCCGCGATGACCGCCGCGATCACCGAGCACACCAAGCTGATCTTCGTCTGCAATCCGAACAACCCGACCGGCACCGCCTACGGGCGCACCGAACTGGAGCGATTCCTCGATACGGTGCCCGAGCACATCCTGGTCGTGCTGGACGAGGCGTACTACGAATACCTGCGCGTCGAGGATCATCCCGACGGTGTGGAGATCGGCCGGACCCGGCCGAATGTCATTGTGCTGCGGACCTTCTCGAAGGCCTACGGGCTGGCCGGACTGCGGGTGGGCTACGCCGTCGGCGATCCCACGGTGATCACGGCGCTCCTGAAGGTACACATCCCGTTCAGCGTGAACCGGCTCGCGCAGGCGGCCGCCATCGCCTCCCTCGAGGCGCGCCCGGAACTGCTGGACCGCACCGATAAGGTGATCGCGGAGCGGAATCGGGTGCGCGAGGCCCTGCGGGCCGCCGGGTACAGCGTGCCGCAGAGTCAGGCGAACTTCCTGTGGCTACCGCTGGGCGACCACAGCGTGGCCTATGCCGAGGCCAGTGCGGAGGCCGGAGTTCTGTTGCGGCCCTATGCCGCCGACGGTGTCCGGGTGACAGCGGGCGATCAGCATGAGAACGATCTGTTCCTCGCCTTCGCCACCGATCCCGCGGTGACCGCCCGATTCCTCGGCTGAGCCGTCAGCCGACGCCCAGCGCGCCCGCGAGAGTGGGCCAGGCCCTGGGCAATTCGTCGGCCCAGTAGGGCCATGAGTGGGTGCCGACCGGCCGCAGATCCACCGCGGCCGGAATGCGCATGCGCTCGAGCCGATCGGCCAGCGCCAGCGTGCAGGCGTTGGCGGCGGCCTCGAGCGGTCCACCGAAGGTGATCGAGGTCGGATAATCCGGATTGCCGGGCGCGTCGTACGGGCCCGGCAGGCCGCTGGACGCCGACAGGAAGATCGCGGTGCCGCGCAGGGCGTCTGCGTGGGTCATCACATCGTGGGCGAGCCAGTCCGGATCGCTCTCCTTACCGAACATGTTGTTCGGATCGCCGCCGTAGGTGCGCACCACGGCCCGCGCCTGAGCCTGTCCCAGATCCGAACCCATGGCGTAGCAACCGCTGTGGGCCGCGACGCCGCGATAGACGCCCGGATTGCGCATCGCGAGCATCATCGCCGCCTCCGCGCCCATCGAGACGCCCTCGATGGCGTCACGGCCGTTACCGTCGAAGGTCGCATCGATCAGCGGGGGCAGCTCGTGGATGAGGAACGTCTCCCATTGGTTGTCGCCCAGCACCGGATCCGCACGCTGCCAGTCGGTGTAGTAGCCAGCCGGACCGCCGACCGTCAGCACGACGTTGATCGGTTTGTCGGCGAAGAACTCCACCGCGCCCGCGCGCTCGGCCCAATTGTTGCTGTCCTTGACCGCGCTGCGGCCGTCGAGCATATAGAGGGTGGGCCGCGGGCGACTGCGGTCGGCGGGCAGCAGAATCTGAACCTCCACCGTGCGTTCCATCGCAGGCGATTTCACGAATACTCGCAGGCGGCGGTCGGTGATCGGTTCGATGTGATCGATCGAGGCCACCGCCGGACGGGGATCGTCGGCCAACGGTGCTGGACCGTCGGCCGATCCGGAGTTGACCGGTGGGGAGGCGGGGGCGGCGACGACCGGTGCCGCGTGGAAGGCCGCACCGAGCAGCAGTGCGGCGCTGGCGAGGGCGCCGGACAGTCGACGCCGGAACCGGCGACGAACCATGGCGCCATCCTGCCAGAGCGCGGCGAGTGCGTCGAAGCAGCTCATGTCCGAGTCGCCACGAAAGTGACCCGTGACACACGAATTCGATAGGGGCTCAGTCGAGCAGTCGCGCGCTCCAGCGCCGTTCGATATCGGCGAAGCGCCACACCGCCACCGCCGCCACCCAGGTCAGCACGAACAGCCCGACGATGATGAAGCCCAGCGCACCCAGATCCAGATTGCCGATCCAGCCGACGATTCCGGAGTCCACGCCCGCCTTCTCCACCAGCAGCGAGATCAGTTCCTGCCCGCCGACCAGCAGCGCCACCGCCACCGACAGTCCGGTGATCACCAGGTTGTAGTAGATCTTGCGGATGGGCCGCACGAACGCCCAGCCGTAGGCGTAGCTCATGAATGAGCCGTCCAGCGAATCGAACAGCGACATCCCCGCCGAAAACAGCACGGGCAGCACCAGAATCGCGTACCAGGGCAGCCCGGTCGCGGCCGCGCCGCCCGCGATCACCAGCAGACCCACCTCGGTGACGGTGTCGAAGCCCAGGCCGAACAGCAGCCCGACCGCGTACATATGCCGGGGCCGACGCACGGTGCGCATGACGGGCCCCACCACGCGCGCGATCACGCCGCGCGGCTCCAGGGCCCGCGTCAGATCGACCTCGTCCGCCTCGCCCCGGCGCAGGCGCCGGAACACGCCCCAGATCCCCAGCAGCGAGGCGAGATTCAGCAGTCCGATGAGAATCAGGAACGCACCCGAGACGCTGGTACCCCACAGCCCCGTCCAGCGCTGCAGCGCGGAGTGATCGTCCGCCAGATCGATCGCCAGCGCCCGCACACCCATCGCGAGCAGCGCGACCAGGACGAACACCACCGAGGAGTGGCCGAGGGAGAACCAGAACCCGACCGACTGCGACCGTGCTCTGCCCTTTTCCGCCACCAGCTTTCGGGTGACGTTATCGATGGCGACGATGTGATCGGCATCGAAGGCGTGCCGCATACCCAGGGTGTACGCGGTGATCCCCAGCCCGACCCCGTAGACCGCCCCGTTCACCATGTGATGCTGCGGCACAACCAGAAACAGCAGCGTCCCCCAGCCGATCACATGCAAACCCACCACGGCGACCGCCATACCCACAACGCTGCGCACCACCAACCCCGCTTCCCGATCGAGCCGGTCGATCGTAGCGCCGCCCGAGTTGCATACCTTGCCCCGATCGCCAGTACTCTGAAAGCGCTTCGGCATCCCCGAAGCAAGGTGGGTTGCCCGAGCGGCCTAAGGGAACGGTCTTGAAAACCGTCGTGGTTCACGCCACCGTGGGTTCAAATCCCACACCCACCGCCTACTGGCGGTTGTTGAGTTCCTTATCGATCAGTTCGAAGACCTCGCCGATGACGGTGAGTTGTTCGGGGGTGAGCAGGTCGACGAAGTCGCGGCGGACGGCGGTGACGTGGCCGGGGGCCGCGGTGTGCAGGCGGCGCTGGCCCTCCTCGGTGAGGTGGGCGCGGACGCCGCGGCCGTCTTCCTCGGCGCTGGTGCGGCGGACCATGCCCAGGGCTTCCATGCGGCGGATCTGATGGGTGAGGCGGCTGCGGGAGGACAGGACGCCGTCGGCCAGATCGCTCATGCGCAGCGACAGGTCCGGTGATTCCGACAGCAGGACCAGGATGCGGTATTCGGGCAGGGTCAGATCGCTGTCGCGCTGCAGCTGCCGGTTCAGTTCCGACATCAGGCGCTGATGTCCGTCCATATACGCGCGCCACGCGCGCTGTTGAGCCGAGCTGAGCCATCTCGGCCCCGGCGCCGGTCGACTGCTCGGTTCCTCAGCCATATGGTCATTCTATTAGCCGCGAAAAGGAGGCATGTGAGCAGGTCAGCGGGCGATCGACAGCTGACCCGCCGCTCCGGGTCGCACGAGCTGCGGCGCGGGGGGCGAGGCCGCCGAAACGGCCGAACGCGAAGCCGTCCAGCGGTAGTGACAACCCCGGCGTCGTAAGGTCACGGGTATGTACGCAGTGACACTCGACGGATTCGGCGGGCCCGAGGTGATGCGATGGACGGAGGTCCCGGATCTGCCGCCGCCCGGGCCCGGCGAGGTGTCGATCGACGTGACCGCGGCCGGGGTGAACCGGGCCGATCTGCTGCAGCGGCAGGGGAACTATCCGCCGCCGCCCGGGGCGAGCGATACCCTCGGCCTGGAATGCTCCGGGGTGATCGCGGAAGTCGGTGCGGGCGTACAGGATTGGCGGCCCGGTGAGCGGGTCTGCGCATTGCTGTCCGGGGGTGCGTACGCCGAGCGGGTGGTCGTGCCCGCCGCGCAGGTGCTGCCGATTCCGGACGGTATGGATACCGCCACCGCGGCGGCGCTGCCGGAGGTTTCGGCCACGGTCTGGTCGAATCTGGTGATGCGCGCGGGACTGCACGCCGGACAGCTGCTGCTGATCCACGGCGGCGGCAGCGGAATCGGCACGCATGCCATTCAGGTGGCGGTGAGCCGGGGCGCGCGGGTCGCGGTGACCGCGGGTTCGGCGGCCAAACTGGATCGCTGCAAGGAACTCGGCGCGAACATCCTCATCAACTACCGCGAGGAGGATTTCGTCGCGGTCCTCGGCGAATTCGACGGCGCCGACATCATTCTGGACAATATGGGCGCGGCCTATCTGAGCCGCAATGTCGACGCGCTCGCCGCCGACGGCCAGCTGTGCGTCATCGGTATGCAGGGCGGCATCCAGGGCGAGGTGAATCTCGCGACGCTGCTCGGCAAGCGCGGCACCATCCATGCCACCAACCTCCGCCGCCGCCCGGCCACCGGCCGCTCCAGCAAGGCCGAGATCATCGCCGAACTCCAGCGCCACCTCTGGCCCCTGATCACCGACGGCACCGTCGTCCCCGTCGTGCACGCCGAGATTCCGGCCGTCGAGGCCCCCGAGGCCCACCGCCTCCTGGACGCATCCGAAACGGTCGGCAAGGTGCTGCTGCGAATCCGCGACAACTAGTCGAGGGCCGCGAGCGCCCTGCCCAGCTGATCGATCTCGAATTTCGTTGTGTAGGGCGCCAATCCGATCGTCACCGCGCCGCCCTCGTCGTTCACGCCGAGGGCGTCGAGCAGGCGGCTGCCGCCGTGGACGCCGCTCAGGGTGCCGATGCGGTGGTCGGCCAGGCGGGCGGAGACCTTCTCGGCCTGCAGGCCCGCGATGGTGAAGCTGACCGTCGGGATCCGGGTCGAGGCGCGGCCGATCACCGTGAGATTCGGGATGCGGTCGAGCACCTCCATCAGATGTTCGAACAGGTGGTCGTGATAGTCCTGCAGGGAGGTGATCGAGATCTCCAGCCGCTCGCGGCGGGTGCCGCCGGCCTGTTCGTCGAGTGCGGCCAGATAGTCGATCGAGGTGGTCAGCCCGGCCAGCAGCGCGTACTGATGGCCGCCGACCTCGAGCCGCTCCGCGCCCTTGGCATACGGATTCAGCGACATCGACGGAATGCGATCGAGGAAGGCCGGATCCCGGAACACCAGCGCGCCGATCTGCGGCCCGCCCCACGCCGGGGCGGACAGCGCGACGACATCCGCGTTGAGTTCATCGATATCGATCAGCGCATAGGGCGCGGCGCCGAAGCAGTCGGCCACCAGCAGCCCGCCCACCTCGTGCACGCGATCGGCGGCCACGCGCACCGCGGGCGCCGAGCCCACGATCGGCGAGGCGGCCGTCAGGGCCACCAGACGCGCGGTGGGCCCGATCAATTCCTCGAACTGCCACGCGGGCATCTCGCAGGTCTCGATCTCCACCTCGGCCCAACGCACATGGGCCCCATAGCGATTGGCGATCCGCAGCCACGGCGCGACATTCGCCTCATCGTCCAGGCGCGACAGCACGATCCCGGTGCCCAGCCCCAGCCGCGAACTCAACGATTCGGCCAGCCAGGCCAGCAGCACCGCCCGATCCGGGCCGAGCACGACCCCGGCCGGATCGCCACCGACCAGATCCGCCACCGCCTCGCGCGCGGCGTCCAGAATGCCCGAACTGCGCTTGGCCGCCGCATGCCGATTCGTATGCGAGAAGGCGGAGGTGCGGAAACCCGTTGATACGGCGCGAGATACCGAATCCGGGACCAGCATGCCCGCCTGCGGGTCCAGGTGGATCCAGCCGTCGCCCAGGGACGGTATCAGGCCCCGAACCCTCGCGACGTCGTAAGTCATGTTGGCCACTCTAAGCGCAGCGGCCGAGTCGGCGTAACCGTGTCAGCGGCAACCGATCGGTTGTCGGCGCCCGCACACCGAACGCGCGGGTAACCGGGCGAGATATCACGCAGCATGGCGACCGACTTTCAGCAAACCGAAACCACGAGGCGGACAAGACCGCAACAGGATACTTGCGGTCACGAACGTACATACCCCCAACGGGCACCCCTCCCCGACTTAGCGTGCGACGCCGGGACGGGACATGATGGGGAACATGACGCACTCGGACGGAGCACCGGATTCCATCGTGGTGATCGGGCCCGAAGGTCGCCCGTTGATCATTCCCGCCAGCGCACAGGGCGAAACGTCGATCACCGATGGGATGGCCGACGACGAAGACGAAACAGGCGAGACCAAGGACATCAAGGACGAATCGCTCGCCGATATGGTCGAACAGCCGGCCAAGGTGATGCGCATCGGCACCATGATCAAACAACTGCTCGAGGAGGTGCGCGCGGCACCGCTCGACGATGCCAGCCGCACCCGGCTCAAGGAAATCCACAAATCCTCGATCCGCGAACTCGAACAGGGTCTGTCGCCGGATCTGCGCGACGAATTGGAGCGCCTCGCGCTGCCGTTCACCGACGATTCCATACCCTCCGATGCCGAATTGCGCATCGCCCAGGCCCAGCTGGTGGGCTGGCTGGAGGGGCTGTTCCACGGAATTCAGACCGCGCTGTTCGCCCAGCAGATGGCCGCGCGAGCGCAGCTCGAGCAGATGCGGCACGCGCTGCCACCGGGCCTGCAGGGTCAGCGCGAGGGTGCTCCGGGCGGTCCGTCGTCCGCTAGCGGCCAGTATCTGTAGCCACTGCGCTACAGTCGAGCACTGTGCCTGCAGCTGCTCCAGCCGATTCGGCAACCGCCGAACAGCGCCCGGTCGACGCCTCGGTACCGCTAGTGTCCGATTCGCAGTCGTTCGCCCGGGCGTTCAAGGACTTCCGAGGCGGTTTCACGCAGCGCGAGCTGTGGTTGTCGCTGGGCTGGCAGGACATCAAGCAGCGGTATCGGCGCTCGGTGCTCGGCCCGTTCTGGATCACGATCTCGACCGCGGTGCAGGCGGCCGCCATCGGCCTGCTGTACGCGACCATTCTCAACCAGCCGCTGTCGAAGTATCTGCCGTACGTGACAGTCGGCATCATCGTCTGGAATGTGATCGAGGCCAGCATCCTCGAGGGTTCCGAGGTGTTCATCGCCAACGAGGGACTGATCAAACAGCTGCCCTCGGCGTTGAGCGTGCATGTGTACCGGTTGGTGTGGCGGCAGTTCCTGTTCTTCGTGCACAACATGGCCATCTACGTGGTGGCACTGGTCGCGTTCAGCGTCTGGCGTGATCTGCACTGGACCGCCCTGCTGGCCGTACCGGGCATCCTGCTGCTGTTCCTCAACGCCATGTGGGTCTCGATCGCGTTCGGCATCTTCAGCACCCGCTACCGCGATATCGCCCCGATCCTCGGCAGTCTCACGCGCATGCTGTTCGTGCTGACACCGGTCATGTGGTCGGCGACGGTGCTGCACAACCAGGGTGGGACGGTCAGCGATCGCGCCCGCCTGGTCGAACTGGTCCCGACCTACCACTACCTCGAGATCGTGCGGGCGCCGCTGCTGGGCGAGCCGATCGTGCTGCGGCACTGGATCGTCGTGCTCACCATTACCGTGGCGGGCTGGGCATTGGCGATACTTGCCATGAAGAGATTCCGTTCCCGCGTTCCCTATTGGGTGTGAAGGCTCGATGACCGACCACGTGAGTATCGAAACCCACAACGCCTGGGTGGAGTTTCCGATCTTCGACGCGAAATCGCGGTCGTTGAAGAAGGCCTTTCTCGGCAAGGCGGGCGGCTCGATCGGACGCAACAAGTCCGATGTCGTGGTCGTCGAGGCGCTGCGCGATATCACCCTGTCGCTGAAGGAAGGCGATCGGGTCGGCCTGGTCGGCCACAACGGCGCGGGGAAATCGACTCTGCTGCGGCTGCTTTCGGGTATCTACGAACCGACTCGGGGCAGCGCGCGGGTGACCGGGCGGGTGGCGCCGGTATTCGATCTCGGCGTCGGCATGGATCCGGAGATCTCCGGCTACGAGAACATCATCATCCGCGGCCTGTTCCTCGGGCAGACCCGCAAGCAGATGATGGCCAAGGTCGACGAGATCGCCGATTTCACCGAATTGGGCGAATACCTCAATATGCCGCTGCGCACCTACTCCACCGGTATGCGAGTGCGCCTGGCCATGGGCGTGGTGACCTCGATCGATCCGGAAATCCTGCTGCTCGACGAGGGCATCGGCGCGGTCGACGCGGAATTCATGAAGAAGGCCCGGCACCGGCTACGCGATCTCGTCGCGCGCTCGGGAATCCTGGTGTTCTGCAGCCATTCCAACGAATTCCTCGCCCAGCTCTGCGATACCGCGATGTGGATCGATCACGGGCAGTTGAAGATGCAGGGCGGGATCGAGGACGTCGTGCGGGCCTATGAGGGGCCCGAGGCCGGGGACCATGTCGCGCAGATCCAGCGCGAGCTGGAAAAGGAACGGGAACTGGAGCGTAACTCCGCATGACCGAATACGGCGGAACGGCCAAGATCATCGCGGTGGTCGTCACCCACAAACGCCGGGAACTGCTGGCCGAATCGCTGAAGGTGCTGTCCGCCCAGACCCGTCCGGTCGATCATCTGATCGTGGTCGACAATGCCAACGAGCCCGAGGTGCGCGAGCTGGTCGGGCAGCAGCCGATCGAATCGACCTATCTGGGTTCGGAGCACAATCTCGGCGGCGCGGGCGGTTTCGCGCTGGGCATCCTGCACGCGCTGACCCTGGGCGCGGACTGGGTCTGGCTGGCCGACGACGACGGCCGCCCCGAGGGTCCGGAAGTGCTTGCGACGCTGGTGGATTGCGCCAAGCGGCACGGGCTGGCGGAGGTCTCGCCGGTGGTCGCCGATATCGACGATCCGGATCGGCTGGCCTTCCCGCTGCGGCGCGGGGTGGTGTGGCGGCGGCTGCGCTCGGAACTGGGTGACGAGGACTTCCTGCCCGGCATCGCCTCGCTGTTCAACGGCGCGCTGATCTCCGCCGCCGCGGTGGATGTGATCGGTGTCCCGGATCTGCGGCTGTTCGTGCGCGGCGACGAGGTCGAGGTGCATCGCCGCCTGGTGCGCTCGGGCCTGCCGTTCGGCACCTGCCTGCAGACGGCCTATCTGCATCCCAATGGTTCGGCCGAATTCAAGCCGATCCTGGGCGGGCGCATGCATACCCAGTATCCGGACGATCCGGTCAAGCGCTACTTCACCTATCGCAACCGCGGCTACCTGATGTCGCAGCCCGGTATGCGCAAGCTGCTGCCCCAGGAGTGGGCCCGCTTCTCCTGGTTCTTCCTTGTACAGCAACGGGATCCGGCCGGACTGGCGGAATGGCTGCGGCTGCGGCGGCTCGGGCGGCGCGAACAGTTCCACAAGCCGGACTAGATCCGCCCCACGGAAAATGGATTGCGGTCCGCGCGGCGGGCTGTCATCGTTGTATTCAGACACAGACGGTAAGCGTCGGAAGGTCGAAGGAGGTGGAGTACGTGCAGGGCAACATTCGGGTTGTGCCGGTTCGGCAGCGACTGGGAGACGAAAGTCGCGCCGCCATATGTACTTCCACCTTCTCACCGATGCACTGAGCCCGCGTCCGGGCCCGGTGCCCCGACGAAAGACGGCTCCCCATCATGGTCGATTTCGACCGACTAGTCCCCTACGGCTGGACCGCAGCCGTTTCCGCTGAGTACGCAGGGCTGCACGACACCGGCTGGGTCCCGGCCCGCGTCATCCGAATGGATCGCAGCGAGTGCGACGTCGCCACACCCACAGGTGTCGGACGCGCTCGCTGCCCGCGGGCGGATACCAACGTCGGCGGCCTGTGTACCGGCGACTGGGTGGCACTCGATGCCGAAATGACCGTGCGGCAACTCCTTCCGCGCCGCACCGCGATCGCGCGCGCCACGGTGTCCGGACGGTCCGAGGCACAGGTGCTGGCCGCGAATGTCGACACGGTGCTGATATGCACCGCCGCCGACGGTGACGTCGATCTGGGTCGTATCGAGCGAATGTTGGCTCTGGCCTGGGAATCCGGCGCGCAGCCGGTGGTCGTGCTGACGAAAGCCGATCTGGCCGTTGATATTCCGATCGACGCCGTGCGCGCGGCCGCGCCGGGCGCCACCACGCTCGCCGTGAGCGCGAGCACCGGATCGGGTATGGACGTGCTGACCGCGGTGCTCGACGGTACGGTCGCACTGCTCGGCCCCTCGGGCGCGGGCAAGTCGACGCTGGCCAATGCGCTGCTCGGCGCGGAGGTGTTCGCCACCGACGAGGTTCGCGCCGGGGATAAGCGCGGACGCCACACCACGGTGCACCGCGAGCTGAGGCCGCTGCCCGGCGGCGGCACCCTCATCGATACCCCGGGCCTGCGCTCGGTCGGCCTGTGGGCGGCCGCCGAGGGACTGGAGCGCACCTTCAGCGATATCGAATCCTTCGCCGCCGCATGCCGTTTCGCCGATTGCGGACATGACAGCGAACCGGGCTGCGCGGTACTGGCGGCCGTCGACTCCGGTGCACTACCCCAGCGCCGCCTCGACAGTTACCGCAAGCTCCAGCGCGAGAACGAATGGCTGGCCGCGCGCACCGACGCCCGGCTGCGGGCCGAGCGGCTGCGGGTGTGGAAGACCATCGAACGGTCGCAGCGCTGGGCCTACCGCGAGAAGCAGTCGCGGCGACGGTAGTTCAGTTGTCCGTCGCCGCGGGCGCGGACCGAAGCGGGCCCGTGGCGTAGTAGACGCGGCATACGGTGCCGTCGAAGTCGGTGGCCGCCTCGAGCAGGGAGCGGCCATCGACCGAGGGCAGCAGCGCGGAACTGTAGTTCGGACAGGGGTTGTCGGCCGCGTCGGGCACCTGAACCGGGGCGGCGATCTCGTACCACGCGCCGACGCCCGGATCGTCGTCGGCCAGGATGACCTTCCCGTTACCGGGTTCGGGCGAGCCGTCCACGGCCGAGACGATCTGACCCGACAGCAGAATGCTGCCGCCCGGCCCCGGGCCCCGACTCCACGCCGGGAACGGGGCGTGCTGGGTGTAGCCGCCGTCGGGTCCGGTGCGGACGGCGGCGCCGAGGAAGCGCGGATCCCCGAAGTTCCAGCCGTCGGCGGAGCGCCGGAAGTACGCGAGGCACTGATGCACCTTGTCGGAATTGCAGATCTCGTAGGTCAGCAGATACGAACCGTCCGGCAGCCGAACGGCATTGGCCATGCCCGGGCGCACGGGCCAGGCGTCGCTCACCACCGTCTCGGACCGGTTCACCCAGTTCACCGCGTCCGGCGTCCGCACCTGCATCAGCTTCTGGCTGTGCTGGAACGTGTCGGTCTCGTCGGAGTAGAACGCCACCAGCTGCCCGTCGGCGGCCATGGACAGGCTCGGCTCCCAGGCGCTCGGCAGCTGCGGGCCCCGGCCGGTGAGGTTGATCGTGGTGGAGGCGGTCGCGATGGTGGAGACGTAGTGCCAGGTGGCGCCGAGATCGCTACTGGCCCAGAGCTTTTGCTCGGCACGCCGGTAGACCTCCAGCGCATCGTCGTGAAAGGTGGTGTCGGCCCACAGCAGCGTGCCCGCGGGCAGATCGCCCACGGCGGTGGGCAGCTCGTACAGCGATGAGCAGCACAGCTGTCCGCCGTCGGCCGCGAGCGGATCGACGATCGTGGCCCGTTCGGTGAAGGTCTCACCAGCGTCGGTGCTGATCAGAATCTTGCCCGTCTGTTCGAGCGTATTGACGCTCGCGACGATCGTCCCGTTGTCCTCGCCATTGTGCGCGAGCCGGATCAGTCGCGGATAGTAGCCCGAACCCGGATACAACAGTTGCCGTTCGGCGGCCCCCGCCGCGGGTAGCGACACGCCCGGGGCGAGAACACACAGCGCCGCCGCGAGCAGCACTCCGATCCGACGCATCCCTACCCTCTTCCGCCGGCCACGATTCTCGCAATACTCATGATTCGTGGCCGCGAACGTTCCGGATGGACACGATCTCTCGCAGCGTAATCGACCCACTATGCAACTGATTGCATAACATGCATCGTGTCGCCTAGCCTGCATATCGGGGGTAGTTGCCACAGACGGGAGTAGCGCTATGACCGAAACAGCCAAGCCGCTGGCCGGGCGGACCATGATCATGTCGGGCGGCAGCCGCGGGATCGGACTCGAGATCGCCAAGCGGGCCGCGGCGGACGGGGCCAACATCACGCTGATCGCGAAGACCGACACCCCGCATCCCAAACTGCCAGGCACCATCCACACCGCGGCGGCGGAGCTCGAGCAGGCCGGCGGCACGGTGCACAAGTTCGTCGGCGATGTGCGCGACGACGATGCGGTCGCCACCGCGGTGCGCGAGACGGTCGAGCGGTTCGGCGGCATCGATATCGTCGTCAACAACGCCTCGGCCATCGATATCTCGCCCACCGAGCTGCTGCCGATGAAGAAGTACGACCTGATGCAGGACATCAACGCCCGCGGCAGCTTCCTGCTGTCCAAGCTGAGCATCCCCGCGTTGAAGGAGTCCGCGCAGGCCGGGCGCGATCCGCATATCCTGACCCTGTCGCCGCCGTTGAATCTGGATCCGAAATGGGCCGGACAGTCACTGGGCTACACCATCGCCAAGTACGGAATGTCGCTCACCACTTTGGGTTTGGCCGAGGAGCTGCGCAAGTACGGCATCGGCGTGAACTCGCTGTGGCCGCGCACCACCATCGCGACCGCGGCGGTGCGCAATCTGCTCGGCGGCGACGAGATGGTCTCCACCTCCCGCACCCCCGATATCTACGCCGATGCCGCGTATCTGGTCCTGACCTCGCCCGCGAAGGACACCAGTGGCAACTTCTTCATCGATGACGATGTCCTTGCGGCACACGGGATCACGGATCTGGACAAGTACCGCGTGACGCCGGGCGACGGCCCGCTCACCACCGATCTGTTTCTCTGAGTCCCTTCCGCGGTTCCCGATCCGCGGCGACTATCCTCGAATGTCGGCCGATATGGGACAACCGCTCCAGAAGGAACGCACCGGGATATGGCTCCGCCGCGTAAGCACGACACCGACGTGATCCTCGACGCCGCCCGCGCCCTGGTGCTGCGCGAGGGTCCGCGGGCGGCCAGTGTGTCGGCCATCGCCGCGGCCAGCGGCGCCCCGGTCGGCACGCTCTATCACCGCTTCGGCAACCGCAACGGTGTCGTGGTCGAGACGTGGATTCGGGCCCTGGACCGGTTCCAGCAGCGCGCCCTCGCGGCCGCCGACGAACCCGATCCCGTCGAGGCGGCCGTCGCAATGGCCGCGGCCACCATCGAATTCGGCCGCGACCTGCCCGAGGACGCCCGGCTGCTGCTCGAGTTACGCCCGGGCGATCTGCTCGACGGCGCACCCGATCCCCGCATGCGCGAACGCCTGGACCGCATGAACGCGCCCCTGATCGAGCGGGTGCACGTCCTGACCGATCAGCTGTACGGCGTCGATGACGAACAGACCGTCGATCGAGTGGTCCTGGCCGTCGTCGACCTACCGTATGCCGTGCTGCGTCGCCACGCCCGCGGCCGGGCGCTGCCGCCCTGGCTGGCCGGCGAGGTGGCCGCGGCCGCCCGGACGCTGCTCACGGCCGGGCGCTGAATCACTCCGGCCTGGAGTCGGGCGAAATCCCGTAGAGCCGTTCCCAATTCGCGCGGCTGGTGAGTTCGGGCATGGCCGCGCGGTACTGGCGGGTCAGGGTCGGCAGCTCGCGGCGCAGCCGGCGCAGCACGCGCCAGGTGCGCAGCAGCAGGGCGCGGGCCCGGGCCTTGTCGCGCCGCCGGATTCGCACGCCGGATTGCGAGGCGTCGGTGACGATGACGTGGTCGAACAGCGAGACATGCCACCAGTAGGCGTCCTCGCGGGTGATGCCGACCAGGCCGGGCTGGACGCGACCGGTCCACTGCGTGATCGCGCGCTTGATCAGGACCAGCAGCGGGCGGCTGGGCTCGCCGTTGGCGCGGCCGATCCGGATGTCCGCGTTGTGGATCGGCGCGGTCGCGGCCGGATGTTTGATCGTCTCGGAGTAGTCGCCGCGGGTGCCGCGCGCGGCCGCCAACGCGGCGATACCGCCGTCCTGCAACGCCTTCGGACCGCGCAGATAGTCCTCGATGCCCTGCAGTGTGGTGTGCGCCAGGCCGTACTGCATGGCCACCAGCATCTCGGTGATCTCCCGGAACAGCTGGCGGGTAATGGCCTTCGGGTCCAGATCGGTATGCAGCGAGGAGACGATCAGGGAGTTGCGCGAGGAGAAGTAGCGCGCCCAGTCGTCGAAATCCTTCCAGTAGAAGTCCGCATGCCAGACCGCCGCACCCGGCAGGGTCACGGTCACGAAGCCGTGTTCGCGGGCGCGCAGACCGTATTCGACATCGTCCCACTGGAAGAAGATCGGGATCGGCAGCCCGATCCGGGCGACCACCTCGGCCGGGATCAGGCAGGTCCACCAGGCGTTGTAGCCCGCGTCGACGCGGCGCTCCTGATGCTTCTTGAGCATGCTGGTGTTGCGCAACGCCTTCGACACCTTCTGGCCGTGCCGCAGGATGGCCAGATCGGTCTCCTCGGCACCGACGTTGAGGTAATCGGGGTTGAGCAGGAACAGCATCTGCGCGCCGACCAGCGTCGGTTCCACGGTCATGTTGGCGAAGGCGTTGAGCCGGATCACCGTTTCGGGCTCGCAGAGGATGTCGTCGTCCATCAGGATGACGTCGGCGTGCTCGTTGGCCGCGGAGACCTCGTAGAGCCCGCGCGTGAATCCGCCCGCCCCACCGAGATTCGGCTGCCGCAGATACCGCAGCTTATCGCCGAACTTCGGCACGGTCTCCTGGAACAGCGGCCGGTTCTCGACCAGATCGGTGCCCTGATCGACCACGTACACCGCATCGATCGCGGCCAGCACGGTCGGATCCGAGGCCAGTGCCGCGACCGTATGCGCGCAGTCCTCGGCACGGTTGAAGGTGCAGATCGCAATGGCAACGGGCCGAACATGATCCGGCGCGGTCGCCGTCCAGGCCAGTTCGCTGATCGCGAGATCGCCACCGACGGCATCGAATTCGAGCCACAGCGCGCCGCCGTCGACGTACTGATCCAGCGGCGCCCGCAGCACCACGCGGCCGTCGGCGCGCACGTCGACGCTGTCGATGATGCGGCGGTGCCCGGCGATATCGGAGGCCGCCAACCGAATTCGCGCCAGGCCGCCCAGCTCGAGGGTCATCGCGACCTCGATCTCGGTGACCGTGGTCCAGCGCTGCCAGTAGCTGGCCGCGAACCGGCCGAAGTAGGTGTTGGTATGTCCGCGCGCGCCCTTGTCCAGCCGCAGACCGAGCCGCTCGCGATGCGCACGGCCCTTGACCACCGCATACAGTTCGTCGCTGATCTTCGGGGACGGGCCGGTGAAGATGCCGCGCGCCAGCACCAGGCGCTCGGGCGCCTGGTGGTCACCGCGCAATGCGGCGGGTGCGGGGTCGGCGAGACGCCGGTCGTTCTCTGCGGTCACGGCCTGGCCAGCCGACTGGTCCATATCGGAATCCCTCGTAATCCCTCGATGATCGAAAGCCGGCGAACGGGATGGTCCGCTATGCGCGGCCGGCTGAGAATATCAATGCCCTCACCCGCGGGCATCGCGAGTGGTCGCGCCCGTGAATACGAACTTGTCATAGGCCCAGTAGCGGAACAGCACCGCCACGATCTGGCCGATCAGCGTGCCCGAGATGTTGTCCGACAACGGCGTCGACAGATGCAGCACATACCGGGAGAAACCCAGGCAGCCCAGTTGCAGGCCGATGGCGACCACATTGAACACCGCGTAGAGCAGGTATTCCCGCGCCGCGCTGCCGCCCTTCTTGTGCGCGAAGGTCCACCATTTGTTGCCGAAGTAGGTGACGATCGTGGCCACGCCGATCGCGATGATCTTGGCGAGTAGCGGCGCGTGGTACAGCGGGCCCTCGCCACCCACGAATACCAGCAGGTTGTAGGTCCCGGCGTCGACGAGGAAGCCGACGGCCCCGACCGCGAGGAAGGCCCCGCCCTTGCGAAAGGCGGTCACGACCTTGTCGAACAGAGACGCCTCGGCGGGCGCACCCTCCTCGATCGTGATCTCGCTGCTGGCCACCGGGCGACCGTACCCGGCGAAGAGCATGCCGGGTACTCGAGGGGGGACGAACCGGGTACTCGAGGGGGGACGAACCGGCTACCCGAGGAGGAACGAACCGAGTACTCGAGGGGGCAGGAAGCGGGGAAGTGGGTAATAGACACGTGAGGGTTCCCCGGCGGCTCGGCCGCGCTCCCCTGTACCCTCCCGGTGTTCGCAATTTCACCGTCCGGTTCGAAAACAATGAGGGATTGACGGGGTGGACCCCACCGAACTTCGTATCGCCGCAGTGGTGCCCTGCCACAACGAGGAGGCCGCGGTCGCCAAGGTCGTGAAGGACCTCGAGGCAGCCGTGCCGGGCATCGTCGTCTACGTCTACGACAACCTCAGTACCGACGCGACCGCCGACCGGGCCCGCGAGGCCGGGGCGATCGTGCGCACCGAAACCACCAAGGGCAAGGGCAATGTCGTGCGCCGGGCGTTCGCCGATATCGAGGCGGACGTCTATCTGATGATCGATGGCGACGACACCTACGATGCCTTCGCCGCACCGCTGATGATCAAGACCCTGCTGGAGGGTCCGTACGACCACGTGCTGGGCGTGCGCAAACAGGACGTGGGCGCACAGGCCTACCGCACCGGCCACGAGACCGGCAACAAGGTGCTCAACGGCGTGGTCGGCAAGGTGTTCGGCGAGAATGTCGAGGACATGCTGTCGGGCTACCGTGTGTTCTCCCGGCGGTTCGTGAAGAGCTTCCCTGCCGTCTCACGCGAATTCGAGATCGAGACCGAGCTGACCGTGCATTCGCTGCATCTGCGGGTGCCGCGGACCCAGGTGCCCGTCGGTTTCCGGGATCGCCCCGCGGGCAGCGAGAGCAAACTGCGCACTTACCACGACGGTTTGAAGATTCTCGCGCTGATCATCGGCCTGGCCCGGCATGAGCGGCCGGTGGCGTTCTACGGCCTGTTCGGCACGCTCGCCTGGCTGGTCTCGGTGATCCTGACCGTGCCGATCGTGGTGGAGTTCTACGAGATTCACCAGGTGCCGCGGTTCCCGACGCTGTTCCTCGCCTTCACGCTGTTGCTACTGGGCAGCCTGGCCTGGACCGCGGGCCTCATTCTGGACGGCATCCGCCGCTCCCGCCATGAGGCCGCGCGCCTGATGTATCTGCGCTACTCCGCCGTGGGAGCCACGGCTCCCGACCGGGTCGGACAGGCCAACTGATGACGGCTCAGGCCGAGCGGGAGACCACCGAACCGTCTCCCGCTCTCGCCGAACCCTCGGCCGAATCCGGCTCCGCCCCAGCGCTTCCCGCCCGGATCGGATGCTGGATCCAACGCCACCTCGGGCTGGGCGCGATCGCCTTCGTCGTGGTCGCGGGCGTCTTCGGCGCGATCTTCTCGGTACTGACCCCGGCGTTCTGGGGACATGACGAGATCACTCAGTTCGGCCGGGCCTTCCAGGTGGCGCACGGCGGCTTCACCCCGCATCGGATCGCCGACGATCGCGGCGTCTCCTACGGCGGCGACGTCCCGTTGAGCGTCGACGGGTTGATGACCTACGCCTTCGACGACTACACCCACAATCCGGGCGAGCCCAAGCCGATGGTGGACAATCCCGCCGCCTACGACCTGCTCGGCGCGGCGCCGGTCACCTCGGTGACCAAGCCGGTGTGGTTCACCAATACCGCCGCCTATTCGCCCGTCCCGTATGTACCCGCGGCCGTGGGCATTCGGCTGGCGCAGGCATTGGATCTGGACGTCGGCGCGACGCTGGAGCTCACCCGGCTCGCGGGCCTGCTCGCCTATCTGCTGATCGTCGGCTTCGCCCTGCGCGCGCTGCGCGGCTATCGGGTGCAGTGGCTGGCGTTCACGGTGGCGGTGCTGCCGATCGCGCTGTTCCAGTCCGGGACGGTCACCGCCGACACCATGACCAACGCGCTCGCGATCCTGGTGTCCTGCCTGCTGGTGAAGGGACTGTTCCTGGGCGCCGAACTGTCCCGGCTCGAGACCGCGGCGGCGCTGATCGCGACCATCGCGTTGCCGCTCAGCAAGCCGACCTATGTGCTGCTGGCCATGCTCATGGTGCTGATTCCCGCGCGGCAGTACCGATTCGGCCGATGGCTGCGCTGGCTGCCGTGGCTGTGCGCGGCGGTGGGCGCCGGACTGTTCGCGGCGTGGATGAAGATCGCCGCGCCGACCGGCGACGGTATGGGCCTGATGCGGCCTCCGCCGCAATGGCATTCGGTGCGGCCGGGCGATCAGCTGCACGACATCCTCGGCGATCCGGTGCATTTCCTGAACGTCTTCACCGACAGCATCTGGTATCGCGATCAGCGCTGGTTCACCCAGTTCTTCGGTGAGCTCGGCTTCGCCTATATCGACGTTCCGGCGCTGACGATCCTGGCCTGCGTGCTCGCCTTCGCGGTGAGTGCCGGTGTCGCCGAACGGTTCTCGACGCCGCGATGGCGCACGGCGATCGTCGCGCTGACGCTGCTGGCCAGTGTCGCCATGATCTATGTGACGCTGTACATGTCGTTCTCGCCGGTGAACTACTACCTGATCGACGGCGTGCAGGGGCGGTACTTCGTGCCGCTGGCCGTGGTGGGATTCGCGGTGCTACTGCGATGGATGCCGTTGCGGCTGAGCACCGTTCGCGGCGTGACGCCGGTCCGGGGACCGGCGATCACGGTGGTGGTGGCGACGGTGGTCGCCCTGACGGCCGCGGTGCTGAAGTACCACTACCTCGTCTGGGGTTAGAGAACCGTTTCGCCCGCCGCGGCGTAGGCGCGTTCGGTGGCGTCCTTCTGTGGGCGCCACCAGTTCTCGTTCTCGCGGTACCAGCGGATGGTAGCGGCCAGGCCGGTGCGGAAATCGGAATAGCCCGGGGCCCAGCCGAGTTCGGTGCGGAGCACGGTCGCGTCGATCGCGTAGCGCTGGTCATGGCCGGGCCGGTCGGTGACATGGTCGAAATCGTCGGGGTCGCGGCCGAATTCGGACAGGATGAGGCGGACCACGGACTTGTTGTCGAGTTCGCCGTTCGCGCCGATCAGATAGGTCCGGCCGATCCGGCCGTGCTCCAGAATCGTCCACACCGCACGGTTGTGATCGTCGACGTGGATCCAATCGCGCACCTGATGACCCGCGCCGTACAGCCGGGGGCGGATGCCATCGATGAGATTGGTGATCTGGCGCGGGATGAACTTCTCCACATGTTGATACGGCCCGTAGTTGTTGCTGCAGTTGGAGATCGTCGCGCGCACGCCGAACGAGCGCACCCAGGCCCGCACCAGCAGATCGCTGGACGCCTTGGTCGCGGAGTAGGGACTCGACGGGTTGTAGGGGGTGGCCTCGGTGAAGGCCGGATCGTCGGCCTCGAGGTCGCCGTACACCTCATCGGTGGAGATGTGGTGGTAGCGCACATCGTGCCGGCGTACCGCCTCCAGCAGCGAATACGTGCCGACGATATTGGTCTGCACGAACGGCCACGGCCGGGCCAGCGAGTTATCGTTATGTGATTCGGCGGCGAAGTGCACGACCGCGTCCACTCCCGCGACAAGCCGATCGACCAGCTCCAGATCCGCGATATCGCCGCGCACGAACTCGATTCGATCGTCGACCGCATCCAATGAGGACCGATTTCCCGCGTAGGTCAGTGCATCCAGCACAACGACCCCGACCTCGGGCCGTTCCGCCACGGTTTGATGAACGAAGTTGGCGCCGATGAATCCGGCACCGCCGGTTACGAGAAGTCGCACGATCATCAACCCTATCGGGCGCCCGCAGTGCGGCGAAAGCGTTTCGAGCAGACTGGTGAAATCGGAGTAAAACGGGCAAAAACGACTGTCCGGCATTACTATGCGATGGGTACTTCCGGATGGTTGCAAAAGCCGTTCTTAAGTGTGATATTCATCACACTACCTACACCCGTGCTACCGACTTTCGGTCTGGTTGATGCCCGAAAACTGCACTCGGACTGTACGTTTCCAGGATCTGGCAGACCACAAGACTTGAGCAGTGAACAAAGTCTGAATAAGCTGACGCGGCAGGTTCACCGGTCGTTATCTGGCCTGGATTTCGATTCTGCACGTCCCCCCTGAGATTTACCGCGAGTGAAGACCGACTCCCGATAGGGCTTCACTACTCAACGCATGAAGGACTCGAGAATAATGAAGATGAGGAAACTGGCCGCCGCGGTGGTTTTCACCGTGGTGTCCGTCGGCGTGACCGCCGGTGTCGCAGGTGCGGCGCCCGGGCCCGATGTGGAGCAGGTCAACCAGCAGGAAGTGCACTACACGGTGGCCCGCGAAGGCGCTTCGGCCGTGCTGGACACCACCGACGGAAAGTTCGTCGTCGACGGCAACCAGCTGGAACTGCGTGACAGCACCGGTGGTGTGGCGGCGGAACTGCCACTCACCTACCGCATGGATAACGTGGCGTTCCCGATCGCCGCGACGATCGACGGTACGAAGGCGACGCTGACCCCGCAGCTCACCGAGGGCACCCAGGTCGCGGATCCGGTCTCGCAGATGAGCAATGTGCCGATGTCGAGCGTGCTGAAGCCGGTCGACGAGTCGTTCAGCCCGCGTGATCAGCAGGCGCTGTCGGCTTTCGGTAGCCGTGCCACGATCTCGAGCTTCACCAGCGCCGTGCTCGGCGCCATCGTCGGTGGCGTCGCGGGTTGCCTGATCGGCGCCGGACTCGGTGCGGCGGCCGGTGGAGCCGTCACCTTCCTGCTGGCCGCGCTGCCCGCTGGGATCGCAGGCTGCCTTGCCGGCGCGGCCATCGCGGCGCCCGTCGGTGCGGTCGGCGGACTGATCCTGGTCGGTGGCCCGCTGCTGGCCTTCGCGGCCTTCCAGTACTTCTCCACCATCCTGGCGCCCTGCACCACCCCCGGCGCGTTCTGCACCAACCCGCAGTTCCCGCCGGCGCCCGCCCCGAAGTAAACCGCTTCGCGCCGAACGACTTCCGGCGCAGCGATCCAGAACCCGTCCGGCCGTGTACCGGGCGGGTTCTGCCGTGTCGGGCCGCGGCATGCTCACCTCACTCGGTCTCGGGTCGGACAGATCCGTTGTCGACGACGAACTCTATCGCATCCTCACAGCAAGGACACAGCCGATTCCGAGTGTTTACCCAGGCGGGGCAAATCGGACAGCACCCCCGTTCAGTCGATGCTGGACGGGGGTGCTTCGAATCAAGCTGTGCGGGACATGGATTCGGGTTCCACCCGGGCTCTGACGAAGCGGGCGACCCGGGCCAGGGCGGCCCGGCTTTCGGGCAGATTCGGCATGATGCTCATGAAGGCGTGCACCTGACCGCGCCACAGTTCCAGGGAATGCGGAACACCGGCGGCGGTGAGGCGACGAGACATCACTTCGCAGTCGTAGCGCAGCAATTCGTCCTCGCCCACGATCAGCAGGGCCGGGGGCAGCCCGGCGAGGAGGCCGTTCACCGGGGACAGCATCGGATCCACGCGGCCGTCGATCTCGGCGCCGTAGCGGACCATCTGCCGAATCGCCGACATCGGAATGTAGGCGTCCCGGGCGACATTCACGTAGCCGCGCTTGGCCTTGTGGTCCAGATCCAGCAGCGGCGACAGACCCACCAGACCCGCGGGCGCGGGCAGTCCGGCCGCGATCGCGCGGAGCGCGGTCGCGAAGGTGAGATATCCACCGGCGGAGTCACCGGCGAATACGATGCGCGCCGGATCCGCGCCGCGGCGCAGCAGCCAGCGATACGCGGTCAGGCAGTCCTCGATCGATCCGGCGATGGAAGTGCCGGGCAGCTGGCGGTATTCGACGTTCACGACCGGCAGCCCGGTGCGGCGGGCGAGGCTCGCCGCGATCGGGCGATGCGAATCCAGGCCGCACAGGAAGAAGCCGCCGCCGTGCATGTACATCACCGCGCCGTGCCGCAGCGCGCGACCGGCGCCGGCCGGGCGGATGATCTCCATGCGAAAGCCGCTCAGCCGCACCTGTTCTCGCTCGACACCGCGCGGGCGCCGCCGCACCGAGGCGAGGCCGTCGACCAGCTGGCGGGCGAGCGGCATGGTCTGGGGATGTATCGGATAGCGCCGGATGACCGGGCCGACCACGCCCCGGCAGGCCAGCAGCAGTGCCTGGGAGGCCACGCTGCGGCGATCCGGATTCACCACCACACCGGGATCGGACTCGAATACCGCCGCACCGATCGGGATCGCCACCATCGCGCACCTGCCTCACTCCCGGCGCGCCGATCCACAGCCGAGAAACCGGCGGCGATGTCGGCGCTGACATCTCTCACGGCGTCATGTCAGAACACCATGGGAAAGTGACCTACGCAACAGATATCGGTCGAATCGAGTCCCGCCAAACCCGTTGTGATCGTTTCGGAACCTCGCCGTGCCCCGGCACGGATCAACTGGCAGACTTGCGTCTCATGCGCGGAATCATCCTGGCCGGCGGCACTGGTTCGCGATTGCATCCGATCACGCGCGGGGTGAGCAAGCAGCTGGTCCCGGTGTACGACAAACCGATGGTGTACTACCCGCTGTCCACCCTCATGCTGGCCGACATCCGGGACATCCTGGTGATCACCACGCCGGAGGACGCCGAGGCGTTCCACCGGCTGCTCGGCGACGGCTCGCAGTTCGGCCTGGACATCAGCTATGTGGTGCAGCCGAAGCCGGACGGTCTGGCCCGGGCGTTCGTGCTGGGCGCCGATCACATCGGCACCGACTCCGCGGCGCTCGTACTGGGCGACAACATCTTTCACGGCCCGGGGCTCGGCACCCGGCTGCGCCGATTCCACGGCCTCGACGGCGGCGCCGTCTTCGCGTACTGGGTCTCGGATCCGACCGCGTACGGCGTGATCGAATTCGCCGACGGCAAGGCGATTTCCATCGAGGAGAAGCCCAAGCTGCCGCGCTCCAACTACGCGGTTCCCGGTCTGTACTTCTACGACAACGACGTGGTCGAGATCGCGCGCGGCCTGCGGCCCTCGGCCCGCGGCGAATACGAGATCTCCGATATCAACCGGACCTATCTCGACCAGGGCCGCCTCCAGGTCGACATGCTGGCCCGCGGCACCGCGTGGCTGGACACCGGCACCTTCGACTCGCTGCTCGACGCGGCCAACTACGTCCGCACCATCGAGGAACGGCAGGGTCTGAAGATCGGCGTGCCCGAGGAGGTCGCGTGGCGGATGGGCTATATCGACGACGAACAGCTGTCCCGGTTGGCCGAACCGCTGGTGCGCTCCGGATACGGTAGGTACCTGCTGGGACTACTGGATCGCGGACGGGATTGGTGAACATGCGCATTCGGGAGCTGGCGGTGCCGGGGGCCTGGGAGTTCACGCCCGTCCTGCGCGGCGATGACCGCGGCATCTTCGCGGAGACCTTCAAGGCCTCGGAGTTCGAGAAGGCGGTCGGCCGGCCGTTCGATCTGCTGCAGGTGAACACCTCCACCTCGGCCGCGGGCGTGCTGCGCGGCGTCCATTACACCGAGGATCCGCCGGGCCAGGCGAAGTATGTGACCTGCACGCGGGGCGCTTTCGTGGATGTGGTGGTGGATCTGCGTCCCGGCTCGCCGACCTTCGGGGCGTGGGACAGCGTGATCATCGACGAGGTGGATCGACGCTCGGTCTTCCTGGCCGAGGGGCTCGGGCACGCGCTGCTGTCGCTCGCGGACGATTCGACGGTCGTCTATCTGTGCTCGAGCGAGTACTCCCCCGAATTCGACCGCGGCATCGACGCATTCGATCCGGAGGTCGGCATCGAATGGCCGGCCGTCGATCGGGACGGGCGGCCCCTGACCTTCCTGCGCTCCCCGAAGGACGCCGCGGCGCCGTCGATCCGCACGCTGCGGATATGACGACACCGCGGTGTGCGAATCCCCCTCGCACACCGCAGTTGTCGCCTCGTCAGGCCGCGGCCAGCTCGCGCTCGTCGTCGGTGTCGAGCACCGGCGCGGTGGTCTTGCGCTTGGGCAGGAAGTGGGTCAGTGCGACCAGGGCGCCCACGATGGCGACCACGCCCGCGAAGATCAGACCCGGCCTGTAGGTGTCGAGCATCGCGGCGGGCGAACCGTCGCCGTGTCCGCCCGAGGTGACGATCGCGGTATTGATCGCCAGCACGATGGCCGCACCGACCTGCATCGAGGTCTGCAGTACGCCCGCGGCCAGACCCTGCTCCTCGTCATCGATGCCGCTGGTGGCCTGGATGTTGATGGCGGGGAAGCCGATCCAGCCGATGCCGATCAGCAGCACCGCGGGCAGGATGATCGTCCAGTAGGACGGATCGGTGGTCAGTCGCAGGAACAGCAGGTAGCCGATGCTCATCACGACCATGGTGACCGCGATGATCGGGCCGGTGCCGAACCGGTCGACCAGTTTGTCGGAGAACATCGATGACAACGCCACCAACAGACCTATCGGCAGTAGCGCCATGGCCAGCTTCAGCGGGGACCAGCCCAGGGTGTCCTGCATATACAGCGTCACGATGAACTGCCAGGTGGCGTAGGAGCCGAAGACCGCGACGATCACCAGGCTGGCCCGCACCAGCGAGACCTTGCGCAGAATGCCGAGCCGGACCAGCGGATGCCGCACCCTGTTCTCGACCGCGACGAAGGCCACGAACAACGCCAGCACCGCGGCGAACGAACCGACCGTGCGGGCCGAGCCCCAGCCGGCCTCGGGCGCCGAGACCACGGTGTAGACCAGCAGCAGCATCGCGGTGGTGGAGAACAGCGCGCCCAGCAGATCGTGTCCGCCCTCCTCGGCGGGCTTATCCCTCGGGACCAGGATCGCGGCAGCGGCCAAGGCCGCCAGCGCGATCGGCACCGGAAGCAGGAAGGTCCAGCGCCAGCCGAATCCGGTCATCAGGCCGCCGAACACCAGGCCCATGGAGTATCCGCCCGCACCGAACACGGTGTAGATGGACAGTGCCTTGTTGCGGGCCGGGCCCTCGGCGAAGTTGGTGGTGATGATCGACAGGCCGGTCGGTGCGGTGAAGGCCGCGGCCAGGCCCTTGATGAAACGGGTGAGGATCAGCAGCGGACCGGAACTGACCAGGCCACCGGCCAGTGAGGCCACCGCGAAGATCGCGAGCGCGATCAGGAAGACCTTGCGGCGGCCGAGCAGATCGGCGGTGCGTCCGCCGAGCAGCAGCAGGCCACCGTATCCGAGCACGTACCCACTGATCAGCCACTGCAGGGTCGAGGTGCCCAGGCCGAGTTCGGTGCCGATGGAGGGGAGCGCGACGCCGACCATCGACACGTCGAGGCCGTCGAGGAACAGAACGATGCACAGGGTGATCAACAGGCCCCAGAGTCGGGCGGGCCACCGAGTCCCGGCCGCGGAGGCCTGAAGTGTTGCCGTGGAAGTCACGAGCCGGAACATTACATGCGTGTGCATTAAATGTGCAAGCATTTAATGTGGTTGCATGGGAGTGCCTCGGTCACTAAGATGGCGGCATGTCTCAGCCGTCGACAGCGTTCGTCGACCGGCCCGCAGTCGAGCAGCATCTCGCGCCGACCGGACTGGTGAGCGAATGGCGCGATCTCATGGCCAAGCACGCCGCCGTCACCTGCGCCCTCGAGAAGGAGTTGCAGAATCGGCATCACATCGGGCTCAGCGAATTCGAAACGCTGGACCGCCTGGTGGATGCGGCGTGTGAGACCTACCGCATGAGCGATCTGGCCTGCGAGAGCCACCTGAGCCAGAGCGCACTGTCCCGCGCGGTCGCCCGCCTCGAGCGCGAGGGACTGGTCAGCCGGAGTATGTGCGCCGACGATCGCCGGTCGATCTCCATCTGCCTCACCGATAAGGGCCGGGCCGTCCACGCGACCGCAACACCCACGCATCGCGAGGTGCTCGCGCGGACGCTGCGCTGATCACACCCGGGCGAGGGCCCCTTCGATGGCCTCGCGGGCGTCGACCGCGGCGCCCTTGATGCTGGCGAAAGCCGCTCGGTAGCGGTCTATCTCGGCTTCCTTGTCGTAATAGGCCGAGCCGGTGAAGGTTTCGACGTAGACCACCGGCGGCTCGGGGACCTCGCCCGTGCCGGAGTCGAATTCGAGCAGGACGAAGCGGCCGGATTCCATGCCGTCGTGATAGCCGGAATCGTTGGGCACCAGGCGGATCTCGATATTGGGCCGATCGCATAGCTCCAGCAGATGTTCGAGCTGACCCCTCGTGACCTCGCGGCCGCCGATGCGCCGGTACAGCAGCGACTCCCCGAGCACCGCGTCCAGCCGCACCGGCTCCGAGGCGCGGGTCAGCAGGGCCTGCCGGGCGAGGCGGACCGCGATCCGGCGGTCGGCCTCGGCGGGCGGCATCTCCGGGCGCCCGCCCGCCAGCACCGCGCGGGTGTAGCCCTCGGTCTGCAGCAGGCCGGGCACCAGTTCGCTCTCGTAGGTCGACAATCGGTGCGCGGCCTCCTCGAGACCGATGTACACCTCGAAACCCTCGGCGATCACATCGCCGTATTCGGTCCACCAGCCGCGGGCCTTGGTCTCGCGTGCCAGGGCGGTCAGCGGGGCGACGAGATCGGCGGGCGCGCCGTAGATCTTGCACATGGCCTCGACATCCAGACCGCGCAGCGAGGTCTGGCCGGTCTCGATCCGCCAGATCTTGGCCTCGGACCATTCCAGGCGCTGGGCCGCCACCCGGGTGGTCATGCGCGCGCGATTGCGCAAGTCACGAAGTCTGCGGCCCAATTGCCGTCGCGGCATCGTCGAACCGGTGATCCCCTGCGGTAGAACCATGTTTCCCCCTGCGTTCCGTGCGCCGATCGTACTCGTCGATGCGGCCCCCCGAACGGCAAAACCCTTATGCCGTATCCGAATTCGATCAGACGAATACTCGGACGGATTGTTGCACAACACAATGCGCACCGGGAATACGCGGCATCGAGCGATCGCACCCCCGCGGCAGTGCCGCCCCGATCACCTGCGGGGCGAGCGCTTGCGAAACCGCCAGAACTGTACGGCCCGGACATCTTCGGACAGCTGATTGACCGGTTCGGCCACATCGGACAAGGCCTGGAACAGGTCGTCGGCGAGCGCGTTGATATGTTCCACCCGGCTGGCCAGTCGCGAGGCGTTGACGAGGAATTCCAGCGCCAGCCGCACCGTCGCGGCGATGGTCAGCCCCAGCGGCACCGCGACCAGGACCGCGAAGGCGATGCCGAGCACCACGGAGAACTGCCAGAGCACGACGATCAGCACAATCGGGATACCGAAGGCGAAGGCCAGACCGAGCAGATAGGCCAGCGGCAGCAGGGTGCGGGTGGCCTGCCTGCGGAACTCGATATCGAACAGCGCCCGCACGGCCGCCAGCGCCCACGCGGCGAACGCACCCGGGCTGCGGAACGGTTCGGGCGGCTGATCCTCCTCCGCCTCCTCCTCGACATGCCGCGACAAACGCCTGGTCGCGGAGTCCCGCCAGGCGATCCAGCGCGGTTCTGCCTCGTAGTCGTCCGCGCCGGGCAACTCGCCGACGGGCTCATCAGTCATGCGGGAATCCTCTCCCGGAAGCGGACGAACGGCAATCGGGGCGTTCCCAGAATGTCCACGGCGTCCTGTTCGGAAACTTTCAGCGGCAACGCATTTGGTTCCCAGCTATAGAGGCGAAGGTAGTGATCGGGCAGAATGCACAGGTTGCCCAGTCACGAGTGATAGCCGGTGTGAATCACTTTGGTGATCTTGTGACGAATGCGACGTTGAGCAAGAAAGTTTCGTGAAGCTGTAACACCACCGATGGCCAGGCCCGATTAGTCCCATGAACACCCAAGCAGGACCTGATCTATCCGGGGAATGGAGAAGACAGTGCGTACGACGTTTCCGACTTCCGTCCAGGCGGCGACCGTGGCCGCCGCCGCGCAGGACTACATCCGGCGCGGTTGGACGGTCGCTGAAACGGCCAACGGCATCTGCCTCATCACCGACGAGGACATCGCGGGCATCGAGGTCACCGGTGAGCTCGCCGCGACCGTGCGCCGCTTCCTGCGGGCGAACAACCTGTCCGGTCCGGTGATCGAGATCCCGGGTGCCGAACGCCGCGAGATTCATCTCGTGACGGGCATCCGCAAGGCCGAGATGGCCCTGGCGGCGCTGCGTGAGGCCGGCATCACCGTCTACACCGACGGTGACGGCATCCCGCTGCCTCCGACCCAGCTCTCGGCCGGCTCCGCCTGCTGGGGCGTGGCCCCGAACGAGGCCCGCTGGGTTCCGCCGCTGGTGGCCGTCGCCGCCGCCGTCCGGGCCGCCAACTCGGGGCGCAAGCCCCAGCTCGCCCGCATCGCCAGCTGACCACAGCACACCGAAACCGCGAGAGTCATTGCTCTCGCGGTTTCGTTCGTCCGCGGGCGATGATGGTCGTATGACGAGCGTCACAGACGATACCCGGAAGCTGCTGCGCACCTGCCCGCTGTGTGAGGCGGTATGCGGGCTGGAGATCACCCTCGATGCGCACGACCATGTGGTGGGCGTGCGGGGCGATCGGGAGGATCCGTTCAGCCGAGGGTTCCTCTGCCCGAAGGGCGCGAGTCTGGGGCGGCTGGACGAGGATCCGGATCGGTTGAGCCAGCCGATGATTCGGGATCGGGCCACCGACAGTTGGCGCACCGCCTCGTGGAACGAGGCCTTCGATCTGATCGCCGAGCGGTTTCCGGCCGTGGTCGCCGAATACGGACGGCAGTCGGCGGCACTGTATCTGGGCAATCCGAACGCGCACACCATCGCGGGCATGATGTACGCGCCCGTGCTGATCCGAGCGTTGGGCACGCGCAACATCTATTCGGCCAGCACCGCCGATCAGATGCCCAAACAGGTGGCCTCGGGGCTGATGTTCGGCGATCCGACGACCGTCGCGGTCCCCGATCTGGACCGCACCGACTATCTGCTGATGCTGGGCGCCAATCCGCTCGAATCCAACGGATCGCTGTGCACCGCACCGAATTTCCCCGGCCGGCTCGAGGCCCTGCGCACGCGGGGCGGGCGGCTGGTGGTGGTGGATCCGCGCCGCACCCGCACCGCCGAACTCGCCGACGAGCATCTGTTCATCCGGCCCGGCAGCGATGCCTACCTGCTGTTCGGCATCGTGCACACGCTGTTCGCGGAGAATCTGACCGAGGTGCTCGTCGAGGCGAGCGGTATCGACGAGATCCGTACGGCCGCCGCGCCGTTCACGCCCGCGGCGGTGGCCGGGCGCACCGGTATCGCGGCCGAGACCGTCATGCGGCTGGCCCGCGAACTCGCCGCCGCGCCGACGGCCGCCGTGTACGCCCGAATGGGCACCTGCACAGCCGAATTCGGCACGCTGACCCAATGGCTGGTCGACGTGATCAACGTGCTCACCGGCAATCTGGACCGGCCCGGCGGCGCGATGTTTCCCACCGCCGCCGCGCAGACCATCGTCCGCAGCCGCCCGTTCCGCACCGGCCGCTGGACCAGCCGGGTGCGCGAATTGCCCGAGGCCATGGGCGAATTCCCGGTCGCGACGCTGGCCGAGGAGATCCATACGCCGGGCGAGGGCCGAGTGCGGGCGCTCATCACGGTCGCGGGTAATCCGGTGCTCTCGGTGCCCAGCGGCGCGCGGCTGGACTCGGCACTGCGCGAACTCGAGTTCATGGTCAGCGTGGATCATTACCGCAACGAGACCACCCGGCATGCCGATGTCATCCTGCCGCCGCCGCGGAGCCTGCAGGCGTCACATTACGATTTCGCGCTGCTGCAGTTCGCGGTGCGCAACTACGCGCGGTACTCGCGGCCGCTGATGCCGCTGCGCGATCGGCCCTCGGAGCCGGAGATCCTGGCGCGGCTGGCACTCGCGGTGTCCGGGCAGTCGACCGAACCGGGCCACGATCCGGTCGAGACCGTCGACGAGCTGATCATCGCCGGGACGCTGCAGGCGGCGGGCATGGCGGATCGGCGCGCGGAGTTGATCGGCGACAACAGCACGGAGCAGCGCATCGACATGATGGTGCGGCTGGGACCCTACGGCCAGTGGCGTGGGGGTTCGCTGAATCTGCGGGCGCTGCTGGACAATCCGCACGGCATCGACCTCGGTCCGCTGCGGCCGCGACTGCCCGCGATACTGCGCACGGCGACGAGGACGGTGGAGCTCGCGCCGCCGCTGATGCTCGCGGATGTGGATCGGCTGCGGGCCGGACTCGACGAGGCGGCGCCGGATGTGGTGCTGATCGGGCGGCGGCAGCTGCGCTCCAACAACAGCTGGATGCATAACGTGCCGACGCTGGTCGGCGGGTCCAATACCTGCACCCTGCATATCCATCCCGACGATATGTCCCGGTTCGGACTGGACGGGCAGGCCGTGATCAAATCGGCCGCGGGCAGCCTCGTCGTCACGCTGGAGCCGACCGAGAAGATCATGCCCGGGGTCGTGAGCCTGCCGCACGGATGGGGACATGCCGACAGCACCCAATCGGTCGCCCGGACGCACGCCGGGGTGAATGCCAATGTGCTGACCGATGATTCGCTGGTCGACGTGCCCTCGGGGAATGCGGTGTTCAACGGGGTGCCCGTGACGTTGTCCCCGGCGGCTAGCGGATCTTGAAGATCACCGCGCGCTGGACGATGAAGTTGATCACGGTGGCGGTGCCCTGCGCGACGACGAAGGCCAGCGGCTTGCGCCACCAATCGTCCGGCAGAGCGGAGAACATGATCTGGTTGATGCCGACCTGGACGGCGAAGGTGACCGCATACAGCGCGACGACGGCCAGGAAGCGCCTGCGGCTGGGCTCGGCCTGGAAGGTCCAGCGCCGGTTGATCAGATAGGCGGTGGTCGTGCCCGCGATGAAGCTGATCGACTTGGCCACCGCGACCGGCAGCCCGGCCGCGTCCATCAGCAGCATGTAGAGGCCGAAGTCGATGATCGCGGAGAATCCGCCCGACAGCACGAACCGGATCATCTGCGTCTTCAGATCGACATCCGTACCGCCCGGCTCGTCGACCAGGGGCAGTTCGGGCGGCAGAGGCAGATGGGGTTCCGCGGTCACGGGCACGAGCCTAACCGGGCCGCGGCTTATCCTTCCCGGTGAGTTCTCCCTTGTTCCCGGTTCTCCGCATCTTGTTGCCGGTTGTCCTCATCTTGTTCCCCAGTTCTCCGCATCTTGTTCCCCGGTTCTCCGCATCTTGTTCCCCGGTTCTCCTCATCTTGTTCCCGGCGAATGCCGGGACAGTTGAGACAAAGGGCCCAAGGTCCGGCCATACATGTAGCCTCTATGCCGATGTCCACGAAAGCTCAGACCTCCACCGCCGCGGGTTCTGCCGACACGGCGAGCAACGGCGTGTACGCGCTTCCGACGCGCACCCGCAGGCTGACCGGATGGGGTCGCACCGCACCAACCTCCGCCGAAGTGCTTTCGACCAGCGATCCGGAGCTGATCGTCAAAGCCGTTTCCATGGTCGCGGAGGACAACGAATCCAAGCCGGCCCATCTGCGCCGCGGTGTCATCGCGCGCGGACTCGGCCGGTCCTACGGCGATAACGCGCAGAACGCGGGCGGTCTCGTCGTCGATATGACCGCGCTGAACAACATCCATCGGATCGATCGCGACTCTCGCCTGGTCGATGTCGACGCGGGTGTGAACCTGGATCAGCTGATGAAGGCCGCGCTGCCGTTCGGCCTCTGGGTGCCGGTGCTGCCCGGCACCAGGCAGGTCACCATCGGCGGGGCGATCGGCTCCGATATCCACGGTAAGAACCATCACAGCGCGGGCAGCTTCGGCAACCATGTGCGCTCGATGGATCTGCTCACCGCCGACGGCACGGTCCACCACATCACCCCCAAGCGCAACGCGAAGCTGTTCTGGGCCACCATCGGCGGCTGCGGACTCACCGGCATCATCCTGCGGGCCACCATCGAGATGACCCCGACCGAGACGGCGTACTTCATCGCCGACGGCGATGTCACCGAGACGCTCGAGGACACCATCGCGTTCCACAGCGACGGCTCCGAGGATCGCTACGAGTACAGCTCGGCCTGGTTCGACGCGATCAGCCCGGAACCGAAGCTGGGCCGCGCCGCCATCTCGCGCGGCAATCTGGCCACACTGGATCAGCTGCCGAAGAAGCTGCAGGCCGATCCGCTGCGGTTCAACGGTAAGACGTTCCTGACGCTGCCGGACGTCTTCCCGAACGGGCTGGCCAACAAGTACACCTTCACCCCGATCGGCGAGCTCTGGTACCGCAAGTCGGGCACCTATCGGGGGAAGGTCCAGAATCTGACGCAGTTCTATCACCCGCTGGACATGCTGGGTGAATGGAACCGCGGCTATGGTTCGAACGGCTTCCTGCAGTACCAGTTCGTGGTTCCGCCCGAGGCCGTCGAGGAGTTCAAGAGCATCATCCGCGACATCCAACGGTCCGGGTTCTATTCGTTCCTCAACGTCTTCAAGCTGTTCGGAGCGGGAAATCAGGCGCCGCTGAGCTTCCCGATGCCGGGTTGGAACATCTGCGTGGACTTCCCGATCAGGGCGGGTCTCAACGAGTTCGTCTCCGAATTGGACCGGCGCGTCCTGGAATTCGGCGGTCGGCTCTACACCGGTAAGGACTCCCGCACCACCGCGGAGACCTTCCATACGATGTACCCCCGGATCGACGACTGGATCAAGGTCCGTCGAACTGTCGATCCCACAGGCGTTTTCATGTCCGATATGGCGAGAAGGCTGGAGCTGCACTAGTGATCAACGCGGTAGGGAACCCGCAGGCGATTCTGCTCCTGGGTGGAACCTCGGAGATCGGCCTCGCGATTGTCACCGAGTACCTGAAGAAGGGCCCGGCGCGCGTCATCCTCGCGGCGCTGCCGGGCGATCCGCTACGCGCGGACGCGGTCGCGCAGATGGAGGCCGCCGGCGCGGCGAAGGTCGAGCTGATCGACTTCGACGCGCTCGAGACCGAGAGCCATCCCAAGGTGATCGACGCGGCCTGGGCCGACGGCGATGTGGACGTGGCGATCGTGGCCTTCGGCATCGACGGCGACGGCGAGGAGTTCTGGCAGAACCAGCGCAAGGCCGTGGCGATGGCCGGGATCAACTACACCGCCGCGGTATCGGTGGGCGTGCTGCTCGCGGAGAAGATGAAGGCGCAGGGCTACGGTCGCATCCTGGCCATGTCCTCGGTCGCGGGCGAACGGGTCCGCCGCTTCAACTTCGTCTACGGCTCCACCAAGGCCGGCCTCGACGGCTTCTACCTGGGTCTGGGCGAGGCCCTGCGCCCCTTCGGCCCCCGCGTCACGGTCATCCGCCCCGGCATGGTCCGCACCAAACTCTCCGCGCACGCCAAGGAGAACGGCCTCACGATCGATAAGGAGGACGTGGCGACCCTCGCAGTCGCGGCCTCGGAGAAGGGCAAGGAGATCGTCTGGGCCCCGGGAACCATCCGCTGGGTGATGGCGATCCTGCGCCACATCCCGCGCCCGATCTTCCGCAGGCTGCCCGTCTGAGCCATCGGCCCTGCGGCGATCGGTATGTATAGGATACGATTTCGGTATGGCCAAGACGCGGAAGGTGACGGTCACCGTCCCCGAGCAGGTGGCCGATACGCTCAGCAAGTGGGCCGAGTCCGGTGACATCGATTCCGTATCGGCCTACGTAGCGGAGTCGGTGCAGCAGCGCATGAACCGGGATGAGTCGCTGCGCAGATTGGCCGCGGCCTTCGGCGGGCCGCCGCCGGCCGAGATGGTGGCCGATGTCCTACGCAAGCTGGGCCGCCCGGATCTGATCAACGGCGCGGCCTGATGCCGACCGCCATCGG
This sequence comes from Nocardia sp. NPDC051570, assembly GCF_044454005.1. Lineage (NCBI taxonomy): Bacteria > Bacillati > Actinomycetota > Actinomycetes > Mycobacteriales > Nocardiaceae > Nocardia > Nocardia sp. NPDC051570. Next base: position 502,369 of record NZ_JBITDI010000005.1, on the reverse strand, counting down.
CGGTTACGTCCTGGACGTGGCCGCATTGGTCGGCGCATGCCGTCGCCATCCCTATCCCGAGGCCGTGGTCTGGGGCACCGTGCTCACCGATGGCGTGATCGTGGTGCCCGCGGCGGTGCTCGCCGAAGCTCGCGCCCGAATACCCGTGTCCGGCACAGATATTCTCGAGGCGATCCTCGGCCTGCCCAACACGGTCATCGTGGATCTCGATCCCGTCGGCGCCGATCGATGCGGAGTTCTGCTGTCCCGGCTCACCGACGACGAGCGCGAGAAGGTGTCCGCCGCCCAGGCGACCGCGGAGGCCATCAGCCGGGGCTGGCCGGTGGCCACCGACCGCGGATCGCTGCTCAACAGACTCGATCCCGAGGCCGATGTGGATCAGCTGCCATGAATGTCGAGCAGGCGACATCGCCACGGCGACTTTCCTTCGCGGGCACGGTCACCGCGCCGCCGGATTTCGCCACTACCTCCGCCGAGGTGCTGCGGCGCGAACTCGGCGATTCGAATACCGCCGTTACCGGCCGCCCGGCCGGTCGTGGTTAGGCTGGCGCTCGGCTGAATCGCGGGCGACAGGAAACCGGAGGCGGCGTGCGGGCATTCGTGCGGCAGGTGGGTAGTGGGGTTGGGGAGGCCGTATTCGCGGTTGTCGTCGCCGTGGTGGTGGGGGCGGTGGGGTTGTATGCGTTTTCGACGGTGAAGTGGCCCGCCTTCGATTCGTCGAATGTGACTCGGGCGCTGACCACCGTGGGGCAGGTGGGGGCGGCGGCGGTGTTGGTGGCCGCGGTGGTGCTGATTCGGTTGCGGCGGTGGCCCTGGGTGGCGAAAGCGCTTTCCTGGGTGGGGATTTCGGGGTTCGTGACGGTGACATTGGGAATGCCGCTGGCGGCCACCAAGCTGTATCTGTTCGGGATCTCGGTGGATCAGGAGTTCCGGACCGAGTATCTGACGCGGCTGACCGATAGCGCCGCGCTGCACGATATGACCTACGCCGAGCTGCCGTCGTTCTATCCCGCGGGGTGGTTCTGGGTCGGTGGACGGGTGGCGAATCTGCTCGGGCTGGCCGGGTGGGAGGCGTTCAAGCCGTATGCGATCGTCTCGCTGGCGGTGGCCTCGGTGCTGGCTACGGTGTTGTGGTCCAAGCTGATTCGGGCTGATTGGGCCGTGGCGGTGGGTGCCGCGACCACGGCGGTGATGGTGGCGTTCGCCTCACCGGAGGCCTACAGCGCGGTGCTGGTGATCCTGTTCGCGCCGAGCATGGTGCTGGCGTGGGGCGCGCTGTACCGGCCCGCGGAGTGGTCCGAGAAGGCCGAGGGGGCAGGCGATTACGCGACCGCGCGCGGCTGGGGCGCGGTCACGGGGACCGGATTGTTCGTCGGGCTGTCGGGGATGTTCTACACGCTGTTCTTCGGTATCGCGGTATTCGCCGTGGTGTTGATGGCGGTGGTGGCGTGGGCCGCGCTGCTGTGGCGGCGGCGTGCCGAGGCCGTACATCGGCCGCGGCGCGGCGACGAGCCGGGCGCGCTGGGGTTGCTGTGGCCGATTCTGGTGCGGCTCATCGTGATCGGCGTCATCGCGGGGGTGCTCACGCTGATCACCTGGGGTCCGTACCTGGTGAAGATGCTGTCCGGCGCGCGGTCCGGCAATGCGGCACTGCACTATCTGCCGGAATCCGGAGCGCGCCTGGCATTCCCGATGTTCGATTTCTCCCATCCCCTGCTCGCGGCGCTGTGCCTGCTCGGCACGGTGTGGCTCGTGCTGCGCGCGGGCAGTTCCCGGCGGGCGCAGGCGCTGGGCATCTCGGTGGTGGCGATCTACCTGTGGTCACTGGCCTCGATGGCGGTGACGGCCGGCGGCACCACGCTGCTGGCGTTCCGGCTCGAGCCGATCCTGCAGGTGCTGCTGGCCGCGGCCGGTGCGTTCGGATTCGTGGAGGGCGCCCGGGCGATCTATCAGGCCATCGGCGAACCGGCGCGGCTGCGTGCGGTGGCCGCAGCGGTCGCGGTGCTGGGCGCGCTGACGTTCACCCAGGACATTCCGACCGTGCTGGCCACCGAGATCACCACCGCCTACACCGATACCGACGGCAACGGCCACCGCGCCGATGAGCGCAATCCCTCGGCGGTGCGGCACTATGGCGCGATCGATACCGCGCTCGTCGAGCAGACCCGCCGGCCGCGCGACCGGACCGTGCTGCTGACCGCGGACACCAGCTTCCTCAGCTACTACCCCTACTACGGCTTCCAGGCGCTGACCTCGCACTACGCCAATCCGCTCGCCGATTTCAGGGGCCGGGCCGCCGAGATCAAGCGGTGGAGCGGACTGAAGTCGGCCGCCGAACTGCAGGAGGCCCTGAACCATTGCCCGTGGCGCGGGCCCGATGCGTTCCTGTTCCGGCGCAATGGTGACGAGTACACGCTGCGGCTGGCCGAGGACGTCTACCCGAACGATCCGAATGTGCGTCGCTACAGCGTGGCCTTCGCCAAGACGTTATTCGAGGATCCGCACTTCCAGATCACGGATATCGGGCCGTTCACGCTGGTGGTGCGGCGGTAGGGCCGGGAGGCCTGTGGCCCTTTCCACAACCGATTCGGTCTGTGCATAACACTGTGGAATTAGGGCTTTTCTGTGGATAACTCGGCCTTCGATCAGTCGGCGGCCCGCGGGATCCGGTTCCCATCGCTGTTCCCCGGACGGTACGACGACGGCGTGGGGGTCTGGGATGTCCGAGAGTTGCGGCGCGACGGTAGCTAGCATCATCGACCGTGCGCGCTGACTCTCCCGCGGTATCCCGTGTCCGCCTGATCGCCCTCGTGTCGGGGGTGCTCGGGATACTGCTCGCGGTGCTCACGCCGCTGCTGCCGGTGCGGCAGGATCGAGCGACGCTGGATTGGCCGCAGCCACAGTCGGTGAATGTCGACGCGCCGTTGGTGTCGTATGTGCCGCTGCAGATGCGATTGTCGCTGCCGTGCGCGGCGATTCGCGATCTGCCCAGCGGCACGCTGCTCTCGACCGTGCCCGCGCGGGCGCCCGGCGCGACGTCGAAGGGTCTGGTGGCCAGGGTCACCGACGAGCCCGGCGCGGGACGGATGCTGTCGGTGCTGCTGCGCGATATTCCGCTGCTGTCCGCGCCGATCGCCGAGATCGGCGGATGCACCACGTTCACTGTGGTCTCGACCGCGACCGCGACGACCGCGGAACTCACCGGCGTGCAGCGCAAGGACGGTTCGCCGTTCGTCTCGACCGTCGGCGGCGATGTGCGGCCGCAGATCGTCGGTGTGTTCACCGATCTGGACCGCGCACAGCTCGCGGACGCGCATCTGCATGCCGATATCGACTCGCGCTTCTCCTCCAGCCCGTCGTGGCTGAAGCTGGCGGGAATCATTGGTGCCGCCGTGTTCACGATCATCGCGCTGATCTGCCTGCATCTGATCGATACGGCCGACGGCCGACGGCCGCGCCGCGTCCTGCCCGCGCGCTGGTGGCGTTTCACCGTCGCCGATGCCGTGGTGCTGGGCACGCTGCTGCTGTGGCACATCATCGGCGCGAACACCTCCGATGACGGCTACATCCTGAATATGGCTCGGGCGTCGAAACATTCGGGCTATATGTCCAACTACTACCGCTGGTTCGGGGTGGCCGAGGCGCCGTTCGGCTGGCCGTACGAGGTGCTGGCCTGGATGACCCGGATCAGCGATTCGAGCCCATGGATGCGGCTGCCCGCGCTGCTGGCCGGGATAGCGTGCTGGCTGGTGATCAGCCGGGAGGTGTTGCCGCGCCTGGGCGCTCGCGTGCGTCGCAATGCCATCGCGCGCTGGACGGCCGGTCTGGTCTTCCTGGCCGCCTGGCTGCCCTATGACAACGGGCTGCGCCCCGAACCGCTGATCGCGCTGGGCGCCCTGCTCACCTGGTGCGCCATCGAACGATCCATCGCGACCGGGCGGTTGTTGCCCGCGGCACTGGGCGTGCTCATCGCGGCGTTCTCGCTGGCCGCCGGGCCCACGGGGTTGATCTGCATCGCCGCGCTGATCGCCGGATCGCGACCGGTGTTGCAGCACATCATCAAACGCGCCTCCGGTGAGAAGCCTGCCGGAAACACCGAGAGCTCCATATGGTCCGCGGTGCTCCGCTACGGCGCGCTGCTGGGACCCGGTATCGCCGCCGGAACCCTGGTCCTGGTGGTCGTTTTCGCGGATCAGACGCTGGCCTCGGTGCTCGAGGCGACCCGGGTTCGCACGATCATCGGGCCCAATGTGGCCTGGTTCGACGAGCGGACGCGGTGGGATTCGCTGCTGATGCTCTCGCCGGACGGATCGCTGGCGCGGCGGTTCGGGATTCTCGGAATGCTGCTGTGCCTGGGCGTCTGCGTGCTCGTGATGCTGCGCAAGGGTGGGCGGGTGCCGGGTACCTCACGCGGACCGTCGGCGCGGATCCTCGGCATCGTCTTCATGTCGCTGCTGCTGATGATGTTCACCCCGACCAAGTGGACCCATCACTTCGGCGTCTACGCCGGACTGGCCGGATCGCTGGCGGCGCTGACGGCGATCGCGGTGGGGGTCAACGGGATTCGCGCGCCGTACAACCGATCGCTGTTCGCGGCGGGGGTGTTCTTCCTGCTGGCGGTGACCTTCACCGGATCCAACGGCTGGTGGTATGTGTCCAGCTACGGCGTGCCGTGGTGGGATAAGGCGCCGGTGGTAGCCGGAAAGGGATTGTCCACCCTGTTCCTCGGCCTGTCCGTGCTGTGCGTGCTGTTCGCCGCCTGGCTGTACTACCGCGAGCCGTATCGAAACGACCGGCCGCGCAGGCGTTTCGATCGGTTCGCCATCGAGCCGCTGACCATCGCGGCCGCGGCCATGGTGCTGTTCGAGGTGGCCTCGTTCGGCAAGGCGGCCGTCACCCAGTACCCGGCCTATTCCGTCGCGAAATCGAATCTGCGTGCGCTGGGCGGTGATTCGTGCGGACTCGCCGATGACGTGCTGATGGAGACGAATACGCCGGATTCGCTGCTGCAGCCCTACACCGGAACCGCCGCGGACGGTCTGGCCGCCGACAACGTCGGTTTCACCCCCGACGGGGTCGCGAGCGATCTGACCGCCGATGCGGAGGAAAACGTCGCCGGCGGAGCCAATTCCATCGACTCCGATTCCAAGAACAAGACCAGCCGGACCACGCAGGCGGGCACCGGTGGCGGCAGTACCGCCCAACCGGGTATCAACGGCAGCACCGTCGCGCTGCCCTTCGGCCTGGATCCCGCCCGCACCCCGGTCATGGGCAGCTATATCGCCAAGGACAAACAACAGGCCCATCTCACCTCGCAGTGGTACCGCCTGGACCTGAGCGCCGCCCGCTCCGATGCGGCCTATCGACTGCTCGTCATCACCGCGGCGGGCCGGATCAAATCGGTGAACAAGGACGGCGTGGTCACCTACGGACAGGATCTGCGCGTCGAATTCGGCGACCGGGACGCCGACGGCGGCGTGCGCTCGGTGGGCTCGTTCGTGCCGCTGGATATCGGCGGCGCGCCGTCGTGGCGCAACATGCGGGTGCCGCTGGATCGAATTCCCGCGCAGACCAACGCCGTTCGCATCGTGGCCGTCGCCAACGATTTGACCTCGCGCCAGTGGCTGGCCGTCACTCCGCCGCGGCTGCCGAAGCTCGCGACACTGGATTCGGTGGTCGGCCGCACCGCACCCGTACTCGAGGACTGGCATGTCGGGCTGGCCTTCCCCTGCCAGCGCCCGTTCGATCACAAGGACGGCGTGGCCGAGGTCCCCGCATGGCGAATCCTGCCCGATCGGGTCGGCTCGGATGCCTCCAACGCCTGGCAGGACGATATCGGCGGCGGCCCGCTCGGCTGGACCGGTCTGCTCCTGGACGCCCGCACCCTGCCCGGATATCTCGACGACGACTGGGACCGTGACTGGGGCTCGCTGGAGCGGTTCACCCCCTACTCCGCCGCGACCGCACCGGCCACGGTCGGCGTCACCGTGGCGAACCGCTGGGGGTGGGTGAAGGACGTCCCGATCAAGGCCCGCTGACCCGGGCGCATCGTCGGGTTTCGAGTGAACGTCGTTACTCACAGCACGGGCCTATAACATCACCAACCGTGCCCGACGCCGTAACTGCCGTCTTGACCGAGCCGAGGCCCGCCTCCGCCTCGGCGTCGCCCCGCGACTTTCGCACCGCTCGCCTCATCGCGCTCGTCGCGGGCCTGCTGGGTGCGATATTCGCGGTGGCCACACCGTTCCTGCCGGTACAGCAGACGACCGCGGAGGTGAACTGGCCGCAGGGCGGGACCATCGGCAATGTCGAGGCGCCGCTGATGTCGCAGATCCCGGTGGATCTGCGGGCCAGCATCCCGTGCTCGCTGATCGCGCAGCTGCCAGAGGGCATCGCACTCAACACCGCACCGCAGCAGGGCGATCGGGCCGCGCTGCAGGGGCTGTTCGTGCGGGTCACGCCCGAATCGGTGGATGTGATGGACCGCAACGCCATCGTGGTGTCGGCGAAGCGGTCCGAGCTCGACAGCTGCTCGGCGATCGCCATCACCTCCGATATCGAGCGCACGCGGGCCGAATTCGTCGGCACCGGCATCTCGGGCAAGCTGGACGGCGATCTGCGGCCGCAGGTGGTCGGCGTCTTCTCGGATCTGAAGGGCGAGGCCCCGGCCGGGCTGTCGTTCCACATGACCGTCGACACCCGGTTCACCTCGACGCCGACCTGGATCAAACTGGTCGCGATGATCGCGGCCGTGCTCTGCACGATCATCGCGCTCGGCGCGCTGGCCCGCCTGGACATGAGCGACGGCCGCGGCCACCGGCGCATCCTGCCCGCGCGCTGGCTGAAGCCGACCTGGGCCGACGGCGCGATCATCGGCACGCTGCTGCTGTGGCATTTCGTCGGGGCCAACACCTCCGACGACGGCTACATCCTGTCCATGGTCCGGGTCGCTCCGCATGCGGGCTATCTGGCCAACTACTTCCGCTGGTACAGCGTGCCGGAGGCGCCGTTCGGCTGGTACTACTACGTCATCCAGCTGTTCGCGCAGATCTCCACGGCCAGTCCCTGGGTGCGAATCCCCGCGCTGCTGTGCGGAATCCTGTGCTGGATGGTGATCAGCCGCGAGGTGGTGCCGCGGCTCGGGCGCGCGGTGCGCAATTCGAAGGTGGCGCTGTGGACCGGCGGCCTGGTGTTCCTGGCGTTCTGGCTGCCCTATGACAACGGGCTGCGGTCCGAGCCGATCGTCGCCCTGGGCGCGCTGCTGACCTGGGTGTCGATCGAACGAGCCATCGCCACCGGGCGATTGCTGCCCGCCGGGGTCGCGGTGCTGTTCGCGGCGTTCACACTGGCCGCCGCGCCGACCGGATTGATGTGTGTGGCCGCGCTGCTGGCCGGCATCCGGCCGCTGGTGCGGATCGTGGTGCGGCGGCATCGAGAGGCCGCCGCACGAGCGGGCACGGGCTTCTTCGCCACGTTGTGGGGTTCCTCACTGCCGCTGCTGGCGCCCATCGCCGCGGCCGGATTCCTGGTGCTCACGGTCGTCTACAGCGATCAGACCTTCGCCGCAATCCAGGAGGCCGACCGCGTCCGCAAGATCGCCGGGCCGAATCTGGCCTGGTACGAGGACTATCTGCGGTACTACTACCTGTTCGTCAGTACCGCCGATGGTTCGCTGTCGCGCCGGTTCGCCTTCCTGGTGATGATCCTGTGCCTGGTGACCACCGCGCTGGTACTGCTGCGGCGACGCCGGGTGCCGGGCATCTCCACCGGCCCGACGTGGCGGCTGGTCGGCGTGGTGTTCGGGACGATCTTCTTCATGATGTTCAACCCGACGAAGTGGACCCACCACTTCGGCGCCTATGCGGGCATCGCGGGTTCGCTGGCCGCGGTCACGGCGGTGGCGGTCTCGGCCTCGGCCCTGCGGTCGCGCAAGAACCGCACGGTCTTCCTGGCCGCGCTGCTGTTCATGCTCGCGCTGACCTTCTCGGGTTGGAACGCCTACTGGTACGTGTCCAGCTACGGCGTGCCGTGGTTCGACAGGACCGTCTCGCTGGGCGGTCAGCAGTCCAACACCCTGGTACTGATCCTGTTCGGCCTGGCGCTGGCGCTGGTCGCCTGGCAGGCGCTGCGCGAGGATTACACGAAACCGCCCGCGAGCCCGAAGTCCGCGCGCGGCAGACGTATTCGCCGATTCGCGGCCATCCCGCTGACGGTGGTGGCGGCGCTGATGGTGGCGTTCGAGGTGCTGTCGCTGGTGAAGGGTGCGGTCTCGCAGTATCCGGCGTATTCGCTGGCCCGCTCGAATATCGATGCGGTGCGCGGCAATTCGTGCGGTCTGGCCAATGACGTTCTGGTGGAGACGCATCCGAATGCGGGCCGGCTGAATCCGATCCTCGATCCGGCGAATCCGCCGCGCAACGGCGATCCGCTGTCCGGCGCCGATCCGACCGGCTTCGACCCCAACGGCGTACCGGCCGATCTGAAGGCCGATTCGGTCGAGGTGAAGCCGGGCACCGGCAATACCTCCACCCAGTCGGTGGGCGCCAACTTCGCCGAGGGGCAGAACGCGGGCACCGGCGGCGGCCGGATCGCCGAACCGGGCGTCAACGGCAGCAAAGTCGCACTGCCCTACGGCCTGGATCCGAAGACGACGCCGATCATGGGCAGCTATCAGCTGGGTATGCAGCAGCCCGCGCATCTGACCTCGAGCTGGTACGAACTGCCCGCGCGGTCGGATGACGCGCCGCTGGTGGTCATCTCGGCCGCCGGGCGCATCCTGTCCTTCGATCAGAACGGGACGCTGCAGTACGGCCAGGAGCTGCTGCTCGAGTACGGCAAGCGCCAGCCCGACGGCAGCGTGACCGCCGAGGGTAAGTACGTGCCGCGCGATATCGGCCCATGGCCGGCGTGGCGGAATCTGCGGGTGCCGCTGTCGGAGCTCTCGGCCGATGCCGATGCGGTGCGCATCGTCGCCAACCGCAATGTGCTGATCGGCGACCAATGGCTGGCCTTCACCCCGCCGCGGGTGCCGAAGCTGGTGTCGCTCAACAGCTTCCTCGGCCCCACGCAGCCCATCCTGGAGGACTGGGCGGTGGGCCTGCAGTTCCCGTGCCAGCAGCCGTTCCTGCATCGCGACGGCGTGGCGACCATGCCGAACTACCGCATCAAGCCGGACCGTCCGCTGGCGGTCAGCTCGACCGACACCTGGCAGGCCGAGGAGTTCGGCGGCCCACTCGGTTTCGCGAACATGCTGGCCGGCGCCACCACCGTCCCGACCTATCTGAAGGACAACTGGGCGCGCGACTGGGGTTCGCTGGAACGCTACGACCGCTACTACCCCGACGCCAAGCCCGCCGAGATCCAGACGGGCACGGCCACCCGCTCCGGACTCTGGTCGCCGGGACAGATGAAGATGTACTGATCGACGGACCGGGACAGCGGGCGGCGCAACGAGTTTGCGCCGCCCGCTCCGCATCTCCGGGGTAGCTCGGGCACGATGGAAATATGAGCTACGTACGGTTGGGCGCGGTGAATACCTGGTACGACGTGCACGGCGACGGCGAGCCGCTGATCCTGCTGCACGGCGGACTCAGCGACTCCCGCACCTTCGACCCGGCGATCTCCCTGTTCACCAAGCACTTTCGGGTGTACACGGTGGATCGGCGCGGGCACGGCCGCACGGGCGACGTCGAGGGGCCGTTCGGCTACGAACTCATGGCCGACGAGACCATCGCCTTCCTCGAGCAGGTGGTCGAGGGTCCGGCGCATCTGGTCGGCTACAGCGACGGCGCCAACACCGCGCTGCTGGTCGCGTTGCGGCGGCCCGATCTGGTGCGAAAGCTGGTGTCGGTCAGCGGTAACTTCCACCACGACGGCCTGGTTCCGGGCACGCTCGACCTCGGCGACGAGGTACTGGCGTACTTCGCACCGCAATACGGCGCGGTGTCACCGGACGGCGAGGACCATTTCCCCGTGGTGTTCCGCAAGGGCCTCGAGATGGCAACCACCCAACCGGAACTCAGCGCACGGGACCTCTCGGGCATCTCGGCGCGCACCCTCGTGCTGGCCGCCGACGATGACATGATCACCCTCGAGCACACGATCGAGCTCTATCGGTCCATTCCGGATTCGGAGCTGGCGATCGTGCCCGGCACCTCACATACCGTCCTGCTGGAGAAGTCGGCCCAGGCCTACGGCACGATCATCGATTTCCTGACCTGTGAGCCGGTGCCGACGATGGTGCCGGTCCGCCGAGCGCGGTGAGCCCCGCGGTGATTCACCGTTCGATCCGCTCACACCACTCGTAGACCGGGAGGCTGCCCTCGGCCGTATCCTGCCAGCGCGGTGTCACCTTGAAGCGCTCGTAGCCGCCGTTGAACTGCACGCGCAGTTCGATACCCGGCGGGGTGATCGGCACGATCCGTTGCGGCAGGTCGGCGGGCCCGCCCTCTAGTACGGCCTTCGGTGAGCTACCCATAGCTGAAGGCTCTCATACCGGGACGGATCGACCATGCGAATCCGAGAAAGACACGCGCCGCCGATCCGTCATCGCGACGAGAAGGGGTGCGCTACAGCGGAAGCAGGTGATGTTTACGCGGGTTGCGGTACACCGTCTTATCGCGCAGCAACTGCAGGGCCTTACGGATCTCCAGACGCGTCGTGGCCGGTTCGATGACCGCGTCGACATAACCGCGTTCGGCGGCGACCCACGGGGTGGCCACCGTGCTGTTGTAGAAGTCGATCATCTGCTTGCGGATCGCGGCCCGCTGCTCCTCGGGGGCCGCCTCGATCGTCTTGCGGCCGACCACGCTCACCGCGCTCTCCGCGCCCATGACCGCGATGCGGGCCGTCGGCCAGGCCAGGTTGACATCCGCGCCGAGCTGTTTGGAGCCCATCACCGCATATCCGCCGCCGTAGGACTTGCGGATCACCACGGTCACCTTCGGCACGGTCGATTCGACGTAGGAGAACAGGAAGCGGCCGCCGCGCTTGATGACGCCGATCTTCTCCTGTTCCACACCGGGCAGGAAGCCGGGCGTGTCGACGACGAACACCAGGGGGATCTCGAACGCGTCGCACATGCGCACGAAGTGCGCGGCCTTATCCGAGGCGCGGGCATCCAACGCACCGGCGTAGACCATCGGCTGATTGGCGACCACGCCGATGCTGCGGCCGTCGACCCGGGCGAAGCCGGTGATGACATTCAGTCCGGCCGACGCGCCGATCTCGTGGAAGTCGCCGTCGTCGAAGATCCGCAGCAGTATCTCGTGCATGTCGTAGGCGGCGTTATCGGAGTCGGGCACGAGCGCGTTGAGTTCCAGATCGCTGTCGGTGATTCCGGGTTCGAGGCCCGGATTCACGATCGGCGACAACTCCTGGCAACTCGACGGCAGATAACTCAGATAGTGCCGCACCCAATCGAATGCGGCCCGCTCATCCTTGGCGACGTGGTGGATATTGCCGTACTCGGCCTGGCTGTTCGCGCCGCCCAGCTCCTCGAGCGAGACGTCCTCGCCGGTGACCTCGCGGATCACCTTGGGGCCGGTGACGAACATGTACGCCTCTTCGGTGGCGACGACGACGTCGGTGTTGATCGGGGCGTACACCGCGCCACCGGCACAGCTGCCCAGGATCATCGAGACCTGCGGCACCAGACCCGACAGCGGCTCCTGGCGGCGGCCCATCTCGGCGTACCAGGCCAGCGAGGTCACCGCCTCCTGCACGCGGGCGCCGCCGGAGTCGTTGATACCGATCACCGGACAGCCGACCTTGGCCGCGAAGTCCATGACCGCGGCCACCTTACGGCCGAACATCTCACCGACCGAACCGCCGTAGACGGTCTGATCATGGGAGAACACCGCCACCGGACGGCCGTCGACCAGGCCGTGCCCGGCGACCACACCGTCGCCGTAGAGCGCGTCGCGGTCGCCCGGATTGCGCACGAACGCACCGATTTCCACGAAGGTGCCCGGATCCAGCAGCATATTGATCCGCTCGCGGGCCGACGGGATGCCCTTGCGGGCCCGCTTGGCCACCCCCGCTTCGCCCGCCGGTTCCTGCGCTAACTCGAGTTTCTTGCGCAGGTCGGCGAGCTTCTCGGCGGTCGTACTCACTAGGCTCCCTTCGCGATGGCGGCCAGTTTCTCGGTGAGGTCGGCAGCGATCGTGGCGATGCGCGGCTCGTCGACGATCTGGAGGTGGTCACCGGAGATGTGGATGACTTCGAGGTTGGGGATGTATTCGTCCCAGCCGCCGTTGGGGCGGCGGTCGGCGTAGCGGGGTTCCAATTCCATTGCCCCGTCGTGGTATCGGTCGGCGAGGTAGAGAACGACATTGCCCTCGTAATTCGACGGCTGCACCTTCGCCAGCTCGCGCTGTTCGATCCACGAGGTCCGCTGGTGTTCGAGGACACCGCCCGGAATCTTCGTGCCGGAGAACTTGACCAGCTCGAGGACGATCTGCAACTGCTCCTCGTCGCTCGCCGCCGCGAGCTCTTCGATCTGCTCGCGATCGAGTTCACCCCCGATGTTGAAGGTCTTCTTCGCGAACGCCTGATACCGCTCCATCCGGGCCACCCTCGCCTCGGGACTGTTGTCCTCCGGCTCGGCCGGAATCGCCAGATCGAGCAGCCCGACCAGGCGCACGTCCGCGCCCTCCGCGCGCAGCAGCTGCCCGACCTGCAGGGCCAGCACCGCACCCAGCGACCAGCCGTACAGCACGTACGGACCCTCGGGCTGAATCTTGCGGATCTCCGGAAGGTACTGACGCGCACGCTCTTCGATCGAGCCCTCGACCCGCTCGAAACCGTACATCGGGGTAGCCGCGGGGAGCCGCTTCAGCAGCGGATCGTAGACCAGCGTGTCGCCACCGGCCGGGTGGAATACGAGCACCGGCACCGCATCCGAATCCTCGGCCCGGGCGCGCAGCGGACGCACGAAGCCGTCGATGGCACGGGCGTCATGCTGATGACGGCGCACGATATCCGACAGCTGCTCGATGGTCTCGCAGTCGCGCACTTCCTCGACATCGATCGCGGCATCGACGCGCTCGGACAACCGCTCCACCAGCTTCTGCACGGTCGCCTGATCCAGGATCGGCAGCGTATTGAAGATGCCGCCCGCCGACTTACCCGTGACCACGGCCCACGTCCCGAAGGTGAGCCGCTCCGCGGCATCACGCGGCGGCACATTGTCCTCACCGGCAACCGAATCATCCTCGGCCACAGCGGTTTCCACCGGAGCCGCCTCGGGTTCGGTTGCGGGCTGGGCCTTCTCGACCTGCGCCTTGACCGCCGCCGCCGGATCGGCGCCCGCCTCCATGGCCGCCCGCGCCGCCGAGACGAAATCGTCGTCGACGGTCAGCGAACCGCCCTCGGCCGCCTGCTTTTCCGCCATCGCGCGGATCTCGTCGCGGTGCTCGATGGCGTAGTGCAGCACCTTGGCGACCTCGTGCAGGCTCGCATCGCGCACGGCCTGGATCTGCAGCTGCGGGATATCGAATTCGTATTCGACCCGGTTCTTGATGCGCATGGCCATCAGCGAATCCAGGCCCAGTTCCATCAGCGGGATCTCCATCGGCAGATCCTCGACGGCGTAGCCCATCGATTCGGCGACGATGGTGCACAGGCGATTCTCGACGGTCTGGGACCCGTTGGGATCCCAACGCTCACCGAAGGTTTCGACGACCGCGATCTCGGTCGACGGCTCCGACGCGGGCTGCGCGGCCGGAACCGATTGCGCCACGGCGGTTTCCGGCAGCGGTGCACCGGAGGCCACGACCGCGTCGAACAGCAGCCGGAACCCGTTGCCCTCCTTTGTATGCACCTGCACCGACGCGCCGCCCGGATGCGGGGTGAGCGTGGTGGTCAGCATGCCCGCGGCGGGCACCGGCGCATGCGCGATCGACGCACCGAGCGAAACGTCCGACAGCACCTGGGCCGCAGCGGCATTCACCAGGGCGGCGAGATCGGTGACGGCGCTCGCCGACACCTCCCAGGCGTGGCGGCCGTCGGGCAGCGCGACATGTGCGCCCGGCACCCGGTCGCTGCCGGAACCCGCGCCGATGCTGACCTTGGGCCAGTACTCCTTGCGCAGGAACGCGGTGCGCGGGATATCGGCGTAGTCACCCGCGGGCAGCAGCGACGGCAGGTTCACCGGATGACCCTGGACATACAGCTGCGCCAGCGCCGCGATGATGTTCGCGGCGTCGTCTTCCTTACGCTTGAGCGTCGAGATCAGCGCCGCATCATGCACACCGGCCGCGAATGTCGTGCCCAGGACCTGCATCAGCGCGACCGAATGCGGCGCGATCTCCAGATAGGTGGTGATACCCGCGTCCACCGCCGCGCGAATCGCGTAGCTGAAGCACACCGGCTGCCGCATATTCGCGACCCAGTAGTCCACATCGTGCACCGGATCGGTGCCCGCGCGGAACACCTGCGACTTGCGCACGGTCGAATAGAGATCGACGGTCGGGCGGCTCGGCTCGATACCCGCCAATTCGGCGGCCAATTCGCCCAGCAGCGGGTCCATCTGGGAGGTATGCCCCGCACCGCGGGTCTGGAGCACGCGGGCGAACTTGCCCTCGGCCTCCGCGCGGGCCACGACGGCCTGCACCTCGTCCGGCAGGCCACCGATCACGACATTGGTCGGGGCCGCGTAGACCGCGACCTCCAGGCTCGGATAGGCCGCGATCACCCGCTCGATATCCTCGGCGCTGTACTCCACCAGCGCCATATTGCGGACCTCGTCGTCGCGGATCATCTGCTCGCCCTCGCCCATCAGGCGCGAGCGCGCGCAGATGACCCGGACGGCGTCCTCGAGGTTCATCCCGCCCGAGACATAGGATCCGGCGGCCTCACCCTGCGAATGCCCCACCACGGCTTCGGGTTTCGCGCCGTGCGCCCGCAGCAGCGCGGCCAGGCCGACCTGAATGGTGAACACGCCGACCTGCGAGGTGCCCACATCCCAGTCCTGGGCGTCGTCGAGGATCATCTCCTTGACCGAATACCCGGCCTCGTCCTGCACCAGCTCGTCGACCTCGTCGACGGCCCGGGCGAAGATCGAATTCTCCTGGTAGAGCCGCTTACCCATCTTGCGGTGATGCGAGCCGAAGCCACCGAAGACCCACATCGGGCCGCGCGCGGCCGGGGAGTCCGCGGTGAACACGCCCTGTCCGGGCTTACCCGCGGCGATCGCGCGCAGGCCGGTGATCGCCTCCTCATGTGTCGTGGCCAGCACGACACCGCGCGAACGACTGTGATTGCGCTTGGCCAGCGACCGCGCCACATCCTCGAGCGGAGTGCGCTGTCCCGCTTCGGATTCCAGCCAGTCGGCCAGATCCGCGGCGGCGCGGCGGCGACGGGAGGGCAGGTAGCCCGACACCGCCAGGATCACCGGCAGCGGCTCGGTGCGCGCCTCGGTCCATTCCGCGACCGGCTCGGCCGCCTCCAGGATGGCCTCGGCATCGGCGACGACGTCGGTGGACTCGTTGTCCAGATCTTCCGGTGCCCCTTCACCTTCCGGAACGACCGGCTCGGCGGGAGTGGGCACATACTCCTGGATCACGAGATGCGCATTGGTACCACCGAACCCGAAGCCGGACAGGCCGATGGTGGCCTTACCGCTGTAGCGCGGGAATTCGGTCGGCGCGTCGACGACCTTCAGATGCGCCTGCTCGAACGGGATGTACGGATTCGGACCGGCGAAGTTGATATTCGGCGGAATGACGTTGTGCTGCAACGCCATGATCACCTTGGCCAGGCTGGCCGCGCCCGCACCGGATTCGAGATGACCGAAGTTGGTCTTGGCCGAGCCCAGCAACGCGGGCTTATCGGCATCGCGACCGCGGCCGACCACGCGACCGAGCGCATCGGCCTCGATCGGATCGCCGAGCAGGGTGCCGGTGCCGTGCGCCTCGATGTAATCGACTGTGGCGGGGGCGATTCCGGCATCACGGTAGGCGCGCCGCAGAACGTCGGCCTGGGCGTCCGGATTCGGCGCGACCAGACCGTTGGAGCGACCGTCGGAATTGACCGCCGAACCCTTGACCACGGCGAGGATCCGGTCGCCGTCGCGCTCGGCATCAGCCAGGCGCTTGAGCACGATCAGGCCGCCGCCCTCGGACCGGGCGATACCGTCGGCATCGGACGAGAACGCCTTGATCCGACCGTCCGGGGCGATCATGCCGATCGAATCGAAGCCGAGCGAACCGAACGGCGCGAGCAGCATGTTCACCCCGCCCGCCAGCGCCAGATCCGCCTCGCCGCCCCGCAGCGCGCGCACCGCCTGATGCACGGCGACCATGGTCGAGGAACACGCGGTATCCAAAGCGACCGAGGGACCGCGGAAGTCGTAGTAGTAGGAGACCCGGCCCGCGATGATCGAGGTGTTGTTACCGGTCAATCCGTAGGCGGCGGCCGAGGCCGGTGCGCCCGGGTCCGGATTGCCCAGGCTCGCGGCCGTGACGAACATGAAGTCGTTGGTCGAGGAGCCGATGAACACACCCACCGACTCGCCCTTGAGCTCGTTCGCGGGAATTCGGGCGTGCTCCAGGGCCTCCCAGGTCAGCTCCAGCGCCAGGCGCTGCTGCGGATCCATCCGCTCCACCTCGAGCGGTGAGATGGCGAAGAACTCGGCGTCGAAGTTCTTGACCACATCCTGCGCGAGATAGCCGCCGCGGGTGTTGGCCTTGTCCACGATCTCCGCCATGCGCGGATCCGAGGTGAACTCCGACCAGCGTCCCTCGGGGAGTCCGCTGACCGCATCGCCGCGGTTGATCAGGAAATCCCAGGTGGACTCCGGCGTATCGCCCGCACCGGGCAGCCGGGTCGACAGGCCCACGATCGCGATATCGTGCGCCTCCCCCGGCTGATATCCGGCGGTGTAGAACGAGTCGTCCGTCGTGTCCTCCGGAACCTCCGGCTCCCCGTTGATGATTCGCTCCGACAGCGAGGCGATCGTCGGATGCTGATACACGATCGTCGCGTTCAGCAGCACGCCGGTGAGTTCCTCGATATCACCACCGAGGGCGATGGCATCGCGCGAGGCCAGCCCGAACTCCTCCATCGGCCGGTCCACCGTGATGTTCTCGATCGGCTGGCCGGTCGCGTCGGCGACCCAGCGGCGCAGCCATTCACGCAGTTCGGCCACGGACATGTCGGTGCCCGGTGTGTCGGCGACCACCTCGACAGCGTCGGCGGTCTCGGTCGTCTGGGTGCCCTCGTTGTCAGCCATCAATTCCTCAAGCTACCTGGGTGCGGGGGTTGAGTGACGGGGATTGACAGCCAGTGTCCCCGGTGTTCTCACTCTTCGTCGGGTGCGTCGGGGAAGGCCTGCTGCTGATGTCCGCCACGCAGCGTGCCTTCCAGATATTCGGCCTTGCAGGCGCGGCGGGCGATCTTGCCGCTGGAGGTCCGGGGAATCGAACCGGCGGGCACCAGCAGCACATCGCGCACCGTCACACCGTGACGCTGGGAGATGGCCGCGCGCACCGCGTCGGCGATCGGGCCCGGATCGGCCTTATGGGCGCCGGGCCCACGCTCGGCCACGATGACCAGCTGTTCGGAGCCGTCGTCGGGATCGAAGCTCAGGCCCGCATGACTGTCCGCTGCGAACACCTCGGGCGGCAGCTGGTTGGCCGGCACCGCGAAGGCGGCGACGAAGCCGGGGCGCAGCAGCTTGCTGGCCTCCTGCGCCGAATACTCGAGATCCTGCGGATAGTGGTTGCGGCCGTCGACGATCACCAGATCCTTCACGCGGCCGGTGATGTAGAGCTCGCCGTCGATATAGACGCCGTAGTCACCGGTGCGCATCCAGATCGCGTCGGTCGGGGCGCCCTCGGCCTTACTGCCCTCGGGCAACCGCTGGGCCAGCTGATTCTTGAAGGTCTTGCGGGTTTCCTCGTCGCGACCCCAGTAGCCGATGCCGATGTTGTTGCCGTGCAACCAGATCTCGCCGACGTGGCCCTCGGGCAGTTCGCGGGCGCCCTCGGCGGTGTCGAGGGATTCGGTGTCGACGATCGCGGCCCATTGCGACAGCGCGACATAGCCGCAGCTGACCTGGGCGATCGAGTTCGGGGTGCCCTGTTCCACCTTGAGCACGCGACCGGCGTTGAGCTCGTTGCGGTCGACGTAGATGACCTTGGCCTCATCCTCGTGCCGGGTCGCCGAGACGAACAGCGTCGCCTCCGCCATGCCGTAGCAGGGCTTGATGGCGGTCTTGGGCAGGCCGTACGGGGCGAAGGCCTCGTTGAACTTCTTCATCGACGAGGTGGTCACGGGCTCGGAGCCGTTGATCAGACCGATGACATTCGACAGGTCGAGCGTCTCGCCGTTCTTGGGCAGGCCGCGCGCGGCCGCATGTTCGAAGGCGAAATTCGGTGCGGCGGCGAAGGTTCCGGCGCCGTCGGAGGCCGCGGCCAGCTCCTTGATCCAGCGGCCCGGGCGGCGCACGAACGCGCTCGGCGACATGATGGTGATGTACTTGCCACCGATCGCGGGCAGGATCACGCACAGCAGACCCATATCGTGGAACAGCGGCAGCCAGGTGACGCCGCGCGAGTTCCAGTCCAGGTTGATGGCGTTCACCATCTGCAGCAGGTTGGTGCCGACCGCGCGGTGGGTGATCTCCACACCGGCGGGGGTCCGGGTCGAGCCCGAGGTGTACTGCAGATAGGCGATGTCGTCGACGGAGATCTCCGGGCGTACCCAGGCCTCGCCCAGAGTGTCCGGCACGGCGTCGACGGCGATGATGCGCGGGCGCTGCGCGGCGGGCAGCGCGCGGAACAGCTGGCGCACCCCGGCGGCGGAGGAGCTCGCCGTCAGGATGGCCGACGGCGAGCTGTCGGCGAGTACGGCGTGCAGCCGGTCGGTGTGACCGGGCTCATCCGGATCGAACAGCGGCACCGAGATGCATCCGGCGTAGACGGCGGCGAAGAAGGAGATCACATAGTCCAGGCCCTGCGGTGCGAGGATCGCCACCCGGTCCCCGGGCTTGGTCACCTGCTGCAGGCGAGCGGCCACCGCGCGCAGCCGGCAACCGAACTCGCGCCAGGTCAGGTCCTGGTACTCACCGTCGCGCTCCCGGGAGTAATCGATATAGCGGTACGCAAGGGTGTTCGCGTCGTTGCGAGTGTGCTTCTCGACGTAGTCGACCAGGGTCCGCCCCTCGGGAATTCTGATGTTCCCGGTTTCGTCCAGGTAGTCGTCGAAAGTCTCGTCCGTCATTCCTTCTCCTCCGAGGCACACGCAGCACGGCGACATGGCCGCTGTTACCTGTGAGGCCCCGACTCGCTATCGCCCGCCGGCGCTCTGTGGTGCAAGAGCATGCCTGCAGCTTTACCGGCGGTCTGCGCGGTGACCGCCTTATCGGCTAGATGTACTCAAACCAGGGACATGTTACAGAGCGGCCCCCGGCGCAGTCTCCGGAGCGCGGCGAACACGTCCTAGTCCCGCAGCAACGGGATGACCGGCGCGAACGCATCCATCTGGGTCGGAAACACTCCGACATAGGACATCGAGGTCAGCGCTCGCACGTTACGGATCTGCCCGGCGATCTCCTCGAATGTGCCGATCGCCACATACGGCGACGTCAGAATGTCCTCGACGGTCAGTCGGACGTCGACCTCGAGATCCGGATGCAGGCCCTGCTCGATCGCGTGCAACGCCGTCTCCGCGGTCCGCTCGCGATCATCGGTGACGAGAATCGCGGTCAGGGCCCAGTTCAGCTCGATGTCGGTGAAACGATCACCGGCCGCCTCCTTGATCAGATGTACCTTCTGGATGGTCTTGTCGAGTGTGATTCCGGACAGTAAACCCTTACCGTCGCGGGTCGTCCGCGGAACCACGGAGATGATGTCGGCATGTTTCGCGGCCAGCCGCAACATCTTCGGGCCGCCGCCACCGACTACCAGCGGCGGACGCGGACCCTGCCGCGGGCGTGGAGTCCCCTTGACCCCGCGGACCCGATAGTGCTTGCCCTCGAAGTGGCATTCCTGTCCGCGCAGCAGCACGTCCAGGATGGTCAACGCCTCGTCGAGCTTCTCCAGCCGCACACCGGGCGACTCGTAGGCGATTCCGGCCGCCTCGAATTCGCTCGCGAGCCAGCCCGCACCGATGCCGAGTTCCAGCCGGCCCCGGGACAGCACATCGATCGTGGCGGCCTCCTTCGCCAGGACCACCGGATGCCGAAAGCCGTTGGCCAGCACCGATGTTCCCAGCCTGATCCGATCGGTCGCGACGGCGAGTGCGCCGAGCGCGGCGATCGGGCCGACCTGCGGGCCCAGCTGGTCGGGCACCACGAAGGAGTCATAACCGTATTCCTCGGCCCGCTGGGCGAGCGCGAGGAACTTGCGCGCACCGCCCTCTGTCGGATTGCCCTCCCCGGCGGCAGCGAAACGGAACGGCCGCAGCGGCGTGCCCAGCGCGGTCAGCGCTGCTGCGGCGGCTTCTGTCATGAACTCCTGCTCCTGGCTGTGCGGAAACTGCCGCGACGCCGGAGAGGTCCGGGGGACCGATTCCGACGTCGCGATCATCGCAGCACTTTACAGCCTGCGGAAGAAACCGCGGGGGCTCTAGGAGTGGGCAGGATGTGGGGCGTTATTGATCAGGCCGATGGCCCAATTCGCGGTCCAGGTGGTCGCCGTGGCTCCGTCCGCGTCCACCCGGAAACCGGCGTAGAGGGCGTGTACGGGATTGCCGACGGCGTGGACCAGAGTGTTCAGGCTCGGCAGGATATTGAGCGGGTTGAGGGCCTGCACCGGGGCATCGCAGACGAGATCGTCTGGGGCACAGATGGTGAAGGTGCGATCGGCGAGCGCGCCGAAACCGCCCGGCCGCGGACCGGTCATCGTGATCCCCGGAACGGTCAGGCCGCGCAGTGCTACCTCGGCGCCGACTCCCGGTGTGGCCGTGCCGATCTCGGTGCCCTGTCCGGGGCCCTGGTCGCGACGGCCGTCGGCGATCACGGTCACGCCGAGCACCTTATCGGCCGGAACCGGACCCTTACCCGCGCCGATCTGCGCGGCGATATCGCCCGCGATCACCGCGCCCTGCGAGAAGCCCGCGATGACATAGGTCGTCAAGGGGCATCTATTGTGCATCGCGGCCAGCTCGTCGGTCGCCCGCTGGGTGCCCTCGGAGCGAGAGTTGTTGTAGGACTGCTGACCGTCGGGCGGGATCGCGATCGGATTGGAGAACTGCGCGACGTACGGGACGGTGTAGACGTCCACCCGGCTCTCCGGAAACTGTTGCCGCACAGGATTGCTCACATTGAGCATCAACGAGTTCGGATTGGCCGTCGGATTGTGCGGATCGTCGGTGCTGTTGGACTCCCAGGTGCCCGGAATCGACAGCAGCTGCACATCCGCACAGTCGGCGGGCTGTGAGGTGGGTTCGCGCGGACCCGTGGGCGGCGCCGGCTTGGGCAGACGCAACAGCCCCGCCAGCAGATACCACAGCAGGATCACCACCACGACGATGCCCGCGACGATCGCCAGGAACAGCAGACATCCGGGCCGGCGCCGGCGACCGCCGGCGCCTCGCGGATATCCCGTCCGTCGCTGCGTCATCGCGTCACTTGTTGCAGTAGGTCGCGGAGGCGACGTCGATGTAGATCTTGCCGGCCTGCTCGACCGACATCTTCTGCGGATCGAAGGCCGGATCGGAACCGGCCATGGCGTTCACATAGGTCGCGATCTCCTGATCGGAGGCGCCGCTGGCCTTGCCCTGACAGACATAGTTGGCCGCGGTCAGCGCGATATCCGGACTGGACGGGGTGATACCGCGCTTGCGCAGCGCGTCCAGGAACACCTGATCCTTGGCGGTCACCGGAGTGGCGTCGGTCTGACCGGACGTGGGGGCGGGCTCCGGGCGCTCGGGGGCCGAGGTCAGGGGGGCTGGCGGCTCCGGGCTCGTCTGATCGCCCGTGGGGATCTGCACCGGCGGCAGCGCCGGAGTCGGGGCCGCGGGGCTGGTCGAGGTCTTCAGCGTGGGCGTGCTCGACGCCGTCGAGTCGTTGTTTCCGCAGGCGGCGAGCAAGCCGGTGGCCGCGAACGCCACAAGCACGCCGGTCACCTTTCCACGGGTCCGAAGCATGTATTCGTTTCCTCGATCTTGTTCACAGGGTCAGCGGTCGCCGTCCAGGCTAATGGCTGCCCGGGGACTCGGGGCATGCCCGCAGGAAACCTCATGCACTTCTCAAGGTGAGGCTTCACATGCCGTGCACCTCGGGCTTGCCGTCGCGGATCACGACGAAGCCGGTCTGGAAGTTCTGCTGCACGCCGCCGGGCACCGGGAACTCGTCGCTGATCGGGTACCCGAGTTTGCCGTTCTCATAGCCCTGTTGGCCCCAGGCGTCCAGGATCGGGCCGTTGCGCACCGCCCACGCCCCCGACAGCGGACTCCAATAGATGTTGCCGCCCTCGAACTTCGTATATCGGCCGGCATCGCGGGAGCCCTGCTCCTCGCTGATCGGAAAGCCCAGCGGGCTGTTCTCGAAACCCAGCTGCGCGTACTTGCCGAGGATCAGCCCCTGCACCCGATGCACGCCGGTCTTCGCGCTGAAGTACATGGGCCCGTTCTCGAAACCCTGGACCACACCGTCCTTTTGGGGCGTCTTCTGCTCCGGCCCGGTCGGATATCCGGCGGGCCCGCGCTCATAGCCCTCGCGGCCCCAGGCGGCCAGGATCGCACCGCGCAGCACCTGCGCGCCGGTCTTCGCGGTCCAGTACACCGCGCCGTCCTGGAAGGTCTGATAGCGGCCGCGGCCGTCCGGCAGCGGGCGCTCATCGCTGGTCGGCAGGCCCAGCGGCCCACCCGGTCCCATCGAGCCGGTGTAGCTGCCGCCGATCATGCCGCCGATCGGATGCGCGCCGGTCGCCGCCGACCAGACCACCCGGCCGCCGCGGAAATCCTGTGCGGTACCGCCGGTTACGGGATATTCCCCGGTCACACAGCCGCCGAGCCACGAATTGGCCTGTGCCGCGGCCTCGATCGCGCCGCCGGCCTGGCACGGCGGGGCCTGTGCCTCGACGCCGAGCGCGGTCGCGGCCTGCGACCAGGACTGGCGCATCTCGAAATCCCAGTACGGCCAGGAGTGCGTGCCGGACGGCCGGAAGTTCACCGTCACCGGGATCGACAGCTTGTTGAGCTTGTCGACGAAGTTCTGGCTGGTGAGCCGGGACAGTATCTCCAGGCCCATCCCCGCGTAGTTGGTGCTGATGCCGGGGACGTCGGAGGGCTTGTCGAAGGTGCCGGTGGTGCCGCTGCCCGCCGAGACGTACAGGCTCATGCCCTTGAGCTTGTCGGCCAGCGCGTACGGATCGTGCGCCGCCCATTCCGGACTGGTCGGCGGGCCCCACATGAGATTCGAGTCGAAGCCGCCCGCATCGCGCATGGCGTACGTGATGGCCTGCGGCATGCCCAGCGTCGTGGTGGTGAGCACGCCCGAATACGAGGCGGCGTGTCTCACCCAGCCCGGATTGCGCCCGGCCAGGAACATCGCGGCCGTCCCGCCCATCGAAAGTCCCTCGACGGCACGGACGTTCGTGGCCCGCCACTGATTCTCCAGCAGCGGCGGCAGCTCCTTGGTGAGGAAGGTCTCCCACTTGTAGGTCTTACCGTTGTCCGGCTGCAACCAGTCGGAGTAGAAGCTGGACTGGCCGCCGATCGGCAGCACCACGGTCACATTCTTGTCGGCGTAGAAATCGGCCGCCCCGGCGTCCTTGGTCCAACCGCTCTCGTCATCCTCGGCGCGCAGCCCGTCGAGCATGAACAGCACCGGAAACCGCGCCTCGGGGTGGACATTCCAGTCCCGCGCCAACAGCAGCTGCACCTGCACGGGCGCGGCCATGCTCGGCGAATTGATCCAGACCGCGACGCGGCGATCGGTCAGCCAGACGACCTTCTGCACGGTCGCGGCGGCCACACCCGCGGCCGCCTCCGGGAAGGGCGCCGGAACCGCCTCAGCGGGTGCGGGAGCCGCCTGCGCGGGGGCTGCCTGAGCGGAGGCCGGTGGCACAGGCGGTTGCGCGGGATCGGGCGCGGATTGCGCGGCGGCCGGTGGGGGTGCCGCGGGAGCGGCTGGGGGCGTCGCCGGAGCGGGGGCCGGTGCGGCCGCGGCGGGCGCGGGCGTCACCAGGGCTGGGGCGGGTGCGGGTGTCGCCGCAGCGGGGGCGGACGGCACCACGGCCGGGGCGGGCGGCGCTGCGGCGGGGGCCGGTGCGGGCTGAGCAGAGGCGGGTGCGGGCTGAGCTGGTGCGGGAGCGGGTGGTGGCTCGGCTGCGGCGGGCGTGGAAAGCCCTGCGGTGAGCGGCAATACGATCGCCGCGGCCAACGCCACGAGCCGCCCACGAGTTACCCGAGCGCGGCGCGCGCGCCCCCATCTCTCGGTTACCTCACCAGCCACAGGTTTGTTGTACCGCGTGCGGGGCCATTCGCGGGGTAGGACGCGCCATAACGAAAGGCACCGCCCCTATGGGACGGTGCCTTTCGTGACGATATGTCCTACTAGCCCGCGTTCAGGGCCGCCAGGATGCCCGGGCGGGCCTTGCCGAGCTCGTCGATCCAGTACTGCCAGCTGTGTGTGCCGGCCGCCGGGAAGTCGTAGGTGGCCGGGATGTTCAGCGAGTTCAGCCGCGACTGGAAGGACTTGCTACTGATGAACGAGATCGCCTCGATACCCATCGCATTGCCGGTGTTGAACACGCCGACCGCGGAGTTCGGGTGATCATACGGACCGGGGATGCCGTTGGCCGAGGAGATGAACATCGGCAGACCGCGCAGCTGCGGGGCGAAGACCATCGGGTCCGAGCGCAGCCACTGTGGGCTCCACGGCGCGGCCATCGCATCGACGTTGTAGTGACCGGCGTCGAGCATCATCACCCGGATCGCCTCGCGCATACCCGGCGCGTTCCAGTTCAGCGGGCCCGAGAAGGACGCCGCGTACTTGAACTGATTGCGGTGGAACGCCGCCAGCCGCAGCGCCGCGGGACCACTCATCGACAGACCGGCGACCGCGTAGTTGTCGCGCGCCACACCGTAATTGGCGAGGAAGTCGGGGAGTTCCTTGGTCAGGAAGGTCTCCCACTTGTAGGTGAACTTCTGACCGTTGAGGTTGCTCGGCTGCGTCCAGTCGGCATACCAGCTGGACTGACCGCCGACCGGCATCACGAGGGTGACGTTGTCGTTGGCCCACTGGGCCGGCGCGTTGACGTCGACCGTCCAGGCATTCTTGTCGTCCCTGGCGCGCAGGCCGTCGAGCAGCAGCAGCGCGGCGTTACCGCCGCTGCGTGCCCACTGCACCTGAACCTTTATCGGGCCCATGGACGAGGGCACCATCAGTTCGTCGTAACCGCCGGCCGGGGTGCGATGCACCGGGGCGCTGATCGGAGCCGCGAGTGCGACCGTCGGGGCGGCGACACCGGCCGCGATCGGGAGGGCGAGAGCCGCGGCACTCAGCGCGAGAACTCGCGAGCGCCAACCGTGTGCATTTCGCCGTCCCGACTGGACTCCCTCCGGCGCGGCGGACCTGCCGAAACGCATTGATACTGCTCTCTTTCTGCTGTAAGTCTGCTGTTGTAGCGGTACCGCAACGGCATTCGCCGAGCACGGCACGATCAGCACCCACCTCAGAAGCCGACCTCCGACGTGAGCAACGGCGCGTCTACGAACTGGTCACACTTGCGCTCGCTGGACGATATGCGACAGCCCAATCGTTAGCAAGATGGGACCATCGCTATGACCGAAATCCGCCCGTGTACCTTTCGTAATCGTGCGGTGACCCTATCGCGTTCGGGCAGTGATGTCGCGAGAACGTGAAATCTCTTGTGCTAGCCGAGATTCGCGCTCAGATCCGGCAGCATCTTGTAGAGCTGATCCACCCAGTAACGCCAGAAGTGAACGCCGATCGGCGTGTAATCGAACACCGCGTTACAGCCGCCCAAGCCGTCCCAACGTGCCTGAAATGCCCTGGTATTCGTCAGCGCTATGGATTCCAGCACAGCGGCATTGGTCAGGTGGTAGGCATCGACGGCGTTCCGCAGCGGATCGCGCGGGCCGGGAATGCCGTTGCCGGAGGAGATCCACAACCGGGTCCCGTGGTCGTGCAGCAGCTGGGCCGAGGCCGTCGGATCGTTGCGCTGCCAGCGCGGATCCCAGGGCGGACCCCACATGGCGTCGATGTTGAAGCCGCCGGCGTCCATCAGCGCCGCCCGCAATGCCTCGGGCATACCCGGGCCCGTCGGATTCAGATATCCGGAATAGGATGCGGCATAACGGAATTGATCGGGATGATACGCGGCCAGCGTGAGCGCGGCGCCACCGCCCATCGACAATCCGAATACGCCATTACCCGTGGGGTTGAAGCCCAGCCGGTCGCGCAGCGCATTACGCAGGTCCCGGGTCAGGAACGTCTCCCATTCGTAGCGATAGGCCTTGCCCGGTCCGCCCGACAACGCCTGCGCCCCACCGGATCCCGACGACGGCGCTCCGACCGGTGGCAGCGCCAGGAACGAACTCGGCGCATTCCAGTCCGAATAGAAGCTGGACTGGCCGCCGATCGGCATCACCACGTTGATGCCGGCCTGGGTCAGCGCCCGCTCCACATCGGTGTCGACCTCCCAGCCGGACAGGTCGTTTCGGGCGCGCAGCCCGTCCAGCGCGTACACCACGCGGCTGGTGTTGCCGTCGGCGGCCCGGAATATCCGGCTCTTCATCGGCCCCATACTCGAATCGACCCAGAAATCGAATCCGGCCGGATCGAAGGACGCGGCAGCCGGACCGGCCACACCCGCCGTAGCCCCCAGCGGAACCGAAATGGCAAGGGCCAGACCGGCGAGCATGCGGCGCAGCCGCATTCCACCTGATACAGCAACTTCTCCGCACACCACTCCGGGACGCATCGACTCGACCTTTCGCCTGCGCAATCACCATTGACCGTTCGGCATTTTCCGAACTCTTCTATAGGCGCAGTGGCGAAATCCGTATGCGCGAAAACACCTCCGAGACCGAAACGTTATGTCAGCCGATATTGGCGGACATATCCGGAATCATCCGATATGCCTCGTTCTGCCAGTTGAACCAGTCGTGCACGCCGACATCGGGGAACGAGTAGACCGCGTTCTGCGCGCCCAGACTGAGCATGCGCACCTGGAACGCACGAGTGTTGGCCAACGCCAACGCCTCCAGCGGGGTGCCGCGCACGATATGGTCGGCGGCGGCCAGCGGCGGCAGGCCGAGATCCTCCGGCCCTGGTACGCCGCTGCCCGCGGCGATCCACAGCCGGACGTTGTCGGCGATCAAGCGCGGCGCGAAAACGAAGGGGTCCATGCGCAACCAGGCCGGTCCCCACGGCGGCGCCATCGAATCCACGTTGTAGCCACCGGCATCGATCATCGCCACCCGAATCGCCTCGCGCATACCGGGCGCGGAGATATTGAGGTATCCGGAGAACGATCCGGCGAAGCTGAACTGATCCGGGTGATAGGCCGCCAGCGTCAACGCCGCGCTACCGCCCATGGACAATCCGAACACGCCATTGCGGTCGGCGCGGAAACCGAGCCTGTCGCGCAACGCATTTCGCAATTGGTCGGTCAGGAAGGTCTCCCAGTCGTAGCGGTAGCTCTTGCCCGGACCGCCCAGAAACGTCTCCGTCGCACCGGATCCGGTAACCGAACCGAAGCCGGGCGAGCCGATGTCGAAGAATGAGCTCGGGGCGTTCCAGTCGGCGTAGAAGCTGGACTGGCCACCGATCGGCATGACCGCGTTGATATTCCAGGAGGCCAGCACCTCGGCGACATTGGTCTCATGCTCCCAGCCGCTGATATCCGTGGTGGCGCGCATACCGTCGAGCACATAGGCGACGCGGTTGGTGTTGCCGTCGGCGGCCCGCAGGACGCGGGTCTTGATCGGTCCCATGACCGGGGAGTCGACCCAGAAATCGAAGGCGGCGGGATCGAAGGCGGCCCGGGCGGGCGTCCCATCGAATCCGGCGATCGCGATGGGCAGCGTCAGCGTCGCCGCCACCACCAGAACCGTCCGCCGCAGCCATCCGCTCCTACGGCCGGGCCTACTTCGCACACCTCGCATCGCTCTCGACCTTTCGCCCAGCGACCGGCGCGCATCTCGCGCCGCACGACCGGCCGCACGATCCGGAAACCCAGATGAAGTTCTGCCGCCGCGTGGTACTGCGGGTCAGCTGAGTATTACGGATGTCCGGTTGGTTGGTGGTCAAGGCGAGCGGATTAAACCGAACAGTGATCTTGGACGTCGGCTACCGGACAGCGAAAAGCCCCGCCCGCGGCCTGGGGCCGCGGGCGGGGATATGAGGTGGGCCGGGTCCGGCTCAGCCGATGTTGGCGGAGAGGTCCGGGATCATGCGGTAGACCTCGCTCTCCCAGTAGCGCCAGTTGTGCACGCCGACGCTCGGGAAGTCGTAGGTGGCGTTGCCCGCGCCGAGGGTGGCCATGCGGACCTGGAAGGCCCGGGTGTTGATCAGGGCCAGCGCCTCGAGACCCATCGCGTTGAGGGTGTTGAAGTTGGGACCGTCGGTCGGGCCGGGCAGGCCGCTACCGGCGGAGATCCAGAGGCGGGTGTTGTTGGCCTTCAGCCGTGGGGCGAAGACGAACGGGTCCATGCGCAGCCAGTTGGGGCCCCACGGCGGCGCCATCGAGTCGATGTTGTAGCCACCGGCGTCGATCATCGCGACACGCAGCGCCTCGCGCATACCGGGCGCGGAGACGTTGAGATAGCCGGAGTAGGAACCGGCGTAGCTGAACTGATCCGGGTGGTAGGCCGCCAGCGTCAGCGCCGCGCTGCCGCCCATGGACAGGCCGAACACACCGTTGCGATTCGGGTTGAAGCCCATCCGATCCCGCAGCGCGTTGCGCAGATCGCGGGTCAGGAAGGTCTCCCAGTCGTAGCGGTAGCTCTTACCCGGGCCCGCGGCGAGCACCTGCGTGGCGCCCGAACCGGAGGCCGAACCCGAGGAGGATCCGGTGATCGGCGGCAGGCCGAGGAACGAGCTGGGCGCGTTCCAGTCGGCGTAGAAGCTGGACTGCCCGCCGATCGGCATCACCACGTTGATATTGGCCTGGGTGAGCGCGGCCGCGACATTCGTCTCGTGCTCCCACCCGTTGATATCCGTGGTGGCCCGCATACCGTCGAGGGCGTACACGACCCGGCTGGTATTGCCGTCCGCGGCGCGGAAGATCCGCGACTTGATCGGTCCCATGACCGGGGAGTCGACCCAGAAGTCGACGCCGGAGGGATCGAAGGCGGCCGCTGCGGTCCCCGCCTCGGCGACCGAGGCGCCGAAGGGCACCAACAGCGCCAGCGCCATGCCGAGCACCGATCGCTTCAGCCAGCCGGCCCGACGTTTGGTCTGCGCCCCGCGCACAGTCACGCCTCGCATATTCTGTTCGGCCTTTCCCTTGTGCGGCCGGGCTGGCCGCTTACTGCAGATGGATCGCCCCACGCATGCCGACACGCGTCCCCGACGGACGTACTCATGGGAGCTTATCGCGTCGAGGGCCGCGTGGCGTTACCAAATCGAGACAAAGTGGCAAAGGCCTCGAGCCCACACTCCTAATTCGGAGCCGTGGGGGCGGTCGGATCGACCAGGTGACAGCGCTGGATCTCGTATTTGGGCACCCGATCGATGCGGTACTTGGCGAAGTGCACCGATTGAATCAGATTGTGCCGGAATCGCTCCCACGTCAGCGGCGCGCGCGAGGAGGCGAGCAGATCCTGGGTGGCCGGACAGCTCAGGGCGGTGCGGGCCTGGGTGACCCACTTCTTATCCAGGAAGAACGGCATCCACGGCGGCTGATCCACCATGCCGGTGTCGATGAGCACCCAGTCCGGGTACAGGTTCTTATCGTGCCCGATCCGGCCGTCGACGAGCCGATCGGTATGCGCGGCCAGCGGATACGCCAAGCCCTCTTGATCGATGACCCGCACGTCCAGCGGCACGTTCATGCTGGTCATGCCCAGATTCAGGAAGTAGACGGTATGTTCGCCACCGCCCGGGGGAATCGGCAGCGGCGGCGGCGCGACGTACCACATCATGTACGACGGGGAGCTCAGCAGCAGACCGCCCTCGGGGGTCTGGGCGATATCGCGGACCATCGCCCGCATGCGCGGATAGTCGAGGTAGTCCTCGGCCAGGATCGGATGGTCGTGGCCGCTGTTGAGGACGTAGTAGATCCGCTCGTCGACGATGCCCGACTCGCTGATCGAAGCGCCGGCGTTGTTGGCGGTCGTATTGGCGGCGAACAGGGTCCAGCCCATGGCGATCGCCCACGCCAGCGCCGGCAGGGCCACGGCCGCGAGCGCCTTCGGAGTACGACCGTCCGCGGCGGGCAGCCGAATCGGCAGTACCGCGATCGGCAGCAGCAGGA
The DNA here is from genome assembly GCF_044454005.1 of Nocardia sp. NPDC051570. NCBI lineage: Bacteria > Bacillati > Actinomycetota > Actinomycetes > Mycobacteriales > Nocardiaceae > Nocardia > Nocardia sp. NPDC051570. The sequence continues at coordinate 471,974 of NZ_JBITDI010000005.1, read as the reverse complement.
TGAACAGCTGCGGCAGCAGCATGCGCCCATGCATGAAATCGCCGCCGACGCGCAGCTCGAAGATCACCAGCAGCAGGCCTGACAGCAGCATCAGGGCGACGATCGCGCGGGGCGCGTGCAGCCGTTCCCGCAGTCGGCGCCACCGGCTCGCACCGGATTCCGCGGCGGGAGTCGTGGCCTCGCCGCGCCGGGTGCGCAGGACGACGACCGTCGCCAGGACGAGCAGCAGCAGCGGCAGCCACAGGTAGTAGGGACCGACCAGATCCCACAGATAGGTGAAGCCCTGCTTCCACTTCGCGCCGCCCGCCTCCTTGGCGATGGCCGTATTCGGAACGGGCAGACCGTAATAGCCCATCCGCCAGATCTGATAGCCGATCGGAACCAGCCCGCCGATCACGACCATCAGCGTGCGCGTCATATACGGCCGCAATCGGGTCCGCGGCATGGGCGCGAAGAACACCAGTAGCAGGGCCAATCCGCCGACGACGGTCATCTCCGGGCGGATCACCCAGCACAGCCCGGCCCAGAACGTCAGGCCGAAAAGGCTGGTGAGCCGGACCTTCTCGGTCCGGCTCCAGCGCATCAGCAGCCACCACAGCACGCCCAGCCAGAAGATGACCAGGCAGTTCTCCAGTCCGGAGGTGGCGTAGTCGCGGGCCGGGGGCACCGCGATGTAGACCAGCGCGCCCGCCGGCAGCAGCAGCTGCGCGCGCGTGCCGCCCCACAGCCGCGCCGCGCCGAACATGGCGAAGGCGACGGCCAGCAGCGAAAGCGTCAGCGCCACGGCCAGACTCACATACTCCAGCCGGGCGCCGGAGACCCAGCCGAAGAACCAGATGACATAGGTCCACGCGGCGCTGGTGTTGGTCTCCACCCGATCCGACGCGTTGAAGACCGGTCCGTTGCCGGCCAGCAGATTGCGCACGGTGCGCAGGACGATCAGGCCGTCGTCGGCGATCCAGCGGCGCTGCCAGGCGCCGACACCGAACAGGACCAGGGTGAATGTCACCCCACCGACGAAGGTGGCACGGGACAGCAGCGAGGTGCGCTGCGCGGCTAGAGCTTGGCGCAGTGCGGCACCGACCGGTAGAGCCGACGTGGGCGCGTCCTCGTTCTGTTTGTCTCCCGCTACCACCATCTCGTCAGGTGAGATAGACAGCGACACCTACCGCTCCGATCCACGCTATGGCCAGGAGCTGCAGAATGCGGTCACCCAGCGCGATCTCTTCGGGTTCACCGGCCTCGCCGCCATCGACGTCGACCGCGTAGCGCAGGATCGCGACCGTGAAGGGAATCATCGAGATCGCGAACCAAGGGTTGCTCTTGTGATCAGTTTCGAACGCCCACAGCCCGTAGAACACGACCACCGCGGTGGCCGACAGGGTCCAGATGAAACGCAGATAGGTCGGTGTGTAGTACTGCAGTGACTTGCGGATCTTGGCGCCGGTATCGAGCGCGATCTTCAGTTCGGCATAGCGCTTGCCCGCGGCCATGAACAACGAGCCGAAGGCCATGATCAACAGGAACCATTGCGACAGATGGATATCGGCCGCCGCACCACCCGCGACCGCGCGCAGCAGGAAGCCCGACGACACGATACAGACGTCGAGCACGGCCTGATGCTTGAGCCCGAAACAGTAGGCCAGCTGGATGCCGATGTAGACCGCCATCACCACGGCCAGCTGCCACGCCGTGGCGAGCGCGATCAGCAGTGAGCCGAGCAGCAGCACCACCGACAGCGCGTACGCCAGATTCACCGGCACCACACCGGCGGCGATCGGGCGGAAGCGCTTGGTCGGATGCGCCCGGTCCGCCTCCACGTCCAGCGCGTCGTTGACCAAGTAGATGCCCGAGGCGGCCATGCAGAAGACCACGAAGGCGACCGCGATATGCCAGTCCTTGGTGAGGTCCGTGATGGCGTAGCTGTCGGTGCCCGGAATCTTGCCCGCCACCAGTGGCGCGAGCAGAACCAGGACGTTCTTCACCCATTGACGCGGCCGCACGGCCTTGAACAGCCCGCCGGCCAGAGTCTTCGGCGGACCCTTGATGACAGCCTCGTCCAGGTCGACGCTGGTCGGCTCTTCACTCATATCAGCGAGGGTTCTTTCCTGTGCGGTCACTGGTGAATCTCTTTTCGGCGGCTAGCACTGCGGCTGCGGACGCGGCGCCCAGCGCGGAACCGGCGAGCACGTCGGACGGGTAGTGCACCCCGAGTACGACCCGGGACAACAGCATCGGCGGCACGAGCACCGCAGGCAAGGGTAGCCCGGTGAGCCTGCCGAGCAACACCGCCGCTGCCGTCGTGGAGGTCGCATGCGAGGACGGGAAGCTCAGCTTGCTCGGCGTCGACACGTTGACCTGCACCGACGGATCGTTCGGGCGAGGCCGCCGGACAACGCGTTTGATGACCACCGATGCCGCGTGTGCGCCGAAGGCGCCCACGGCCACCCCGGCCCACTGCCGGCGGCGGGGCTTGTCGACCAGGGCGCCCAGCGCGCCGATGCCCATCCAGCCCAGCGCGTGCTCACCGAAGTGCGACATACCGCGAGCGGCCTTGATCACCTGCGGGTTTCGCCCGATCGTGCCCTGGACGGCATTGATGATCTTGACCTCGGCGGGCGCGGGCGACGCGGGATCGGGCACCACGCGCAGATGCGGCGAATCGGCCGATTCCGGTGCGGTGGCGGTCATTTCCCCTCGTTTCCGAGCTTCGGATCGCCGGTATGGATGCCGAAGGCATTCTCCCAGGCGGCGGTGCTGGTCAAATATGGATGTGCGGCACGATACTGCGCGCGGATTTCGCCGAACCTGGCGGCCAGTTCTTTGCGCAACCGCATGGCCTCCTTGAACAGCGCGAGGGCCTGGCGCGGATCGCGTTTGCGGTACACCACGCCGCGGCCGTCGGCCGTCGTCACGGTGACGCCGTCGACCTGCGAGAGCAGGAACCAGCGGGCGTCCAGGGTCGGCACGTTGAGCTGCGGGCGCTCGTGATGTTCGGGTTTGGCCGGGCGCAGATTGTGCAGCACGCCCTTGCCGAGCCGGACGATCTTCGCGATCGGATTGGGCGGCTCGCCGACCGCACCGACATCCGAACCGCTGGCGAAGGGCAGTTCCGTCGAGGACGGCAGGACCACCGCGTCCGGGAAATCCTTGCGCATCGCGGCGACCGAGCCCAGCGCCCTCGGCAGCAGCTGGAACAGCCGATCCGGACCCGCCAGGAAATCGCGGATCGCCTGGTTCTGGATGGCGACCGTCGAATACTCCAGGCACAGCAGATGTTTCAGCGTCGCCTTGATCGTGTTGATCACCATCGGGCGGCCGTCGTTCGGCAGATGCAGCGCGGCGACCACCAGGCGGTTGCGCAGGTGGAAGTACGCCTGCCAGTCGATCGCGTCGTCCTTGTCGCTCCAGGCCATATGCCAGACGGCCGCGCCCGGCAGGGTCACGGTCGGATAGCCCGCCTGCTTGGCGCGCAGACCGTATTCGACGTCGTCCCACTTGAGGAACAGCGGCAGCGGCTGGCCGATCTCCTCGGCGACCACGCGCGGGATGACGCAGGTCCACCAGCCGTTGAAGTCGACGTCGATGCGCCGGTGCAGCAGCTTGGAGTTATCGCGATCGCGCAGCGGATACTTCGAGAAGTCGTGGTCGTATTCGACATTCGGCGCGGCGGTCCACATCCAGATGCCGCGGTCGACGACCTCGCCCATGGTGTGCAGATGCGAGCGCTCCTGCAGATTGAGCATCTGGCCGCCGACGAGGGTGGGCGTGCGGGCGAAGCGGGCGAAGGCCAGCGCGCGCAGGATGCAGTCCGGCTCGATCTCGATATCGTCGTCCATATAGACGATGTACTGCGCGTCGGTGGTCTTCAGCGCCTCGTACATGACCCGGCTGTAGCCGCCGGAGCCGCCGAGGTTGGGCTGATCGTGCATGGCCAGGCGGTCGCCCAGCACCGCTGCGGCCTCGGCGAAGCCCGGCTCGTCGCGCACCTTGCGGGTGCCCTGATCCGGGATGATCACGGCCTTGACCTTCTCCAGCACCAGCGGGTCCGAGCCCAGGGCCGCAAGGGTTTTCACGCAATCGGTGGGGCGGTTGAAGGTGGGCATGCCGACCGCGATGCTGCCCTCGCCGGGCGCCTCGATCGGGGCGTACCAACCGCCGCCGCGCAATTCGACATGCGAGTCGGTGGTGATGTCGAACCAGATCCAGCCGCCGTCCTCGAACGGGGCGAGGTCGACCTCGAATTCGATATCCGTCGCACCCTCGGCGGGAGTCGTGAATTCGTTGCCCTGCACGTGGATTCGTGAACCGTCGGCCTTGGATCGATAGACGTCCACGCGGCCGTGGCCGGACAGGTCCAGCCGCAGCACCACGGATTTCAGCACCGACCAGCGCCGCCAATAGCTGGCCGGCACGGCGTTGAAGTACGTGCAGAACGACACCTCGGATTCCGCGCCGATCGATAGCGAGGTGCGCGAGGTGGCATGGGCGCGACGGGCATTCGTCGCGGACTCCTCCAGATAGAGGGTGCGTACATCCAGCGGTTCACCCGGCCGGGGCAGGATGATCCGCTGCAGCAGCGATTTCGCGCGAGTTCCGGTCGTCATCTCTTCCAACGTCGCTTGCATCGTCACTCGTTGTCATCCCGATCGACCAGCGGCGCACCGGATTCCAGGTGCGGGCGCAGCGTGTTGTCGAACATGCTCAGCGCGCTGCCGATGGCCATATGCATGTCCAGGTACTTGTAGGTGCCGAGGCGGCCGCCGAAGAGCACCTTCGCCGAGGCGGTTTCGGCCTTGGCGCGGTCGCGGTAGGCGAGCAGTTTGGCACGGTCGTCGGGGGTGTTGATCGGGTAGTACGGCTCGTCGCCGGTCTGCGCGAAGCGGGAGAACTCGCGCTGGATCACCGTCTTGTCGGCGGGGTAGTCGCGCTCGGGATGGAAGTGGCGCGGCTCGATGATGCGGGTGAAGGGCACGTCCGCATCGTTGTAGTTCATCACCGAGGTGCCCTGGAAGTCACCGGTGTCGAGCACCTCGGTCTCGAAATCGATGGTGCGCCAGCCGAGTTCGCCCTCGCTGTAGTCGAAGTAGCGGTCCAGCGGGCCGGTGTAGACCACGGGGGCGTCCGGGTTCTGCGCGCGGATCTCCTCGCGCACCTCGAACCAGTCGGTGTTCAACCGCACCTCGATCAGGTCGGACTCGGCCATCTTCGCCAGCCACGCGGTGTAGCCGCCCCGAGGCAGGCCCTCGTAGGTGTCGTTGAAGTACCGGTTGTCGAAGGTGTAGCGCACCGGCAGGCGGGTGATGTTGCCCGCGGGCAGTTCCCTCGGATCGGTCTGCCACTGCTTGGCGGTGTAATCGCGGAAGAACGCCTCGTACAGCGGGCGGCCGATCAACGAGATCGCCTTCTCCTCGAAGTTGGCGGCATTCTTGCCGTCGACCTCGGCGGCCTGCTCGGCGATCAGCGCCCGGCCCTCGGCAGGGGTGAAGTAGCGCCCGAAGAACTGCGACAACAGGCCCAAGCCCATCGGCAGCGGATACGCCTGCCCCTTGTGCATGCCGAATACCCGATGCTGATACCCGGTGAATTCGGTGAACTGGTTCACATAGTCCCAGACCCGCTTGTTCGAGGTGTGGAACAGATGCGCGCCGTACTTGTGCACCTCGATCCCGGTCTCCGGATCCGCCTCCGAATAAGCGTTGCCGCCCAGGTGGTAGCGGCGATCGATCACGAGCACCCGCTTGCCCAGCAGGCTGGCGGTGCGTTCGGCGATGGTCAGTCCGAAGAAGCCGGAGCCGACGATGATCAGGTCGTAGGGGGATGCGACGGTCACGGGTGCCCAGCGTATCGGAAGTTGCGCCGACGTCCGGGGCGAGTAGCGGACTCCGGCCGCCCGCCCCGCTCAGAGCGAGGGTCAAGTATCTTCACATCGAGATTCAAGGTGTTGAGAGGGCTCGGATGAGCGACGCGGTGGATCGGATGGTCGCGGCCTGGGGGCAGGTGGATCCCGACCTCGATATCTGGCCGACCCAGGTGTTCGAGCGGCTGAAGCGGCTCGGCCGACTCCTCGATCGCGAGATGAAGGATTTCTTCGCGCCCTACGGCCTGGAGTCCTGGGAGTTCGAGGTACTCGCCACACTGCGCCGATCCGGCGACACCGATGGCCTGACCGCGGGTGCGCTGATCAAGGCCGCGCTGGTCACCTCGGGTGCCATCACCCATCGCATCGATCGCCTCGCGGCCAAGGGTCTGGTCCGGCGCGCCGCCGATCCGGCGGATCGACGCACGATCCGCATCCAGCTGACCGACGAGGGCCGCGAACTCGTCGACACGCTCATGCCCGCGCGGATCGCCGATCAGATCCGGATCCTGGGCGGCGTCGACCGTCCCGACCTGGACCGGCTGAACGGCCTGCTGCGCGGGCTGCTCGAATCGCTGGGCGATACGGACCCGGACTGATCGCGACTACCGGTTACTCGATCCGGCCGAGCCCGTGCGCGGCAGCGGGTCCAGGCCCGGATCGGGTCCGGCGGCCGATTCGGGAGCCGTCTTGTTGTGCAGGTCCGGCGGCAGCGGCGGCGGGGTCGGCGTGGCGGCCGTGCCGGGCGGCACCGTATCCGGCGGCACCGCCGCGGTCGCGCCGGGCGCCATCTTCAGCAGTGCGCTCAGATCGATGACCCGCGCGCCGAAATCGGGCGTGGCCACGATGACGCCGCCCTGGAACAGCCGGAACGTTCCGATCTGCGCGGGCAGCAACGTCTCCGGGCCCAGCGGCTGGCCGAGCGGGCCCGCGGGACCGCCCGACTCCGCATACTTCACATCGATGGCGGTATCGGTGCGCGGCGGCCGCGGCGGATCGAAGCGCGGCGTCACGGGCTGCTGCGGAATGGCCGGCGGTGCCGTCGCGAGTTGAGCCGGGGTCGGGCCGACATCGAGGGTGGCGATATCGACGGGCTGCCCGCCGCCGGGCGCGGAGGAGTATTCGGTGCGCAGGATGCGCCCGTCGCGCAGCAGCACCTGCCCGGCCGTGGCATGGACGGCCACCGCGGTGCGCGGATCCTCCTTCTCGGTGCCCGGATACTCCTGACAGTCGGTCGTATCGCAGGTTTGCGCATAGGAATAGCGGTGTTCGGCCAGTGCGTAGGAGCGGGCCGCGACGGCCTGCGCGCGCAATGCCTCGGCCCCGCCGCGATCGGCCCAGTTCGCCTGCATCTCCGCCGGGACGACGCCGAGCAGATAGTCCTCGACATCGAGTTCGTCGACGGTGCGCGGCGCGCCGTTTTCCAGCGTCACCCCGAGCGCGCCGCGAAATGTCGAGCCGTCGCACACCTTCAGATGTTCGGCCGCGGGACGCTCCGAACCCGGATCGATCGGATAGGCCCACGGATCATCGGTGGCGCCCTCCCACACCTTCGCGCCGTCGCAGCCCATCGTCACGGTGACGTGCGCGCCGCCGTCCGGGGTCGGGGTGAGATGGGCCGCCTGGCCCGCGACCACGCGCCGGCCGGCGACCGCCAGCCCGCTGTCGGAGTACACGTCGAGGGTCTGATTGTCATAGACCGTCAACCGGACCCGGACCGCCGCGGGCGCGATCCTGGCCGGCGTGGCGCCCGGATAGTAGGCCAGCAGAATGTTCTGCGCGGAAGCGCCGGCGGCCGCCCGCTCCAGCGCACCGAACTGGCTCAGCCCGCGGCCGTGGCCGGCGGTCGCGAGCGGCCGGTAACCGGCGGCGAACGGGCGAACCAGCGGATAGGCCCAGGTGACGGCGATGGTGCCGCCGGTCAGCGAGATCGCCGCCACGGCGATCGCGAGAGTTCTGCGGCGCCGGTGACGTCGGCGTAGATCGCCTTCCCTTATTGCGGTCGTGCCTGCCATGCGAACTCCCGGGGATCTCGCGGGGCGGCATGTCCTTCCCGCGTAACGGCTGCCGAAAAGTTACATTTCAGATATTCAAGTCTCAGCATCAAGTGAAGCTTTAGTCTTGTGACATTTGTGACTAGTGTGACCACTGATCCGCCAGGAATCAACCCGCATCGCTGCTGAGGTCGCCGGTTCTATCGAATGGGAGACGATCGTGCCGTACCGCAGACCGCAACGCCCCTATCTACTACCGGTCGTCACGGCGCTCGCGGTCGCCGCGCCGCTGGCGACGCTCATCCTGCGCGACGCGCCGGAATACCGACCGACCACGGACAGCAATCCTGCCGCGATCCCGGCACAATTGGCCGAGGTGGCGCTGGCATCGGCTCCCGACGTCCTCCTGCCGCTACGCGAGCTGACCGGCCTGGACCTGCCCGACCTGCATCTGTCGGATCTGCGAAACCTGCCGCTGCCCCGGGCGATCCCGCTGCCACCCGGCCTGCCCAATCCCCTCGGCGGCGAACTGCCGAACGAGATCCCGCTGCCGAGACTGGGCGATACCGCACCGGATCCGGCACCCTCCGGACCATCCTTCATCGCCGCCCGGACCTCCGCCGACGATCCGGCCCAAGTCCTCCCCGCGGGCGACCCCGGCACACCCGCAATCACTCCCGGCGCCGCCGGACCCGGCACACCCGCAATCACCCCTGGCACCGTCGGGCCCGGCACACCTGCGCTCGCTCCCGGTGCCGCCGATCCCGGCACTCCCGCGCTCGCTCCCGGTGCCGCCGGACCCGGCACTCCCGCAATCACTCCCGGCGCCGCCGGACCCGGCGCACCCGCAATCACTCCCGGCGCCGCCGGACCCGGCACTCCACTCACTCCCGGCGCCACCGATCCCGGCACTCCGGCGCTCACTCCCGGCGCCGTCGGGCCCGAACTCACCGACAAGGTCGGCGCCGACGTCAAGGAGCTGCGGCGCGACACCCCGTTCAGCATGGTCGCCCTGACGGCGAAGGATCTCGCCGGGACGCGGGCGCTCGTCCGGGCGCGTAAGGATGACGGCAACTGGGGGTCCTGGTACAACACCGACCGGGTCGAGACCGCCCGCGACGATCATGTGCGCGGCGAAAAGACCGGCACCGAACCGGTTTTCGTGGGCAACACCAAGGCCGTGCAGGTGCTGGTGACCCATAAGGCCGCCACCACTCCCCCGCCGCGCACCGGCGATCCGGCGCAGGCGGCCGCCGCGGATCTGTCCGCGGTGCTGATCGATCCGGGCCACGGCGCGGTCGACGGAAACCTCGCCGAGGTGGCCGCCCCGCTGTTCGGGGGCGGGCCCAAGGTCATCAGCCGCGCGCAGTGGGGCGCCGACGAGTCGGACCGGCAGCGCTGCCCGGAGCAGCCGACCTACGACGACGGCCTCGGCGGAATCACGGTGCACCACACGGCCGGTCGCAACGATTACAGCCGCGAGGAGTCGGCCGGCATCGTCCGCGCCATCTTCGCCTATCACGCGAAGACGTTGAACTGGTGCGATATCGGCTACAACGCATTGGTCGACAAGTACGGCCAGGTCTTCGAGGGCCGCTTCGGCGGCCTGGACCGCCCGGTGCAGGGTGCGCATGCCGGCGGATTCAACGAGAACACCTCCGGCGTCGCGATCATGGGCGACTTCCAGACCGAACCGCCCACCGAGGAGGCCATCCAGGCCGTCGGACAGTTCATCGGATGGCGGGCCAAGATCGCCGGACTGGATCCCAAGGGCCACACCACCATGTATTCCGAGGGCACCGATTACACGCCGTATCCGGAGGGTACGGCGGTGCAATTGCCGATCGTCTTCGCCCATCGCGACGTGGGCAGCACGACCTGCCCCGGCGACGCGGCCTATGCGCTGATGGACCGGATCCGCGATATCGCCGCCTCCGCGGCGGGCGCGCCGAGCAGCAACGATGTGAAAACCGCTGTGGGCGCGAACGATCCGAACGCGGCTCCCTTACCCGCGCCCGCGCCGAAAACCCAGCAGTCCCAGCGCAATCAGACCGACCTCGCCACGCTGGCCAACCTCACCACCCGGATCCTGAATCTGCTCGACCAGAACGTGATCGCGAAATACTATGCGGCACAGGGCGGTCCGAACGGCCGCCTCGGCGCGGCCGCCTCCGAGCCGACCCCGACCCGCGACGGCGGCCAGTACGTCAAGTTCGTCAACGGTTATGTCTACGCCGCACCGGACGGCACCATCACCGAGGTGGTCGGCCACATCCTCGACCGGTTCGTCCAATTGGGCGCCGAGAGCGGCATTCTGGGCCTGCCCGCGCGGAACTCCTATCCGGTGCCCGACGGCACCCGGGCCGACTTCCAGTACGGCTCGCTGATTCTCAACACCGCGACGGGCCTGGTGACGACGCTGCTGAGGTCCTACAGCGATATCACGAATTCGGCCCCGCCGCCCCCGAATCCGCCTGCGGCACAACCGGTCCCGGCCCCACCGGCACGGTAGGCCTCAGCTGGTCCACCAGCGCTCGAGGACCTGGGCCACGCCGTCGGCGGAGTTCGACGCGGTGATCTCGTCGGCGGCGGCCTGGGCCTCGGGGTGGCCGTTGGCCATGGCCACGCCGTGTCCGGCCATGCGCAGCATCGGGACATCGTTGGGCATATCGCCGAAGGCCACGATCGAGGAGTCCTGGACGCCGAGGCGTTCGGCGATCAGCGCCAGGCCCGCGGCCTTGGTGATGCCCGGGGCGGACAACTCGATCAGGCCGTTATTGGTCGAATAGGTGATATCGGCCCGGCCCTGCAGCTGCGGTTCCAGCGCCGCACGCATATCCGCGCTGGTCGCCCCGCGCAGCCGGATCAGCATCTTGATCGCCGGCGCGGCGAAGACCTCGGCGCGGGCCACCTGCGTGTCATCGGGATTGAGCCAGGCGTGCTCGTATTCCGGCGAGCTCACGAACTGCGGCGTCGCGGCGTCGTGCGCGGACGCGCCGACCCGCTCGGCGGCCAGGCCGCAGCCGGGCAGCACGCGCTCGGCCAGATCCGCGATCCAGGCCAGACTCGCCGCATCGAGGGTGGTGGTGTGCAGGATGCGGTCGGCGGCGGGGTCGTAGATCACCGCGCCGTTGCCGCAGACGCTCAGCGGCGCATGTCCGAGCCCGTCGACCACGGGTGCGATCCAGCGCGGCGGGCGCCCGGTGGCGAGCACGAAGGGCACACCGTCGGCGACCAGCGCGGCGACCGCGGCCCGGGTGCGCGGCGTCACCCGCTCGTGCTCGTCGATCAGCGTGCCGTCGACGTCGGTGGCCACCATCTTCGGTTTCGACAGCTGCAGACGAGTCACCCATTCCATCCTGCCCGAAACGCCGCCCCGACCGTAATCACGATTCGGGTCGCCGCCAGGGGTTCTCGGGTGGGATCGCGGGCGGTGGCGGCGGATAGGAGTGCGGTGCGGGGGGCGGGCCCGGATACGGCTGTGACGAAGGCGACTGCGGCGGATAGGGCGCGGGCGGATACGGCGGCATCGGATAGGCCGGTCCCGTCGCCGGTGCGAAGGCCAGCCAGCGCGCGGTCGCGGGGGTCAGCACGAGCACCATGGTCGCGATCGGGAAGGCCATCCCCACCAGGATCCCGGCCACCCCGCCCACCGCGCCCGGCCCGCTGTCGAGGGCATCGTCCGCGATCGAGACCACCGCGCCCACGAGCGCTATCGCGATCGCCAGGCCCGCGCCGATCGCGATCAGCGGCCGCCCACCCGATCCGCGCCGGAACAGCGCGATGGCGCCCCAGGTCAGCACGACCCCGATGGCCATGCTCAGCACCCCGACGACCACGATGTAGGGGCCGTACCAACTGCGCGACAGCAGACTCACCCCGCCGGTATCGAGATCCCTGGCGAATCCGGTCGCGCCCAGCACCACATCGAACAACCCACCCAGCAACTCCCCCACGGCCCCTACCGCCGCCAGCACACCCGCGGCGATCGCGGTTCCCCCGCTCGGCGCGGGTTGCCACGCACGCGGATACGGGTCGTAACCACCCGGATACTGCGGAAGATTCATCGCTCGAGCCCCCTCTTCGAACCGGAAGATCGTCCGTCACGATCGGACCGATGCACGATATCTCCGATTCGGGCATGTCACCCGCCGTGCATAACGCACCACCAACCCCATCTGTCCCTATGATCAGGGGCTAGTAACCGACCTGAGGGGACCGATGACCGGCTTTCTGCTACGACGTGCGCTGAACTATGTCGTGCTGCTGGTGCTGGCGACGTTCCTGACGTTCAGCCTGGCATCATTGACCTTTCGCCCGCTCGAGAGCCTCGAACAGCGCAATCCGCGACCTCCGCAATCGGTGATCGACGCCAAGGCGGCCGAGCTGCACCTCAACGATCCGATCCCGCAGCGCTATCTGAACTGGGTCGGCGGCATGGTGCACGGCGACTTCGGCACGACACTGGCGGGCCAGCCGGTGAGCCAGGAGCTACCGCGCCGAATCGGAGTCAGCCTGCGGCTGTTGATCGTCGGATCGATCCTCGGCACGGTACTCGGCGTATTGATCGGCGCGGCTGGCGCGATACGGCAATACCGGTTCAGTGACTACTTCACGACCATCGTATCTCTGCTGATTCTGAGCACCCCCGTGTTCCTACTCGCTACCATCCTGAAATATGGTGCGCTGGAAGTCAACTCCCTGACCGGCCAGCAAATCTTCCTCTATACCGGCGAAACCTCGGCCAATGCCGTGCACGGGCTGTGGAATCAACTCGTCGACCGGGTCCAGCACATGGTGGTCCCGAGCCTCGGCCTGGCGCTGATAACGATGGCCAGTTACAGCCGCTACCAACGCAATGCGATGCTCGACGTGCTGCAGAGCGATTTCATCCGCACGGCCCGCGCGAAGGGGCTGACCCGCAGCCGCGCGCTGTACAAACACGGCCTGCGCACCGCCCTGATCCCGATGGCCACCCTGTTCGCCTACAGCCTGGGTGCGTTGATCACCGGCGCCACCTTCACCGAGAAGATCTTCGGCTGGCACGGCGTCGGTGAGTGGCTGGTGGACGGCATCAACGCCCAGGACCTCTATGTCGTGGCGACCGTCACGGCGTTCGCCGGATTGGTGGTGCTGATCTCGGGCCTGCTGTCCGACATCGTGTACGCCATCCTCGACCCGCGGGTGCGTGTGGGATGAGTGAAGTCGAGATCATCGCGCAAGGCGCGCCGGAGCCCGCCGCGGCGGGACGTCGAAAGCTGGTGTGGCGCAGGTTCCTTCGGAACAAGGCCGCCGTGGCCGGCCTGATCGTCCTGCTGCTCATGCTGATTCTGAGCTTCGCGCTGCCGCCACTGTTGACATACGACTACGAGCAGCTGGATTACACGGCCCTGCTCCAACCGCCCAGCCCGAGACATCCGTTCGGCACCAATCAGATCGGTCAGGATGTGCTGGCGCAGACGCTGCGCGGCCTGCAGAAGTCGTTGGTGATCGGATTCAGCGTGGCGTTGTTCACCAGCCTCATCGCCGCCACGGCCGGTTCGGTCGCGGGCCTGCTCGGCGGGTGGACCGATCGGGCCATCATGTGGCTGGTCGACCTGCTGCTGGTGGTGCCGAGTTTCATCGTCATCGCGATCTTCGCGCCGCGCACCAAGGGCAGCGGTTCGATCCTGCTGTTGATCGTGCTGCTGGCCGCCTTCAGCTGGATGATCAGCGCCCGCATCGTGCGCGGTCTGACGCTGAGCCTGCGCGACCGCGAATTCGTCCGGGCCGCACGGTATATGGGCGCGTCGACCTGGACCGTCATCACCACCCACATCCTCCCGAACATCGCCTCGATCCTGATCATCGACACCACGCTGTCGGTCGGCGCGGCGATCATCTCCGAAACGGGTCTGAGCTACCTCGGCTTCGGTGTGCAGCCGCCGGACGTATCGCTCGGTTCGCTGATCGCCTCGGGCACCAAATCCGCGCTCACCTTTCCGTGGCTGTTCCTGTTCTCCGGTGGGCTGCTGGTGATCACGGTGCTGTGCACCAACCTGGTCGGCGACGGCCTGCGCGACGCATTCGATCCGAGCTCCCAGCGGGCACGCTCGCGCCGCAAGAACAACGATGAGCCGACGGTCCCGGCGACGGATGGAAAGGTCGCGCCATGACGGAGACCAAACGCGCGATGACCGCACCGCTGCTGGAGGTGTCGGATCTGCACGTGTCGTTTCCCTCCGAGGAGGGACGCATCGACGCGGTGCGCGGGGTGAACTACACGGTGGCCGATGGCGAGGTGCTAGCCATCGTCGGCGAATCCGGTTCGGGCAAGTCGGTCTCCTCGCTCGCGGTGATGGGTCTGCTGCCCGAACAGGCGCGGGTGCGCGGCTCGATCCGATTGCGCGGCAAGGAATTGCTGGGCATGGGCGACCGGCAGCTGTCGGCGCTGCGCGGCAGCCGGATCAGCATGGTGTTCCAGGATCCGCTGTCGGCGCTGACCCCGGTGTATCGGATCGGCGACCAGATCGCCGAGGCCGTGCTGGCACACCGGAAGATGAGTCGGCGGGAGGCATGGCAGCGGGCGGTGGAGCTGCTGGATCTGGTCGACATCCCCGATCCGGAGCTGCGCGCCCGGGCCTTCCCGCACGAATTCTCCGGCGGTATGCGCCAGCGCGTGGTGATCGCGATGGCCATCGCCAACGATCCCGAGCTGATCATCTGCGACGAACCCACCACCGCGCTCGACGTCACCGTGCAGGAGCAGGTGCTCGGCCTGCTGCGCAAGGCCCGCGACATCACCGGCGCGGGCGTCGTGATGATCACCCACGATATGGGCATCGCCGCCACGCTGGCCGATCGAGTCGCCGTCATGTACGCCGGGCGGATCGTCGAAACCGCCAGCGCCACCGAACTTTTCAACTCGCCCCGGATGCCGTACACCGTCGGCCTGCTGGGTTCCATCCCGCGCATGGACGGCCCGCCGCGCAGCCCGCTGATCCCCATCGTCGGTGCGCCACCGGCCATGCACGCGCTGCCGCCCGGCTGCCCGTTCGCGCCGCGCTGCCCGGTCTCGATCGACGAATGCGGCGCCGCGGAACCGCCGCTGCAGGACACCAATCCGGGCCACCGCGCCGCCTGTATCCGCACCGCCGAGGTCGGCGCCGACGCACTGTTCGACGCCTACCGCCGCGAGATCACCGAGCCCGAACGGGAGGTGGAACCGGATCCCCGTGTGGTGCTGCGGGTTTCGGGGCTGGTCAAAACCTTCCCGATCACCTCCGGCGTGGTGTTCAAGCGCCGCAAGGGTGAGGTGCGCGCGGTCGACGGCATCGGCTTCGAGGTGCGGGCCGGGCGCACCCTGGCGCTGGTCGGCGAATCGGGTTCCGGCAAGTCCACCACGCTGAGCCAGATCATGGATCTGGCCCCGCCGGAGGCCGGCGCCATCGAGGTGCTCGGCCGGGATGTAGCGACCCTGACCAAGGCGGACCGCCATGAGATCCGCCGCAAGATGCAGATCGTCTTCCAGGATCCCTCGGGCTCACTGGATCCGCGCCTGCCGATCTTCGACGCGCTGGCAGAACCGCTGCGCGTCGACGGCCGCCCCCGCGATGAGATCCGCAGGCGGATACCGGAATTGCTGAAGCTGGTCGGCCTGCGCAGCGAGCACGCCGACCGCTATCCGGCCGACTTCTCCGGCGGTCAGAAGCAGCGCATCAACATCGCCCGCGCGCTGGCGCTGGATCCCGAACTGCTGGTGCTGGACGAACCGGTGTCCTCACTGGACGTCTCGATCCAGGCGGGCGTGCTGAACCTGCTGCGCCAGCTGCAGGCCGAACGCGGTCTGTCGTATCTGTTCGTCTCCCACGATCTGTCGGTAGTGCGCAATCTCGCCCACGACATCGCCGTGATGTACCGGGGCGAGATCGTCGAATCCGGTGCGGCGGAACAGATCTTCACCGATCCGCAGCAGGATTACACCCGCGCCCTCATCGCCGCGATCCCCGTCCCTGCCGTCACACGATAGGAGAAGGCGTGAGGATTCGTTCCACCGCACCGTATGCGGTCGCCCTGCTGGTGGCGGTGGCGATGGGCGGGAGCGGCTGCTCGTCCGGTGGCGACACCGCGGGTGGTCCGGTCGCGCTCGGCGCCGGTAACGACATCAATGCTCAACCGCCCGAGGCGATCCGCGACGGCGGCAACCTGCGCCTGGCGACCACGGAATTCCCCCCGAACTGGAATACGCTGTCCAATGACGGCAACAACCTCGAGATCGCCCGCATCGTCTGGGCGATGATGCCGCGCTCGTTCGCCATCGACGCTGCCGGACATACCGCGGTCGACAAGAACTACTTCACCGATATCCAGCTGACCGGCACCGATCCGCAGCAGGTCACCTACACCATCAATCCCCGGGCGGTCTGGAGCGACGGCACGCCCATCACCTGGGAGGACATCGCCGCCCAGGCCCATGCGCTCAGCGGAACCGATAAGCGCTATCTGATCGGCACGACCAACGGCTTCGACCGGGTCGGCGGGGTCGAGCGCGGCGTCGACGATCGCCAGGCCGTCGTCACCTTCGCCCGGCATTACGCCGAATGGCGCGGTCAATTCGCGGGCAATGCGATGCTGTACCCGAAATCGGTGACCGGCGATCCGGAGGCGTTCAATCACGGCCTGGCCGATCACATCACCCAGACCGCCGGACCGTTCCTGGTGCGGTCCACCGATCGCACCCAGGGCCGAATCGTCCTGGGGCGCAACCCGAAATGGTGGGGCGACACACCGAAACTGGATACGATCACCATCAGCGTGCTCGATCAGGGCGCGTGGCCGCAGGCG
The DNA here is from genome assembly GCF_044454005.1 of Nocardia sp. NPDC051570. NCBI lineage: Bacteria > Bacillati > Actinomycetota > Actinomycetes > Mycobacteriales > Nocardiaceae > Nocardia > Nocardia sp. NPDC051570. The sequence continues at coordinate 455,297 of NZ_JBITDI010000005.1, read as the reverse complement.
CTGCAGAACAAGGAATTGGATGCGGCGCAGCTGTCCTCGCTCTCCGATATCGCGACCGTGCGCGGATCATCGGATCTGGCCGTGCGGCGCGCGCCCGGATCCATGTGGCGGCATCTCACCTTCAACGGCGCGCCGGGCTCGATTCTCGCCGATCCCGCACTGCGCGTGGCGATTTCGAAGGCCATCAACCGGAAGGCCATCACGAGCGCGATCCAGAACGGCCTGGAGAACGATCCCGAACCGCTCGGCAATCACGTCTATGTCCGCGGCCAGGACGGCTATCGGGACAACGGCCCGCCGTTCGATCCCGATGCCGCCGCGCGGGAACTGGACGCGCTCGGCTGGAAACTCAATGGCGACGTGCGTCAGAAGGACGGTCGCAGGCTGGAGATCCGGGATGTCATGTACAACAACGACATCTGGGTCAAGGTCGCACAGCTCATCCAGCAGAATCTGGCCCGCGTCGGGGTCAAGCTGACCATCGATGCCCGCCCGGGGCAGAACATCTTCTCCGATGTGTTCATCCCCGGCGATTTCGATCTGGCCCAATTCCAGTGGCAGGGCGACGCATTCCCGCTCAGCGGCCTGCCGCAGATCTACTCCTACCATCCCGACGATGAGCAGGGGAACTTCGGTCGCATCGGTTCACCCGAGCTCAATGACCTGATCGACCGGACGATATCGGAACTGGATCCGAAGAAGACGATCGAACTGGCCAACCAGGCCGACCGCATGATCTTCGGCGAGGGCTTCTCCTTGCCGTTGACCCAGGACGCCGGTAACTGGGGCACGCGCCCCGACCTGGCGAATTTCGGTGCGCCCGGATTGGCGTCCTATGACTACACCAAGATCGGCTTCACGAAGTAACACCCTGTCCTGATGGAAGGAGCGATCCATGCGGATTCGTTCGACAGTGACCCGCGCCGCGATTCCCGCGGTCGCAATAGGTTTGATCTTGTCCGGCTGTTCCGGCTCGGACAGTGGAGGTGGTACCGGAACGGACGCGGTCGGGACGACCAATGACATCAATCCGCATGATGTAGCCGATCTCCGCGACGGCGGGAACCTGCGCCTGCCGATGTCGGCCTATCCGGCCAACTGGAACACCCTGAATGTCGACGGCAACGATGCCGAGATCACGAACGTGGAACGGCCGATGATGCCGCAGGCGTTCCGGATCGATGCCGCCGGAAACACCACGCTGAATACGGACTACTTCACCAAGGTCGAACTCACCAATACCAATCCGCAGCAGGTCACCTACACCATCAATCCGCAGGCGGTGTGGTCGGACGGTAGCCCGATCACCTGGGAGGACATCAGCTCCGAGGCGGAGGCGCTGAGCGGACGGAACAAGGCGTATCTCATCGGCGGCAACAACGGATTCGACCGGGTGTCGAAGGTCGAACGCGGAACCGATGATCGGCAGGCCGTCCTCACCTTCGATCGAAACTTCGCGGCGTGGCAGGGCCAGTTCGCCGGAAACAGCTTCCTGTACCCGAAGTCGGTCACGGCCACCCCGGAGGCGTTCAACAAGAGCCAGGTGGACGCGATCACGCTGACGTCGGGCCCATTCATGGTGCAATCGACCGATCGCGGCCAGGGCCGAATCGTGCTCGGGCACAACCCGAAATGGTGGGGAGATAAGCCGAAGCTCGACACCATCACATACAGTGTGCTGGATATCTCGGCCTGGCTGCCCGCCGTGCAGAACAACGAATTGGACTGGACCGGGCTGGCGAATCGGGATGACCTCAAGACCGCACAGGGCATTGCGGGCGTCACCATTCGCCGCTCCCCGGCGCCCCAATGGTCGCATCTGACCTTCAACGGCGCTCCCGGATCCATCCTCGCAGACCCCAAGCTTCGCGTCGCCATCATGAAGGGCATCGATCGGCAGGGCATCGTCACGGCGACCGACAATGGTTTGGTCGCGGATCCCAAGCCGCTCAACAACCATCTCTTCGTCAACGGCCAGAAGGGTTATCAGGACAACAGCCTCGGTTACGATCCGGACGAGGCCGCCCGCGAACTCGATGCCCTCGGCTGGAAGCTCAACGGCGATGTCCGCGAGAAGGACGGCCGTAAGCTCGAGATTCGCGATCTCATGTTGAACCAGGACGTCTGGGTCCAGATCGCGCAGATCATCCAGCAGAATCTGGGACGTATCGGCGTCAAGCTGACGATCGACACCAAGCCCGGTAACCGCTTCTTCCCCGATGTCATCATTCCGGGCGATTTCGATGTGGCCCAATGGAGTTGGGTGGGCGATGCGTTCACGCTGTCGAGTGTCAACCAGCTCTACGCCTACAATCCCAATGACCTGCAGGGCAATTACGGCCGGATCGGCTCGCCGGAACTAAACGATCTCATCGAGAAGGCGATGTCGGAACTGGATCCGGCCAAGGCGATCGATCTGGCCAATCAGGTCGACCGCAAGGTCTTCGAGGAGGGCCATTCGCTGCCCCTGGATCAGACCCCGGGCATCGTCGCGGTGCGGGCGAGCCTCGCCAACTATGGCGCCCGCGGCCTGGCGACCTATGACTGGACCAAGGTCGGCTTCCTGAAGTGATCTCCGGTTCGGGCCACCCCCTGGCCTATCCGGCCCTGACGACGTTCGGCGCCCTGGTGATCTGCCTCGCCTGGGCGCCGTTCGGCGGCGCGGAGCTACTGAGTCTGCTGGGGACGGTGGCGCTGATCATCGTGGGCTACACCGTCTTTCGGTTCGCGGTCGCGCTCGGGGCGGTGCCATGGCGAGGTGTGCGGACGGGGACTTCGGCGGGTAAGCGGGTGCGGCAGCAGCATCGGCTGCTCAGCCGGTCCTGGGTGGAGTTCAGCGAGGGCGGTCGACATCGTTGGCTGCCGGTGTATTTCGATCCGATGCTGGTGACACTCGAGGAATCCGAGGTCGAATTCAGCGGCGGGACAATGCGTCTCGGCGGGCAGCGGGTGTATCCATCCGGGCCGCCACGGGATTCGGAGCCGGTGGGGCGGCTGATCGACAATCCGACGCGGCCGGATCCCGGCGGCGCGGCACATGCCGCCCGCGCGGCGCGGCCGGATCGGCGGCTACTGCTGGATGCCCAGTCCGCCGTGGCCGCGCCGTTCGCGGGAGGTTTCTGGGTGTTCACCGCGGGCGGGGGCATCGCGGCATTCGCCTGTGCCACCACCGTTTTAGCGGGTGCGACGATCTGGTTCTCGGCGATCCGAGGCTCGGATCCGAGTTGAATCAGGCCGGTTGCTGCTGGGTGGAGCAATGGATGCCGCCGCCGCCCTCGGCGACCCCGTTGTATTCGACCCGCACCATCTCGCGGCCCGGAAACTGGTCGGCGAGGATGCCCACGGCCCGGTCGTCACTGCGCCGATCGCCGTAGGCGTGCAGGTAGACGGCATCGTTGCCGACGTAGAAGTTGGCGTAGGAGTACAGGAAGTCCGAACCGCGGGAGCCGGACATATCGGCCCGATTCGGCTGCGGCAGTTCGACGATCTCGAAGTGGCGGCCCGTGACGTCGGTGGCCTCGGCCAATCGGCCGCGGGCCTGGGTGGCGGCGCGGGCGAAGACATCGGCCGGATCCGGATCCACCGGCCAGTCCAGCAGGATGACCCCCGGGCGGGCGAAGCGGGCGACGGCGTCGACATGGCAATCGGTCACATCCTCGTCGGCGACGCCCTGCAGCCAGACGACCTTGCCGATGCCCAGCAGATCGGCCACCGCCCGCTCGATATCCTCATGCCGCAGATCAGGATTGCGGTTCGGGTTGATCAGCGAACTCTCCGTCGCCAGCATGGTGCCGGCGCCGTCGACCTCGATCGCGCCGCCCTCCGCCACGATCGGGGCGATGACCCGCTCGATTCCCGCGATCTCCAGGACCTTTCGGGCCACCTTCGCATCCATATGGAATTCGGCCTTCTGGCCCCAGCCGTTGAAGTTGAGATCGACCCCGACCGGCGCGCCGCCGCCATCGACGACGAAGGTCGGTCCGGTGTCACGGATCCACAGATCGTCCAGCGGCGCGGGCACGACCTCCACACCGGGCCCGCAGGCCAGGCGCGCATCCTCGACGTGCTCGCGCCGGGCGATCATGGTGACCGGCTCCCGCTCGGCGATCGCGCGTGCCAGCCGAACCACATCGGCGCGCACCTGTGGCAGCAGGTCCCCCCACACCGATTCCTTGACCGGCCAGGCCAGCCAGGTTCGAGCATGTGGAGCGGATTCCGCCGGCATCACATAGCGCGTCATGATTCCGAACGGTATCTAGTCCGAGCGCGACACGCAGGAAGCGGTGTGTGTCGGCTGGTCAACCGGGCGCGCCGACCGGCGTGTCGGATACGGACGCCTGACCAGCGAATCCGCCGGTCACCGCACGGTTCCGAGGACGCCGTCGAATAGCCGACACAGTGCCCGATCGAATTCGGCGGCGGGATCATCCGCGAGCAGAGACGCCCGCACGGCCGTGAGCGCGGGATAGTCGTCCGGATCGACATCGAAGCCGGGGTGGCCGAGCGGATGCTCGCCTCGGGCCCGATGGGCATTCGGCCGGGATTCGGCGTTACTCGCCCGACGCCCGCCGGGGCTGTTGGTCGGCTCGGCGTTGGGCGGCGGCGCGGCGGCGGGCCAGTTCTTCCTGTTCGATGACGGCCGCTCGGTCGAGGGTGGGGGCGGTGCCGCCGAGGCGGGACGGGACCCAGCGGGCGCCGGGGGGCATGACGAAGTTCTGCTGGGCGTGGTGCAGGAGTTGTTCCATGCTGGAACGCAATTCGGCGGTGAGGGTGTCCGCGGATTCGTGTGGGGGTATCGGTGCGCCGATGCGGATGTCGATCGGGAAGCGGTGGCGGCCCAGCTGTTTGGGGATGTCCTTGGTCCAGACGCGTTGCGCGCCCCAGATGACCATCGGAACGATCGGGACATCCGCCTCCAGTGCCATCCGGGCGGCGCCGGATTTGAATTCCTTCAGCTCGAAACTGCGGCTGATGGTGGCCTCCGGATAGACGACCACGATTTCGCCGTCGCGCAGCGATGTGACCGCGCGCTCATAGGACTGTGCCCCGGCGCTGCGGTCGACGCCGATCGCCTTGCACTGCTTCATCAACCAGCCGACGATGCCGTGCTCGAGTTCGGCCTTCATCATGTAACGGACGTTGCGGCCCGAATTGCGGCCCACCAGGCCGACTTCCATGAAATCCAGGTAGGCCGTGTGATTCACGGCGAGCACGGCCCCGCCGGCGCGCGGAATATGCTCCTGCCCTTCGATGGTGATCCGCAGACCCTGCACTCGGAAGATCGTGCGAACCAATCCGGTCAGGACGTCGAAGACCAGTTCCCGCGCCATACCTCGAGACTCCCGTGCTCCCGCTTACTCCTGCGCGGCCGATCTGCGCTTGGCCGCCTTCTCCTCGGCCTCGGCGGCATCCATCGCATCGGCCTCCTCCAGTGTGGGGGCACCACCGCCCAGCCGGGCCGGAACCCAGTATGCGCCCGGCTCGTGAACATAGTCCTGCTGCAGCTCCATCAGCAGATCCCGCATGACCGAGTGCAGCTTGCGGGTCAGCTCCGCGGCGGGCTCGGCGATATTGCCCGGATCGGCCACCGGCGGCGCGATAGGCTCGCCGACCGCGATCGAGATGGGAGTATTCGTGCGCCCCAGACGTTTCGGATACCCCTTGGTCCACACCCGCTGCGCACCCCAGATGACCATCGGCACCACCGGCACCCCGGCCTCGATCGCCATCCGTGCCGCACCCGACTTGAAATCCTTGATCTCGAAGCTGCGGCTGATGGTCGCCTCGGGATATACCCCTACCAGCTCGCCGCGGCGCAGATACTCCACCGCCGACACATAGGAATCGGCCCCTGCCGACCGATCCACCGGGATATGCCGCAGGGCACGCATGATCGGCCCCGAGATCTTGTCGTCGAAGACCTCCTTCTTGGCCATGAACCGGATATACCGTTTGGGCCTGCGCGCGGGCAGCCCGGCATAGGTGAAGTCCATGTATCCGGTGTGATTGATGGCGATGACCGCGCCACCCTCGGCGGGGATGTTCTCGGCCCCTCTGACGTCGAATTTCAGGCCCTGAACAAAGAAGACTGTGCGGGCCAGACCGATGATCGTCCGGTAGACGGGTTCCACAATTCCGCTAGCGTAGTCGGTGTCACGCTCGGTACCGAGTACCGCATAGGAAAGAGGTTCGCCACAGTGGAACGCCCTCGACCAGCCCTGTGGGAATCCATCAGACACAGTGCACAATTCGCCCGAATGGTACTTGTGGGCGGAGTCGCAGTGGTGAGCGTCGGCCTGGTGGCCGGATGTGATTCCCGGGCCGGGATCGAGGGGACCGACTGGACGCGGGAGACACCGGCGCCGCCCTCGCACACCGCGACCTCCATCGCGGCGGCCGTGCCCCCGCCGGTGCTGATCCCCGGCCCGGGTGAGGTCTCGGTGACCGTCGCGCTGGCGGCCAAGGATTCGGCGGCCGCGGACGCTCTCACCCGCTGGGCGATGGATCTGCAGCAGGCGCCGACCTCGACGCTGGAACGCCGCTGCTGGACGCTGGCGCCGCGCAATGTGGATTCGATGTACGCCGATAAGCAGGCGATTCTCGACGCGCTGGCCACACCCGGCACCGACGACGGCACCGAGATCACGTGGAAGAACCCGCGCCAGGGCATCACCGTGGTGGCCCAGCGCGAGGACATCGCCACCGGCTACGCCTGCCCGCGCGTCGTGCCCACCGGCGGCGAGGCATTCAACGACGCCGACGCACGCCACACCGTGCGCCGCTATCTGGCCCGGCTCAGCGGCGCCCCGATCGACCCCGCGGATACCGAGAACACCCATCCGCTGATCTGCGCGGCGGGCGCGAGCTGGGATCCCACCGGCAGCGGCCGCACCGCGCCGGCCCCGCTGGCGAGCACCCCGGGCAAGCTCGGCGCGGTGCGCTCGTTCGTCGACGATTCCCTCTCCTCGCAGCCCCTGCGCGGGGACTACCTCACGGTGTCGGTACCGGTAACCGGGGCGACCGGCGCGCAGCGGGACCGGACGTTCACCCTGAAGTCGAGCGAGCAGGGTTACTGCATCGGCGACGTTTCGGCGTAACCGCTACCCTGGGTGGCTGGCAACCGGGTTCAGGAGGACTTTCTTCGTGCAGATCACCAGCGTCGGACATGCCGGATTCCATATCCGCACCGCGGCCGGGACGATCCTCTGCGATCCCTGGGTCAACCCGGCGTACTTCGGCTCGTGGTTCCCGTTCCCGGACAACACCACCCTGGACTGGGACGAACTGGGCAACTGCGACTTCCTCTACGTCTCACATCTGCACCGCGACCACTTCGACGCGAAGAATCTGGCCGAACACGTCAACAAGGACGCCACCGTCCTGCTGCCGGACTACCCGGTGCCGGATCTGAAGCGCGAACTGGAGAAGCTGGGCTTCCACAAGTTCTTCGAGACCGAGGATTCGGTCCGGCATACGGTGCCGGGGACCGACCTGGACATCATGATCATCGCCCTGCGCGCACCGGCCGACGGGCCGATCGGCGATTCGGGCCTGGTCGTCTCCGACGGTGAGACCGTGTGCTTCAACATGAACGACGCGCGGCCGGTCGATATGGACGTGCTGCACGACGCGTTCGGCCATATCGATATCCACCTGCTGCAGTATTCGGGCGCCATCTGGTACCCGATGGTCTACGACATCCCGGGCCGCACCAAGGCCAACTTCGGTAAGCAGAAGCGTCAGCGCGGCATGGATCGGGCCCGCAGCTACATCGATCAGGTCGGCGCGACCTGGGTGGTGCCCTCGGCCGGTCCGCCGGTCTTCCTCGACGACGAGCTGCGCTACCTCAACGACACCGGCGACGGCGCCGAGACCGGCAACATCTTCCCCGATCAGATGGTGTTCCTCGAGGAGATGCGGCGCAACGGCCACGAGGGCGGGGTGCTGATGATCCCCGGCTCGGTCGCGCAGGTGCGCGGGCGCGAGCTGGAGCTGTCCCATCCGTTCGATCCTGCCGAGATCTGGAACGAGAAGGGCGCCTACATCGAGTCGATGGCACAGCGGATGGCGCCGGTGCTCGCGGCCGAAAAGGCTTCCTGGACAACGGAAGACGGCGGCCCGCTACTGGCTCCGCTGAAGGAGCTGTTCGAGCCGATCATGGCGCAGAGCGATCTGATCTGCGACGGCATCGGCTATCCGGTCGGGCTGGTACTCGGCGAGGAGACCGTGGTGCTGGACTTCCCCAAGCGGGTCGTGCGCGGCCCGATCGACGGCGAGGGCAAGTACCGCTACGGTTTCCGCATCGATCCGCAGCTGGTGCGAACCGTGTTGCGCGACAACGAACCCGACTGGGTGAATACGATCTTCCTGTCGACCCGCTTCCAGGCGTGGCGGATCGGCGGCTACAACGAATTCCTCTACACCTTCTTCAAATGCCTGACCGACGAGCGCATCGCCTATGCCGACGGCTGGTTCTCCGAGGCGCACGACGATTCGGCCTCCACCGAACTCGCCGGTTGGGAAGTGCAGCGCCGCTGCCCGCATCTCAAGGCCGACCTGTCCAAATTCGGTGTGGTGGAAGGCAATACCCTCACCTGCAATCTGCACGGCTGGCAATGGGATTTGGAGAGCGGACGCTGCAAGACCTCCAAGGGTCATGAGCTGCGGGCACGCAAGCTCTAGGACGTGAATCGACGGAACACGATTCACCGACTCTGTCGCGCCCGCTCCAGAATCCGCAGTGCCGCCACCGCATCACGTGGATCCACCGGCACCGCGGCGCCGTCGAGCAGTGCGGCGGCCATGCCCGCGTAGAACGCCGGATAATCGCCGGGCTCGCTGGGGACCTGCCGGGTATCACCCTCGACGCCGAGCAGGCCCCAGCGCTCGGGTTCGACCGTGCCCCACGGCTTTCCGTCGCCGGGGCGGCGGCCCGACCGCAGCGCGTCCTCCTGGGGATCGAGTCCGTAACAGACATATCCACTCTCGGAGCCGAGTACGCGCAAGCGCGGGCCGAGCTGGGGTGCGACCGCATTCATCCACAGGTGCGAGCGCACGCCCGAGGCATGGGTGAGCGCCAGGAACGCATCGTCGTCGACCCGCACGTCCGCACGGCGCGAATCCCATTCGGCGTAGACGTCGACGACCGGTCCGAACAGTGTCAGCGCCTGATCGACGAGATGCGGGCCGAGGTCGTAGAGGATGCCCGCGCCGTCGTCGAGGCCGCCGATCTCGCGCCAGCCGCCCTTGCTCACCGGCCGCCAGCGCTCGAACCGGGATTCGAAGCGCCGCACCTCGCCCAGCTCGCCGTCCGCGAGGAGCCGCCGAACCGTGCGGAAGTCGCTGTCCCAGCGCCGATTCTGGAAGACGCTCAGCGCGAGGCCCGCCGCCTCGGCCGCGGCGATCACCTGCTCACCCTCCGCGGCGGTCAGCGCGAACGGCTTATCCACCACGACCGGCAATCCCGCCGCGAGCGCGTGGCGGGCCAGTGGTGCGTGCGTGCGGTTCGGCGTGGCGATCACCATCAAGTCGATTCCGGCGGGGTCGGCGAACAGCTCGTCGGCGGCGGCGATCACCCGCACACCCGGATGCTCGTGCCGGGCCTGGTCCGCCCGCTCGGCCGACGAGGTGACCACGGCCGCGACCCGCATTCTCGGTTCGGCGGCGATCAGCGGTGCGTGGAAGACCGATCCCGCCAAGCCGTAACCGACGACGGCGACATTGAGTGATGCCATACCGTCATTCTGCCCGGAGGGTCAGTGCCGACCCGGATTGTCCACGGGGATCCACCCGTTGCCGGAGAAGTCCCGCTCCGGAATGCCCGCGCCGACCAGCCCGCGCGCCTCGTTGAGATCGCTGATCAGCGCGGAGACGGGGTGGGAATCGCTGTAGTGGTACCCCTGGGCCAGCGCGAAGCCGAGTTCGGTGAGCACGGCCGCCTGATATTCGGTCTCCACACCCTCGGCGATGACCTGCAGATCCAGCGATTTACTCAGGGCCGCAATGACTCCCAGCAGCGGTGGGGCCGGGGAATCGGAGCGGATGGCCGCGACGAAGGACTGATCGACCTTGAGGATATCGCTGGGGATGGTGGCCAGGCGGCTCAGCGAGGAGTACCCGGTGCCGAAGTCGTCGATGGCGATCCGCACCCCGCGCTCGCGCAGCTTGTTCAGATTGCCGATAGCCGTCTGGGATTCGGCGGCCAGCTCGCTCTCGGTCACCTCGAGCACCAATTGTTCGGCGGGCCAGCCGGTATCGGCCAGAATGCCGGAAACCCGGTCGGCGTACTCGGATTCGGCCAGTTCCAGGCCGCTCACATTGACATTGAGGGTGAGATCGAGCTGGGCGAAACTCTCCTGCAGCCGTGCGGCGTCGGCGCAGGCGCGCCGCAGGACCAGCTCGTCCAGATCGGAGATGAGGTCGTATTCCTCGGCGACGCGGATCAGGCCCTCGGTCGTCACATCCGGCTGCGCATTCGACGACCAGCGCAGCAGCGCCTCCACGCCGACGGCCTTGGCGCCGTCGTCGGTCAGGCTCACGATCGGCTGGTAGTGCACGTCGAGCGCGCCGGTATCGATCGCCTCGCGCAGCTCCACGGCCAGCGGCAGCTGTCGCGAGGATTCCAATACGGTCCGGTTGCGCCCGGCCTGCTTGGCCCGATACAAGCCGACATCGGCACGGCTGACCAGCAATGAGCCGGATTCGCCCGGCTGCCATGAGGTGACACCCGCCGAACATCCGGTGGTGACCGCGGCCCGCAGTTGCTCGGTGAGCAGGATCGCGGCCTGTTCGGTGATATTCGGCAACAACAGTGCGAACGCATCGCCGCCGTAGCGGGCCAGACGCTGATCGGGCTGCAACAGTTTCTGCCAGGTGTCGGCCACCCGCTGCAGCACCGCATCGCCGGCGCGGTGGCCGAGATGGTCGTTGATCTTCTGGAAGCGGTCGAGGTCGACCAGCACCAGCGCGAGGCCCTGCCCGGTCCGGGTGGCATGGGTGATCGCGGCGTTGAGCGCGCGATCGAAGCCGCGCCGATTCAACAGTCCGGTCAGCACATCGATATCGGCGTCCGACGCCATTCGAGTCAGGATTCCGACCACGATGCCCACGCCCACGGTCACCCCGGCCGGAATCATGCCCGACCACCAGGGCAGACCGCGCGAGGGCACGACCCACAGGCACAGCAGCACCGCGAACGTCACATGCGCCGCAACCCATTGCCACGCAAAGAAGATCGCGGCATCGCAGGCGATGAATACGTAGAATGCCGCGAGACTGATCGCGCCGACGGTATTCGGGAACCAGTGCACCGCAACGGTCACCAGCACCGTCGCCATGGCGACATATCCGTGATGAATCGGATGCGGCAGCCGGGGACCCCAGATCAGCAGGCTGATGCCCAGCAGCAGCGCGGTCGCGGCCGCGGCGCCCACCACCGGGCGATTACCCTCGTCACCCGGGGCGATGGCAGTGATGAGCAGGCCCAGCACACCACCCATGACGTAGAACGCCCCGGTGGTTCGTGCCATGACCATTGCCGTCGCCAGCGCCGATGCGGCCCGCACTCGCGTGCGGGTATCGCCGCGAGACCCGATTCCTCGCACGATGCATAGCCTAGAGCCAACCGACCTGAGCAGTAGTCACATCCGCAGGAATCGACGGGCAAAGTCACACATTCACCCGCTCGGCAGCACATCGGCCGCCGGATGGTCGCTATGTCCGTAGCGGCCGAATTGCTCGCGAATTGTCAGCTACCCCAATGGTTCCAGGATCTCGCGGCCGACGAACGGGACGAGTGCGGCGGGCACGCGCACCGAACCGTCGGGCCGCTGATGGTTCTCCCACAGCGCCACCAGCCAGCGCGTGGTCGCCAGCGTGCCGTTGAGGGTCGCCGCGATCTGCGGCTTGTTGTTCTCGTCGCGATAGCGCACCGAGAGCCGACGCGCCTGGAACGTGGTGCAATTCGAGGTCGAGGTGAGCTCGCGGTAGGTCTGCTGAGTGGGCACCCAGGCCTCGCAGTCGAACTTGCGCGCGGCCGAACTGCCGAGATCGCCCGCCGCCACATCGATCACCCGATACGGCACCTCGATCGCGGCGAGCATGTCCTTCTCCCAGCCCAGCAGCCGCTGATGTTCGGCGTCGGCATCCTCGGGACGGCAGTAGACGAACATCTCGACCTTGTCGAACTGGTGCACGCGGATGATGCCGCGGGTGTCCTTGCCGTAGCTGCCCGCCTCCCGCCGAAAGCATGACGACCAGCCCGCGTACCGCTTGGGGCCCGCGTTCAGATCGAGGATCTCGCCCGAGTGGTAACCGGCCAGCGGCACCTCCGAGGTGCCGACCAGATACAGGTCGTCCTCCTGGAGGTGATAGATCTCGGCGGAATGCTGGCCCAGGAATCCGGTGCCCGCCATGATCTCCGGGCGCACCAGCACCGGCGGAATCATCATCGTGAACCCGTTGGCCGTCGCCCGCTGCGCGGCCAGCTGCAGCAGACCCAGCTGCAACAGCGCGCCGTAGCCGGTGAGGAAGTAGAACCGGGCGCCGGACACCTTGGCGCCGCGCTCGGTGTCCAGCAGACCCAGCGATTCACCCAGTTCCAGATGGTCCTTGGGTTCGAAGTCGAATTGCGGTGGCGTGCCGACGGTTTCGAGCACGACGTAGTCGTCCTCGCCGCCCGCGGGCGCGCCTTCCTGCACCACATTGGAGATGGCGCGGTGGGCGGTGTCGAGTTCGGCGTCGGCGACGCCCTCGGCGGCCTCGGCCTCCTTCACCTTCGCCGAGAGCTCCTGCCCCTGGGCCAGCAGGGCGGGCCGTTCCTCGGCGGAGGCCTTGCCGACCTTCTTACCCAGCGCCTTCTGCTCGGCGCGCAGGTTGTCGGCGGCGGCCACCGCGGCGCGGCGCGCGGAGTCGGCCTCGAGTAGGGAGTCCACCAGGGCCGGATCCTCGCCGCGGGCTCGCTGGGAGGCGCGCACGACATCCGGGTTCTCGCGCAGGAATCGCAGGTCGATCACGAGGAACCAGCCTATTACCCCGACGGCTCGGCCGCCGATCCGGATCCGATCGTGGCGGGGCCCGCCGCACGCTGCCATCATGGAGCGCGATGTCCACCCATGATGTGCCGCCCCAGGAGCCCGAATCCGGAGCCGAGCCAGACGCCGGCACCGGACCCTCGACGTCCCCTGCCGCGCGCGGCAGGACCGGGCGGATCCATCTGCCGGCGCACAGGCTGCGCTGGGGCCTGCTGGCCGTGGCGATCGGCGCGGTGGTCGCGGCGCTGGTGACGATGTTGATCTCCGGCTTCCGCAGCGGCTCGCACGGACTCGAGGCGCACGATCCGGGCGGGGCGGCCCCGACCGGGCGGGCCAGTGCCGCCTTCGGCACGGCACGATCCGGCGACTGCCTGACCTGGAGCAGCGCCAAGACTCTCGACCTGAACAAGGTCAACTGCGCGGATAAGCATCTGTTCGAGGTCACCGCCGATATCGATCTCAGCGCCTATCCGGGCCGCGAATTCGGGCCCGGCTCACGGTTTCCCGATTCGCTGCGCTTCCAGGAATTGCGCGACGAGCACTGCGCGCCCGCGGCCGCGGACTATCTCGGCGGCAAGTTCGATCCGCGCGGACGCTTCGTGGTGGGCATGATCAATCCGGGCGAGCCCGGCTGGCGCAACGGCAACCGCACGATCCGCTGCGGGCTGCAGGTGGTCAGCGCGAACGGCAATCCGACGCAGCAGACGGTCGGCCGGGTCCGCGACAGCGATCAGTCCCGCGTCTTCGATCCGGGTACCTGCATCGGCATCAATCAGAACCTGCCGACCAATGAGCCGACCGACTGCGCGAAACCCCATGCGTACGAGGTCATGTCGATGGTCGACCTGGGCGCGCACTTCACCGGTAGTACGCCGAACAACGGCGATCAGGACAAGTTCATGCAGGACGAATGCGCGAAGGTGGCGGGCGACTATCTGGGCGGCCAGGACGCGCTGATCAACAAGACGCTCACCATCTTCTGGGACAACCTCGACGCCCGCAGCTGGCTGGTCGGCAGTCATAAGCTGAACTGCCTGGTGGGCAAGGGTTCTCAGGGCGGTTTCTCGACCATCACCGGATCGGCCAAGGGCGACATCACGATCGACGGTCAGGCGCCGGTGCCCCCGCCGAGCTCCGGTCGCTCCACCCCGCAGCCGCTGCCGGGTGCGGCGCCCGCGCCCATTCCGCCGCAGCCGCGGTAGCCGCCATGGCGGTCAGCATGCCGGAGGCCCGATTCGAGGAACTCGTCGCCGATGCCCTCGATACGATTCCACCGGAATTGGCGCGCGCGATCGACAACGTCGTGGTGTTGATCGAACCCCGCAACCCCGAGGATCGGCAGTTGCTCGGGCTTTATCACGGCATCGCCCTCACCGAGCGAATCGATAGCCATTACGGCGGGGCGCTTCCCGACACGATCACGATCTATCGCGAGGCAATTCTCGAGATGTGTGACAGCGAGGACGAGGTCGTCGACGAGGTGGCGATCACGGTGATCCATGAGATTGCTCACTACTTCGGGATTGACGAAGACCGCCTGCATCAGCTGGGATGGGGCTAGTGTTGACCCGCGAAGCGGGTCAGCCGATAGTTACTTTGGGCCAGAGGGGAACCGAAACCGGCACCGTCGCGTCCAAACTACTCGTAGGGGGAATTCTCGTGGTTCCACCGAAGGGCAGACCTACGTCGGCCCAGAGCTTCAGCCGCCACTAGAAGGAGTTCGAGTAATGGTTGGCCTCGTCAATGTCTCGCCCGAAATCGTCCTCGCGGCCGCGGCAGAGCTCGATCTACTGGCCGAACGTCTGGCTGTCGCCTCGGGTCTGTCCGGCCCGGCGACCCATGTGCTCCCGTCCGGGGCCGAGGAGGTCTCGCTCCTGGCCGCCAATCATTTCAACCAGGCCGCCCTCAGCCACGATCGCGCCGTGGCCCAGGGCATTCTCGAGTTGAATCACGCCGCCATGACGTTGCGTCAGCAGTTGGCCCAGTTCATCGCCGATGACATCGGTAACGCCGCCGGCGTCGCGGTGATCTGAACCGGCACGGACCCGCCACCATCGTTCGTTAAGGGGAGTAACAATGACCGCAGGGATCACCGGGGTGTTCTGGTTGCCCCGCATGGCCGAGGCCAATTCGATCATGCTCAACTCCGGCGCACACGCCATCCCGATCGCCGCCGCGGCCACCGGCTGGGGTGCGCTGACGGGCGCCTGGGTCGACGCGACCGCGACCGTGGCCCGCGTGATGGCCGAGCTCGGCGTCGGCATGCAGGGCGTCAACGGTATCGCCGCGCTGGCCCGGCTCACCGGCTTCACCGGCTGGGCCGAGGGGCAGAGTGTGCTGGCCGCCGCCATGGGCGCCAAGGCAGCCGCCAACGCCACCGCCTACACCGTGGCCTCGATCGCCATGCCGAGCCTGCCCGAGATCGCGACCGTCGAGGGCCTGCGCGTCGCCGCGCACGCACACGGCGGCGATCTGGACGGCAGCGCCGAGGCCGCCGAGGCGGCCAAGGCCGCGATGGATCTGCGCGCCGCGCTCGTGATGGAGACCTACGAGGCCGCGACCACGGCCGTGGTCACCACCCCGAACCAGTTCGCCATGCCCCCGGCCATCGCCAACGGCGCGGGCTCGGCCGACGGCGGATCGCAGAACACCGAGACCGCCTTCCAGAACGTCCAGGCCGATCCGGTGCAGACCGCGGTCGCGGCCGCGCAGGCATTCGTCTCCAACCCGGGCCTGGCCGGTGCACTGACCCAGGCCGCACAGGTCGCGGGTTCGGTGGCCAGCACGGGCGTCACGACCGCTGGGCATGTGGCCGGCAGCGCCATCGCCGCGGTCACCAATGCCGTATCCGCCCCCACCGCCTCGGTCGGCGCCACGCCGATGATGGCGGGTATGGGCGCCGTCGCCGCGGGCGGCGGCGCGGCGGCCACCCGGGCGGTGTCCTTCGGCGGGTCGGTCGGCATCGGCAACGGCGCGGGCTCCCTCAAACTCCCCGAGGGCTGGGGCGCGGGCAATGTGCTCGGCGGTAGCAATCCGTCGGTCGCGGCCGCCGCTCCCGAGGCCCAGGCCGTTCAGCTCGGCGCCCCGGCCCCGGCGCGGTCGAATGCCACCGGCGGCAATCCGCTGCTCGGCCGCCAGCTGCACGCGGACGAGGAGGAGGACGGCGAGCACAAGAGCGCCGACTACCTGAACGGCGATCATTTCGCCGACGGCCGCGTCGTCGCGGAGGGTGTCATCGGCGCCGGAATGTCCAGTGGAGAGCGCTAAGTGACGGTTCTCGGCGCGGGCCGCGGCCCGTCCATGCTCGAGGCGATTCCGTTGTCGTTGGACGAGATGCAGTTTCTCCTCGAGACACTGGAAATCGACGAGGTGCCCGTCGTGCTGGACGCGATGGGCCGCTACGACAACGTGGCCGACCACGACGCGGCGATGGCCGCGGCCGCCGAATCGCTCACCGCGCGTGAGCTTCTGGTCGACGGCATCGTGCACCGGGAGCTCGAGGACCGGCTCCGCGCGCTGTATCGCCCGCATTGGGTGATCGCGCTGCGCTGGTACATCGCCGACCGGGTGAACCGCTTCTGCCTGGCCAAGGGCGACGATCTGGAGGTCGTCGCCCTGCGCGGGCCGGATTCCTACGTCATCGACGAGGCGGGCCATGATCTGCCCGGCACGGTGCTGGCGGCGCTCGGCCCGGCCGATCCGCTGGAGTTGCAGGGCATGAACGCCCTCACCGAGGAGCTCAAGCCGATCTTCAACGATGCGGGCGATGCCGCGGCCACCGCCGCGCGGCTGACCAAGGTGGGCAAACCCGCCCGCGACGCGCAGGTGCTGGCCTCGGCGATGGTCGAAATCCATTCACACGCTTCGATTGTCGGCGTGGTGTACGGCGACGGCACGCGCGATATCACCGACGGCATGATCTCGATCTACAACACGCGCAACGGCCGCTTCCTCGCGACCACGACGCGGTCCGAGGACGACGTCCTGTGGACCTCGCTGGCCAGCGGGACTCCGGCCCGGCTGCGCACGGCACTGAAGGATCTGATCGACAAACTGCCGCTGCGCGAGGATTTCAACAACAACAGCAACAGCAACAACAGACCAGGCCTGACGTGACTCACCCCATCGGATCGTCGGCGGTCGGCTCGACCTCGTAGCCGAACGGGGGCGTATAGCGCCCCCACCGCAGGCAGTCCCAGCCACCGTCGGCCCGCGGCGCGAGCTCGATCGTCTCGGTGTTGTCGAGGTGATTGTTCGTCGTGAACGGCGGGGCCACCCCGCTCATCGCCCGCGCGGCCAACCGCATCGCCGCACCGTGACTGACCAGCAGGATATCCCCGTTCACATCGTTGCTCAGATAGGTGTCCCGAAGCTGTTCCAGCACCGGCAGATACCGGTCCAGCACCTCGGTGCCGGATTCGCCGCCGGGCGTGCGCTCGTCCAGATCGCCGAGATGCCATGCGCGGTAGATCCGCTGGAACTGCCGATGCGCCGCATCGGAACTCAGCCCCTCCAGCTCACCGACCTGAACCTCGTAGAGGCCATCGAGCACCTGCGCGGGCACCCCGGTGACCGCCTCGATATGGCTCGCGGTCTGCCGGGCCCGCAACGCATCCGAGCTGAACAACCGACGCGGTGGCGCCGCCAGATTCGCGGCGAACGATTTCGCCTGCGCCACACCGCGTTCGGTGAGCGGTAGGCCCGGCACCCGGGTGTCGAGCATCTTCGCGACATTGCCCTCGGTTTCGCCGTGCCGCACCAGAATCAGTCTGCTCACAGGTCGGCCACCCCCTTCTTCAGGTCTTCCAGCCAGGCGGCGGCCGGTTCGTCCGGCGGTGGCGTGGAACCGCTCGGCGAGCTCGCCGGCCAGGAGCCCAGGTAGCGGATCCGACCGGCCGTGCGGTGCAGCGCCTTCAGCGCCTCGGCGACGGCGGTGTCGTCGATATGGCCGACGCAGTCCAGATAGAAACGATAGGTGCCCATGCCCGTTCGCGTGGGCCGAGATTCGATACGGGTGAGATCGACTCCGCGCGCGGCGAATTCGGCGAATGCCCGCATGAGCGACCCCGGTTCGTTCGCGAGTTCCAGAATCACCAGCGAGGTGCGATCGGCCCCGGTCCGCGGCGGGGCCGCGCACGGCCTGGTCACCAGCACGAATCGAGTGGTCGCCTGATCGTGGTCGGCCACGCCCGAGGCCAGCGTCGCCAGCCCCAGCCGCTGCCCGGCCAGGGTGGTGGATACGGCCGCGTCGGCGTGACCGTTCGCCACATCCTCGGCCGCGGCGGCATTGGAGGCCGAGGTGTAGAGCCGGGCCCGAGGCAGCCGGTGCGCCAACCACATCCGCACCTGGGCCGCCGCGACCGGATAGGCCGCGATGACGTTCACCTCCGACAGCTCGATACCCGGCCGGGCGACGATCGTGAACGCCACATCGAGTTCGGCCTCGGCCACGATCTGCAGCCGGGGGCCGATCGCGAGCGCGTCCAGCGTGGCGGAGATGGAACCCTCGATGGAACTCTCGATCGGGACGACGGCGCCATCGACCTCACCGGCCCGGATCAGTTCGAGCGCATCGCCCTGACTGGGCGCGGCGATCCGTTCCACCGGCCCGTCGAAGGCGGCGGCGGACTCGAGTTTGGCGAGGGCCATCTCGGTGAAGGTTCCCGACGGCCCGAAATAGGCGATACGCGGCACGGATACGAGGTTACTGCGTGAGAACGGCCAGGCTCGCGGCCACGACCTCGGGTGCCGATGTCTCCACCGCCAGCAACACCTCGCGCAGCGCGGCGACGGCCGGAGCCCGGAGCGCGCGCAGGAATGCGATATCGGGTGCGGTCAGCGCGGCGCGAATGTCCTCACCGCACAGGGCGGCCACGGTGGCGGCGACGACAGCCAGCGCCCGCTCGCCCGAATCGGTGCGGACCACGAAACCGGTATCGGCGTGAGCGATGCTCGCGAGGAAGGCGGCGATCCGCTCGTCCGGCGCGGCCGGATCGAGCACCGGGACGTCCGGGATGGTGGCGACGGGCCGGATCAGGCCGTCCACCAGGTCGGCGGGCTGTGGGACCGGCATGCCCAACGACAGGGGAACCGGTCCGGAAACGGAAGTCGAATCGTGCGGCACGGTTTCCACCGTAGCGATTGCAATGCTTGCGCAAGCGGCGTTCGTCACTTAGCTTAGGTTTACCTAATTCCCATTCGGTACGGATTGCCCCACGGAGGTACTGCATGCGCCGCCCGTCCACGACCGTCGCGCCGACGACCGCCGAGCGGGTGCGTAGCGCCTGTGCCCACGCCGATCAGGCGATGCTCGCGCTGCCCGGCACCGATCCGGTCCGCACCCCTGTCCATCACCTCCGTGCCTGCGGCGATGCCGTGGTCACGGTCGCGCTCGGCTCGGCCGCGATCCATGCGGCCGCCGAGCCGGCCGGATCCCCGGCCGTCCTGGAACTGACCGATCACACGCCGCTGGCCCTGCGCGAACCGGTGCGCGCGCTGGTCTGGTTGCGCGGCCGGGTACACGCGGTCCCCGATTACGCCCAGCGGGCACTGGCCACCGAGGTGGCCAAGGAGAATCCGCATCCGGATCTACTCGACGTCGGCCACACCACGACCGTGCTGCGGCTGGTGCTCGACTCCGCGGTCGTCGCCGATTCCGGTGGCGCCGCATCGGTCTGCCGAGGCGAGTTACGCGAGGCCCGCCCCGACCCGTTCTGGGAACTCGAGTCGGCCTGGTTGCAGCATATGGATTCCGACCATGCCGATGTGATCGCCCAACTCGCCCGCCACCTCCCGGTGCGGCTGCGCAGCGGTTCGGTCCGCCCCCTGGCCATCGATCGCTACGGGGTGACCCTGCGCGTCGAGGGCCCGGAGGGCGACCACGATGTCCGGCTGTCCTTCGACTCCCCCGTCGACGACGTCCAATCCCTCAGCAAGGCCGTCCGCATCCTCGCCGGCTGCCCGTTCCTGCACGGCACCCGCCGGATCTGACAGCGCGACGGGCACGGGGTGGCCCGGTGGCCGCATAGATTGGCGGCCATGGTTTCTCCCGCCGAATCGGCGCCCCCGTGGCCCGCCTCCGATCGACAGCGTTTCGCCCTCCGGGTCGAGATTCTCCTCGTGCTGGTCGTGACCTTCGGGCTCAGCGGGGCGAGCGCGGCCCTGTCGCTGATCGAGAGCGCGCTGTCCCCGGGCGGGGTCGGCGGGCAGACGGTGGCGTTGAATCCGTCGCGGGCCGCGCAGTCGACGATCGATCTGCTGTATCAGTTGCTGAGCGTCGCGCGGCTGATGGGCTGGGGTGCGCTGGGGCTGTACCTGTTGTGGCGCAGCGGGTTCGGGCCGCGGGTGGTCGGCCTCGCACGAATCAGGTTGCGCGGCGATGTGCTGCCCGGACTGGCGCTGGCCGCGGTGATCGGGCTGCCGGGTCTGGGGCTGTATCTGATCGCGCACGCACTCGGGATGAGTGTGACCATCGTGCCGAGCTCGCTCGCCGATCACTGGTGGCGTCTACCCGTATTGATCCTGTCGGCGCTGGCGAACGCGGTCGCCGAGGAAATCGTGGTGGTGGCCTATCTGCTCACCCGCCTGCGGGCGCTGGGCTGGTCGTCGAATCGGTCGCTGTTCGCCTCGGCGCTGCTGCGCGGCAGCTATCACCTCTACCAGGGCCTGGGCGGCGGACTCGGAAATCTGGTGATGGGCATCGTCTTCGGCCGGTTCTGGCAGCGCACCGATCGCCTCTGGCCGCTCGTGCTGGCGCACGCGACGATCGACACCGTGGCCTACGTGGGTTACACCCTGCTGCACGGTCACGTCTCCTGGTTGCCGTAACCGCTGTCTCGAGGTGAACCGAAAGGCCGTGGTTTATCGCGGCCGCTCTCTCGAGGTGAACCGAAAGGTCATGGTCCACCGCGGCCGCTCTCTTGAGACGAAACCGAAAGCCATGGTCCACCGTGACCGCCGTCTCGGGATGAACCGCGAGGCCATGGTTTATCGTGACCGCGATCTCGGGATGAACCGCAAGGTCGTGGTTTGCCGTGACCGCGATCTCGAGATGAATCGGAAGGCCGTGGTTTGCCGTGACTGCTATCGAATCGAGATGAACCCGAAGGCCGCCCGGATCAGTAGCATCACGGTGATGAACGGCGACGACCCCCGGCAGGACCCGCGGACGCGCCGGGTACCGCCGCCGGCCGGACCCGGACCGCACCGCCCACCGCCCCCGCAACGACCACTCGGCGACGAACCCGGCCGCATCGAACCGACCCAGGTCATCCGGCGCGGTGGACCCCCGGGACAACCCGGCGAACCCCTGGCCTGGTCACAGGTCCCTCCGACCCGTAACGCCCCGCCGACGTATGCCCCGACCCAGCGGCCGACCCCCTATCGCGAGGCGCCGCCGCCGCCCCGCCGGGGCGATATCCCACCGCGCGGACCGGGCGACCGGCCCGCGCGCGGTACGGGCGGGCGTCCGCCGCGCCCGCGCCGCAAACGGCACTGGGGCCGTTGGCTATTGCTCCTGCTGGTGATACTCCTGGCCACACCGATCGCCGCCACCATCTATCTGGACCGATCGCTCAATCGCATCCCCGTCCTCGCCGACTACTCCGGCCGGGTCGGGCAGACGGGCGGAACCAATTGGCTGCTGGCCGGATCCGACAGCCGCGTGGGTCTGACCCCGGCTCAGGAGCGCGAGCTGTCGACCGGCGATGAGGCCGATGCGGGCGGTGAGCGCAGCGACACGATGATGCTGGTCCACATCCCCAAATCGGGCCCGACCACGATCGTCAGCCTGCCCCGCGATTCCTATGTGCCGATTCCGGGCATCGGCCGCGACAAGCTCAACGCCGCCTTCTCGGCCGGCGGCCCGAAGCTGTTGGTGCAGACCGTGGAAACAGCGACCGGCCTGCGCATCGACCATTTCGCCAAGATCGGTTTCGGCGGTTTCGCGAGCATGGTCGACGCGCTGGGCGGCATCGATATGTGCCTGCCCGCTCCGATCGACGACCCACTGGCCGGAATCAATCTGCCCGCCGGCTGTCAGCATCTGACCGGACCGCAGGCACTCGGCTTCGTCCGCACCCGCGCCACGGCCCGAGCGGATCTGGACCGGATGAACAATCAGCGGCTGTTCCTGTCGGCGCTGCTGAAGAAGGCGACCAGCGCGGGCACCCTGGCCAATCCGTTCAAGGCCTGGCCGCTGGCCACGGGATTGGTCGATTCGCTGCAGGTCGACAACGGCGACCACATCTGGGATCTGGCCAGGCTCGGCTGGGCGCTGCACAGCGATACGGTGGCGACGACCGTCCCGATAGGCGGCTTCGAGGACGTCTCCGGCAGCGGCAACGTGCTGCTGTGGGACAAGGCCAAGGCGGCCAAGTTCTTCGAGGCCCTGGCCGCGGACCAACCGATCCCGGACGATCTGCTGACAAGGTAACGTCGGAACCATGTCCGATCGGCCCTTCCCCGACCTGCTCCGCGATCAGATCCGGCACGAGTTCACCGCCGCCCAGCAATATCTGGCGGCCGCGGTGTATTTCGACGCGCTGCGGCTGCCGCGACTGGCCCAGGTGTCCTACGACGGCGCCGACGATAAGCGGGCCCATGCGCTGCGCATGGTGCAGTATCTGCTCGATCGCGATCTCGAGGTGTGGGTCGGCGGCCTGGACGAGGTGATCTCGACCTTCGAATCGCCGCGCGCCGCATTGGAATTCCTGCTGCTCCACGAGCAGCGGCTGACCGAACAGATCACCACGCTCGCCCGCACCGCCCGCGAATCCAATGATTACCTGGGCGAGCAATTCACCCAATGGTTCCTCGAGGACCAGGTCACCGAGGTAGCCCGGACGAAGACCCTCCTGGCCGTGTACGAACGCGCCGAAGGAAATCTGTTCGATGTCGAGCAGTTCATCGCGCGGGAGTTACGCGTGCCGCCGAAACCGGATGCCGCTACCCCGAGAATTGCTGGGGCAGCGCGAATTCGATAAGGCAAGTGTTGCCTTAGTTAGTATTACCTCGATAAGGGTGCACTTGGATGACAGCCCCTATTTTCGAGGCTAATCTCGTGCGCATGTCCAGCCACCCCGAAACCCCACGCAGCAAGTTCCACTCCCTGCTTCACGATCAGATCCGGCATGAATTCAATGCCGAACACCAGTACATCGCGATCGCAGTGTGGTTCGACAATGCCGATCTGCCGGTGCTGGCGAAACATTTCTACAAGCAGGGGATCGAGGAACGCAATCACGCGATGATGATCGTGCAGTACTTCCTCGACCGGGACATGTCCGTGGAACTCGCGACCATCGACGGCGCCAAGTCGAAGTTCGAGAACGCCCGCGAACCGATCGCGCTGGCGTTGCAGCAGGAGAAGACGGTCACCGATCAGATCGTCCAGCTGGCCAGCACCGCCCGCGAAGAGGGCGACTACCTGGGCGAGCAGTTTATGCAGTGGTTCCTCAAGGAGCAGGTCGAGGAGGTCGCGCGGATGAATACGCTGCTGACCGTCGCCGACCGCGCCGGAGCCAACATGTTCGATCTGGAGAACTTCATCTCCCGCGAGATGAGCAGCCCCAGCGACACCTCGGGCGCGCCCTCGGCGGCCGGTGGATCCATCTGATCACTGCGCAGCGGTAAGAGCTCGGCTCCGGGTTTCGGAGCCGAGCTTTCGCGTTATCGGGGGCGAATAGAGATCAATTCACCCGCATTCCGAGATGCGATTTTCCAGAAAGCTTCTCAGCGAAATTCGCCGACTTATCGCAGGGTGACCTGACGTGAGCGCAGACCGTCGCGCGACCGCCGCTCATCGGAGGTCAGCGGGGTATCCGTGGCCAGCGCCTGGGCCAAACGCGCACCGAATTCCTGTGCCGGAGCGATCCATTCACTCGCATGCCGCTCGCGATCGAGATCGAAGACCGGGACCAGCAGCCCGTGGGTGCGGAACGATCCGGCGAAGCGCGAGCCCTCGCCCAGATGCAGGCCACCGACCGCATGGACGCGGGCCAGCGCCAGCATGAGCGCGTCCTCGTCCTCGGGGCGGACCCAGCGCAGATGCGCCTTCTCCCCGGCATCCACCCACCACGCGGCGCCCACCACATCGCCGCCCAGCTCGAGCCGGTCCGACGGCATGATCGCCTGATTGGCCTGTTCGATGGTCGCGGCCACCTGCGGATCGGGGGTCACACCCTCGGGCACCCACCAGTTGAAGTTCTGATGCACGGTCAGATCCAGGCTCGCGCCCGGATCGATGACCTCGGTCAGGGCCGGGCCGGCGCCCTCGGAATCGGCTGCGGCGGACAGCGAGTCGCCCGGATCGGCGGACTGCGTCCACAGCACGGCCGCCGCCAGATCGGCGCCCGGATGCGCGGACTGGAACTGCGTCTGCGCGCCGACGAATCCGGTCGGCTCATCGCCCGCCCGCACCAGCGCGGACACCGCGCCGGGCAAGACGGTGGCGAGGGTGACCGGTCGCTCGGCGGCCACGCCGGAGGCCAGCTTCAGCGTCGCGGTCGCCGACGGCACGAACTCTCGGAGCGCGACCAGATCGCATTCGGCGGCCAGCCCGGCGAACGGGCGCGTGACGACCTGGGCAGCCTGCTGCTGTACGGCTCTGCGCTCGGCGAGACGCTGGGCCCGATTGCTGTCGGGCTTGGGACTGTTGCGCTTGCTCTTACCCACGAACGCTGAACCTACAGTGTCGTCGGCACCAACGGACGTAGGGGCGCGGCAAGGTAATTCAGACGCTCGAGAGAACCGCCTTGGTGCGACCCGGGTGATTGGTGGCGATCCAACTCACGCCCAGATCGGCGCACAGCTGCACATCCTCCGGGTCGTCGACGGTCCAGCAATAGGTGGCCCGGCCCGCCGCGGCGGCCTTGTCGACCAGATCCGGATGGTCGCGCAGAGTCTTCACCGAGGGACCCACCGCGGTCGCGCCGACGGTCGTCGCGGCGCTGCCGCCGAGATAACGGGAGGACTCGCCGAGCAGCACGGTCGGCAGCAGCGGCGCCGCGCGCCGGATCCGCCATACCGCGGTCGCGGCGAACGACATCACCACGGCCCGGGAATGATCGGCCGAGGCCGGCGCGGCGATGCCGAAGCGCTGGAGCTCGGCGAGCACCTTCGCCTCCACCAGCGCGCCGTAGCGCACCGGATGTTTGGTCTCGATGAACAGTTTGGTCGGACGACTGCGCCAATCCAGCACCAGCGTGATCAACTCGCTGAGGGTGAGCACGGCGGCGGGCGCGCCCTCGGCGCCGAAATCCAACTCCCGCAACTCGTCCAGGGTCATCTCGCTGACCAGTCCGGTGCCCGACGAGGTCCGGTCGACCGTGCGGTCGTGCACGCACACCAGATGGCCGTCGCGGGTCAGCCGCACATCGCATTCCACGCCATCGGCGCCTTCCTGCAACGCCAGCTCGTAGGCGGCCACTGTGTGTTCCGGGCGCGTTCCCGACGCGCCCCGGTGCGCGACCACGAACGGCGCGCGACTACCCCGGCTCACTTCGCCATGACCTCCTCCTGCTCGGACTCCGGCGCGGGCGCCGCATCCGTTCCGACATCATTCCCGACGGCGGAATCGGATGCGCGCTCGGCGGACTCCGCGACCGGGCGCACCGGTTCGATCACCGGCTCGACCGGACCCGAGGCCGCGATCCATCGCTTCGGCATCCGACGGCGGCCGCGCAGGTCAAGGCCCTCGCACAGCCGCACCACCCACAGCGACAGCACCGCGACCGCCGCCGCGACCAGATCGGTGTACACGGTGAACATCACACCGTCGGCCTGTGCCTGCAGCGTCCGGGCGAAGCGCCAGCACACCGCGGCCACGACCATCACACCGTTCAGCAGCCAGACACACCACCAGATGCGCACCGCGCGCAGCAGCCGGGGATCGCCGCCGTGCCGCGCGGCCAGTTCGGTCAGGAACACACCCGGCCAGAGCAGATTGACGACGGGAATCAGACAGCCGCACAACAGCATTCGCAGCGATCGTGGATCCTGTCGTCCGGCCCGCGCATAGGCCGCGCGCCGGGCCCGCACCAGCCAGCCCACCGCGGCCACCGCACTCATCAGCGCGAATGCCGCGGCCAGCCCGGCCATCAGGAATACCGACGCATCGGAGACGAACAGCAGCGCGGGATGGATCAGCCGAGTTCGATTGCGCAGCAGGATGAGATAACGGCCCACCTCGGCGAGGGCCGCCGCCGCGAACAGCACGGCCGTGGTCATGAGCAGTCCGGCGACGCGGTCGGTGAATCCGGCCAGCCGCGAATGCGGGACGGGCGCGGGTTGTGGTGGCGCATCGCGCAGGCCCCAGCGCGGCGTCTGGAGGTAATGCGGGGTGGCCGAATCACGCCGGGGCGCAGGGCGTGTCGCGCGGCCGTCGCGGGGGCGGCGGCCGGGCGCCCGGGCGACCCAGCGATAGTTGCGGCGCTCCGGGGGCGCGTCGACCGGGGCCGGGGAGAGCAGGACACCGCGGCAGCGCGGGCACCAGTGCATCGGGTTGCCCCGCACCGCCCACCGCGCACCGCAGCGGGCGCAGGGCTGTACGACCGTGCTCACCGCGAACCTCCGCCTTCCATCAGTAGATCTTGGCCTCGTGGTCGCCCTCGGCGGTCAGCGGCCGGCCGGACTTCTGCCAGGCCACCATCCCGCCCACGACGTTGAAGGCGTCGAATCCGACATGGGTCAGATACTGCACGACCTGCATGGACCGGCCGCCCTGCCGGCAGATCACATAGATCTCGCGGTCGTAGTCCAGCTCGTCGACGCGCGCGGGCACATCGGTCATCGGAATATGCAGGGCGCCGGGCGCATGCCCGAGCCGCCACTCGTCGTCCTCGCGGACATCGAGGAGTAGGGCCGGGGCGGCGCTCGACTCGCGGCCCGCCGCCGTATCGAATTCGGCAGGCACGGCCACCACCGGCACCGACGGGATTTCGGGGCTCGTCACGGTTTCGATCCTGCCACGGGCACCGGACGGGCGGGGAGTTCCCCGACCGACCCGTGGTCTGTTTTGACCCCTAAATACCCGAAGCGCGCCTGCCGCATCCCCCACCTGTGCATATGCCCAGCCCAGTTATCCACATAATCCACAACCTGATCCACAGGTCGCGCGGCACGGACCAATCGGTCGTATATGAATTCTCGGAACAATCCGGACGCCTGGCAGGCGGCGACCAATCCGGAACACCCCTCCTGATCCCGGAGCGGCCGCCCACCTGCCGTACGCGGGCGCTCGCCGCCTGGTCGAACACGTATCCGAGACCGGCGGCGAGGCCCGACACCTACTTGGACGGCACCTCATCCGGTTCGGTTCCCATCGCGCGCGAAAAAAACGACAAACTTTGCCCAGAAATCGAAATCTCGGGTCCTTGCAGGCAGTATCGGTAGCCTGGGCCCATGGACGCGAGCAGGGGGTTAGTGGACGCATTGGATACGACAGGTCTGAACACAGCATTGGCCGAGGCCACATGCCTCGCCGTGACGGCCGATCCCGCGGCCGCACGATTTCACCTCGAGCTGGAGGTGCTCACCCAACCGACGGATGGCGCCGCACCCCAGGAGAGCCGGGTGCATCTGACGCTGACCGGTGTCAGCCGGATCGCCGCCTCGCTACGCGTGCAGAATTGGGACGATATCCAGCCCACGGTCTTCCCGCTCACCGTCGAGGGGCTGCACGACGCGATCGCCAGCTTCGGCGGAAGTGCGCTGCACGGCTGGGAATTCATCGATGTCGACGACAGCAGCTGGTCGCTGTGGCGCGAACTGCTCAGCTTCGACACCACCGTGAGCGACCGCCCGGCGACTCACGTCCTGGAGTTCTCGCAGCAGGAAGGCGTCGATCCGCGCGAACTCGACGTGCGGGTCTGGTTCGAGAACATCGAGATCGAGACCATCGACGGCCGCCCCATCGCACCGGCCGATTTCATCTCGGGCGGTCAGCGCTGGTGGAAGTCGCACGATTCCTGCGATCCGCGCACGATGCTGCCGGACGTCGCGCCGCCGATGTAGCCCGGCGAAGAGCACGCCGGGCCCTGAGGAAAGGAAACGCCGCCGGGCCCTGAGGAAGGGAAACGCTGCCGGGCCCCTGGGAAGGGAAACGCCATCGGGCCCAGGGAAAACGCCCCGGGGCCCTAAGAGGCAGGGGTCGTACAGCTGACGCCCGTGGCGTGCACGGGACAGTAGCCGCCCGGATTCTTGGCCAGGTACTGCTGGTGGTACCCCTCGGCATAGAAGAATCCGGGCGGAGTCGACTTGGGATAGGCCATGATCGGGGCCGGAACCACGGTGATCTCGGTGGTGATCTCGCCGTATCCGGCCGCGGTCAGGCGCTGCTGATAGGCCGCGGCCGTCTCGTGCGCCGCGCGCAGCTGATCCTCGTCGAGGGCGAAGATCGCCGAACGGTATTGCGTGCCACGGTCGTTGCCCTGACGCATGCCCTGGGTCGGATTGTGGTCCTCCCAGAAGTGCTCGAGCACACCGCGATAGTCGAGGACCTCGGGATCGAACACCACGAGCACCGATTCGGTATGTCCGGTCCGGCCGGAACACACCTCCTCGTAGGTCGGGTGTGGGGTGTATCCGCCCATATAACCGACCGCGGTCGTATGGACCCCGTCGAGTTCCCAGAAGCCCTTCTCCGCGCTCCAGAAGCAGCCCATCGCGACCACCGCGAGCCGCATGCCATCGGGGAAGGGTGGTCCGAGCGGATGGCCGGTCACGTAGTGGATCTTCGGCACGGAGATCGGATCGGCCCGTCCGGGCAGGGCCTGCTCGGGCGTCACCATGGCCGGCGGCGGAAGCCGCAGCCGCCCGGCCAAATCGTCGAGCCACGACATGGTGTCGATGCTACGCGCGAGCCGAACCCGATCGTTTCGGGTCCGCGCGGCGGGAGACTCGCGGGGTATTGGAATCAGGGGGGATCGAACCCGGTTGCAACCCAGCGGGTGTACGAATGATGGTTGGGTGCGCCGGACAACTCGGGGCGCACACGGCCCGAAATCATGAGGAAGGGACATCGTGGCTGAGTACACGCTGCCAGATCTGGATTACGACTACGGCGCCCTGGAGCCGCATATCTCCGGGCAGATCAACGAGCTGCACCACTCCAAGCATCACGCGGCCTATGTCGCCGGTGCCAACGCGGCGCTCGAGAAGCTCGAGGCCGCACGCGAGTCCGGTGATCACGGCGCGATCTTCCTGCACGAGAAGAACCTGGCCTTCCACCTCGGTGGGCATGTGAACCACTCCATCTGGTGGAAGAACCTGTCGCCCAACGGCGGTGACAAGCCGGTCGGCGAGCTGGCCGCCGCGATCGACGATCAGTTCGGCTCGTTCGACAAGTTCCGCGGGCAGTTCACCGCGGCCGCCAACGGCCTGCAGGGCTCCGGCTGGGCCGTCCTGGGTTACGACACCCTGGGCCAGAAGCTGCTCACGTTCCAGCTGTACGACCAGCAGGCCAACGTGCCGCTGGGCATCATCCCGCTGCTGCAGGTCGACATGTGGGAGCACGCCTTCTACCTGCAGTACAAGAATGTCAAGGCGGACTACGTCAAGGCGTTCTGGAACGTGGTCAACTGGGCCGACGTCCAGGATCGCTTCGCGCGCGCCGTCTCGCAGGGCAAGGGCCTCGTCTTCGGCTGAGGATGACCGCCTTTCCGGGCCCGCGAACCCTCGTGGTTCGCGGGCCCGTTCGTGTTTCGGGCCTGTTACCTGGGAATTGGCACTCTCTGGTACTTGTGTGCCAGACATTGTTTGCGTCATTCTCGGGTACTCAGGGCATATGTCCGGGCTTGCGGGAGGCACCTGATGCGCAGCAACGATCACGTCGGCGTCACGCCGTTCCAATCGCGCGGTTCGCTGCGGGGTTTCGTCATCTCCGGCCGGTGGCCCGACACCACCAAGGAATGGGCGCAGCTGCTGGCGCTGGCCGTGCGGGTCGCCAGCCTGCCGGGCCTGCTGTCCACCACGACGGTATTCGGCGCCCGCGAGGAGCTGCCCGACGATCCGGCGCCCGGCACGGTCGGCCTGGTGCTGGCCGAGGGGCCGGTGCTCGGCGCGGCGGCCCTGGCGCCCGGCAGATTTGCCGCCCATGTGCCGCCGGCGCTCATGATGTTGCATCCGCCCTCGGAAACCCGGCCGTCACTGCCGGAGTGCACGGGCGCGGCCTCGGGCTGCGTATTGCTGCCCGGCGTACCGCATCTGGGCCTCGAACATCGCGCCGCCTGGGTGGAGGCCGAGCTGGACGGGACGGTCACCTCGATGGTCAGCCGGGTCGGCGTAGATCCGAGCAGCGATCCCGACACCGCGATTCTGGCCATGCTGCTGGCCGCGTGACGGGCCGCCTGCCGGGTTCTCGAGGGTTACCGAAACCTTTGGCATGGTATCCCAAACTTATTGCGCGCATTGCCATTTCGGCGATATCGACTTTGCGTACGGCGAACGCCCAGGGTAGGGTGGGCAACAGCGAAGGGGAGTAGCCCCCAATCGTGTGGTCGACATACTGATCCGTGATCCGGATCCGGCCAGGCGAACCGGTTCCATCCGGTGGGCGAGACCTTCGGCCGATGACAACACCAACCGATCACTCGGATGCGTTGTCGGCTGAAGGCATCCGTCTTCGGCCGACAGGCCGAAGACCTGGGAGCCGTTTTTCATGATCGCCACGATATTGCTGAGCTTCGGCGTGCTCTTCCTCGCCGAACTGGGCGATAAGTCGCAGCTGATGGCATTGACCTTCGCGCTGCGCTATCGCTGGTGGGTCGTCCTGTCCGGCATCGCGGTCGCGAGTGTCGCGGTCAATCTGATCGCGGTGGCCGTCGGCCATTTCCTGGGCGCGGCCCTGCCCACGAATCTGATCGCCCTGATCACCGCCGTCATCCTGCTCGGCGTAGGCGTGTGGACGCTGCGTGAGGTCCACTCCCCCGAGGCGGAGACCGAACAGCCGCGCCACGCCGTCGCGCCGAATTCGGGTCGCGCGCTGTTCGTGGTGATCTCGGCCTTCCTGCTCGCCGAACTCGGCGACCGGACCATGTTCGCCACCATCGCCCTCGCCTCCCAGCACGGCTGGTTCGGCGTCTGGCTGGGTTCGGTCGTGGGCATGGTCGCCGCGGGCGGACTGGCCATCGCCATCGGCATCACGGTCGGCAAGCACATCCCCGAGCGCGCCATCGCGCTCGGCTCCGGGCTGCTGTTCCTCTACATCGGTGCGGCCACGCTGCTGTCGACGTTCGAAATGGGGCGCGTCGCCGAGATGGGTCTGGCCGCCGTGGCGCCGCTCGCCGCGGGTCTGATCCTCTGGCTGCTACGCCGCCGCGACAACCGGGTCGATCCCGCGCCGAGTCTGACCGAACAGCACTAGATCTCGGCCGAACCGTACAGCGGTCCGCCGCGGCGGACCATGGCCGCGAGCGGTTCGCGCAGGGCGCGCAGGCCGTCCAGATCCTCGGCGGCGACGCGGGCGGTGACCAGGCCGCTGATCGCGGCGACCAGGGTCTGGCAGGCGAAGCGCTGATCCTCGGTCGTCGCGCCCAGGGCCTCCCACAGCAGCGCCGCGAACGAATCCTGCAGCGCCATGCGGCGGGCGATCGCCGTCGATCCCGCGGCGTAGACCTCCACCAGGAACAGCCGCGCATAGGCCGGTTCGCCGGCCACGCCCTCCAGATAGGCGCGCAGGAGGATGTCCAGCCGCTCAGAGGCCGAATCCGATTGTGCCTGAGCGGTTTCGGTGAGCCGCGTGAGCAGCAGCTCCGCCGCGCGCTCGTAGGCGGCCTCGAAACAGTCCTCCTTGGAACGGAATTGCTCGTAGAAGGTCTCCCGCGATACCCGGGCCCGCTTGATGATCATCGCGACCGATGTCTTCACATAACCGTTTTCGGCCATCACCTCGGCCATCGCGTCCAGGATGCGGGCACGCTGGGATCGCACCACCGCCTCGCGGGGCAGGCCGTGGCGGCCACGGGGCAGTTGGTGGACGGTGAGGGCCGGCTCCGGCATGCGGCAACTCCGTTGTCAGCGATCGACACATGTTTCGGCCGCTCCATTCTGCGCCGAATCGCCCATCCCCCGACCGATCTGCCCAGAACGCCGGTTAGGGTGCGTAACGACGGAAGGCCAGCGAAGGGCCGTCACGAACGAGAGGACCATAACACCGTGGAGATTTCGGGCTCCGCCGCAATCATCACCGGCGCTGCGTCCGGTCTGGGCGCCGCGACCGCCAAGCGCTTCGCCGACCTGGGGGCCACCGTTTTCGGACTGGACCTGCAGCAGTCGATCGAGCGCGCGGGCGATAGCGTCCCCGCCGGTGTCACCCTGCTTCCTACCGACGTCACCAGCAACGACGAGGTGGCGGCCGCGGTCGCCACGGTCGTCGAGTCGGGCGTCCCGCCGCGCATCGTCGTCAACTGCGCCGGTGTCGGCTGGGCGGGTCGCATCCTGTCCAAAAACGGGCCGCACGATCTGGAGCTGTTCCGCACGGTCATCACCGTGAACCTGCTGGGCAGTTTCAACGTCATGCGCCTGGCCGCCGACGCCATCGCCAAGACCGAGCCGGTCGACGAGTACGGCCAGCGCGGTGTCGTCGTCAACACCGCGTCGGTGGCGGCCTTCGAAGGTCAGATCGGCCAGATCGCCTACTCGGCCTCCAAGGGCGGTGTCGCCGGTATGACCATTCCGGCCGCGCGCGATCTGGCGCAGTTCGGCATCCGCGTCAACACCATCGCCCCCGGCATCATCGATACCCCGATGCTGGCCGGCGTCACCGCGGAGTACCGCAAGGGCCTCGAGGCGGGTGTGCCGTTCCCGTCGCGCCTGGGCCGCCCCGACGAGTACGCCCAGCTCGCGCAGTACATCGTCGAGCACGACTATCTCAACGGCGAGACCATCCGCATGGACGGCGCCCTGCGCATGGCCCCGCGGTAGCCGGACCGATCCGGCCGTCGCCGGGCGAATCCACAGGACCGCCCGGCGCAGGCTCGTCCAGACAACGAAGGCCCGCACCGATCGGTGCGGGCCTTCGTCAGGTCTGCGTCGCCTATCAGATGGCGCGAACGCCCGAGGCCTGCGGGCCCTTCTTGCCCTGGGTGATCTCGAAGGTGACCGCCTGGCCCTCCTCGAGGCCGCGGTAGCCGCTGCCGTCGATCTCCGAGTAGTGCACGAACACGTCCGGCCCGCCCTCATGGGCGATGAAGCCGTAGCCCTTTTCCGAGTTGAACCACTTCACGGTTCCCTGAACCATTGTCGTCTCCTGACGAGTTGTTACTTCGATCCCACGGTCGTGGGAGCGGGTCGCATCAGACGGCGACTTGCAACTTGCCTCGCAAGGAGAAAGCGACGCCCGCACAATGTTCCGCGCGAGCCTGAGTGGTACACGAACATGCTGAAAACTGCGACCCTCCTGTTTAACGCATGCCCCCGCGGGGAGTTCCCGCGGGGGTGCGCAAATATGAGCCGGATCACATCACAGGGTGGCGGTCAGGTGCTCGGCCAGGATCTTCGCGAAATGCGCGGGATCCTTCAGCTCGCCACCCTCGGCGAGAACCGCGGTGCCGTACAGCAGTTCCGCGGTCGCGCTGAGGTCGTCGGCCTTACCCGCGTCGGCGTCCTCCTTCTTCGCCGCGTAGGCGTCGCGCAGGCCGGTGACCAGGGCGTGGTCCGGATTGAGCTCCAGGATCCGCTTGGTCTCCGGCAGTGCCTGGCCCGAGGCCCGGTACATGCGCTCCAGCTGCGGGGTGAAGTCGAACGCGTCGCCGACGATGCAGGCCGGGGAGGTCGTCAGCCGGGAGCTCAGCCGGACCTCCTTGACGCTGTCGGACAGCGTCTGCTCCAGCCACTTCAGCACATCGCCGAAATCCTTGCTCTGCTGTTCGCGCAGCTGCTCGGACGCCTTCTTCTCGTCCTCGGACTCCAGATCGACCTCGCCCTTGGCGATGGACTGGAACTGCTTGCCCTCGAACTCCGGCACCGAGCCGACCCACATCTCGTCGACCGGATCGGTGAGGATCAGCACCTCCCGCTCCTTGGCCAGGAAGGCCTCCAGATGCGGCGAGTTCTCGATCTGCTGCCGGGATTCGCCGGTCATGTAGTAGATCTGGTCCTGGCCCTCGGGCATCCGCTCGATGTACTCGGCGAGCGTGGTCGGTTCGTCCGTCGAATGCGTGGACGGGAACGACGAGACCTTCAGGATGGTTTCGCGGTTGTCGGAGTCCGACAGCAGACCCTCCTTGAGGACGCGGCCGAACTCCTTCCAGAACGTCTGGTACTTCGACTTGTCCTCGGCGCCCTGCAGATCCTTCACGGTGGACAGCACCTTGCGCACCAGCCGCTTGCGGATCATCTGGATCTGCCGGTCCTGCTGCAGGATCTCGCGAGAGACGTTGAGCGACAGGTCCTGCGCGTCCACCACACCCTTGACGAAGCGCAGATACTCCGGCATCAGCTCCTCGCAGTTGTCCATGATGAACACCCGGCGCACATACAGCTGCACGCCGCGCTTGTGCTCGCGCATGAACAGATCGAAGGGCGCGCTCGTCGGAATGAACAGCAGCGCTTGATATTCGAAGGTGCCCTCGGCCTTGAGCGGGATGATCTCCAGCGGATCGTCCCAGGCGTGGCCGATGTGCTTGTAGAACTCCTTGTACTCCTCCTCGGAGACCTCGCTGCGCGGGCGCGTCCACAACGCCTTCTGCGAGTTGAGGGTCTGTTCCTCGAGGATCGTCTTGTCCTGCTTGTCCTCGCCCTCACCCTCGGTGATCGTGCGCTCCACCGGCATGCGGATGGGCCAGGCGATGAAATCGGAGTACTTCTTGACGATCTCGCGGAGCTTCCACTCCTGGGTGTAGTCGAAGAGGTGATCCTCCTCGTCGGCGGGCTTCAGATGTACCGACACCGAGGTGCCCTGTGGTGCGTCCTCGACGGTCTCGATGGCGTAGGTCGGGCTGCCCGCGGTGGATTCCCATCGGGTGCCGGTGGGCTCGCCCGCCTTGCGGGTCGTCAGCGTGACCCGATCCCCCACCATGAACGTCGAGTAGAAGCCGATACCGAACTGGCCGATCAGCTCCTCGGCGGCCGCCTCGGACTTGGCCTCGTTGAGCTGACGGCGCAGCTGGGCCGTGCCGGATTTGGCCAGGGTGCCGATCAGATCGATGACTTCGGACCGGGCCATGCCGATGCCGTTGTCGCGTACGGTCACGATCCGGTTGTCGCGGTCGACCTCCAGCTCGATGTGCAGATCGGAGGTATCGACCTCGAGGTCCTTGTCCCGGAACGACTCCAGCCGCAGCTTGTCCAGTGCGTCGGAGGCGTTCGAGATCAGTTCGCGCAGGAAGATGTCCTTATTCGAATAGACCGAGTGGATCATCAGTTCCAGGAGCTGATGGGTTTCGGCCTGAAACTCGAGTTGTTCGGCGTGCTCAGTCACGTTCAGATATTACGAAACCCGGACCTCGGAAGTCCGCCATACCCGGAACCTCGGTATCCGCGCTGGGTGCGCCCGGTGTTCTCGGGTCCATCCAGTCGCGCAGCACCTTGGTCGCGCGGACATCGTCCTCGTTGTACTCGAACAGCCGGATCCGCTGGCTCTGATCGGGTTCGCCGTCGTAGCCGACGGCGGCGCGATACCAGCTCATCGACGCCTCACCGCCGGCCTCGGGATCGCGCCAGGAGAATCCGGCCACCGGCGCGATCTTCTTCAGGCCCTTGCCGCCCGGGCAGATGAACTGCTCCGAGACGGCCTGGAACATGTCGACCCACTGCGGGCCGTCGACGAAGTCGCGAATCTGCGCCTCGGTCGGCACGCCCGGCATACCCGCGAATCGGCGGGCCGACTCGTAGAGCCACTTGTCCTCGGCCGTGCGCGAATAGCAATAGGCCGCAAAGGTTTTCCCGGCGGTGGTCGCCTCGGCGCGCACCCCCATCAGCCAGGCCCAGAATTCGGCGAACGAGCGGGCCTCATCGGCGGTGGGCAGCGGATCCCAGGTGACGAACGGGCGGTACACCCCATCCAGCAGCGTGCCCCACAGATAGGCGCCGAATTCCTGGAAGCTCTCCAGATCGACGTCGACCTCCACATCGGCGCGCTGCACCCGCACCCGCTCGACGCGGCGGACCAGCGGCGCCCCGGAGATCCAGGCGCGGGCGGTGACCACTGCCTCGGCGAACGGTTCGTACTGCCAGTCGTCCGGATCGTCGCCCGACCAGCCGGCCAGATCCTCCACCGTCTCCACGCCGTGGCGGCGCAGCAGTTCGGCGCGCGAGCCCGGGGCGACGAGGCTGATATCGCGATGGTCGACCAGCCAGCGCTCACAGCTGGGCTCCTCGGGGGTGGCCGAGCGCGACCACCACGGGCACTGCCGGCATTCGGGGACCTTGGACGGCACGGTCGGCAGTTCGCCGCGCACGACGGCGATCCGGTCGGCGTAGCGGCGGTCGTAGTCGTCGAGCAGCGGGCCCAGGTCGTGCACCAGGATGCGGTCGAAGTGGTAGCCGATCGCCCCGCCGACCAGTGCCGGACTGGCCAGGCCGTGCCGCTGCAACATGCGGTAGAGATGGGCCAGGCGCTGTTGGTCGCGCGGCTGAGTGCGGATGCGAACATGCTTGTCCGGCCGCGGCTTCCAGCGGTACAGGTCCGAGGTGAGCGGATGGAAATCGGCGGGATCGGGCTGACGGGGATCGGTGACCTTGTGATTGACCACGATGACCGGGATGTAGCCGCCGCGATCCTCGTCGCGCAGCAGGATCTCCACGCCGCCGCGCCGGCCGGTATCGGGCTCCTGCGGTAGCAGCGCGCCCCAGATGCGCGGCGTCGCCTCGGCGCAGGCGCGCATGGTCGCCGCAGCCCGCTCGGCCGCCGGACGCGTCGGATCGATGATCACCCACTGCTGCGGGGCCGCCTCGACG
Organism: Nocardia sp. NPDC051570; assembly: GCF_044454005.1. Classification (NCBI taxonomy): domain Bacteria; kingdom Bacillati; phylum Actinomycetota; class Actinomycetes; order Mycobacteriales; family Nocardiaceae; genus Nocardia; species Nocardia sp. NPDC051570. The sequence continues at coordinate 418,371 of NZ_JBITDI010000005.1, read as the reverse complement.
AGCGTGTCGCGCACCCGATGCCGATGCGCCGCGGCCGCCTCGCGCCGCTGTTGGACCCCCGCGTCCTCGCGCACCCCGGACAACACCCCGGGATGGGTCGCCTCGAGATGTAACCGATGCCGGCAGCCGATCAGCGACCGCGCGTCGACGTAGGCCACCCGCTCGACTTCGCCTGCGGCAGCGGCATTCTCCGTGCCGTTCACAGGGGTGGCGCCGCGCCCGGCCGAGACCGGCTCGGGCGCGGCGGCCGTGGAGACCGCGGCCGCCCGCCGCTCGTCCCCGACACCGTCCCGCTCGCGACCGTCACGGTCGCCACTGCCCGAATACACGTAATGCAGTATGGCCCCCACCCCCGACAAGACCGTGAACCACACTGCACAGAGCGGTTGCGGATAGAGCGTGCCCTCGCAACGGCTCGGGCCGAACCGATATGGTTGGCGCAAACCGTGTGGCTCGATGACGGAGGCCTTTTCGATGGGGTTGTTCACCAAACGCAAGCGGCGCCCGGACCGCAAAGCCGAGGCGAAAGCCCTCAAGCACAAGGCGAAGCTGGAGGCCAAGCTGGGCGCGCGCAACGAGCGTCGGCGCGACCGCGCCGACGCCCGCAATCAGCGCGATGTGGCCAAACAACAGGTCGCGACGCTGAAGGCCGAGGAGAAGGCCGCGCTCAAGTCGGCCGAACGGGCGGAGCGCGAACTGTTCAGCGCCGGTCAGGTCAAGAAGTATCTCGGCGTGGCCCGGGTGCTGGTTCCGGTGCTGGCCCCGCTGGCGTATCGGGCGGCCACCTTCGTGCGCGGCCAGATCGACACCCGCCGCGCCCATCGCCTCGGCATCGGCCTCGAGCAGCTGAGCGATTTCGGCGGTCACGGCGGACGGCTGCAGGCCCGGATCGCGGGCGTCGAATCGACCCTCGCCGAACTCGAGGACCGCGCGGGCAAGGACGGCACGGAGACCAAGAAGTTCACCGTGGCCACCCGCGACCGCCTGGACAGCCTGAACGCCGCGATCCGTACGGCCGAGCAGATGCCGTCCCCGCGCCGGCGCGCGGTGCACGCCTCCATCTCCACCGAACTGTCCGGCATCGAGGCCGACCTGCTCGCCCGCCTCGGCGTACGATAATCGAATCATGCACCGCGGCAAGCCATCCCGATCGGTGAGCTGCGCGCCCACCCAGTTCCACCGCGCGGTGTGATGCCGCGCCACGAGACGCCCGCCCACCGACGATCGCGCGGTGGGCGCGCGGCCGTACGGGGGTATCTCGTCGGTGCGACGGTCGCGGCCCTGGCCGTGGCCGCGCACGGCATCTCGGGCGGTGGCTATCCGGATTCGACGGGGTTGAGCCTGCTGGTGTCGATCGCGGGCGGAATCGGCGCGCTCGCCGGAATGCTGCCCGCGACCGGGGCGAGGACCGGACGGGTGGCGCTGTTCGCGGCGCTGGCCGGTGGGCAGTGGGCCGGACATGAGGCGCTCGCCGGGCTGGCCGGACATCGGCACGAATCCGCGGGCATGGCAATGTCATTCGCCGCATATCAGCTTCCGGCGGGGGCGATGATCGCGGCACATGCGGTCGCCGCGTTGGCATGCGCCCTGCTCATCGCGGCCGTGGAGCGGCTGTATTCCGTTGTCGCTCGGGCATATCGGGATGCCGTCGACCGCCCGCGCACACTCGTCGCGCTCGGCGGCGCACCCGGCCGGGCCGCCGCACTCCCCTACGTCTACACCCTTCTCCGCAGTGGATTCCTCGGCTCGCGGGCGCCACCGGCGCCGGTCCGATAACGACCACACCCACTCGACAGAGAAGGCGAAACCCCTTATGTCCAGCCCGATTTCGCGCGCCCTTGTGGCCGCGACCGCGACCGCCGGCCTGGCCCTGCTGGCCACCGGCACAGCCGCCGCCCATGTCACCGCCTCATCGCCCGGGGCCACCCAGGGCGGCTACGGCGTCGTCACCTTCAACGTGCCCACCGAATCGGAAACCGCCGCCACCACCAAGCTGACCGTCCAGCTGCCCGGCGTGTCCTCGGCCCGCCCCGAACCCATCCCGGGCTGGTCGGCCAAGGTGGACAAGAATGACAAGAACCAGGTCACGGCCGTCACCTGGGCCGCGGATCCGGGCGCTCCGGGCGTCGGACCGGGGCTGTTCCAGCGCTTCGCGCTCTCGGTCGGCCCGCTGCCCAAACAGGCCACGGTCAGCCTGCCCGCGACCCAGACCTACAGCGACGGCAAGGTGGTGGTCTGGGATCAGGCCACGACTCCGGGCGCCGACGAACCCGAACATCCCGCTCCCACACTGACTCTCGCGGCGAGTAAGGGCGGCGACGAGCACGGCATGGCCGCCACGGCCGAATCCGATGACCACGGCAGCGACGACACCGCGCGCTGGCTCGGTGGCGTCGGCCTGGTCCTGGGCGCGCTCGGCGCGGCGCTGGGACTGGGCAGCCTGATCCGGAGTCGGCGGTCATGACGCGCCGACTACTCGCCGGACTGCTCACCGCGCTGCTGGCCGGTGGCCTCGCCTTCCTGGCGGCGGGTCCGGCGGCGGCGCATTCCACGCCGGTGTCCAGCGAACCGGCCGACGGTTCCTCGATCGAGGCGGGCCCCGCGCGGGTCAGCATCACCTTCAACGAGAATCTGCAGCCCAGCTTCCCGTCGCTGACGGTCGTCGGTCCGGACGGAAACCGCTGGGACAAAGGACAACCCGTGGTCGACGGCCCCGCGGTCAGCGTGCCCGTCGGCGACCTCGGGCCGACCGGTAAGTACACGATCGCCTACCGGGTGACCTCGGCGGACGGCCATCCGGTCAGCGGCACGAGGACCTTCACCCTCACCAAGCCCGGCACCGGCACGCCCGGCCCCAAGGCCAGCGCGTCCAGCGGCTCCGGCGGCGGCGGGGGCGGCTCCGGCGGAGTTCCGGTGTGGGTGTTCATCGTCGGTGCGCTCGTGCTGTTCGTCGGCGGCCTGGCCGTGGCGCTGCTGGGCGGCAAGAAGAACCGCAGACAGTCGTGAACAAGGCGGCGACCGGCGGCAGTTCGACCGCCATGCGGTCCACTCTGCTGCTGGTCGTCCCGGCCGCGGTATTCGGCGCCGCGCTGGCGTTGCTGCTGGCCGCCCCGGATGCGGTGCAGGGGGAGGCTCCCATGCGGGCGCTGGCCGACTGTGCGGGCGCGACCGTGCTCGGATTGGCCGCGCTGCCGCGCCTGCACGAGCGGCTGACGCCGCCGTGGCGGCTGTTGGCCGCGCTCGGGGGGCTGTGGACCGCAATGGAATTCGCGGTCCTGGCCTGTGAGGCAGCGCAAGTGGTCGGGGTGCCGGTGAGCGGACTGGGCGCCGGAGACTTCGGCACCTATCTCATCCGGGTCACCGGCGGTCAGATCGGCATCGCGATTCTGACCGGCACCCTCGTCGTGACCGGTTACTGCGCGCTGGCGTATCGGCGACCCGAACGTGCGGCGGCCGAGCCGGTGCTGGTCTTCGCGGCGGTCGCGGTGGTGCTGCGGCCCATCACCGGGCATATGTCCCAACAGCCGCTCGGTTCGGTACTGGGCGCGGTGCACGCGCTCGCCGCGGCGGGCTGGTTCGGGATGCTGCTGGCGCTGGCGCTGGTGCTGCGGACACGCGGCGAATGGGCGGTGGTGCTGCCGCGGTATTCGTCCTGGGCGTTGCCCGCCGCGGCGACGGTCGCCGTGACCGGGATCTGCAACGGCCTGGTCCGGGTGAAGGGGCTGGCGCCGCTGGTGGATACCGGGTACGGCCGAATCCTGTTGGCCAAGACCGTGCTGATGGCCGCGCTGCTGCTGCTCGGGTGGTGGTGGCGGCGCACCTGGGTCCCCCAGGCGAGCGAGCACCGCCTCGACGCCGAGGCCTCGCTCACGCGGGCGATCGCCGAGGTGGTGGTGATGGCATTGGTGTTCGGCCTGGCCGCGGCGCTGGCCGTGACGGCGTGACCTGCGAGTAGACCGGTCGCCCGTTATTGTGGCCGCCATGACCGAAGTGAAGATCGTGGCGGATTGCGCCGCATCGGCCGAGACCGCGTTCGCCTATGTCAACGACTATCGGAATCTGTCGAAGTTCATCACCGAGGTCGACCGGTTCACTCCCGTCGGCGAGCAGACCGAGGGTGTGGGCGCCACCTTCGACGGCACCATCAAACTCGGCCCGGCCCATCTGGATTCGCGGATCACGGTGGTGCGCTGGGAGGAGCATGCCGCGATCGCGGTGCAGTCCATCAAGGGCTTCGAGATCGAATCGACGTTCCTGTTCCACCCGAAGGACGACCACTCCTGCACCGTCGACGCGATCGTCGACTACCGGGTGCCGGGCGGCCTCGCGGGCAGGTTGCTGGGCAAGACCATCGAGCCGTTCGTGAAGCTCGCGGTCAAGCACTCGACACACAATCTGACCACGCAGATCGCCGCGTACCACCTTGTACGAGAACACTGAGGAACGTCTCAGGAAAAGCTCATTCGGATCATGGCAAGCTAACTGACGTGACCGAATCAGCAAACCTAGTCGCCACGGCCGACCTCGCGGACGAGATCGGCCCCGAGATTCGCAGCTGTGACACCCAGTTCACGCAGTTCGGCGGCCGCGAGACATTCGCCGGCCGGATCGTCACCATCCGCTGCTTCCAGGACAATCTGCTGGTCAAGCAGACACTCGGCGAGCCCGGTCAGGGCCGGGTGCTGGTGGTCGACGGCGACGCCAGCGTGCATACCGCCCTGGTCGGCGACATCATCGCCGGGCGCGGGGTGTCCAACGGCTGGGCGGGCGTGATCGTCAACGGCGCGGTTCGCGATTCGGCGATCCTGCGCACGCTCGACATCGGCCTCAAGGCGCTGGGCACCAACCCGCGTAAGAGCACTCAGACCGGATCCGGCGAGCGCGATATCCCGGTCGAATTCGGCGGTGTCACCTTCGTGCCGGGCGAGATGCTCTACAGCGACTCCGACGGAATCGTCGTCCGCGCCGAATGATGCGATCCGGCTAGCCGGAGGCGACCCTCGCCTTGTGACCTGCCAGGGCGACCACGTCACCGGCGTGCAGCTGACGGCCGCGCCGTAGCTCGACCTCGTCGTTGACACGCACCAATCCGGCGGCGATAACGGTCTTGGCCTCCGCACCGGATTCGATGAGGTTGGCCAGCTTCAAGAACTGACCGAGTCGAATGACATCGTCATCGATCGGCACATCGACTGGATCCGACATGAAGTACATCTTTACTTCCGCCGTCGCGGGCCCTAACGCCGCCCCCGGGACCGGCGTGGCCGCCGCCCGCCGAAAGGATCGAACCTGATGGCGCCGCAACCGAATACCGCCACCACCGCCGACACGGACTCGCCCGACGGCGTGCCGCGTTCCCGGAGCGCCGAGCCGCACACTGGTCGAGTGACGACCACGCAGGACCGGCGCGCGCGGGGCGAGACGCGAGCGTCGGAGGTGCCGCATCGCGGCCACGGGCGACTGACCGACGTACCGCATATCGCCGGGCTGGTGCTGGGCGTGTTCTCGGTCCTGTGCGCGCTGTGGAGCATCTCGCCGGGCCTGCGTTTTCTCACGGCCGTCCCGCGGCGCTATATCGACGCCTACTACTTCGACGCGCCCGATACGAGCCTGGCGACCGCCCTCATGGTGGGCCTGCTCGCGGGCGCGATCGCCACCCGCAAGCGCATCGCCTGGTGGTTGCTGGTCGGATATCTGGCGCTGTACACGCTGGCCAATACGTTCGATGTCGCCGATGAGCACGATCCGAACGCCCTGGTGGCCTTGGTCGCTCACGTGGCGATCATCGGCCTGCTGATCGCGGCGTGGCCGGAGTTCTACACCCAGGTCCGCCGCGGCGCACTGTGGAAGGCGCTGGGCGTGCTCATCGGCGGCCTCGCGGTCGGCTGGTTGCTGGGCTGGGGCCTGATCGAGCTGTTCCCGGGCACCCTGCCGCGCGGCCCGGAGCGGCCGCTGTGGGCGGCGGCGCGGGTGGTGCCGGCGATCCTGTTCGGCGCCGACAACTACGACGGTCATCCACCGCATTTCGTGAATCTGCTGCTCGGCCTGCTCGGCGCGCTGGCGCTACTGCTCGCCGCGGTGGTGCTGTTCCGCTCGCAGCGCGCCTCGAACGCGCTGACCGGACTGGACGAATCCGCGCTGCGCGGACTGCTGGAACGCTCCGATGTCGAGGATTCGCTGGGCTACTTCGCGACCCGCCGCGATAAGGCGGCGGTCTTCGCGCCCAGTGGTAAGGCCGCGGTGACCTATCGCGTGGAACTCGGTGTCTGCCTGGCCTCCGGCGATCCGATCGGCCTGAAGGAGGCCTGGCCGCAGGCCATCGACGCCTGGCTGCGCCTGGCCGACCAATACGGGTGGGCCCCGGCCGTGATGGGCGCGAGCGAACTCGGTGCGACGGCCTATCGGCGCGCCGGGCTGTCGGCGCTGCGGCTGGGCGATGAGGCACTGCTGGACACCCGCACGTTCTCACTCGCCGGTCCGGAGATGAAACAGGTCCGCCAGGCCGCCAACCGGCTGCGCAAACAGGGCATCACCGTGCACGTCCGCCGCCACAGCGAGCTGTCGGAGTGGGAGATGGAGCAGGCGATCCAGCGCGCGGACGCCTGGCGCGATACCGAGACCGAACGCGGTTTCTCGATGGCGCTGGGCCGGCTCGGCGATCCGCTCGACGGCGACTGCCTGCTGGTCGAGGCGATCGAGGGTGAGCGCGTCTGGGGCATGCTGTCGCTGGTGCCGTGGGGGCGCACGGGTGTGTCGCTGGATCTCATGCGGCGAGATCCCAAGGGCCCCAACGGGATCATGGAGTTGATGATCTCGCAGCTGGCGCTCACCTCCGAGCAGTACGGCCTCACCAAGGTCTCGCTCAACTTCGCGGTGTTCCGCTCGGTATTCGAGGAGGGTGGGCGGATCGGCGCCGGCCCGGTACTGCGGCTGTGGCGCAGCCTGCTGATGTTCTTCTCCCGCTGGTGGCAGCTCGAGGCGCTGTACCGATCGAATGTGAAGTATCAGCCCAGGTGGGCGCCGCGGTTCTTCATCTTCGAGGATCGCCGCCAGCTGGTGCGGGTGGCGATCGCCAGCGCGCTGGCCGAGGGATATCTGCCGCGCATCGGCAAGAAGCCGGATGCCCTGGCGCACACCGGCATTCACTCCGCCGTCCCGCCGACGATGACCGGCCTGCACGCCGACGGCAGCCCACCGGAGTTGCCGCCGGAGGAGTTGGAACCGGCCCAGCCGCGCCGCCCCGAACAGGTACGGGTGCGCATGGACACGCTGGCGCGACTCGAGGCCTCGGGCGCGGACGGCTATCCGATCGCCTATCCCCCGACCCATACCGTCGCCGAGGCGCGGCGCTCGCCGAAGGGTACGACCGTCCGAGTGTGCGGGCGGCTGTTGCGGATTCGCGATTACGGCGGGGTGATCTTCGCGGAGCTGCGCGACTGGTCCGGAGATATCCAGCTGCTGATCGACCGCGGCCGGGTCGGCGCCCAGCGGGTCGGTGAATTCGACGAATACTTCGATCTCGGCGATCTGATCGAGGTCAGCGGCCAGATCGGGCACAGCCGCCGCGGCGAGCTGTCGCTGCTCGCGCAGGACTGGCGGATGCTCGGCAAATGCCTGCATCCGCTGCCGGACAAGTGGAAGGGCCTATCCGATCCCGAGGCCCGGGTGCGTCAGCGCTACGTCGATATGGCGATCAACACCGAGACCCGCGAGGTACTGGCCAAGCGCAGCGCGGTGGTGCGCTCGCTGCGGGACACGTTGAACGGCTGGGGTTTTCTCGAGGTCGAGACCCCGGTGCTGCAGCAGGTGCACGGCGGCGCGAACGCCACACCGTTCACCACCCATATCAATGCCTACGATCTGGATCTCTATCTGCGCATCGCGCCCGAGCTGTATCTGAAGCGGCTGTGCGTGGGCGGTATGGAGAAGGTGTTCGAACTGGGCCGGGTGTTCCGCAACGAGGGCGTGGACTACAGCCACAATCCGGAGTTCACGATCCTGGAAGCCTATGAGGCGCACAGCGATTACGAGCGGATGATGCATGCCTGCCGCCAGCTCATCCAGGCGGCCGCGATCGCCGCGAACGGCGCCTGCGTCGCGCTGCGGCCCGATGCGGACGGCGCGGTGACCGCGGTCGACATCTCCGGCGACTGGCCGGTGAAGACGGTGCACGGCGCGATCTCGGAGGCGATCGGCGAAACCGTCTCCCCCGAAACCGATCTCGAACGCCTGCGGGTGCTGTGCGATAAGGCGAATGTGCCGCATCAGCCCGGTTGGGACGCCGGGCAGATCGTCCTCGAGATGTACGAGCATCTGGTCGAGGCCCGCACCGAGGCCCCCACCTTCTACATCGACTTCCCCACCTCGGTCTCCCCCCTCACCCGCGCCCACCGCAGCATCGAGGGCGTCGCGGAACGCTGGGATCTGGTCGCCTGGGGCGTCGAATTGGGCACGGCCTACAGCGAACTCACCAACCCCCTGGAACAGCGCCGCCGCCTCACCGAACAGTCCCTGCTGGCCGCGGGCGGCGATCCGGAGGCCATGGAACTCGACGAGGACTTCCTGCACTCCCTGGAATTCGCCATGCCCCCGACCGGCGGCCTGGGCGTGGGCGTCGACCGCGTGGTCATGCTGATCACGGGGCGCAGCATCCGCGAGACGCTGCCGTTCCCGTTGGTGAAGCCGCGCTGATCCCGGCGAAAAGCACGCCGGGAACAAGGTATTGGGCACGCCGGGAACAAAGTATTGGGCACTGGGAACGGGGGTTGGAGGCACGCACGCCCCTCCCCCAGTCCCTTGTTGTCCCGGCACGCTTTTCGCCGGGACAACAAGGGCACATCACATGATGTGCACGGTCTTGATCTCCCCTTGCAGCCCATCCAATTCCGCATCCGGATCTTCGGCGGGCCGCGAGCGCAGCACCAGGATCGCCACGACCAGCGCCCCGACGACCGAACCCGCACCGACCGCGAAGGCCACGTGGAAGCCGTTGGTCAGCGCGGCGAGTTCGGATACGCCGCCGGCGATATCGTTCTCGGTGCGGCTGCCGGACAGGGTGGCCAGCACCGCGAGGCCGATCGCGCCGCCCACCTGCATCGTGGTGTTGGCCAGGCCCGAGGCCATGCCCGCGTCCCGGGACGAGACGCCCGACATCGCGAGGTTCATCAGGGCCGGGAAGGCCAGGCCCGCACCGGTTCCGAACAGGACCATCACCGGGAAGACGTGCAGCCAGTAGCTCCCGTCGACCGGGGCCTGGGTGAACAGCAGCAGCCCGATCAGGATCAGGGTCAGACCCGGAACCAGCGTCCTGCGCGCGCCGAATCGCATGATCAGCCGCTCGGAGTAGCGCACCGACAGCGTGCCCATCAGGACCGTGATCGGCAGGAACGCCAGCCCGACCCGCATCGGCGTGAACGCCAGCACCTTCTCCATGTACAGCGTGCCCAGGAAGAACATGCCGAACATACCGGCCACGACCAGCACCTGGATCAGATTGGCACCGGAGACGTTGCGCGAGCGGAAGATTCGCAGCGGCATCAGCGGATGTTCGGTCCACGCCTCCCAGCCCACGAACGCGGCCAGCAGCGCCAGCGCCAGCGCGCCCAGCAGCAGGGTGCGCCCCGCGGTCCAGCCGAGTTCCGCGGCGGGCTTCACGATCGTGTAGACGCCCAGCATCAGTGCGGAGGTGATCAATACCGCGCCCAGGACGTCGGTGCCCTCCTTCAGACCCAGACCGCGATCGTTATCCAGCACCCGCAGCGCGCCCACGCCGATCACGATGCCGATCGGGATGTTGATGGCGAAGATCAGATGCCAGTTCACCTCGGTCAGCACGCCGCCGGCCAGCAGCCCGACCGCTCCGCCCGCCGAGGCGACGAAGGCGTACACCCCGATCGCCTTCGCCTGCTCCCGCGGTTCGGGGAACATGGCCACGATCATGCCGAGCACCACCGCGATGGTCATGGCGCCGCCCGCGCCCTGCAGGAACCGCGCCGCGATCAGCATGGCCTGGCTCTGCGCGAGACCGCACAGCGCGGAGGCGACGGTGAATACGATCAGTCCGGCCAGGAACATCCGCCGCCGCCCGATCAGGTCACCGAGGCGGCCGACCAGCAACAGCAGACCGCCGAACGCGATCAGATAGGCGTTCACCACCCACGCCAGGCTGGCCTGGGTGAAGTTCAACTCATGCTCGATGGCGGGCAGGGCGACGTTGACGATGGTGGCGTCGAGGACGATCATCAACGCCCCGCCGCACAACAGATACAGCGCCGCCCATCTGTTCTGCCGCGATGGACCGGCCTCCGCCGGTCTGTGATCCGTACCTTCCACAACACACCTCCGCCGATCGATCGCCCCGAGTCGATGCACGCTAACTGCCGAAAATCCGGCGGGACAACCGAATTTGGGCGCGCTCAGCAATGACGACGTGGCGACCCGGTGGAATTCATCGCCGGTGCGAACAAGGTCACACCGAGCGGTACGGCAGAGTGGAGACGTGCAGTTGGTACTCGTGCGTCACGCCCAGCCGGAACGCGCCCTGGCGACCTCCGGACCCGCCGATCCGGGCCTGACCGAATTCGGCGTGGAACAGGCCGCGCGGGTGCCCGCCACCCTGGCCCGGCTCGAGGTCGGACCGCATCGGATCACGCGGGTGGTGAGCAGTCCGCAGCGCCGCGCCCGCGAGACCGCCGCACCGACCGCCGACAAACTGGGCCTGGCGATCGACGTGCTGGACGGACTCGCCGAATACGATCGCGAACTGCCCGCCTACGTCCCGATCGAGGCCGCGCGCGGCTGGGCGACGGGCGCGGCGCCCACCGATGCCGCCGCGCCGTCGCCGGAGCTGCTCGAGGAGTTCCGCGCCGCCTATCGGCGCATCAAGGCGGGACATCTGCCCGAACAGATCGACGGCCCGGCCTTCGTCGCGCGCGTACTCGCCGCGATCGAGGAGATCGTCTCGACCGCGGGTCCCGACGACACCGTCGTCGTCTTCGCGCACGGCGGGGTGATCAACGTGCTGTTACAGGACGTGCTCGGTCTGGCCCGCCCGCTGACCTTCCCGATCGACTATTGTTCGATCACCCGGATCCTGTACTCCCGCACGGGCGCCCGCACGGCCGCGACCGTGAACGAGAACGGTCACGTCTGGGATCTGCTCCCGCGCAATCTCGCCGCAGGTCAGCGGGCTGACTGATACTCCCAGCCGATTGCCAGCCGCACCGCACCGCCGTCCCAGTGGTGTGACGTTGCATGGAGGGCCGTGAGCCAATGGAGTTCGGCTCACTCCATCGAGTCATCCCGGCCATCGGTATCCGGTCGGGGAGAAAGGCAACTCTCGTGCTCTCCATCAAGAAATCCCCACGTCTGGTCGCGCGCCTCGCCGCAGCGACAGTGCTGGTAACGCTCCCCCTGGTCGCCGTCGCGGCGCCCGCGCTGGCCGATGTCAACGCCCCCAGCGCCACCCAGATCGACTGGTTCCACCATCACCACCATCACCACCACGACATGGGTCCGTGGCAGGGCGGGCCCGGACCGGCCTGGCAGGGTGGGGGCTGGCAGGGTGGCGGGCTGCCGTCGACCGGCTCGTTCTGACGTACTCATCCGGGGCCGCTCCATCTGCGGGGGAGCGGCCCTCGTCGTCCAGGAGATTGCCAGGCGCACCGCACAGCTATCCCAGGCCCGGCCGCTTGTATGGGACCCATGAGGCGCGAACGCGCGGCTCACGAAATCCAGAGAGAGGTATTCCGTTGCGCACCAAATCATTTCGCGCCCGCAAGCTGGCCACCCGGATCGCTGTCGTCGGCGCGCTCGCCGTAGTTCCCCTGTCGGCCCTGGCCGTGCCCGCATTCGCCGCCACGAACGACGCTCCCGCGGTGATCGCCGTCGATCGCGACGATCACGGGCAGGGCGATCACCGCTGGCAGCCCGGCGATCGCGACGATCATCACCACGACTGGGACCACGGCCAGCAGGGCCCCGGCCCCTACTTCCCACCGCAGCTCCCGAGCACCGGCTCCTTCTGATCGGCTCCCCGAAACGCGGTGTGGGCCGCCCCCGTCGGGAGCGGCCCACACTCGAATTCGCCCGTCAGGACGGAACTCTCACGCCATTCCGGCGATCCAGTTGTGCATCCAGGTGATGGCGGTCTGACCGTTGCCGACCGCGTAGCCGCCGTAGGAGGTGTGGGTGCCGGAGCCGTAGAACTGCTCCAACTGCTTGACCCGCTCCTGGTTGGCATCGTCGGACAGCTGGGACTGCAGCATCGGAATGCCGCCGTGCGACATCAGATCGCCGAGGATCGAACCGGCCTCGAGCTGATAGCGCCACAGGTTGGCGGCGGTGGCACCGGAGGCCTGCGCCAGGAAGCCCGCGAATCGGGTGACGTAGTCCTGATCGTCGGTCGAGCAGTACAGATCACCCTCGGCGCAGATGGTGCGCACCCGATCGCTGAGGAAACCGAAGCCGCCGGGCCGCGGCCCGCCCGCACCCGCTCCGCCGACCGCCGGGCCCACCTGCACGTCCAGCGGCGACCGCCGCGGATCGGAGATCAGGCCCACACCGTCGATCCGGTCCGGCGTAACCACTCCCAGGCCGGTGCCGAGCTCGGCGGCGAGATCGCCCGCGGCGTCCGCGCCCTGGCTGTAGCCGACGATCGCGTAGTGGGTGCCGCCGCAGCGGGCCGCCATCGCGCTGATCAGACCGCGCGCGTTATCGATGGCCTGCTTCTTCGACGCGCCGTATACATCGCCCTCCCAGGGGAATGCGGTGGCGGCGTAGTCGACGTAATCGACATCGGCCGACCTCGGCAGACCGCGCGTGACCCCGGCGAGCATGCCCGGACCGTGCATATCCTCGGGGCGATGGTCACCGGTCTCCCACGTTCCGGGGATGGCCACCACATACAGACTCGGGCAGCCGGGATCCGCAGTGGCGGTACCGGTTCCGAGCGCCATGCCGGACAGCACCACCGCCGCTGCCCCTGCAGCCGCGACCAACTTCTTCAACCGCATACTGCTCCAGTCCAAGCCTGCCCCGGTACCAGGGCATCCCGATACTTCTGCTGACATGGTGAAGTCGCCGTCTTGCGGGCCGGTTAACCCGCGGCGTACCGCGGGTGTCACTCGTCGTGCCGAGCGCATACCGCACCGATTCGGCGCCACACCGCTGCTCAGGATAAAGGGCCCTTGCGCCAGTTGCTATTCGACGCTTCGAAGACGTCCGATTTCCGTCATTTCGCGGTGGTGCGGGCGAGGCCCGAAGGCAACAGAAAGGGCGCTCGCGAATATCGGTTCGCGAGCGCCCTTTCCGGGGAGCGAAGGATCAGCGCTGAGCGACCGCGGTCGGCACGATCGGCGCCGGAAGGGCGGTATCGCCCTCCAGATGCCGGTCGGCCGCCGCGGCCGCGGCACGGCCCTCGGCGATGGCCCAGACGATCAGCGACTGGCCGCGGCCCATATCGCCGGCGACGAAGACGCCGGGCACGGTGGTCTGCCAGTCGTTGTCACGCTTGACGTTTCCGCGCTGGTCGTAGCCGACGCCGAGCTCCTCGAGCAGGCCCTGCTTCTGCGGGCCGGTGAAACCCATCGCGAGCAGGACCAGATCGGCCTCGAGGGTGAAATCGGTGCCCTCGACCTTCTCGAAGCGGCCGTTGGTCATTCGCACCTCATGCGCCTGCAGCGCGGTGACCCGGCCGTCCGCGCCGACGAAGCGTTCGGTGTTGACCGAGAACACCCGCTCGCCACCCTCCTCATGCGCCGAGGACACCCGGTACATCAGCGGATAGGTCGGCCACGGGGTCACCTCGGCCCGCTCCTCCGGCGGGCGCGGCATGATCTCGAACTGGTGCACACTCTCCGCGCCCTGGCGGTGCGCCGTGCCGAGACAGTCGGCGCCGGTGTCACCGCCACCGATGATGACGACCTTCTTGCCGCGCGCGTTGATCGGCGGCAGGCCCTCGTCATCGGTGATGGCATCGCCGAGCTGCACGCGGTTGGACAGCGGCAGATACTCCATCGCCTGATGCACACCGGCCAGCTCCCGGCCGGGCACCGGCAGATCGCGGGCGATGGTGGCGCCACCGGCGAGCACGACCGCGTCGAATCGCTCGCGCAGCTGCGCGGCGGTGATGTCGACGCCCACGTTCACACCGGTCTTGAAGATGGTGCCCTCGGCCTCCATCTGCGCCATCCGGCGGTCGATGAAGCGCTTCTCCATCTTGAATTCCGGAATGCCGTAGCGCAGCAGGCCGCCGATGCGGTCGTCGCGCTCGAACACCGTGACCGTATGGCCCGCCCGGGTGAGCTGCTGGGCCGCGGCCAGACCGGCCGGACCCGAACCCACCACGGCGACCTTCTTACCGGTCAGCCGGGTCGGGTAGATCGGAGTCACCCAGCCCTCGTCGAAGGCATTCTCGATGAGCTCGACCTCGACCTGCTTGATGGTCACCGGATCCTGATTGATGCCGAGCACGCAGGACGCCTCGCACGGCGCGGGGCACAGCCGCCCGGTGAACTCCGGGAAGTTGTTGGTGGCGTGCAGTCGCTCGATGCCCTCGCGCCACGCACCCTTGTACACCAGGTCGTTCCACTCGGGAATCAGATTCCCCAGCGGACATCCGTTGTGGCAGAACGGAATACCGCAGTCCATGCAGCGGCTGGCCTGCTTCTGCAGGGTGTCGTGTTCGAAACCCTGCTCGTAGACCTCTTTCCAGTCCATCAGGCGCAGCGGAACCGGCCGGCGCTGCGGTAGCTCCCGGTTCGTGTGCTTCAGAAATCCTTGTGCGTCACCCATTGTCGGCTCCCGCCTCACGCGCCGGCTCGGCGCACCCATCAAGTCCGGTGCGGGTCATGTCAGCCACGGGCGGCTTTGAATGGTTACAGCGCTTGTTCCCCGTCGCCGATCCTGCATGCTCAGCCACGGGCTGCCTCCATGATTGCTTTCTCCACGTCCCGTCCGGCCTTCTCCGCCTCGGAGATGGCCAGCAGAACCTTCTTGTAATCGCGCGGCATGACCTTCACGAAGTGGTTCACCTGCTGCGACCAATCGCTCAGGATGCGTTCGGCCACGGCCGAACCCGTCTCGTCGCGGTGCTGGGACACGATGCCGCGCAGCCAGGTGAAATCGTCACCGGACAGCGGCTCGATCGCATCGGCCTGCTCGCTCGAGAGGTTGGCCTCGAAGGTGTCGTTCGGGTTGTACACATAGGCGACACCGCCGGACATGCCCGCGCCGAAGTTGCGCCCGGTCTCGCCGAGGATCACCACGCGGCCGCCGGTCATGTACTCACAGCCGTGATCGCCCACGCCCTCGACCACCGCGACCGCACCCGAATTACGCACGCCGAAGCGCTCGCCGACCACGCCGCGGATGAAGGCCTGGCCGTTGGTGGCGCCGAACAGGATCACGTTGCCCGCGATGATGTTCTCCTCCGCCGCGAACGCCGCCGGGGCGTTCAGCGACGGGCGCACGATCAGGCGACCGCCCGAAAGACCCTTGCCCACATAGTCGTTGGCGTCACCGAACACGCGCAGCGTGATACCCGCCGGGACGAACGCGCCGAAGCTGTTACCCGCCGAACCGGTGAAGGTGATGTCGATCGTGTCGTCGGGCAGGCCCGCGCCGCCGTAGAGCTTGGTCACCTCGTGGCCGAGCATGGTGCCGACGGTCCGGTTCACGTTCGTGATCTTGGTATCGAGCTTGACCGGCTTACCGCGCTCGAGCGCATCGGCGGCCTGGGCGATGAGCTGATTGTCCAGCGCCTTGTCCAGGCCGTGGTCCTGGCTCTTGGTGCAGCGGCGGTCCTGGTACATGAACGCCGTCTCGGCATCGGCCAGGATCGGCGACAGGTCCAGCTTGCTGGCCTTCCAATGCTCATTGGCCTTGGTGGTGTCGAGCAGATCCACCCGGCCGATCGCCTCGTCGAGCGTGCGCAGGCCGAGTGAGGCCAGCAGCTCACGCACCTCCTCGGCGATGAACAGCATGAAGTTCTCGACGAACTCCGGCTTACCCGTGAAGCGTTCGCGCAGGACGGGATTCTGCGTCGCGACGCCGACGGGGCAGGTGTCGAGATGGCAGACACGCATCATGATGCAGCCCGAGACCACCAGCGGCGCGGTCGCGAAGCCGAACTCCTCGGCGCCGAGCAGTGCGGCGATCATGACATCGCGGCCGGTCTTCATCTGACCGTCGACCTGCACCACGATCCGGTCGCGCAGACCGTTGAGCAGCAGCGTCTGCTGGGTCTCGGCCAGGCCGAGCTCCCAGGGACCGCCCGCATGCTTGAGCGAGGTCAGCGGCGAGGCGCCGGTGCCGCCGTCGTGACCGGAGATCAGCACGACATCGGCGTGCGCCTTGGACACGCCCGCAGCGACCGTGCCGACGCCCGGCTCCGCGACCAGCTTCACATGGATCCGCGCCTGCGGATTCGCGTTCTTCAGGTCGTGGATCAGCTGCGCCAGATCCTCGATCGAGTAGATGTCGTGATGCGGCGGCGGCGAGATCAGGCCGACGCCCGGTGTCGAATGCCGCACCTCGGCCACCCACGGATAGACCTTG
Source organism: Nocardia sp. NPDC051570 (assembly GCF_044454005.1). NCBI lineage: Bacteria > Bacillati > Actinomycetota > Actinomycetes > Mycobacteriales > Nocardiaceae > Nocardia > Nocardia sp. NPDC051570. The sequence continues at coordinate 401,814 of NZ_JBITDI010000005.1, read as the reverse complement.
TGCGCCGGAAGCTGGCCACCCTCACCGGGTTTCGCACCCTGGGCCATCTTGATCTGGATATCGGTGCAGTTGGTCAGGTAGTGCGCGGTCACGCCGAAGCGGCCCGAGGCCACCTGCTTGATCGCGCTGCGCCGCCAGTCGCCGTTCTCCTCGACCTCGAAGCGGGCCGGATGTTCGCCGCCCTCACCGGAATTCGAGCGGCCACCGAGGCGGTTCATGGCGATGGCGAGGGTCTCGTGCGCCTCGGCGGAGATGGAGCCGTAGCTCATCGCGCCGGTGGAGAAGCGCTTCACGATCGCCGCGGCGGATTCGACCTCATCGATCGGAATCGGATTGCGGCCCTCGGCCTTGAACTTGAACAGACCGCGCAGCGAGGCCAGCCGCTCGGACTGGTCGTCGACGAGCCGGGTGTACTCCTTGAAGACCTTGTACTGGCCGGTGCGGGTGGCGTGCTGCAGCTTGAACACCGTATCCGGGTTGAACAGGTGGTACTCGCCCTCACGCCGCCACTGGTACTCACCGCCCACCTCGAGCTCGCGGTGCGCGCGCTCATTGTGGTTCTCCAGGAAGGCGATTCGATGCCGCGCGGCGACCTCGCCGGCGATCTCGTCGAGGCCGATGCCGTCCAGCGGCGAGGTCATGCCGACGAAGTACTTGTCGCACAGCTCCTGCGACAGACCCACGACCTGGAACAGCTGCGCGCCGCGGTAGGAGGCGATGGTGGAGATGCCCATCTTGGACATCACCTTCAGCACGCCCTTACCGGCCGCCTTGTTGTAGTTCGCGACCGCCTTGCGGTAGTCCGCCGCGAGATCGCCGGTGCTGCCGGGCATCCGGAGCGCGCCGCGCTCGATCATGTCCTCGATCGACTCGAAGGCCATGTACGGATTGATCGCGGCCGCGCCGAAGCCGACCAGCAGGGCCATGTGATGCACCTCGCGGGCGTCACCGGCCTCCACGACCAGGCCGACCTTGGTGCGAGTGCGCTCGCGCACCAGATGGTGATGCACCGAGGAGGTCAGCAGCAGCGACGGAATCGGGGCCAGCTTCTCGTTCGACTCGCGGTCGGACAGGATGATGATCCGCGCGCCGCCGTCGATGGCCGCCGAGATCTGGTCGTTGATCGCGTCGAGGGCCTTACGAAGTCCCTTGCCGCCCTTCTTGACCGGATACAGGCCGTGCACGACCACCGAGCGCAGCTCCGGATGCGAGCCGTCGTCGTTGATATGCACGAGCTTGGACAGCTCGTCGTTGTCCACGATCGGCTGGGTCAGCGTGATCTGTCGGCACGACTCCGGGGTCGGATGCAGCAGATCGGCCTCGGGGCCGATCATGCTGCGCAGGCTGGTGACGACCTCCTCGCGGATCGCATCCAGCGGCGGGTTGGTGACCTGCGCGAAGAGCTGGGAGAAGTAGTCGAACAGCAGCCGCGGGCGCGCCGAGAGCACCGCGATCGGGGTGTCGGTGCCCATCGAGCCCAGTGCCTCGCCGCCGGTGGTGGCCATCGGCGTGACGAGCAGGCTCAGCTCCTCGGTGGTGTATCCGAAGATCTGCTGCCGGATCTTCACCCGGTCGTGGACCATATGCACATGCGGGCGGTCGGGCAGATCGCCCAGCTTGGTCGGGCCGTTGTCGAGCCACTCCTGATACGGGAACTCCGACGCGAGCTGCGATTTGATCTCGTCGTCGCGGATGATCCGGCCCTGCGAGGTGTCGACCAGGAACATGCGACCGGGCTGCAACCGGGCCTTGCGCACGACCTTCGCCGGATCGATATCGAGCACGCCGACCTCCGACGCCATCACGACCAGGCCGTCGTCGGTGACCCAGACCCGCGAGGGGCGCAGGCCGTTGCGGTCGAGCAGCGCGCCGACGACCGTGCCGTCGGTGAAGCACACCGAGGCCGGGCCGTCCCACGGCTCCATCAGGAAGGAGTGGTAGCGGTAGAACGCGCGCTGCGCCGGATCCAGCGACTCGTGCCGCTCCCAGGCCTCCGGAATCATCATCAGCACGGCGTGTGCCACGCTGCGCCCGCCCAGATGCAGCAGTTCGAGCACCTCGTCGAAGCGCGCGGTATCCGAGGCGCCCGGGGTGCAGACCGGGAAGATCTTCTCCAGCCGGTTGTTGCCCTCGTGGTCGATGCCGAACACATCGGAGTTCAGCAGCGCCTCGCGGGCACGCATCCAGTTCTCGTTACCGGTGACGGTGTTGATCTCACCGTTGTGCGCGACGCGGCGGAACGGATGGGCCAGCGGCCAGGACGGGAAGGTGTTGGTGGAGAAGCGCGAATGCACGATGCCCAGCGCCGACTCGACCCGATCGTCCTGCAGATCCAGGTAGAACGCCCGCAGCTGCGGCGTGGTGAACATGCCCTTGTAGACGAAGGTCTGGCCCGACAGGCTCGGGAAGTAGACGGTCTCCTTGCCGACCGGACCCTCACCCGCACCGAGCTTGCCCAGCTCATGCTCCACGCGCTTGCGCACGACGTAGGCGCGACGCTCGAGGTCCATCCCGATCAGCTGCTCGGCCGAATCCTTCGGCGAGGCCAGGAAGATCTGCCGGAAGGTCGGCATGGCATCGCGCGCGAGCGCGCCCAGCGAGGATTCGTCGATCGGCACCTCGCGCCAGCCGAGCACCTCGAGGTTCTCCTCGCGGACGATCTTCTCGACGTGATAGGAGGCGCGCGCGGCCTCGCGGCGGGCCTGCGGCAGGAAGGCGATACCGGTGGCGTAGGAGCCTTCGGCCGGCAACTCGAAATCGACGACCGCCCGGAAGAACCGGTCCGGAATCTGGATCAGAATGCCCGCGCCGTCACCCGAATTGGGTTCGGCGCCGGCAGCGCCTCGATGCTCCAGATTCAGCAGCGCCGTAATAGCCTTGTCGACGATGTCGCGGCTGCGACGGCCGTGCATGTCGACGACGAATGCGACGCCGCAGGCGTCGTGCTCGTTCGCCGGGTCGTAGAGCCCGATCGGTCCAGGGGACCTGTGGCCAGGAAGTTGCGTCATGCCTCTGCCTTCAAAAGAATCAGGCCTTCGATGAATGGGGCCTTCGTCGAACGCCTGCGTCTAGACTGCGTCCGGACGTTCGGAGACCAGCCGCGCTGATGGTCATCCCGTGCAGTCAACTCTCCAGTTGTCCACCCGCTTTGGATGTCTTCGTCGGGTGCTCGGCGGTAGCGGAACTTACAGGTTCCTTACGCGCCGCGCCGGTGTCGCCCGCTAGGCTGTACGCCAACCGGCTCGTGGCCGAATCGGGCGGTGTAGCCGGGCATTTCGTACCCGGCATCAAGAGCAAACGATAAGTCAGGACCTGAGCCCAACCAACTTAGGTTGTGCTAAATATGGCATCTACCTGGGCGTCTTCATCGGTCCTCCGCTACCTGCGCGTTGTCCAGTGTAAAGCAGGCATCCCGGATCTCCGCGTCGCATTCGCCACGGGAACCGATGGCCACGCGAGCTCGCCCCCGGAACCGGGCCGATAGTTCCGGGAAGCTCTCCCACCTGCATCGCAGCAGTATTCCCCCGGTGAGTCACGGACAAACCGGATTGTAAGGCGGCTAACTTCCCGGACACCTGGGCGAGACATTTCGGATACCTGGACGACGAGCCTCGCCAATGTTCCGACCGTACGGCCTGCTTTACCGAATCGGCCTCCAGCACAATTCCAGCAAACCCATGGCTGTGCGATATGTCACATTAGTCCGGGCTACACAGCGCGGCGCTCGCCCGGACCAGCGCGGCCTGATGCAGGGCATCGGCACTCCCGGACGTCAATGACGGAAAGACACTGGTCGCGAGGCGTTCGGCACATCCCGGTCCGGACAGTTCGGCCCGATGCGCCGCCAATTGCGCGACGATCTCGCCGTTCACCCGATCGATGACGGGCCGGACCGCAGCTAGATTCGGCGCGGTCGTGGGCGCGGCGGCCGGATCGAAGCGCCAGCGCGCGAGCAGGCCGCGCTGGACCATCTTGTTGGCCTCGATCTGCCCGAAGAACACCTGCCGCACCCAGTCCTCCGGCACGCCGAGCTCGGCACCGGCCCGGGCCATCGCGTCGTAGACCACGGCCTCGCGGGCCGGATCGTCGATCACCGGCTCGGTGCCGCTCGCGGCGGCGCTCACCCATTTGGCGGCCGCGACCGTATCGCCGGTCCGCAGTCGCGTCAGGGCCAGTTCGACCACCCGATCCAGCGGCCGCTCGGCCATCGGATCGGCATGGGCCACCGGGTCACGGGTCATGGGCAGCGCCTCAACGGAGATCACTCCGAAGGCCACCGCGGCCGCCAATACCAGCGCACGCACGCGCATCCGCGAATCTCCTGTCCTCGCGCCTCGCAGACCGGCCGATCCGTTGCGCCCGGAAAGCCTTCACCTCATGAGAATAGGGAACCGCTATCGCTCCCGCGCGCCGATGATCTCGACGATGTGAGCCTGACCACAACACCGCCGCCACAGTCGGTGGAATCCGGGCCCGCCTGTCACGCTGGGACCGGCTTGCGAAAACGACTGGGACGTAGAGGATGTGAATCCCCATGACCTTGGGCGGCCCCTCATCTTCCTTGCTCACCTGGCTCGGCGGCGCCGGGCCGGAGGTCGACGACCCGCACGAACGGGCCGGATATGCCGTCAGCGGCGCGACGGTGCTGTTGTTCGCCGTGATCTCCGGCATCGTGGTGGCGCTCGCGGGCGCGGCCGCGCACTGGCCGTTCGCGGTGATCCTCGTGGTGGCGCTGCTCGCCGTGCTGATCTTCGGCGCGATGTCGCGGGCGCTGGTGACGGCGTCGCTGTCGGGCCGGATGCTCTCGGCCATGCGGCGGCGCGGCGATCTGCTCGGCCGCATGACCGTCGCGGCGCTGGCCGGTGTGCTGATCGCCGAGCTCGCGAGCACGGTGCTGCTCGGCGGCACGGTGAATCGACAGCTGGACGAAAGGGCAAGGCTCGACGGCGAATCCGCACCGGCCGTGGTCGCCGCCCGCACCCGGCTCGACCAGACCCGCGCCGATCGCGCCGGGCTGGATCAGGCGATCGCCAAGGCACAGGGCGATATCGATCAGACCCTGGTGATCGCGCGCTGCGAATACAATCCGACGCCGCAATGCCCACAGACCAAGATCACCGGAGTGCCCGGCCGCGGCCCGGAGACCCAGACCGATAACGCCCTGCTCGACGACGCACGGGGTCGACTCACGGCGGCGCAGAACCAGATCGGGCCCCTCGACACCCGGATCTCCGATCAGCAGCAGGCCCTCGACCAGGCCCGCGCGGCCGCCTTCCACACCGGCGACCGCGGTCTGGGCGCGCGCTGGCAGGCCATGCAGGAGTACACGATCGGCCACGGCGGCGCGCTGCTGCTGCGGCTGGCGACCCTCGTGATCGGCGTGCTGCTGGCCCTGCTGCCGCAGCTGCTGCGGTGGTGGCGCGGGGAGACCTCGTTCGATCGCCGCATGGCCGCCCGCACGGTCACCGAACGCGCCGAACAGGCGGCCGCCGCCGCGGTCGCCGTCCAGCGCGCCGAGGCGTACGCCGAGACCGAAAGGCTGCGTGCCGAACAGGAATTGGCCTCGGCCCGCCTGGCCGCACATGCCGACACCGCCATCGATCGCGAGCGCCAGCGCAAGCGGATCGTCGCCGCCATCGGCAACCTCCAGATCGGCGTCACCGAACCGCAGCGTCGCGCGGTGGCCGAATTCGAGGCGCTCGCACAACTTCCGGCCGGCGCTCCGGCCGAGGACCGAAAGGACAACTCCGTGGCACAGGAGGGGAACCTCAACCAGCCCGCTCTACCCGCGCGGCTCGACGCCGCCGCGCTGGTTCCCGCGCGCACCGGGACTCCGGTCGCGAAACAGGGTGGTGGCCTGGAACTTCCGGTGATCGGCACGGTGCCCTTCACCGATACCGCCGCGCGCTGGATCCGGCCGCTGGTGCCGTCCTTCGTCGCCAATGCGATCGATACCGCGACACATCCGCTGCGCACGGTGCGCCAGGCCTTCGAGGAGGCCGAGGAGATCACCTTCACCCTGCGCCGCACCCGTAAGGTCACGGTGAATTCGGAGGATTCCGGGCAGCCGTACGCGCAGCCCGGATATGCCGAGCAGATCGCCGCGCAGGTGGTCGATGCGGCGTACCACGATCCGCGCTATTCGGCGCTGCCGCCGAGTCAGGCCGGATCCGGTTATGGTCTGCCGGGCGGCGACCGGCGCGATGCCGTGCCGGGTCGGTCGGGCACTCCGGAATTGGACTCTCGCGGTCGCCGCGAACTTCCGCCCGGCGCGCGGTCGGAGTAATCCACGCCACAGTCGAAACGGGTTGGCCACCACGATGTTTCACGTAGAACATCGAAAACAGCCTGGTGCCAGCCCTTTCCAAAGCAAATCGGGCACGATACCGATCGGCCCGGATTCGGCGACTCATAGCCGATTGCGCTTGACTGAGCGGGTGATCGAACATGAAGTGGTCCGCGTCTTCTGCGACCCCGACGGGGGATTCGGCAATGAGCTCGGCATCGTCCGCGCGGGGGTGGACACCGACGAGCGGCGGCTGACGATCGCCCGCACTGTGGGTTTCAGCGAAACCGTCTTCGTCGACGATGTCAGGCGCGGGACGATCGACATCTGGACACCGTCGACCCGGCTGCCCTGGGCGGGCCATCCCTGCGTCGGAACCGCATGGCTGCTCGGCGCGGCGACGCTGATGACCCGCGCGGGCCGGGTCGAAGCGCGTCGCGACGGCGAACTCACCTGGATTGCCGCCCAAGCGGATTGGGTCCCGCCGAGAACCCTCCGGCAGCACGACTCGGCCGCGGAGGTGGACGATCTGACCGTGCCGCCCCCGGGTGAATGGATCTACGCCTGGGCCTGGCAGGACGAGCCCTCGGGCCGGATCCGCGCCCGCGCCTTCCCCGGCCGCGGCGACGGCATCGATGAGGACGAGGCCACCGGCGCTGCCGCACTGCTGCTCACCGCGAGACTCGGCCGGGCCCTGGAGATCACGCAGGGGCGAGGCTCGGTGATCCACACTCGGTCGCTGCCGGACGGCCGCATCGAGATCGGCGGTCGGGTGCGGAGCGCGAACATCCGGCCTATGCGGTGACCGACAGCGCCCGCACCCCTCGAATCGTGAACTCCGGACGTCGCGTCGGTTCCGCGGCAAGTTCCAGCGACGGCAGCTGCCGGACCAGTTCCGTCAGCGCCGCGGCCACCTCGACTCGCGCCAAGGGCGATCCGAGGCAGTAGTGGATTCCGGCGCCGAAGCCGAGATGCGGATTGGGTGAGCGGGCGATGTCGAGCCGGTCCGGATCGGTGAACACCCGCGGATCACGGGCCGCGGCGCCCAGCAGGGCGGCGATCTTGTCGCCGGGCGCGAGGTGGTGTCCGGCGATCACGACCTCGGCGGTCGCGGTGCGCTCGAACATCTGCAACGGCGCGTCGTAGCGGATCAATTCGTCCGCCGCGGTGACGGCGAGGCCCGGATCGTCGACGAGCCGCTGCCACTGGTCCCGGTGGCGCATCAGGGCCAGGACACCGTTGCCGATGGTGTGCACGGTCGCCTCGTGACCCGCCATCAGCAGCAGCACCGCGGTCGCGACCAGCTCGTCGTCGGACAGGGGTCCGCCCGCATCGGTGACCGCGATCAGATCGCTCAGCAGGCCCGGCTCCGGCTGGGTGCGGCGCCGGGCCACCAGATCGCGCAGATAGGCGACGAATTCCGCTGCGGCGCTTTCGGCTTCATCGCGTCGATGCTCCGCCAGGCCGGGTTCGTACATCTTCACGATCGTGTTCGACCACGGCTGCAACAGGCCATGATCGGGTTCCGGGACGTCGAGCAGATCGGCGATCACCTGTACCGGCAGCGGGGCCGCGACATGGTCGAGCAGATCGGCACTGCCGGTGTCGGCGATGGCGGCGCGCAGTCGGGTGACCAGGGTCGCGGCCCGCTGATGGACCGCGGGCCGCAGCCGATCGACATGACCGCGCCCGAACGCGGCCGAGACCAGACTCCGCAACCGCGTATGCGTCGGCGGCTCGCTTTCCAGCATCGAATGCCGGTGCAGCAGATTGAATGCGGGAAATCGGTCGGCCGGTCGCGCATCCGACCAGATCCGTCCGAGTGCGCGATCACGCAATACCTGTGCCGCGGCCGCATGCGAGACCGCGATCGCCATACCGAGACCCGGATGCGGATGCACCTCACCGCGCTCGCGCAGCCGCGCGAAGGTCGGATAGGGATCGGCGAGAAAGTCCGGATCGGCCGGATCGAAGGGCAGCCCGTTCCCGCTGGATGGCTGCGACGGCGTCGAGACAGCGCTCATACGCGTCCACTGTAAGTCGACGCGGACGGACCCGCGATCCGACTCACGCCCGCGCTGTCATCGCATCCACATCGGGACCGCAGTGCGGATCACCACCCGCCGGTGCTGCCGTGCGCCGGTAACGGTACGCACGGCAGCACCGGGTTCGGGGACCTGTCAGTGGTCCGCCCCGACCCGCGGGTGGTCCGAATTCCGTTCGGCGGATTCGTCATTCACCCGGACCGGTGCGGTACTCGCGCGGGCGGCGTAGCAGCCGACCGACAGCAGGATCAGGGCCGTGGCGATCGCGGCGACGTGGAGGCCGGAGACGAAGGCCGTATGCGCGGAGTCCAGCAGCGCCGCGCCCACGTGCTCGGGCAGCTGCCGCGCGGTTTCCACCGCGCCGCCGAGGGATTCGCGCGCCGGTGCCAACCGGTCCTGCGGCACCGACGAGACGTCCAGGCCGTGGCGGAACACCGCCATGACCACGCTGCCGAGAATCGCGACGCCGAGCGCCACACCCGCCTCATAGGCGGTCTCGGAGACCGCGGCCGCCGCACCGGCACGCTCGGCCGGCGCGGACCCGACCACCATGTCCGACGAAATCGTCAGCGCCACACCGACACCCGTCCCGACCAACAGGAAGCCCGCGACGAACGGCCATACGCCACCGGCCGGATCGGCGCTCAACAACGCGAACAGCGAGGCGCCGATCGCCGCCACCACCAGCGCGGCCCCGAGCACCAGACCCGGCCGCCACATCCGCACCAGCCATGCCGAGGCCAGCGCCGCGACCATGCTCGCCAGCATGCCCGGCAGCAGGAGCAGCCCGGCGTCCAGCGGCGAACGACCCAGCACCAGCTGCAGATACTGCGAACCGAAGAACAGCACACCGGCCAGCGCGAACACCGACAGCAGATTGGTCAGCACGGCCGTGCGGAACCGTGGCAGCGCGAACAACCGCAGATCCAGCATCGGATCGGCCAGCGCCCGCTGCCGCCGCACGAACAGCACACCGGCGACCACGCCGAGCGCGGCGATGCCGATCATCGCGAGATCGATACCGTGCGCGGCGATCTCCTTGATCGCGTACACGACCGGCACCAGCGCGAGCATCGACAGTCCGGCGCTGATCAGATCGAATCGGCCCGGATTCGGATCGCGCGACTCCGGCACCAGGATCGGGCCCAGCGCGACGAGCGCCAGCATCACCGGCAGATTGATCAGAAAGACCGAACCCCACCAGAAGTGCTCGAGCAGCCAGCCGCCGAGCAGCGGACCCAGGGCCGCACCGCCACCGGCCATCGCGCTCCACACCGCGATCGCGATCGTGCGCTGGCGCGGATCGGTGAACATGGCCCGGATCAGGCCCAGCGTCGCGGGCATCAGGGTGGCGCCCGCGATGCCCTGCAATACGCGCGCGGCGATCAACATCTCGGGCGTGACCGACCAGGCCGCGACCGCCGAGGCCAGGCCGAAGCCGACCGCGCCGATCAACAGCAATCGGCGGCGACCGATCCGATCACCCAGCGCGCCCATGGTCACCAGCAGACCGGCGAGCACGAACGAGTAGACGTCGATGATCCACAGCAGCTGCGGTGTGGTCGGGGCGAGGTGTGCGCTGATGGCGGGAACCGCGATATCCAGCACGGTCGCGTCCACGGAGATGAGCAGCAGCGCGAGCACCAGCACGCCGAGCCCACCCCAATCCCGAGCGGTGGCCCGGCGCGAGGTGGTGATGGCGGTGTTCATGGTTCTCTCGACTTCCGTCCGTCTTCTTACCGTCCAGACGGTACAGTAACAGACTTACCGTCCGGACGGTACAGTGATGCCCGTGACAACGACCCGCGACCGGATCCTCGACGCCCTCGAGACACTGCTGGTGGACAAGGGCATGTCCCAGGTCACCCTGGAAAACGTCGCCGCCACCGCCGGCGTCTCCAAGGGCGGCCTGCTCTACCACTTCAAATCCAAGGACGCCCTGCTGGCCGGCCTGGTCCGCCGCCTGGGCGAACGCGCCACCGACCAACTGGCCCAGGCCACCGCCCAGGGCCGCTCGGTAGCCGAGTGGTACCTGCAAACCCCCAACCCCCACAACGACTCCGACGCCCTGGAGCTGGCCCTCTACCGCTCGATGGTCGCCGCCATGCGCACACTCGAGGCCCCCCACGCCCCCGCCGACGACGAGCTCCAACGAGCACTCACCGACGTCATGAACTCCTGGAAGGACGGCCTCGACGCCGAGGTCCCCGACCCCGTCCAAGCCGAACTGATCCGCCTGGCAGGCGACGGCATCTACCTCCGCACCCTCCTGGGCCTCCCCCCACTGGACCCCGACCTCCACCGAGCAGTGATCACCCGCCTCCTCAACCGCTGAACCAACGCCGAACACCCACAACCGCAACGAGGCTCACCTACGAGGTCTGCGGCGCGACTCGCCGTTTCGGGACCGCTGCGTACGCAACAAACCCCACTCGACCCCACCCTCCACTGAGCAGTAATCACCCGCCTCTCCAACCGCCGAACACCCGCGACCACGACGAGATCCACCTGCAAGGCCTGCGGCGCGGCTCGTCGTTCGGGCGCCGCTACGCACGCGACGAACCCCACCCTCCACCGAGCGGTAATCAACCGCTGAACGGACGCCGAACACCCGCGACCACGACAAAGTTCACCTGCGAGGTTTGCGGCGCGGGGGGGGGGGGGGGGGGGGGGGGGGGGGGGTGAGAAGTAACACGGAAACGGCCCTAGGACACACCACCCCCGCCAGCCCCCCCA
>NZ_JBITDI010000005.1:388710-390737 GCF_044454005.1 Nocardia sp. NPDC051570 | reverse complement strand
GCCCGCCCGGGGGGGGCGCGCGCCCCCCCCCCCCCCCCCCCCCCCCCCCCCCCCCCCCCCGCCGGGCGCCGCAAACCCGCGACGCCGGAGGCGGCGCCAACAACTACACTCAGCCGCGTGAATCCAGCCGCTGTCGGTGGGGCGGGGCTGTCGTCCAGTCCCGGCCTTGATGCGGGGACGGGGGACGGGGAGTTGGTGCCCGTTCGGCCGTTGACGTTTCGGGAGTTGCTGGATCTGCCGTTTGTCTTGATTCAGGGGAGTATTCGGCTGTTGGCGGGGTTGATCGCGCCGGTTTATGTCGTTGCCGTGGGGGTGGTCGCCGCGGTTACCGCTGCGGGGTCCGCGGTGACGGGTGGGTCGGATGACGGGACCGCCTGGGCGGCAATCGGTTCCACTGCGGTATGTATCTGGCTGTTGCGGCTGTTCGTGCGCGGGGTGGCGACGCCGATCGGGCTGGCGGGGGTGCATCGGCGGGCGATCGGGTGGCGGGCGGCCCTGGCGGGATTGCGGGGGAAGTTCGGGCCGCTGCTGATCTTCCAGATGTTGTACACGCTGGTCGGCGTCGGTGTGCTGGCGCTGGGTACACCGCTGATGATCACCCTGGTGCCCGCGATCGTCTGGCTTGGCTGGTTGCGGGCCAGATGGTTCGCGGTGCTGCCGGTGCTGTTCGAGGAGGGAGTGCCCTATCGGGCCGCGGCGGGGCGCGCGAAAGTCCTTGCCGCCGGGGCGGAATGGCAGCTGGCATGGCTGTGGCTGGCGCTGCGCGGGCTGCTGGTGGTGCTCACGGTCCCGCTGCTGGGGATTCCGCTGTTCCTGTCCGACTTCTCCGGCACGCATCGCTGGGCGGTCATCGTCCTGGCCACCGCGGCCGCCCTGTTGATCAGCGCATTCGCCGAGGTCGTGGACTCCGCCACCCGTGTGGTGAGCTATGTGGACCGCCGCTGCCGCCGCGAGGCCTGGGATATCCACATCCCGTCGGGACCGATGCGATGACGACGGGCGAGAACCCGGTCCCGGAACCGTCCGCTCCGGAGGTGCCCGCCCTCGGGCTCGCGGCCGAACACCTCGACGCGGCCGAACAAGCCGCCGCGCGAGGCGATTTCGATATCGCCGTGCGGGAGCGGTTCCGCGCGGTCGTGCGCGGCCTGGAACAGGGCGGAGTACTCGAGGTGCGCCGGGCCCGCACGGCGCGCGAGACGGCGGATGCGGCCGCGACCTCCGCGCCGGACCGAGCCGCCGAACTGCCCACCGTCGCACAGGGTTTCGACGAGGTCGTCTACGGCGGCCGCCCGGCCACTGCGACGGAATACGAGCGACTCGCCCAGGCCGATCGCTTCTCGCACGCACCACCGCCCCCGCCGGAGGCCATCGAGGTCGCCGCGCGCGAACGCCGTCGCCGCATTCCCCTGCGCCCGCCACCACTGCCGGAACTACTGCGGAATCCGACGTTCTGGGCGATCCTTCTCGGCGCGATCGCCGCGGTCCTGATCGTCTATGTGCTGCTGCGGCTGGCCGCCGCCCCGACCGCACCACACCATGTTCCGTCCCCGGACCGGCCCGAATTGCCGAATCCCGACCCCGGCGAGGGCAGCGACTCGATCTTCAGCAAGCTGCCGGACCCGCTGGCATACGGCGGTCTGCAGCTGCTGATCTGCGCCGCGATCGTCGTCTGGTGGCGTGCTCGTCGCCGCGGCACATTGGTCGGCGAGCCACGCCCGGTGGAGGTGCCCGCGGATGAACTACTGGCCGGACAGGCCGCGTTGTATCGCAGATCCGGCGATCGCGACCATGTCGCAGCGAAGCTGCGCGCGGCAACACTGCGGCGGATCCGACCCACACTGAGTCTCCCGGCCGACGCGCCGCCCGCCCAGATAGTCACCGCCATCGCCACACACCTGCGCGCCGACCCAGTCGAACACCCGCAACCACAACCGGGTTCACCCGCAAGGTTTGCGGCGCGGGGGGGGGGGGGGGGGGGGGGGGGGCGCCCGGCGACGGGGCACCCGCCCGCGCCCCACCACCCCCCG
>NZ_JBITDI010000005.1:346940-388700 GCF_044454005.1 Nocardia sp. NPDC051570 | reverse complement strand
GGTGCCGCTGCGCAAGCGACGAAGGAGCAAGCAGCGGTACCCGAACGACGAGCCTCAGGCGCCGCAAACCCGCGGCGGCGAAGCCGCCGCCAAAATATACAGCCCGGTGCCCGACGATCAGTCTCTGCAAGTCGTTGTCGCACAACTGGATCGCATCGAATCGGAGATCGGATGACCACGGTGGACACCAACCACACCCCGACCGCCGAGGACGCCCATCGGGCATTCGGCGCGTTACGCGCCGAGATCGGCAAGGCCGTCGTCGGTAACGACCAGGCCATCATGTTTCTGGTACTGGCGCTGCTGTGCCGCGGGCATGTGCTGCTGGAAGGTGTTCCGGGCGTGGCGAAGACGCTGCTGGTGCGCGCGCTGGCGATGGCGCTGGACCTCGAGCACGCTCGCGTCCAGTTCACCCCGGATCTCATGCCCGGCGATGTGACCGGTTCGCAGATCTACGATCCGCATTCGGGGGAGTTCACCTTCCGCCGCGGACCGGTGTTCACGAATCTGCTGCTGGCCGACGAGATCAACCGCACTCCCCCGAAAACCCAATCCGCGCTGCTGGAATCGATGGAGGAGCGGCAGGTGTCGGTCGACGGCAAACCGCGGCCGCTGCCCGAACCGTTCGTGGTCGTGGCCACCCAGAATCCGATCGAACAGGAGGGCACCTATCCGCTGCCGGAGGCGCAGCTGGACCGGTTCCTGTTCAAGGTCGACATCCGGCTGCCCGGCCGCGATGACGAATTCCGCGTCCTGCAGCGGCATGCCGCCGGATTCGATCCGCGCGATCTGACCGCGGCGGGCCTGCGCCCGGTGGCCGGACCCGCGCATATCGCGGCCGCCCGCACCGCGGTCGCGGAGGTGACGATCGCCCCCGAGGTGCTCGCCTACATCGTCGATCTGTGCCGGGCCACCCGCAGCTCCCCGGCCGTGCAGCACGGCGCGTCCACCCGCGGCGCCACCGCGCTGATGGCGGCCGCGCGGGCGCTGGCCTGGCTGGGCGGGCGCGGATTCGTCTCCCCCGACGACGTGAAACACGTTGCGGTGGCGGTACTTCGGCATCGGCTGCAGCTGCGTCCCGAGGCGGAGCTGGACGGGGCGACGGCAGAGGGCGTGATGTCCTCGCTGCTGCTGTCGGTTCCGGTTCCGGTGTAGCCATGGTGGTCACCGGGCGGCTGGCGGCCATCGCCGCGGGGGCGGGTCTGGTCGTGATGTTCGCGCTGCCGTCGTGGCTGGGCGTCGTCGCGGCGACCGGTCTGCTGGCGGTGCTCATCGCGATCGATACGACGTTGGCGGGCAAGGGAATCGGGCTCGAGCTGTCGCGAGCGGCGCTGACCACGGTGCGATCGGGGCGCACGACCGAGGTGGAGCTGACGGTGCTCAACGCCGGTACCCGCACGATCCGCGGCATGCTGTGGGACGACTGGCCCGACAGCGCGCGGGCCGATCACGACAGCCACCACCTGCTACTCGCGCCGAATACCAAGACCCACCTGCGCACCACGCTGCGACCGGACTATCGCGGCGACCGCGTGGCCGGACCGGTGACCGTGCGCCTGCTGGGGCCGCTCGGGCTGGCCGGTCGGCAGATTCGCCGCGACGTGCCCGCCCGCCTGCGGGCGCTGCCGCCGTTTCGCAGCGAGAAGGTGCTGGCCGCGAAGGTGCGGCAGCTGCAGCATCTGGAGGGCCGCACGGTGACGAACACCCGCGGCCAGGGTTCGGAATTCGATTCGTTCCGTGAGTACGTGGCCGGTGACGATGTCCGCGCGATCGATTGGCGCGCGACCGCCCGCGCGACCGATGTCCTGGTGCGCACCTGGCGCCCCGAACGCAACCGCCACGTACTGATGCTGCTGGACACCGGCCGCACGGCCGCGGCCAGGATCGGCGAGGGCACTCGCCTCGATGTCGCCATCGAGGCCGCGCTGCTGCTCGGCGGCCTGGCCGCCGCGGCGGGCGATACCGCCGATCTGCTCGCCTACGACCGCACGATCCGCGCCGAGGTCCGCGGCATCGGCGGAAAGTCCCTGCAGCCCAAGCTGATGCACGCCTTATCCGCGGTGGTGCCCGCCCTGGTCGACACCGACACCCCCGGTCTGGTCCGCGCCGCACTGCGACACGCCCGCCGCCGCAGCCTGATCGTCTGGTTCACCAGCCTCGACGGCGCACTGGTCGAGGAGAACCTCACCCCCGTCCTCCCGGTCCTCGCCCACCGCCACCGCGTCCTGCTGGTCTCGGTCACCGACCCCGACGTCGCCGCCGCCGCCACCCACCGCACCACGATCCCCGACATCTACGCCGCCGCCACCGCCGAATCCCTCCTCGCCGAACGCGCCCTCGTCCAGGAATCCCTGCGCCGCAAGGGCATCGGCGTCGTAGCCACCTCCCCCACCCGCCTCCCCGAGGCCCTGGCCGACGAATACCTGGAACTGAAACGCTCCGGAGCCATGTGACCACCCGCCGCCCGTACACGGCGACTCAACTCCTCCTCCGCCGCTCCATTCAGCGCCAGGTCATATCGAAAGGCATTGGTGCCGGGCGGGATTGGGTGAGGGTGCGGCGTTGGCGTTCGGAGATGAGGGCGCCGAGGATGTGCAGGGGTGGGTAGTTGGGGGGTGGGGGGACGCCGAGGCGGGTGCAGGCAGTGGTGACGAGGGTGTGGCCGAGGGCGGCCTGGATTTCGGGGGTGAGAGTGCGGTAGCGGGTGAGGTATCGGCGGATGGGGAGGGCCAGGTCTTCGGTGAGGGCGGACAGGTCCAGGTGTTGGGACCAGGACTGGAGCCAGGGCGGGGCGGCGGCCAAGGCGGGCAACGGGATTCGGGTGCGGTCGTGGACCACCACCGTGCCGGCGAGGATGTCGCCGATCCGGCGGGCGCGCGGGGAGCACAGTGAGGTCACCACCGCGACGGCGCCGAATCCGCCGAGGGCCCAGAAGTCGACGATGGCGCCGGCGAGGCCGCGGGTCAGGGCGTGGCGGAAGTCGATCGGTCCGCCGTCGGCCCGGACCACGCGCAGCCCCAGCATCAGCTTGCCGACCGTGCGCCCGCGCAACAGCGTCTCGCAGGTGACCGGATATCCGGCCAATACGGTCACGAAGATCACCAGCACCGCGGTGTCGAGCCAGGCGATATCCGGATCGAACCGCACCAGCAGCATCACCACGGCCGCGAACAGCAGCCACGCCAGCACGAACTGCAGCACCACATCGATGAGGAAGGCCGCGGCCCGCGTGGGTATCCGCGCGATCGGCAGTTCGAGGGCGACGGCCTCGCCGGTGGTGAAGACGGCCATGATTCCTCCAGCCTAGGGCCTGGCCGACCGACTAGCCTCGGTCACGAACAACGAGCAGGGGAGGCCACCGATGGACGTGGACGCCTACGCCTATACGCACCGGCCGTCCTGGGACCGGCTCGATCGCCTGAGCCGGCAGCGCCGCCTGTCCGGCGCGGAGGCCGACGAACTGGTGGCGCTGTATCGCCGCACCTCCCAACAGCTCGCGCGGCTGCAATCGCACTCTCCCGATCCAGAACTGATCGCCGGGCTCAGCGCCCTGCTGATCCGGGCCCGCGCCCGGGTGCTGGGCA
Organism: Nocardia sp. NPDC051570; assembly: GCF_044454005.1. NCBI lineage: Bacteria > Bacillati > Actinomycetota > Actinomycetes > Mycobacteriales > Nocardiaceae > Nocardia > Nocardia sp. NPDC051570. Next base: position 385,116 of record NZ_JBITDI010000005.1, on the reverse strand, counting down.
CCCGCGGCGAGGTATTGCGAGAAGTAGGCCGGTTCTTCACCCATCGGTTCCCCGCCGCGGTGTATCGGGCCGCGCCGTGGTGGGCCGGGGTGGCCGCGGCTTTCCTCGCCGTCTCGGCGGGGCTGGCCGTGTGGGTGTCCGGATCGGGCACGGCCCGAAAGCGGTTGGGGCTGCCCGCCGATACCGGCGATCTCACCGGCCCCGGCGGCAGATTCGAGACCTACTACTCCGACCACCCGCATGACGCCTTCGCCGCGCAGGTGTGGACCAATAACGCCTGGGTCGCGGCGGTCGCGCTGTTCACCGGAATCGTGATTCTGCCCGCGGTCTACGTGCTGTACATGAACGCGCTCAATCTGGGCGTCTCGGCGGGCCTGATGGCCGGCGCGGGGCGGCTGGACGCCTTCTTCGGTTTCCTCCTGCCGCACGGAATGCTGGAGCTCACAGCGGTTTTCGTGGCCGGGGGCGCGGGTTTGAAGCTGGGCTGGACGCTGATCGATCCGGGTCGCCTCAGCCGGGCCCGGGCGCTGGCCCGGCAGGGCCGGGCGACCGCGACCGTCGCGCTGGGGCTGGTGGCGGTGCTGCTGATTTCGGGTCTGATCGAGGGCTTCGTGACGCCGAGCGGATGGCCCGCCCCCGTGCGCGTCGGCATCGGCCTACTGGCCGAACTGGGCTTCCTCGCCTACGTCTTCGTGATCGGGCGGCGTGCCGCGGCAGAGCCGGTAGCTACCGACCCGCTCATCTCCGGCTAACCGAGCGCACGCCGCTGCGAAGACTGCTGAGGCTGAGGGATTTCGAACCGGGTCGGACATCCCGGATTTGAGGACCACTGGCCGCAGCGAGTCCAGCTCAGCTGCGGCCAGCGTTGCTTACAACTCTACACAATCGTTATTCCGATGCAACCTCCCACACTGCGCTCGGGCGTATACGTGACCTGGCCGAAACCGACGCTCGGACAGGGTTGTTGGCAGTGGCGCGCAAATTCGTAGCGTCCCTTGTGCGGGGTGTCGATGCGCCCCCGCGCAACATCCCGTCCGGTCGCTCCCGTTCATCCGATTTCGAACCCGAAGAACGATCGAGAGATCGTCATTTCGCATTTGCCGATTCCGACCGAAGATACGATCAACCCCGCAGTCCACCCATTCCCAACTGGCCGTTTACCAAGCGAATAGGAAATGACCACAGGGTTGCCAGGCAGAAAACAGACCCAGAGTTTGTTATCTGCCGTCAATACGGGACGCATACCGGGCTATACAGATCCCGCCGCTGATGTCCACTCTATTTATCTGCGCTTAATAACGATCGCCATGCGCATAACCCTCGCCCGCAACCCTTCCGAGGCAGGCGCCCCGCCGACCAAGGTGCGACGAAGATCACACCCCACCGTCAGCCGATCCGCAGTATTCCGGTGATCGTCCCCTGCAGTAGGTGGCCGTCCCGCGTGATCAGCGGGGCGGTCTGCAGCGGATCCTCCAGCAGGGTGCCCGGCAGCGGACTGCGCGCCGCGACCGCACCGGTCCCGGGATCGATGGCCGTGAACTCGAACCCGTCCAGCGGCGTGGTGTGTTCCGGCCCGACCCGGGCCACGGTGTAGACCAGGCCGTCGGCGGCCGACAGGATCGGCACCGCGGAACTGCGCACGGCGTTGTCCCAGACGGTGTGACAGCCCGTGCCGTCCACATCCACCCGGGTCATGCCGCCGACGAACGGAGCCGTCGACGGCGAGGCGGGTCCCGCACCCTCCGGCACGGCCGGATAGGGATAGCCGTAGGTGCTCGCGACCATCACCGTGCTGCCCAGCCCGATCGGCGCGTTCTCACTGCCCGGCCCGCCGTGGGTGAGCACCGGCTGCGTGCAGACGAGTTCGCCCGTGCCGGACCGGAATACCAGCAGCCGCACCGGCCCCGCCGCATTGTCGACGATCGTGACGTACTCCGCTCCGGTCGCGGGCCCGAAGTACACCGGCGTGGACCCGGTGCCCCAGCTCAGCTGGCCCGGCTTACGCGCCGGGCCGCGATCGTAGGGCGCGCGCCAGCGGATATGCGGCCTGCCCGCCTCGGTATCGAATTCGTAGAGCGCGAATGTCGTTGCGACCGCGACCCTTCCGTTCGGCGTGGACGAAATGCTGTTGGCCACCTGCTCACCCGCGGGCAGCGCCACGCTCGTCACCGCCCCCGACGGATCGGCCCGTCCGACCACCGCACGCGCGGTCGCGAACCACACCGCCCCGCCCGAATCCGGAACCAACCCCACCACACTGTCGCCGTCGGGCACCACACCGGACAGATCGATCGACTCATCGATCCGCAACCGCCATGCCCCGCCGCCGTCGCGATCGTGCCCGATGCGCAGCAGCTGCCGCCGGCCGTCCACGACCACCAGCCGATCGTGCTGATCCAGATAGGCGTACACACCGCCGAGCAGCCCGCCCTTGGTCAATGGCAGTGTGGCCAACGGCGCCTCGACCCTCGCGGGATCGATCAGCGCAACGGTCGGGACCTGCCCGGCGATCGCGGTGCACAGCGCCACCACCAATCCGTCCGAACCCTGCAGCAGCGTCGGACAGGCCGAGGCCAGCGGAGCGATCGTCGCCGAGACCGGCCGGGCCCCGGGCCCGGCCAGCGGCGTGGCATCGGAACTGCCCGCATCGCCGTGCATGGTGGCCGAACCCGGCGGCCCCAGAAAGGGATTGGGCGCGGCGAACGGCCCCCGGGGCTGCACCGCACCGACCCCCGGAATCGACCAGAATGCGCAGGTCACGGCGATCGAGCCCGCGACGAACGCCCGGCGGAGATGGAATTGGACAGCTGATCGAGAACGCATCTCGCGATCCTGCCCGGTCCAATACGAATGCGCATCAGTGCTATTCGGTATTCCGAAACCCGCACAGCCCGGCGGGCGAAAGGCGAAGATAGCCGCGTGCGGACGAAGTTCTCCTCCGAACTCGCGGCCCTGACCCGGGAACTGGGCCGCTTGGCGGGCCTGGCGCACGAGGCCGCCGAACGCGTGGCGCTCGCGGTGACCGAGACCGATCTCACCGCCGCCTACGAGGTCTTCGCCCTCGACGAGAAACTGCAGGAGAAGTACGGCGCCTGCGAGAACCGCGCCGTAATCCTGCTCGCCCTCGAGGCCCCCGTCGCCCGCGATCTACGACATGTGGTGAGCGCCATCCAGATTGCCGATGATCTCTCCCAGCTGGGCTGGCTCACCAGCAGCATCGCCGACAGCGTGGTGCGCCGCTATCCCCATCCGGTCGCGCCGCCGGAGATCATCACCCCGCTCGCCGAGATCGGACGGCTCACCACCATCCTCGCCGCCCGGGTCGTCGACGTCATCGTCGCCACCGGCCATCCGATCCCGGATGCCGAACTGGTGGTGCCCGATCCGGCGCTGGCCCACACCTGCCAGCGCGTGCTGCAGCTGCTGGCATCGCCGGAGTGGCCGCACCACAGCGCGATGGCCGTCGATCTGGCCCTGCTGGTCCACCATTACGAGCGCTGCGCCGAACACTGTGTCCGCATCGGCCGCCTGATCCGCTTCTTCCACACCGGAATTCCGCTGTCCGCGCAGGCGAGCGCCGAATCACCCCCGGCCTAACCGCGCATTGGTCACCCGCAGTTGCCGGGCCGTCCCGGCGGCCAGATCCCGGACCTGCGCGGGACTGAGCAGACCGCATAACCGATCCCAGTGCAGCGCGACCGCCCGGCCGGGGTACAGATCGGGCGGCGCGGCATCGTCGTGGATGCGGCGCAGGCCCGGCGCGGACAGACCGAGCCGATAACCGTCCCAGCGCAACCGACGGCACCACACCGTGATCTCGCCGTCGTGGCGGGCGAGCACCGTCGCCCAGGTGATCCGGCAGCTGTCGAGGATGCGCACCGGTTCGGGCCCCTTGCCGAGCAGTCGCGTCCACGGGTACACGCCGAAGACGTGGAAGTGGTGATTGGCCGCGGCCTCATTCGCCAGCTCCGGGGTCAGATGCGTCCAGTAGTGCCCGGCGAGCGGACCGATCCGGGCCAGCAGCGCGCCGGTGAATTCGACCGGATCCAGCACGGCCCCGACTCCCCCACCGAGCCAATAGGATTCGACCAGCCGCCCATCCAGCGGATCCGCGATACCGGTCAGCGCCGACATCGCGCACAGATACGGCCAGGCGCCGGAGAATCGGCGCGCGACCGCCCGCACCTCGTCGGCCGTCCCGCCGCGCAGCGCCTCGGCGTCGGGCGGGCCGCAGTAACCCAGGGCATTGGGCGCGTAGGCGTAGCGGGCGAACATCTCCACGCCCGCCACCTCGGTTGCCGTGATATCGCCACCTCCTCGAAAGCCGCGGCCACTCAACAGATTCGGGGCAGCTGCTCCCCAGCGGGCAGGTCCACCACCCGGGTGCCGCCGAGGGCCGTGCGGGCCACCACCATGCCCGGATGTTCGGGCACGCAGACCCCGATCGCCTCGGCGTGTGCGCCCAGCGGATGGTCGCGCATGGCCGCGAGCACTCGATCGGCGTCCGCGGCGGCCACGAACGCGACCAGCTTGCCCTCGTTGGCGACATACATCGGATCGAGTCCGAGCAGCCCGCACGCGTCGCGCACCGCCTGCGGGATCGGGATCGCGCGTTCGTCCAGTGCCACACCGACCTTCGCGGCCCGCGCGATCTCGTTCAATGCCGAGGCCATTCCGCCCCGCGTCGGATCGCGCAGCACATGGACGTCGGCGCCCGTGGCCAGCATGGCCGCGACCAGACCGTGCAGCGGCGCGGTATCGCTGCACACCGAGGTCGCGAATTCCAGCCCCGCGCGGCAGCTGAGCACCGCCACCCCGTGCATTCCGATCTCACCGCTGACGATCACCACATCCCCGGCCCGGGCCCGCTGCGGGCGAATGTCGACACCCGCCCCGATCAGGCCGATACCCGAGGTGTTCACGTAGATCCCGTCGCCGTGTCCGGCATCGACCACCTTGGTATCGCCGGTGACCAGCTTGACGCCCGCGCCGAGCGCGGCGGTCCCCATGGCCTCGGCGATCCGCGCGATCTCGGCCAGCGGCGTGCCCTCCTCCAGGATGAAGGCGGTGGCCAGCGCGATGGGATGGGCACCGGACATGGCCAGATCGTTGACCGTGCCGTTGATCGCGAGCTCACCGATCGACCCGCCCGGGAATCGCAGCGGCTTGACCACGAACGAATCGGTGGTGAACGCCAGCCGCGCGCCGCCGATGGTCACGACCGCCGAATCGCCCATCCCGGCCTCGGCCGCGGAACCGAAGGCGGGCAGGAACAGATGCTCGATCAGCTCACCCGACATGGCGCCGCCGCCACCGTGGCCCATCACGATATTCGGGGCATCGCGCAGCGGCAGCGGGCAGACCCAGCTCTCCATATCGATGGCCGCGGGGGCATCCTCAGGCATGAGCGGCCTCCGCCGGGAGATCCAGGCGCCGGTACAGGTAGTAGGCCGCGCAGGCGCCCTCGGAGGAGACCATGGTGGCGCCCAACGGATTTCGCGGCGTGCACTGCTTACCGAAGGCGGCGCATTCATGCGGTTTGATCAGGCCCTGCAGCACCTCGCCCGATCGGCAGATCGAGGATTCGGCCGTATGCAGATCGCCCACCGAGAACCGTTGCTCGGCATCGAATTCGCGGTAACGCTCCGACAGTCGCCAGCCGCTGCGCGGAATCACACCGATACCACGCCAGGCCCGGTCGGTGATGTCGAAGACGTCTTCCAGCATGGCCTTGGCCGCCGGATTCCCGCCCTCGGCCACCGCGCGCCGATAGGCGTTCTCGACCTCGTGCCGCCCGGACTCGAGCTGAATCACGGTGCGGCGGATACCCTCCAGAATATCGAGCGGTTCGAAGCCGGTGACCACGATCGGGATCCGGTACTTGTCGGTGAGCGGCGGATACTCGCCGATCCCCATGACCGTGCACACATGTCCGGCGGCCAGGAACGCCTGCACCCGGCAGCTCGGCGATTCCATGATCGCCGAAATGGCCGGCGGCACCAGCACATGCGAGACCAGCAGCGAGAAGTTGCGCACACCAAGCCTTTTCGCCTGATATACCGTCATGGCGTTGGCGGGTGCGGTCGTTTCGAAGCCGATCCCGAAGAACACCACCTCGCGATCGGGATTGGCACGGGCCAGCTCGAGCGCGTCCAGCGGCGAATAGACCACGCGCACATCGCCGCCCTCGCTCTTGATGCGGAACAGGTCGCGGCTGCTGCCGGGCACGCGCAGCATGTCACCGAACGAGCAGAAGATCACATCGGGCCGCGACGCGATCTCGAGCGCCTTATCGATGATCTCGAGCGGGGTCACGCAGACCGGGCAGCCGGGTCCGTGGATCATCTCGATGGTGTCGGGCAGCAGCTGATCGATGCCGTGGCGGATGATCGAATGCGTCTGCCCGCCACACACTTCCATGATCGACCAGCGCCGGGTGGTAAGGGCGCGGATGCGATCGAGCAGGCGCCCGGCCAGCTCCGGATCGCTGAATTCGTCGAGATACTTCACGACGTCACCTCCGGGTTCTCTCGCGATGGGGCGGCCTCGGGGTTGTCGAGACCGGCCTGGGCGGCGGCGATGGCGAAGCCGTCACCGAACTCCTCGTTCAGCACGCCCAGGCGCGCGAATTCGTCGAGGGTGGCCAGCGCGGAGGCCTCGTCCAGGCGCTGGAGGGCGAATCCGACGTGCACGATGACGTAGTCGCCGATCGTGGCATCGGGGATGTACTGCAGACAGACGTCCTTGTGCACGCCGCCGAAGTCGACGATCGACATCAGCGTGCCGTCGCGCTCGTGCAGGCTCAGGACCTTTCCGGGCACCGCCAGACACATCGGCGCACTCCTTCCGCTCAACTCGCCCCGACGGCGAGTAGTTGTCCGAATGCGAGGCCGCCGTCGTTGGGCGGTAGCCGATGATGGGTGAGCACGTGGAATCCGTTGTCTCGCAGCAGTGTCCGAGCCGACGACAACAGCAGGGCATTCTGGAAGACACCGCCGGACAGGGCGATCGGGTTCGATCGGCCGAAGCGCAGGGCCAGCCGCAGCACCAACCGCGCGACGGCGGCATGGAATCGCGCACCGATCACCGGAATCGGCGTACCCGCCCGCACATCAGCGACCACCGCGGCGATCGCCGGCGCCGCATCGATCGATATCGGTTCGGCCGCGCCGTCACCCTCGGCGAGCCCGAACCGATACACCGCATCGACCTCGACGCCGCGGGACAGTCCCTCCAGCTCGATGGCGGCCTGCGCCTCGTAGTCGACGACCTGCCGCACTCCCGCCAGCGCGGCCACCGCATCGAACAACCGGCCCATGCTCGAGGTCGGCACGCAGCCGAAACCGGTATCCAATTGGTGGGCAAGGACGCTGCGCTCCTCCGGTGGACAGGCCCGCACCGCCGGAATGTCGTCATCCCAGGCGATACCCGCCGTGCGCAGATGCGCGAGCGCCATCCGATAGGGCCGCCGCACACTCACATCGCCGCCCGCCAGCGGCACATAGCGCAGATGTGCGAGCCGCCGGAAGCCCTTGTATCCCGCCAGGAGCACCTCGCCACCCCAGATCGCGCCGTCGGGTCCGAATCCCGTGCCGTCGAAGGCGATTCCGAGCACCGTCTCGGCCGGATCGAGGCCGTGCTCGCCCATGACCGCCGCGATATGGGCGTGATGATGCTGCACCGATCGCACCGGCCGCTCGCCCGCATGCTGATGCGCCCAGGCCGTGGACCGGTAGCGCGGATGCGCGTCGGCGGCGAGTTGTTCCGGACGCACCCCGGTCAGTTCCTCCAGATGCCGTTCGGCGTCGGTGAACGCGGTGAGGGTGGCCAGATCGTCCATATCGCCGATGTGCTGGCTCAACCAGGCGTATCGGTCCTCGCCGACCGCGCACGTGTTCTTGAGATCCGCACCCACGGCCAGGGTCGGCGGGATCGGCATCGGCAGCGCCAGCGGCAGCGGCGCATGGCCGCGCGACCGCCGCACCGGCAGTTCCAGCCCGTCCACGAGCCGCACCACGGAGTCGTCACACGGCACCAGGATGCGGCGATCATGCGATAACCAGGCATCGGCCAGCCCGGCGAGCCTGATCCGCGCATCGGCGTCGTCGTAGCAGATCGGTTCTCCGCCAAGGTTTCCCGAGGTCATCACCAGGGCCTGCGGGCCCGGCGGATCCTCGGGCAATCCGAACAGCAGCAGATGCAGCGGCGTATACGCGATCAGTACACCGAGATCCGGATTGCCCGGCGCTACCTCCGCCACGGCGAGTTCCGCATGCCCGTGCGCGAATCCGGCTGCGCCCGCGTTCATCCCGTCACCGGCGGCATCGTGTGCGAGTCCGGTCGTGGCCGACTGGGTCCCGGTGTGCACGCCCCGAGACCGGCGGCGCGGGAGTAGCACGATGGGGCGCGCCGGGCTTGTCAACAGGGCGGCCGCTGCCTCGTCGACCTCGACGAGAATGCGAGCGGTCGCCAGGTCGGGGACCATCACGGCGAAGGGTTTGTCGCCGCGGCGTTTACGGCGGCGCAGCTCGGTGACCGCGGCGGGATCGGCCGCATCGCAGGCGAGATGGTAGCCACCGATGCCCTTGACGGCGAGGATTCCGCCCGCACGCAACAACTCCCGGGCCGCGGCGAGGGGGTCGCCCGGGTTCGAGCGGCCCTGCGGCGGACGGTGAATGGGGTCGGCTGGGCTCGAATAGCTCAGCGTGGGACCGCATTCGGGGCAGGCGATGGGCTGGGCGTGGAAGCGGCGGTCGGCGGGGTCGGCGTATTCGCGGGCGCAGGCATCGCACAGGGGGAATTCGGCCATCGAGGTGCGCTCGCGGTCGTAGGGCAGTGCGGCGATGATGGTGAACCGGGGCCCGCAATTGGTGCAGTTGACGAAGGGGTGCCGGTAGCGCCGATCGGCCGGATCGCGCAGTTCGGCGGCGCAGTCGGCGCAGATCGCGACGTCGGGCGAGGCCAGTGTGCGGCCGCCGGTGGCGCGGGTGGTGTCGGCGATGTGGAAGCCGGTGCCGCCGCGCACCTCGAGCTCGCACTGTTCGACGGATTCGACGACCGCCAAGGGCGGCGGCCGGTCCCTGATCCGGCGGATGAATTCATCGAGATCGGCCGGGGCGCCCTCGATGTCGATGAGTACGCCCGAGCTGTCGTTGGATACCCGTCCGGACAGCGACAGTTCCGCGGCGGTGGCGTAGACGAACGGCCGGAAGCCCACGCCCTGCACCACCCCCCGCACGACGATCCCGCGCCGCGCCCGCCCGCCGGTCACGGCTGTTCACCGCTGCCGAGCAATCGCAGGCCGTCCAGCGCCGCGGCCGCGCCCGCCGCATCGGTGCGCTCCACCGCGAGACCCATATGGATGATGACCCAATCGCCGGCGCGCGGCGGATCCTCCTCCAGCAGACCGATATTCACCTTCCGGTGCTCGCCGGAGACATCGACGAGCGCGATCTGACCGTGATAGCCGTCGACGATCTCGACGACCCGGCCGGGTATGCCCAGGCACATCGTTCACACCTCCTGCCGTGTGCGCAGATTCGCGAGCACCGCCTCGACCGCGGCCGCGGCGGCGGGCACCGCCGCGGCGACCGGTTCGGACAGCCCGATGCCCTCCTCGACCGATGCCACCTGAGCGCCGACCACCACCGTGGGCGGCACCCGCCCGCCGAGCGCCCGGACCGCCGCGAACACGGCCTCCGGATTCATGGCGTGCGCATCGAGTCGCGCTGTGGCCGTGGACTGTTCGGCGCGCAGCACCTCGATCCGGCCGGGCTCGCCGCGATCGGGCAGGGCATCGACGAGGATCAGCGCATCCCAGCCGTCGAGCAGGTCGTAGGCCAGATGCATGCCGCGGATGCCGTAATCGGCGACGCGCACACCGGTTTCGCGGTCACCGCTCAAACGCCGCAGGACCGCGGGCCCGAATCCGTCGTCGCCGAGGAAGATGTTGCCGATCCCGGCGACCAGCACGGTCGTCACCACCTCGCTCGCTACATATGCCGGATGCGCAGATAGCGCCGAAGATCGGGGACGGATCGCACCCCGAGCCAGGCCAGCGACACCACGATCAGCGCGACGATGACGGTCGCGATCACTCCTACCGTTTCCATGGCCGTTTCGGTCCTTTCATATCGAATCCGGTTCGGGCACTTGATCGATCGGTTCCAGTTCATCGGGCGCGAAGTAGAGGTAGCGGCCGTACCATTCGTGCAGATCCGCCGCCGGATCGTCCTCCACGACGACCGCGACATGCACCCGATCCTCGACATCGGAATGCACCGCGACCACACGCGCCAGCCGCCCGTCGTAGAACAGGTCGTGGGCATCGGCCCGCCGCGAGGGATGCAGCCGGACCCGGCTGCCCTTACGCACCAGCGTTCCCGCCACGACGATCGCATCCGATTCCGGTCGCACCGCACCGTCCACCGACGGATCCCACCAGTCGATGCCCTCGCCGAGCGCGGGCAGGATCTGCGGCTCGCCGCGCCCGGACGGATCGCGCAGCGCGCCGTGCAGTTGCCGCCAGGCGTCCGGCGTCATGGTCTCGCAGCGGTCGATGATCTCCGCCGCGCGCGGATCGGTGGCCCGGGCCTGCCGTTTCTCCTCGTCGGTCAGGGTCATGATGCGCAGCATCAGGATCTCGTCGATCTCGGTCGAATCGAACAGGGGCAGTGCGCTTTCGGGGGCGATCTCCGGATGGTCGTAGAGGATGATCGGCGAGATCAGCAGCAGGGAGTGATCGCCGGGCGGTCCGGCCAGCACGGGGAAGCAGCGCTGCTGGGTGCACCGGGCGACGGCCGCGACGGCCCGTTCGGGCGGTTCGAGCAACGAGACGAAGCCGCCGCGGGCGACCCCGGCGATGAGATGCGCGCCGATCAGCGATCGGGCCAGGGCGTCGGTGCGTTCGGTCGCGGGCGCGCCGATATTGCGCACCACGATCGAGAGGCGGTGGAAGTCGCCGTCACGCGTCGCGGTCACGGCGAGTTCGGCCTCGATCGGCCTGCGGCCACGGACCAGGCTTCCGGCGGGCGTATCGCCTTCGCGGATCTGCTCGACCTCGGTGGCCGGATCCACCCGCACGCGGAACACGCTGTCCGCCAGAGATATCGGCCCGAATATCGATTCCTTCTCGACGGCCTCGTCCCAGGCGATCCAGGACCGCTGGCCCGCCCGGAGTTCCGTGACCCGATGATCGTCGGCGTCGTACACATCGCGGCGCTGCGACTGCAGGAACCGCAGCGTCAGTGTCACGGTGACGTCCGCATCGCCCTCGATCAGGCATTGCGCCGACATCCGATCCGATTCGCCGAGTCCGGCCTCGGCCGCACCGGGCGGACCCAGCACCCCGAACTGCCAGCGGGACTGGTTCTTTCGCGCGGTCGCGCGATAGGGATAGAGCAGATATCCCTCGTAGAGCACCGCATCGGCCACGGCGCGGGCCCGGGCCGCGGTCACGATCGCTCTTTCAGTAGCTCGCCGACCGCGTCGTCGTATCCGAGCAGTCCGCGCCGAGACTTGTAGGCCGATAAGGCATCCAGCGTCTCCCGCGACAGCCGCACCCAGCCCGAATTCGGGAAATGCGCGGCCATGAGATCGCGCCATACCGAGACGGGCATCGCGAATCGGTCGTCGCGGTCCCAGGGCACCTGATGGATGGCGAAACCGCTGTCGCCCTTGACGAATACCGTGCCGTTGAACAGGAACAGCAGCGGCACCGTACCGCCGCGCAGGGCCTGCAGATACTTCGATCCGGCGACCTCGAGGTCGTAGGTGCACTGCAGCGGCAGATCCGCCTCACAGCCGCCGCTGAAGCCGGGGATCATGGTGGCGCAGTGCATCCACAGGAATGAGCGCTGGGTGTCCTGCCACCGCGACCGCGGACCGAACAGATCCTCGAGGCCCGCACCCTCCTCCTCGGAATAGCCCCGGCGCTGCGGTTCGATGCGGATCTGCGCCCGTAATGCGATGGCGTGCCCCGGCTCACCGATCGGCGCGGTCACGGCGATCCGCGCCGAGAGGATGGGCGCGGCGGCATAGGGCTCGGGCTCGATGCCCAGCACCGTGAAGCCGATCTCCTCGCCCGAACTCATCGCACACCGCCCCGGGCCCGCGCCGCCATGGCCGCGAAGAAGTCATCGATATAGCGCCGGGCCTCCTGACCGCCGTCGAATCCCTTCCACAGCATCCGCATTCGGCCGACGAACTCGTAACACACATCGATCGGCACCAGCATGACCTCACCCGTTCCCCCGCGCGGTGGCATGCGCACCAGCAGCGCCTCCACATCGTCGGCGAGCACATCGAGCTCGGGGTGGCGCTCCGCGATCGCCTGCCACTGTGCCAGCGGCAGTTCGGATTCGGTCGCCCCGGCGGGTCCGGGATAGAAGGCCACGGTCCGCCCGAGCGCGGAGTTGCGGAACAGGAAGGCCAGCCCCACCGGAATCTCCAGCGCATCCCATTCGGCCTGCCCTATCTCGGCCTGCGGAAAGTACAGATAGCGATCGGGCACCGAACGATATCGCCTGCTGTCCTTATACGCCCGGCCATCCCCTGTCCCCGGCACGCGGCCATCCCCTGTCCCCGGCATGCTCTTCGCCGGGGTGAACAGCAGGTAACAGCCGCGGCAGACGCACATCAGTTGGCGCGCTTCGACATTCACGACATGCGGATGCGTCTCCTCGATGGCATCCGCGCACATCTCGCAGCGCTCCCCGGCAGGTGTGGGCGCGGGCCGCGCGGTGGCCAGCCGACGCAGCACCCCGAACGACGGATTCACCCGGCCACCTCCGCCGGGACCGCCACCGACAGCTCACCGGACCGGATGAGCACCGGCAGCGGATCCAGATGTCCGTCCCCGTCGAGCCGGGTCCCGGCGTGCACCGGATCGTAATGCGCGCGACAGGTCGGGCAGCGCAGCACGACCGAACCCGGCGGCGCGCCCATGAGCCGATGCAGCGCGGCGCCGGCCATCGATCGATCGCAGGCCGGACAGTGATCGCGATATACGTAGAGCTCGTCGTCGATCCGGCAGGCCAGCACCGCCTGCCCGGCGACGGCGAATCCGCCCACCTCACCGGGCCGCAATTCGCCGAGCTCGGGCGCCACGGTCCAGCCACCGGGCCGATGACCGTCGGTACGCACCCGGGCGAACAGCGATTCGGCCGGAATCACCGTCCCGGAATCGGCCTGGGCGGCAACGACTTCGATGCCCTCGATCTCGGGCGCCGCGGCGCGCACGGCATCCTCCACGGCCAGTTCGAGCGTGACCGAGGAGGACGGACAGCTCTTACAGCTCCCGTCGAGTTCGAGCCGCACCACCGGACCGTCCACATCGACCAACCGCACATCCCCGCCGTGTGAACCCAGATACGGGCGCACGCTGTCCAGCGCGGTCCGCACCCGGGTGGGCACATCGTGCGGATGCAGGCCGTGCACCAGCAGCAGGCTCGCGATCAACTCGTCGCGGGCCAGCCGCTCGATCGCCGCGGCGTCGAGCAGATCCAGCATCCGGTGCAGTCCGGCCCCGTACAGGTCGACGACCTCGGCCACCAGCAGTTCGGCACGGTCGCGGGCCGCGGCCCCGCCCGTGCCGCTGGCCGCGAGGAGGGTGTCGATTCGTTCGCCCGCCCCGCGCCAGCGATCGGTCGCCATGGCGCTACTCGCCGGTGAGCGTCTGGGTGGGAGAGTGCAGCTTCTCCAACGTCTTTCCGTTGCCCAGGTACATATGCACACCGCAGGGCAGACAGGGATCGAAGCTGCGGACCGTGCGCATGATGTCGATGCCCTTGAAATGCTCCCGATCGTTCTCCTCGAAGATCGGCTGTCCCTGCACCGCATCCTCGTACGGCCCCGGCGTGCCATAGGTATCGCGTGGATTGGCATTCCACGGTGTCGGCGGATACGGATGGTAGTTGGCGATCTTGCCGTCGCGGATCACCATGTGATGCGACAGCACACCGCGCACGGCCTCGGTGAAGCCGCAGCCGATGCCCTCATCGGGCACCTCGAACTTCTCCCAGGTCTTGGTATGCCCGGCCCGGATCTCCGCCAGCGCCTGCTCCGCGAAGTGCAGCGCGCAGGCCGCGGCATAGGCCTGGAAGTAGGTGCGAGCCCGGTTGCGCTCGATCGTATTGCTGCCGTAGGCCGGGATCTTCCACTCGAACTCCACCGGACCCTTCAGCGCGGTCTTGGGCAGATTGATCTGCACGCTGCGCCCGGTCGATTTCACGTATCCGATATCGACCAGCCCGGCCAGCGCCGTCGACCACAGCCGCGCGAGCGGTCCGCCGCCGGTGTCCAGGGCGAGATGATCCTTACCGTCGAACCAGCGCGGCGACATCACCCAGCTGTACTTGTCCTCCAGATCGCGCTTCTGCGGTTTGGGGTTGGTGTGCTGATTCCAGGGATGGCGGCGGTCCACCGGATTGCCCAGCGGATCGGTCTTCACGAACATCTCCTGATCGGTCCAGTCGTCGTAATACGAACTGCCCAACAGGATTCGGATGCCGAGGTTGATATCGACCAGCGACGTGGTGACCAGCTTGCCGTCCACCACCACACCCGGGGTCACGAACATCTTGCGGCCCCACTGCGCCATATCCTTGTAGGCGAAGTTGCACACCTCGGGATCCTGGAACGAGCCCCAGCAGCCGAGCAGCGTGCGCCGCAGCCCGACCTGTTCGTATCCGGGCAGCGCCTCGTAGAAGAAGTCGAACAGATCGTCGTGCATCGGCACGACCTTCTTCATGAACTCCACATACCGCATCAGCCGCGACATGTAGTCGGTCATCAGCTGAATCGTGGCCACCGTGCCCACGCCGCCGGGGTACAGCGTCGAGGGGTGCACATGGCGGCCCTCCATGAGGCAGAACATCTCTCGCGTATAGCGGCTGGTCTGCAGCGCCTCACGATAGAACTCGCCCGTGAACGGATTCAGCGCCTCCATGATGTCGGCGATGGTCCGATAGCCGTGCGCCGATGCGTGCGGCGCGTCGGTCTTGCGCGCGAGCGCGAGCACGCTCGGATTGGTCTCGGCGACCATCTTCTCGCAGAAGTCCACGCCGACCAGATTCTCCTGGAAGATGTTGTGGTCGAACATGTATTCGGCGGCCTCACCGAGGTTGACGATCCACTCGCCCAGATTCGGCGGCTTGACCCCGTAGGCCATGTTCTGGCAGTAGCAGGAGCAGGTGGCGTGGTTATCGCCGCAGATGCCGCAGATGCGGCTGGTGATGAAGTGCGCGTCGCGCGGATCCTTACCGCGCATGAAGATCGAATAGCCGCGGAAGATCGAGGAGGTGCTCTTGCACTCCACCACCTCACGATTGGCGAAATCGATCTTGGTGTAGATACCGAGGCTGCCGACGATTCGAGTGATCGGATCCCACGCCATCTCGACGAGGGCATCGGGTTCGATCTTGCGGTGCGACGGCTCGGGGATGATCTTGGTCATCGTTCCGGTTCTCCTACCAGGTGCGCGTCGCGCCCGTTGTCAGCTTCTCGCCCTTGTGCCGCCAGCGCGGCTCCTTGTCCAGCGTGCGGCCGGTGATGCCGCGCAGGCTGCGAATCACCGAGCCGTACAGTCCCGAGGCCGTCGAGGACAGCTTTCCGCCGGGCGGTTCGTCCATGAACGGCATGAACTTGTCCGGGAATCCGGGCATTGTGCAACCGATACATATGCCGCCCACATTCGGGCAGCCGCCGATGCCGTTTATCCAACCGCGCTTGGGCACATTGCATTTCACGACCGGACCCCAGCAGCCCAGTTTCACGATGCATTTCGGCGAACCATATTCGGTGGCGAAATCACCCTGTTCGTAATAGCCGGCGCGATCGCAGCCCTCGTGCACGGTGTTGCCGAACAACCACTTCGGCCGCAGCGCATCGTCGAGCGGGATCATGGGCGCCTGACCGGTTGCCATATAGAGCAGATAGGTCAGCGTCTCGGACAGGTTGTCCGGATGGATCGGGCAACCCGGAACGCAGACGATCGGAATGCCCGCCTTACTCTTCCAGTCCCAGCCCAGATAGTCCGGAACACCCATGGCGCCCGTGGGATTTCCGGCCATCGCGTGGATACCGCCGTAGGTGGCACAGGTGCCGACGGCGACCACGGCCGTCGCCTTCGGGGCGAGCCGGTCCAGCCATTCGCTGGTGGTCATGGGCTGGCCGGTGGCGGGATCGTTGCCGAATCCGCACCAGTAGCCCTCGGAGTGCAACTGCTCGTTGGGAATCGAGCCCTCCACGACCAGCACGAACGGCTCCAGCTCACCGCGGTCGGCCTTGAAGAACCATTCGAGGAAGTCATCGGCTCCCCCGTTCGGGCCACATTCGAAATCTATGAGTGGCCAGTGGACAGCGACTTTGGGCAGTCCGGGGAGGGATCCGAGAGCGATCTCCTCGACACTGGGCTGGGTGGCGGCAGTCAACGCCACCGAGTCGCCATCACAACTGAGGCCCGCGTTGATCCACAGCACGTGGATCAAGGCCTGTTCGGCTTGGACTGCTTCCTGAGTTGGCATGGGCTGTTGCCTTCCGAAAGCATGCACGTCACCCGGACCGGCTCTCACCTTCATTGAAGAACTCGGCCCGAAATGTGACCCTGATCACGTTATCTTAGGCTCGTCCGGAAGCATCCTCAAGGGTGCTGGATGAACTGTGTTTTCTGTTCCAAAATCCAGTCGTACCAACGGTTTACGCCCTCGCCGGTGGTCGCGGAGAGCGGAAGAATCCGGATACCCGGGTTGACGGATCGTGCATATTCTCGGCATCGATCGAGATCGAATTCGACATACGGCAACAGGTCGATCTTGTTGATCAGAACCAGTCCGGCGGCGGCGAACATATGCGGATACTTCAGCGGTTTGTCGGTGCCCTCGGTCACCGAGATCACCACCACCTTGGCGTGCTCGCCCAGGTCGAACAGCGCGGGGCACACCAGATTTCCGACGTTCTCCACGAACAACAGGCTGTCGGGGGCCGGGCCGAGGGCATCCAGTGCGTGCCGCATCATCTCCGCGTCGAGATGACAGCCCGCGCCCGTATTGACCTGGACGACACGGCATCCCGTGGCCTTGATCCGATCGGCGTCCAGCAGCGTCTCCTGATCGCCCTCGATCACCGCGATGGGCTGATCGCCCAGCTCACGAATCGTGCGTTCCAACAGCGTGGTCTTGCCCGAACCCGGCGAACTGGTCAGATTCAAGGTCAGAATGGCGTTGTCCCGCAGGCGCTTTCGGATGCGCTGGGCGAGCAGATCATTCTTGGCGAGCACCTTCTGTTCCAGGGTGATCGTCTTGGTGATCGGCACGTGCACATGCTCGCCGGGCCCGTGACCGTGTTCGTGGGGATGTTCGTGTTCGTGGGGATGGGGATGGGGATGATCGTGCGGGACCGTGATCACGGCCGCCGCCTCGTCACCGCATCCGCAGGTTGCGCACATGCCTCGCTCACTTCCATCGACCGGATCAACAGCTCTCGCCCCGATCGCAATTCGACGTCGGCGCTGCCGCACCGGCACAGCAGGATCGGATCGGAGACGGTGAATTCGGCACCGCAGGCGCGGCAGTACGCCACGCCCGGCACGGTGCGGATCTCGAGATTCGCCCCCTCGGCGACGGTGCCCTCGGCCACGAGCTCGAAGCAGAACGACATCGCCTCGGGCACAACGGCACACAGCACACCGACCTCGAGTGTGATGCCGTGCACCCGCCGCCCGGCCGCATGCTCGCATACGGCGTCGATGACGCTGCGGGTTATCGCCATTTCGTGCATCGCGAATCCGGATCGGTCCGAAAGGGTGCTTCGAGATTACTCCCGCGCGGACCGCGGCGGCGGCGAATCCGTCGGTCTCGGGCGTGCGCCACCGCGCGATCGGTCAGCGCCCGGCGCGGCGGGCGAATTCGACATACCGCAGCGCGCCTTTTGCCCGAAATTAGCCAGAAGGTTGCTAACATGCACAGGCTCTGCCGAATGCCACGCGGTTCCCTCAATCGGTCGGGAGGACATATGCGAGTCGGGACCTTGCCGATACTGCTCCTGGCGACCGTCGCATTCGGCGCGTCGGCCTGCGGCAGCTCCGCCCACAATCCCCTCGGCCTGACCCCGACCCCCGCGACCACCTCCGCCGGGGCCCAGGAGAACACCGCGACACCCGCCGGACGTACCGACTGCGGCCGCGACGACACCGGCTACCAGTTCTACGCACTGTCCGGCCGCGGCACCGCGGCCTGCGGCTATACCCGCGCGGCCTTGGACGCTCTCGACGCCGGCCTGCGCCGCGGCGGCGACCAGCCCGCCGACCTCCTGGTCACGATCGACACCATCCCCTGGACCTGCCGCTCCTACGAGAACGAGGTCCCCCCGTACCGCGAATGTGTGAACCAGCAGAACCCCTTCGAGAAGGCCCAGCGCCGCCTCGCCCGCACCCCGATCGGCATCCCCGCCCCCGGCGAACCCCAGATCGTCGCCATCACCTGCGGCCCCGCCGACAACGGCCTGGCCGTCACCGCGTTCACCACCTATGACGACACGGCCTGCGCCACGGCCGTCCCCGTCGCCAACACCTATCTGCACCGGGCCGAGCGCGAACGCGATCCGATCATCACCGTCCGGGTCAACGGCGTGAACTGGGATTGCCAAGAGCGCCAAGGGAATCCGAATCCGGTGCGGGAATGCGTGAACGGTGCGACACCGACCGAACGGATGCGCCTGAGCTCCTGACGGCCCGGATAAACAACGAAGCGCCCCAGATCCCCAAAGATCTGCGGCGCTTCGACTACTGTGGGCGAAGGGGGACTTGAACCCCCACGTCCCGAAGGACACTGGCACCTGAAGCCAGCGCGTCTGCCATTCCGCCACTCGCCCGAGCGACTGGAAGACCGTATCACGCGGGCGATGTCGAACAGAAATCGGCTGCTCGAGCGGCCGATTGGTGGAAAGGAACTCGCCAAGGCTGTCGCGAGTTACAGGTGTGGAGGATCGTGGATATCATGCAATCATCGTGTCCCTTCGACGACACGCCCATTTGGCGTGTCGCGGAATGGTGACAGTCGAGGTACGCGCAGCGAAGGGAGGCCGAGATGGGCATCGTGTCGCGCTTCGAACGCCGCCTGCAGGGTGCCGTCGGTGATGCCTTCGCCCGCGTATTCGGTGGCAGCGTGGTCCCCCAGGAGGTAGAGGCGGCGCTGCAACGCGAGGCGACCGATCAGGTCGCCGAACTCGACGGTGGACATCTGCTGGCTCCCAACAGCTACGTGATCACCATCAACCCCTCGGACCTGCAGCAACTCGAGGCAGATCACGAACTCACCACCCGGGCCTTCGCCAAACACCTACAGGACTACATCCACGATCAGGGATGGCAGACCTACGGCGAAGTACACGTCGAATTCGAGGCATCCCCTACGCTGCACACCGGACAGTTCAGGACGCGCGGCCGGGTTGACCCGGACGTGGGCCGCGCGAACACCGGACAACCCCGACAACGAACCGCACACCCGCAACCAGGAGCTGGCCCCATGACGCAGAACTCAGGCTACGACCCCAGCCGTGAGCCCGCGGAGTCCGATCCACGCAATCGCGGGTACGCACCACCGCCCGCGGGCCGTGCTCCGCAGGGCGGCTATCGCGACGAATACGGCCGCGGTGGGCAGTACCCGGGTGCCGCGGACTATGCCGCGCCGGATTCGCAGCAGGGCTACGAATACCAGAACGGCTACGAGCAGCAGGGCTATGCCCAGCAGGGTGGTGCGGCGTACGGCCAGCCGGGGTACGACCAGCAGGCCTATGGCCAACAGGGTTATGCCGAACAGGGTTACGCCCAGCAGGGCGGCGCACATCAGGGCGGCCAGCAGGGCTACGCCGAACAGCCGGGCGCCGGCCAGCAGGGCTACGCGGAACAGGGCTATGCCGAACAAGGCGGCTACGGCCAGCAGGCCTACGCCGATCCCGGCTATGCCGATCAGGGGTACGGCCAGCAGGGCTACGCCGAACAGGGCTATGCCGACCAGGGATACGGCCAGCAGGCCGGTTACGCCCAGGCCCCCGGCGGTTACGAACAGCAGGGCTACCAGGGCCAGGGCTATCAGGCGCCCGCCGGCTACGAGCAGGGCTACGCCCAGCAGGGCTACGCCGAGCAGCAGGGTTATGCCGCCGAACAGCAGGGCTACGCCCAGCAGGCCGGTTACCCCCAGGCGCAGCAGCCCGCAGCCCGCAGCGGATCCGGCTACTCGGCCACCCTGCAGCTCGACGACGGCAGCGGTCGCACCTATCAGCTCCGCGAGGGCAGCAACATCATCGGCCGCGGCCAGGACGCACACTTCCGGCTGCCCGATACAGGCGTGTCCCGCCGCCATATCGAGGTGCGCTGGGACGGTCAGGTCGCGATGCTGTCCGATCTCGGATCGACCAACGGAACGCTGGTCAACGGCTCACCGGTACAGGATTGGCAGCTCGCCGACGGCGATGTCATCCGCGCCGGACATTCTGAGATCCTGATCCGGATCGTCTGATCCCGTAAGCTCGCGCGTGCAGGTCACGGGACGGCCCGACGGTTTCGTCGGCCGTATCGTGCTCACAACCGGTCCTCGGTCCTATGATGCTGCCAATATCGCTCGGCAGCCGGGCCGTGCTGACCAGCACGCCGGTTGCGGGTCGAACCGTACCTACGGCACCGGTCGAACAGGAGGTGGAACACCGTGCAGGGACTCATCCTGCAATTGACCCGTGCGGGGTTCCTGCTGCTGTTGTGGCTGTTCGTATGGGCGGTGCTCCGCACCCTGCGAAGCGACATCTACGCGGCATCCGGCATTCGGATCCAGCCCCGGGCCGCGCGCGGTTCCGCGGTGCTGCCATCCTTCAGCCGTGGCCAGAAGGGCGCCAAATATCTAGTGGTGACTCAGGGTTCACTTGCCGGCACTCGTATCACGCTCGGCACTCAGCCGGTGCTCATCGGGCGTGCTGACGACTCCACGCTGGTGCTCACCGATGACTATGCCTCGACCCGGCACGCACGGTTGTCGCCGCGCGGTGACGATTGGTACGTCGAGGATCTAGGCTCCACCAACGGGACCTATCTCGATCGAGTGAAGGTCACCACCCCGGTCCGAGTTCCGCTCGGTACCGCTGTCCGTGTCGGCAAGACAGTGATCGAGCTGCGATCGTGACACTTGTTCTCCGCTACGCAGCGCGCAGCGACCGCGGTCTCGTCCGGGCCAACAACGAGGACTCCGTCTATGCCGGCGCGCGCCTGCTCGCGCTCGCCGACGGTATGGGCGGCCATGCCGCGGGCGAGGTGGCGTCCCAGTTGATGATCGCCGCGCTCGCCCATCTCGACGACGACGAGCCCGGCGACGATCTGCTCGGCAAGCTGGATCGCGCGGTGCGCGAAGGTAATGCGGCCATCGCCGATCAGGTCGAGGAGGAGCCCGAGCTCGACGGCATGGGCACCACGCTGACCACGATCCTGTTCGCGGGTAAGAAACTCGGCCTCGCCCATATCGGCGACTCGCGCGCGTATCTGCTGCGCGACGCCGAGCTGGCCCAGATCACCCGCGACGATACCTTCGTGCAGTCGCTGGTCGACGAGGGCCGCATCACACCCGAACAGGCCCATACCCATCCGCAACGCTCGCTGATCATGCGGGCGTTGACCGGCAACGAGATCGAGCCCACGCTCATCGTGCGGGAGGCCCGCGCGGGCGACCGCTATCTGCTGTGCTCGGACGGTCTGTCCGATGTGGTGAGCGATGAGACGATCGCGAACACGTTGCGCGAGGGCACTACCGACGAGTCTGCCGATCGGCTCATCGAGCTCGCGCTGCGCAGCGGCGGTCCGGACAACGTCACCGTCGTCGTCGCCGATGTCATCGATCTGGATTACGGCCAGAGCCATCCGATCGTGGCAGGCGCCGCCTCCGGTGAGGACGAGGACACCCCGCCGCCCAATACCGCCGCCGGTCGGGCCGCGGCCATGCGCCCGCCGCGCGCGGCGCCGCGCCGCGCGCCGGTCACCCCGGAGCCGCCCGAACCCCGCAAGAGCCATAAGCTGCGCTGGATCTCGTTATCGCTGGCCCTGATCGCGGCCGTCGCGGTCGGACTCGTGGTCGGCTACAAGATGATTCGCAACAACTACTACGTCGGCGCCGACAACGGCAATGTGGTGATCATGCGCGGGCTGCCCGGATCGGTGCTGGGCTATGCGATTCGCGATGTGGATCAGCTGGCGTGTGTGACCCGTGAGAATCACCTCACCCTCATGCGGCCGGCCGCGGGCTTCCCCACCGGCTGTAAGCAGTTGCGGGTCACCGACCTGCGGCAGACCGGACGCGATAAGGTCGAAAGTGGTCTGCCCCCGGGCGGTTTCGACGATGCGCGCCGTCAGCTCGAGACCCTGACCAACACCGAACTGCTGCCCGTCTGCACCCCGCCCGCCCCACCGGTGGTGACTCCGCCGATCATCCCGCCGGTCGACAATCCGTCCGGTGCGACGCCGACCCCCACGCCGAACCCGGCACCCCCGACGAACAACACCGCCCAGCAACCGGTTCCGTCGACCTCACCGTCGCCGGCTCCTCAGACTCCGGGGGAGAACTGCAGGAAGGCGGACTGATGTCCGCACCGGCACCGCCGTCCGCTGGGGCGTTCCCCAGCCCACCGGGCGGGTTCGCACCCGCGCCACCACCCTCGACCCGGCGCAACGTGGAACTGTTGCTGCTGGGGTCGGCGGTGATCATCACCACGGTCGCGCTGGTGTTGGTGGAGGCCAGTCAGGATCAGGAGATCTCCTGGGATCTGGCCAAGTTGGCGGTGACCTATCTGGCGTTGTTCGCGGTCGCGCATCTGGCGATCCGGAGGTTCGCGCCGTTCGCCGATCCGCTGCTGCTGCCGATCGTGGCCGTGCTCAACGGGCTCGGCCTGGTGCTGATCCACCGGCTGGATCTGGCCGATGAGCAGACCGCGATCTACAACTCCTGGCCGGTGCCCACCGCCGACGCCAACGATCAGGTGCTGTGGACGGCGCTGGGCATCGCCCTGTTCATCGCGGTGCTGGTGCTGCTGCGCGACTACCGCACGCTGGCCCGCTACAGCTACACCCTCGGCCTGCTCGGCCTGGTCGCCCTGCTGGTGCCCGCCCTGCTGCCCTCGGCGTATTCGGAGACCAACGGCGCCAAGATCTGGATCCGATTACCCGGATTCAGCGTGCAGCCGGGCGAATTCGCCAAGATCCTGTTGATCGTGTTCTTCGCGGCGGTGCTGGTGTCCAAGCGGGATCTGTTCACCGCGGCCGGTAAGCATGTCTTCGGGCTGGAGCTGCCGCGCGCCCGGGATCTCGGTCCGATCCTGCTGGTGTGGGTCGTCTGCATCGGCGTACTGGTGTTCGAGAAGGATCTGGGCACCTCGCTGCTGATCTTCGCGACCGTGCTGGCGCTGCTCTACATCGCGACCGAGCGGGTGGGCTGGCTGGTGGTCGGCGGCGTACTGCTGGCCATCGGATTCGTCTTCGCCTACAACGCCTTCGGCCATGTGCGGGTGCGGGTGTCGACCTGGTTGCATCCGTTCGCCGACTACAACAACACCGGCTATCAGATCTCGCAGTCGCTGTTCGGGCTGGCCACCGGCGGGTTGGCGGGTACCGGACTCGGTAGCGGGCGCCCCTCCCAGGTGCCGTTCGCCAAGACCGATTTCATCATCGCCACCATCGGCGAGGAGCTCGGGCTGATCGGGCTCGCGGCGGTGCTGATGCTGTTCACGATGTTCGTGGCGCGCGGGGTGCGCACCGCGCTGGCGGTGCGCGACAGCTTCGGCAAGTTGCTCGCCGCCGGTTTGTCGTTCACGCTGGCCATTCAGGTCTTCGTGGTCGTCGGCGGCGTCACCAAGCTGATTCCGCTGACCGGCCTGACCACACCGTTCGTTTCCTATGGAGGCTCGTCGCTACTGGCCAACTACGCACTGCTGGCATTGCTGGTCAAGATCTCCGATGCGGCCCGCGCCCCGGCGCCGGTCCGTAGGCGCGAGCCACCCATCGCGGACGCCCCGACCGAGTTGCTCCGCCCGGCTAAGGGGGAAACGGCATGAATACACCGCTACGCCGCGTCGCCATGGCCGTCATGCTCATGATCGTCGCACTGCTGCTCAACGCCACCTACGTGCAAGTGATCAAGGCCGACAGCCTGCGCAACGATCCGCGCAACTCGCGCGTACTGCTCGATGAATACTCCCGGCAGCGCGGCCAGATCTCCGCGGGCGGAACGGTGCTGGCCTCCTCGATCGCCACCGACGACCGCTACAAGTATCTGCGCGCCTATCCGACCGATCCGGCGGCCTACGCACCGGTGACGGGGTTCTACTCGATGCAGTACGGCAGCACGGGTTTGGAGCGGGCCGAGGATTCGGTGCTCAACGGCTCCGACAGTCAGCTGTTCGGCCGTCGGCTGATCGATCTGGTGTCCGGGCGCGATCCGCGCGGCGGGAATGTGGTCACCACCATCAACCCGATCATGCAGAAGGTCGCCTACGACCAGTTGACCAGCAAGGGTTACACCGGTTCGGTGGTTGCCATCGAGCCGAGCACCGGCCGCATCCTGACCATGGTGTCCACCCCGAGCTACGACCCCAACCGACTGTCCGGCCACGACGGCGCCAAGGGCACCCAGGCCTGGGAGCAGCTCAGCGCCGACACCCATCAGCCGATGCTCAATCGTGCCGTCTCGCAGACCTATCCGCCCGGCTCGACCTTCAAGGTCGTGGTGGCAGCGGCCGCATTGGCCCAGGGCATCAAGACCGACGATCAGTTCACCGCCGCGCCGAACATCACGCTGCCGGGCACGAGCACCACCCTGGAGAACTACGACGGCACGCCCTGCGGCAGCGGCCAGACCGCGAGCATGCTCGACGCGTTCCGGCTGTCCTGCAATACCGCGTTCGCGGAGATCGGCATGAAGGTCGGCGCCGCCAAACTCAAGGACCAGGCCGCCCAATTCGGTATCGGCACCCATAACAACATCCCGATTCCCGTGGCGGACAGCACCGTCGGGACCATCCCGGATACCGCGGCGCTGGCGCAGAGCAGCATCGGTCAGCGCGATGTCGCACTGACCCCGCTCGACGACGCGGTCATCGCCGCCACGGTCGCCAACGGCGGCGTGCGCATGGAACCGCATCTGATCGACCAGCTGCAGGGCCCCGATCTGAGCGAACTGTCGCGGACCAAGCCGGTGTCGGTCGGCCAGGCCGTCAGTGCCCCGATCGCCTCGCAGCTGACCGCGATGATGATCGAATCCGAGAAGCATACGGTCGGCGGCACCGACGCCCGGTCGTATCAGATCGCCTCGAAGACCGGCACCGCCGAACACGGCGACAATCCGCGTAACACTCCGCCGCATGGCTGGTATATCGCCTTCGCACCGGCACAGAACCCGAGGATCGCGATCGCGGTCATCGTGGAGAACGGCGGCGACCGCGGCACGGCGGCCACGGGCGCCTCGGTGGCCGCGCCCATCGCGCGGTCGGTGCTCGACGCCGGAATGCAGGGGGGCTGACCAGATGAACTCGCTGAAAACCCTACGGGGGCTGCAATGCTGAACAACGGTGCGTTGATCGCGGACCGATATCGACTGCGGCGTCTGATCGCCACCGGCGGTATGGGTCAGGTGTGGGAGGCACTCGACACGCGGCTGGATCGGCGCGTGGCGGTGAAGGTGCTCAAGGCCGAGTTCTCGGCGGATCCGACGTTCCGCCATCGCTTCCGCACCGAGGCCAAGACGACCGCGCAGCTGAATCATCCCGGTATCGCCGGCATCTACGACTACGGCGAGACCATGGACCCCCAGGGCGGCGAGACCGCCTATCTGGTCATGGAATTGGTGCAGGGCGAACCGCTCAACGCGGTCCTCAACCGGCTCGGCCGACTATCGGTCGCACAGGGCCTGGACATGCTGGAGCAGACCGGCCGCGCGCTCGAGGTGGCCCATGCCGCGGGCGTCGTGCACCGAGATGTGAAGCCGGGCAACATCCTGGTGACGCCGACCGGTCAGGTGAAGATCACCGACTTCGGCATCGCCAAGGCGGTCGACGCCTCTCCGGTCACCAAGACCGGCATGGTGATGGGCACCGCCCAGTACATCGCGCCCGAACAGGCCACCGGCGAGGATGCCACCTCGGCCAGTGATGTGTACTCCCTCGGCGTGGTCGGCTACGAGGCGCTGGCCGGACAGCGTCCGTTCACCGGCGACGGCGCGCTGACCGTGGCGATGAAGCATGTCCGCGAGGCGCCGCCGCCGATGCCGGCCGATCTGCCGCCGAATGTGCGCGAGCTCATCGAGATCACGATGACCAAGGATCCGACCCGTCGATACCACAGCGGTGGCGAATTCGCCGATGCGGTGGTCGCCGTGCGCTCGGGTCGCCGACCGCCGCCGCCGCGCGGCGGAGCCATGCCCACCACCGGGGCCGCGCGGGTGCTACCGCCTGCGGCCGGTCCGACCACCGTGCTGCCGCGCGGTGAATACGACCGCTACGCCACCCCGAATCTCGGTGGGCCCCAGACGCAGTCGGCCGGTGCGACCACGGTCATGCCCGGCGGACCCCGCACCACGCCGCCGCGCGGCGAGGAAGGGGGCAGCAATGTGCGCAAGGCCCTGGCCGGACTCGGCGTGGGCGCGGTCGTGCTCGGCGGCCTGGCCGCCTGGGTGCTGCTGAGCGGCAACCCACCGCCGTCGACGCCGACGCCGCCGGTGAAGTCGCCGGCCGCGGTCACCACCACGGTCACGACGACCGTGCCGCCGACGACGATCACCACGACCGAAGCGCCCACGTACACGACCCGCCCGGTGCCCCCGCCGGTGGCCACGACCACGGAGCCGCCCGCCACCACCACCGTCCCGACGACCACCGCATCGCCGACGACCACCACAACCGAACCGCCGACGACCACACAGACCAGGACCCGCACCCCGGCGACGACCACCCGCACCCCGATCATCCCGACGATTCCCGGCCTCGGCGGCGTCCACGGTAACTTCTACGACGGCGACAGCGGCAGCGATTACGGCAGTACTCCTTCCACCACAGCACAAGGACTGCAATGACGACCCCGAAGAATCTGTCTTCTCGCTACGAGTTGGGCGAGATCATCGGATTCGGCGGCATGTCCGAGGTGCACAGGGCCCGGGATCTACGACTGGGCCGGGATGTGGCGATCAAGGTGCTGCGCGCGGATCTGGCCCGCGACCCGACCTTCTATCTGCGGTTCAAGCGGGAGGCCCAGAACGCGGCCGCGCTGAATCATCCGGCCATCGTGGCGGTCTACGACACCGGCGAGGCGGAGGTCGACGGCGGCCCGCTGCCCTACATCGTGATGGAGTACGTCGACGGCGATACGCTGCGCGATCTCGTGCGCGGCAAGGGTCCGCTGCCGCCGCGGCGCGCGATGGAGATCATCGCCGATGTCTGCGCGGCACTGGACTTCAGCCATAAGAACGGCATCGTGCATCGGGACATGAAGCCGGCCAACATCATGATCAACCGGCAGGGCGCGGTGAAGGTCATGGACTTCGGCATCGCCCGCGCGATCGCCGACAGCTCCAATCCGATGACCCAGACCGCCGCGGTGATCGGTACGGCACAGTACCTTTCGCCGGAGCAGGCCCGCGGCGAACAGGTCGACGCGCGCTCGGATGTCTACTCGGTCGGCTGCGTGCTCTACGAAATCCTCACCGGTGAACCGCCTTTCACGGGAGATTCACCGATCGCGGTGGCCTATCAGCACGTCCGCGAGGATCCGCAGCTGCCCTCGCATGTACATCCGGGCGTTCCGCGCGAACTGGATTCGGTCATCCTCAAGGCGATGAGCAAGAATCCGGCCAACCGGTATCAGACCGCGGCCGAGATGCGCGCCGATCTGATCCGGGTGCTCGGCGGGCAGAAACCGCAGGCGCCCATGGTGATGACGGAGGAGGATCGCACCACGATCCTCGGCAGCATGGACGCGCCGCCACGCAGCTACCGCACGGTCGAGCGCGGCGACGACACCACCGAACAGGTTCAGGTCGAGCCCGGTGGTCGGCGGCGCCCGGTGCTGCTGGGCGTCGCCACGGCGGTCGTGCTCGCGGTGGCGGTCGGGCTGATCTGGGTGTTCGGTCCCGGGCGTAACGCCGATCAGATCGCGATCCCGGATCTGGCGAACAAGCCCGCGGCACAGGCACAGGAGGAACTGCAGAAGGCCGGTTTCGCCGTCGCCATCCAGCAGAAGCCCGACGGCAAGGTGGCCAACGGCAACGTCATCTCCACCTCACCGCTCGGTGGCTCGAGCGCCCCGAAGGGCAGCACGGTGACCGTGCAGGTGTCGACCGGTCCGGCCCTGGTGCCCGTGCCGCAGCTGGCGCAGCTCACCCAGGATCAGGCCGATCAGATCCTGAAAGCCGCCGGCCTGCAGCTGGATCCGCAGGTGCAGCAGAACTGGTCGAGTGTCCAGGACAAGAACAAGGTGATCGCCCAGACCCCGTTGCCCACGGCGCGGATCGACGCGGGCAGCAAGGTCACCATCACCCTCGGCAAGGGTCCCGAGCAGGTCCGCGTGCCCGATGTGGTCGGCCAGCAGATCGATGTGGCCCAGCCGAATCTGGAGCAGACCGCCGGATTCAAGGTCGTCGTCCAGAAGGTTCCGTCCCAGCGCCCCGCGGGCGAGGTGCTGTCCACCGATCCGGCGGGCGGCTCCAACGCCGACAAGGGCGCCACGATCACCGTCCAGGTCGCGACCAGCGATCAGTTCACCATGCCCGATCTGCGCGGCATGACCGCCTCCCAGGCGGTCGACGCCCTGCGCGCCAAGGGATGGTCCGGCGGCCTCGCCCAGATCGTCCAGAACAACCAGGCCACCTTCGACGCGAGCAGCGTCGGCAAGATCATGAACCAGCAGCCCGCACCCGGTAGCCAGGCACCCAAGAGCGGCTCGGTGGCCATCTGGGTCGGCGTGCTGCCGCTCGGACCGCCGTGATCGCCCGGACCTAAAGCCGCAGATGGCGGTTCATGGACATGGCCTCCTCGGCCAGGTCCGCCAGTTCGATCACCTCGAGGCCGTGCTCGCGCAGTTTCTCCACGCCCACGCAGTTCTCGACGAAGGTGGCGGGCTCTCGCCAGGCGAGGACGATCCTGGGGACACCGGCCGCGAGGATGCGGTCGGTGCAGGGACGGCGGTCACGCGAGGCGCGCTGGGAGCACGGTTCGAGGGTGGTGTAGAGGGTGACGCTGGTCAGCCGGGGATCCTCACCGAGTTTGTTCAGCGCCGATTCCTCGGCGTGGACCTTATCGTCCGTCTCACGGGAGAAGCCGTGGGCCAGTTCGACATTGTCCGGCCCGACCACCACCGCGCCGACCGAGAACGCGGTGGCGCTCGGCGGGCACAGCCGGGCCAGGCCGATGGCATGGTGCATCCAGTACCGATCCTTGAAATGTCCGGTCACCGTGGGACTTCCATTCCTCGCCACCCGTCCCCGGGCCCGGCGTCCGATGCGGTCAGATAGCGCAGCAACGCGATATCACCGAGGCGCGTCACATCCGCCAATCTCATTCTGCGCCGGGATCCGCCGGGAAAGGCGGCGGGATGCAGGAATCGGGGCGCGGCCGGATCACCGACCAGCACCGGCGCGACGGCCATGAGCAGCTCATCGGCCAGGCCCGCGGACAGGAATTCGGTATGGACTCTCCCGCCGCCCTCCACCATCAGCCGCCGCACGCCACGCCCGCCGAGATCATCGAGCAGCGCGGCGAAATCCAGTGCGGTGCCCAGGGATACGACCTCGGCCAGCCCATCCAGCCGGGCGCCGAGCCGCCGCGCCCCGATATCGGTGGTGTACACCAGCTTCGCGTCGCCGTACTGCCAGAACCGTAGCGCGGGATCGAGATCGCCGGTCGCGGTGACGGTCACCTTCAGCGGATACTCCGGCCGCCCGGCCGCCACCCGCCGGGCCCGCCGCGTCGCGCTGTTCACCAGCAGCCGCGGATTGTCGCTGCGCAGAGTTCCGGCGCCGATCAGGATCGCATCGGATTCGGCGCGCACCTCGTCCACGCGATCGAAATCGTCCGCATTGGACAGCAGCAGTCGCTCGGGCGAGGCATCGTCGAGATATCCGTCGACACTGACCGCCACCGACAGCAGCACATACGGTCGCCGGCTCGTTGATTCACTCGGGAGCTCGCTCACGAGGTGATCACACCACGACGGTCCTCAGACCAGCGCCGCGACCTCCGCCTCGAGCCGTCGCACCAGCCCCTCGGCCGGACGCTCGCCGCACACCTCGAGCCAGTTGGCGAGCATGCGATGCCCGCCCTGGGTGAGCACCGACTCCGGATGGAACTGCACGCCGTGAATGGGCAGTTCGCGATGCCGCATCGCCATCACGATGCCGCTGTCGGTGCGCCCGGTCACCTCGAGTTCGGCGGGCAGCGTCTCCTCCAGCACGGTCAGCGAGTGATACCGGGTGGCGGTGAACGGATCGGGCAGGCCCGCAAGCACACCCACGCCGGTATGCGATACCGAGCTGGTCTTGCCGTGCAGCAGTTCGGGCGCGCGAGTCACGGTGGCGCCGAAGGCCTCGCCGATCGCCTGATGGCCCAGGCACACCCCGAGCAATGGGATCCGGTGGCGGGCACAGGCGCGCACCAGCTCGATACTCGCGCCCGCGCGATCGGGGGTTCCGGGTCCGGGACTGATCAACACGCCGTCGAACGCGGTCACGGCCCGGTCCACATCCGCGAGGTTGGGATCGTCGTTACGCCATACGGTCGCCTCGACATCGAGCTGGCCCAGGTACTGCACCAGGTTGAATACGAAGCTGTCGTAGTTGTCGACGACCAGAACACGCATGGTTCGAGAGTACGTGGCGACCCGACACGCCGTCGCGGGGAATACCTCACGGCCCCGATGACAACGATCCCGGCCCCCTCCGTCTACGCAGCTGGGATAGCCTTTACACAAACCGGCCCGCGCCCGCCGGTACGACCTGTACGCCTAATACGAGGACGTCATGCCCAAGTCGAAGGTCCGCAAGAAGACCGATTACACGATCAACCCGGCCAGCCGTATTCCCGTGAAGGTAAAGGGCGGCCCGTCGCCGATCTGGTACGTCGCCATCATGCTCGGCTTCATGCTGGCCGGGCTGGCCTGGCTGCTGGTGTATTACCTGGGCGCCGACCACATCCAGTGGATGAGCGACCTCAATGCCTGGAACTTCCTCATCGGCTTCGGCCTGATGGTCATCGGCCTGATCATGACCATGCGGTGGCGTTGATCCGAAGATGACACGGGTGTCATTCATGCACACCTGTGGATGGTTCTGTGGACAACTCGAGGAGTGATTGGGGACCGTGACGGCAGCCGAACCGGAATCCCGGCTCGAATGGTCCACCCCACCGACCGCGCTGGCCGCGGCGGTGGTGGGTGGTATCGCCCTGGCCGGGGCCGCGGCGCTGGCCGCCGACGGGCCCAGCCGACTGCTCGTCGGACTCGCGGCGGCGATGCTGCTCGGGCTGGCCGTGCTCGGGCTGCGCCAGCGCCCACGGCTGACCATCGTGCCCGGCGATCGGCCGCGCCTGATCGTGCGCGGTCTGTTCGGCCCGGCCGAGTATCCGGCGGAGCGGATCCTGCGCGCCCGCGTGGTGGATTTCCGCCGACTGGGCCGCCGGGTGCCCAATCTGGAGCTCGACGTCGAACAGCACGGCGACGAGCGGCTGCTCATCTTCGGCCGCTGGGATCTGGGCACGCATCCGGAGGATGTGCTCGACGCCATGCGGGCCCACGGCCTCGTGCCGGACTGACCGCGCGCGCGAAAGCTACAGCGCCCGCTGCACTCCGGCGGCGACGATGATCACGAGCACCACCACCGCGACCGCGCCGATCGCCAACCAGCCGATCGTGCGGGCGGATTCGCGCGTCTTCGCCCGTAACCACTCCGGTACGAACAGGATTCCCGCGGTCGCGATCGTTCCGGTCGCGAGTCCGCCGAGATGCCCCCACAGCGAGATACCCGGCAGCGACACGCTGATCAGCAGATTGACCGCGATGAGTACGAGCATCTGCACCGGACTCTGCCGCAGCCGCAACAGGATCACGGTCATCGCGCCGAACAGGCCGTAGATCGCGCCGGAGGCGCCCGCGGTCGAACTCAGCGCGGGCGCCAGCGCCAGCGCTGCGGCCGATCCACCCAGCAGCGACACCAGATACACCGCGACATACCGTGCCCGGCCCAGCACCATCTCGGTATCGCGGCCGAGGATGTACAGCGCGAACATGTTGATCGCCAGATGCAGCGGACCGAAATGCAGGAAGCCCGCACCCAGCACGCGAATCCATTCGCCGTGCCCCACCAGCGGCGGCACCAGATCCCAGTCCCGGAACAGCCGCGACCGGTCATTATCGGCGATGCTGCCCGCCTGCGCCGCGGTGATCGCGTAGACGGCCACGTTCAGGGCGATCAGCGCATAGGTCACGAAAGGCGTTGGGCGCGTGGGCGCCACGGCCCCGGCCGCCGTGCGCACCGGCCGCACATCGGCGTCGGCCTGCTGCACGCAGTCCACACAGTGCTGGCCGACCACTGCCGGGCGCAGGCATTCCGGACAGGACGGACGTCCGCACCGGGTGCACCCCAGTCCGGTGACGCGGTCGGGATGGCGATAGCAGGTCGGTGCGGGCGGCTGCGGATTCACAGGTGGGTCTCGACTCAGTTGATCGTGACTGCGGAGATGACGACCGGCTCCTTGGGCCGATCGTTGCGATCGGTCGGCGTAGTGGCGATGGCGTCGACCACCTTGCGCGAATCCGGATCCACCACCTCGCCGAAGATGGTGTGCCGCCGGTTCAGATGCGGCTGCGGGCCGACGGTGATGAAGAACTGCGATCCGTTGGTGCCCGGCCCGGCATTGGCCATACCCAGCAGATAGGACCGATCGAAACGCAGCTCCGGATGGAACTCGTCGCCGAATTCGTATCCGGGCCCGCCACGACCGGTGCCGGTCGGATCGCCGGTCTGAATCATGAAACCATCGATCACGCGATGGAAGGTGACGCCGTCGAAGTACGGACCCGCACTGCCACCGGCCGCGTTCTGCGTGGTGTACGGCGCGGAACCGTCGGCTAGGCCGATGAAGTTACGCACCGTTTTCGGGGCGTGGTTACCGAAGAGCGAGATCTTGATGTCGCCATGGTTGGTGTGCAGTATCGCCACGGCGGTCTGATTCGGTGAGGTCACCGCAATATCGTGCCACGTGCCCCGATGGGCCCCGCGCTACGGCACCTGCACCGCGCCCTGCGGCGCCGAACCGTTGGTGGAGTAACCCAGCCGCGGCGGCTCGGCGGCCGGTCGCGGCAGCTGCGGGCGGCGGTTGACCGCCAACCAGGCGACACCACCCGCGAGCACGGCGAGAACGGCGACGATGAGCCGGTTGCGCAACCGACCGGATTCCCGGGAACTCCCCAACAGCATGCGACCACTCTGACACAGCATCCCGATTCGCGCAGTAGCCACTGGTCCGCCCAACCCCACGGGCCCCCACCCGGAACAGCGGGAGGCCGCATCCCGGGGATCCGGCGGTGCTCGGGGGTGCCGGCGGGATGCGGCCGATTAGATAATGACCCCTCGACCCGGCCTCGATCCCGAGTAGCGCGCTACCTGTCTGCCACGCCCCTATCTACTCGCCCCCTCGGCCCGGTGTACCCCTCCCTCGCGCGCACGCACCAATCGACCGCGCCTCACGCGGTCCCATCACCCCGTATCCATACGGTGGTCTCCCCTACGCACACCACGCGGTCTCATCACCCCGACACTGACGCCATCCATACGGTCGTCTCCCCCACGCACCCCACGCGGTCTCATCACCCCGACACCGACGCATCCCACACAGTCATCTCCCCGACGCGCCCCGCGCGGTCATGCCCCCGACACCTCTCGCGGACGTGTCACCCCGGCACATCGCATGGTCGGCCACCCTCGCGCAAACCCTGCGCACTGCCGTCATCCCCGCACGCCAGGCCCCAAACGACACGCCCGGGAATCCGGCGGAAGCGGAGCGTCTCGACCGATCCGCATCGGCCCGGCGATCGTCGCGCGGACGCCCGGATCACGCCGAGCGCACACATACCCGCCACGATCGAGCCTCGAAAAACCTTGCCGCCCAAGACCGTTGACGGTCGAATCGCGAGGTAGACGGGCGTCGACACCCCGGTCACACAGGGGTCGCCGGACGCTCGCCGGAAAAAACTTCGGAAAGTGGCGTCCCTCATACACACACAACGACCGATCGTCGCGTAGGATCATTCACGTCGGCCCCTCCCCCCCGGGCCGACCTTACGCGGGCCTCGGCTAACTCCCCCCCTTCGCCGAGGCCCGCTCCTAATTTCCGGGGTAGGTTCTCCGGTCAGCGCCCGGCGCGGCGCAACACATGCGAACGCAATCGGGTGAATCCCCGCACGCGCACGCTCCGCAGATGGCGCAGCGCGAATTCCGGTTCGCCAGCCAGCCGCGCGGCCGCGTGATCGTCGATCAGCACCGTGCCGGGCCGGGCCACACCGGTCAGCCGCGCGGCCATATTCACCACCGAGCCATACAGATCGCCGAAGCGCACCAACACATCCCCGTACGCGAGCCCGACCCGGAGCTCCGGCGTGGTACCCGCATCGGAGGTCGCCTCCTGGATCGCCAGCGCGATCCGCGCACCCTCGACCGCGGTCTCCGCCGCGAACATCACCTCATCGCCGACGTTCTTGATCACCCAGCCGCCATTGCCGGTGATCGCCTCGGTGGTGATGGTCTCGAAGGCCTCCAGCAGTTCCGACAGTTCCTCTGGATCGAGATGTCGGGTCAGTCGCGTGTACCCGACCATATCCGCGAAGCCCACGGCCAATTCTCGGACGGTGTCGCCCGTCTCGCCGGTGGCCGCTCCGCCGTCCAGTGATCGGGTCAGCGCGGCGGCCAGATGCCGCCGCCAGGCATAGGTCTGCAATTCCTGCAGCGTCGTGACCACCTCCTCGGTGGCGGTCCGGGCGATCTCGTCGGCATCGGCATCCGGATCGGCGGCCGTCATGGACCTGATCCGATCCGCGATCTCCTCGGCCACCAGATCGACCTGCCACTCCGCCAATCGGGCCATGGACTGTCCGAGGGTGCGCGCGGCCGCATGCTGGCGCCGCGGATCGGCCGAGGCCAGTACGCCGAGGCTCTCGAAGTTGCGCACCGCCGTCACATCGGCATCGGTGTACTCGAGGGCCGTATCGTCCGGATTGGCCGCGAAACCGAGCGAAACCCACAGTCGCCGAGACAGTTCCGATGGCACCCCCGACTGCCGCGCCACCTGGTCCCGGTCGTAGCGACGCGGCCCGTCAAGCAGATACGGCTCCACCACCGACTGGACATGCTTCGACATCTCCGGGGAGGCCATGCCACGACCTTACGGGCACGTTCGCGGGCGAACCGGCGGGTGGTGATTTGTCACAGCCGTGTCAGACCGAATGGTTTCATAAGAGGAGAGATCGTCGGCCAGGAGTCGGCCGTGGCGCCACCGAGCCTGACGCTGCTGCTGTCCCCAGCCTTCGCGATAAGCATCGCTTATCGCTACGCGGACGAACCCGGCCCTTGGTCGCCTCTCGATCGATGTGAACTGTTCACAGGCCACGGAGAACTCGGAGAGAGAGTCAAAAAGGCCTGAACACCAACCCCTTTCGGAGGAGAACAGTCCTGCCCATCGTCACCGCGCAGCAGGGATCCCGCCGACAGCTGGGCCGCTGCGATCCGGTTGATCGCGGACCGGCAGTAGCTGTGCGAGCTGGAAGGCCTTACCGCATACGGACTTCCGGCAGACGAGATCGGCCTGCTCGACTACCTCTTCGGCACTGTCCTGGACGGCCGCAACGCGCGCTCGGCCACAAGTCCCGCGATTTCGGCGAATACGCACGGGATATGGCCACAACGGCGCCCGGCCGACACCGGACTGGCCGTCGAGAATAACGGGCAATTCAGTAGATTCCGGTCATACACCGGAGGCAGCGCGAACCTCGTCGCACCCCGCGAACACCAGAACCGGTGTACTCCGGGCAATTCGGCTCGGCGTGGCGCGCCGAGCCACGCCGTGCAGAATGAAGTACCCGATTACATTTGCCATTTGATAACCACTACAGTGACAATGCACCTCCTGGTATACATCTGAGCGGTTACTGACTCTGACATTCGTTCTACCGACTACACGAAGGGTGAATTCATGAGGATGACCCATGCCCGGGCCGCCATAACCACGCTCGCGATCGGTGCATTCACTACGGGTGCCGCACTGTTCGGCTCGGGAATCGCCACCGCCGATCTGATCGACGACAGCCAGTCGCTGCTGACCTCGACCTGCTCGTTCGCACAGGTCGATGCCGCGCTGCACGATGTCGCACCGGAATCGGCCAAGCGGCTCGATGCAGCTCCGGTGTACAAGTCCATGCTGCAAGTGGCCCTGAACCAGCCGTCGGATCTGCGCCAGAAGGCATTTCAGCAGTTGGCCGGACAAAAGAAGCTCATGGGCGAACTGCTCGATGTCAGCACCGCCAAGCCCGAACTCGGCCCGACAATGCGTTCGGCCGCCGCGGTGTGCCACGAGTACCCCAACTCGACGTCCGACATGCAGGAGCGTTGAACCGTAATCCTGCCCGATCGGGCGCTTGGTTAGAAACCGGAAGACCGCTCGGTACCTATGTTTTCCGTACGTATGCTGCGGCCGTAGTGGCCAAGTTTCCGACACGCCGCGACGGTTCAACGCGAACATCGCCTTAGTTGGCATGATCACTGCTGCTAGTCGAACACCAACGTCTGACAATCAGGAAGGAAGAATCAATGCTTCTGCCCGGTATTGGAAGTCTTCTCGGTGTTGCCGTCGCCGCTCTGGTGGCGTTCGTCGGCCTGCTGCTCGGCAGCATCGTCGCGATCCTCTGAGCATTTCCACGACGGGGTGCAGGTCGTACATCCGCAGGAGGGGTGTTCGCCCCGCATTACTGGCAATGCAGTATTAACCACGCCCCACGAACAGCTCATTGTTCGTGAAGCTGAGATTGGCACGGTAGTGACACCATCTGGTGCTCACTCAACTGACGAGGAAGGAAGAATCATGCTTCTGCCCGGCGTTGGAAGTCTTCTCGGTTTGGCCGTCGTTGCTCTGGTGGCGTTCGTCGGCTTGCTGCTCGGCGCGATCGTCGCGATCCTCTGATACAACGACGGAATTCGGGTCGGACGCTTTCGGCGTCCGGCCCGAATTGCGTGGTGAGACACAAACTCACACATCCGACGAAATAGACAGAAGGACAATCACATGCTGCTCCCCGGTATCGGTAGTCTGCTCGGCGTCGCTGTCATCGCCCTGGTCGCGTTCG
The DNA here is from genome assembly GCF_044454005.1 of Nocardia sp. NPDC051570. Lineage (NCBI taxonomy): Bacteria > Bacillati > Actinomycetota > Actinomycetes > Mycobacteriales > Nocardiaceae > Nocardia > Nocardia sp. NPDC051570. The sequence goes on along the minus strand of NZ_JBITDI010000005.1, from coordinate 347,723 downwards.
TGGGCCTGCTTCTCGGCAGCATCGTCGCGGTCGTCTGATCCGGTCCGACGTTTACCTCCCACCCAATCCCACAGGAAGAAGGACAATCACATGCTGCTCCCCCTGGTAGGTAGTATTCTCGGCGTCGCTGTCGCCGCCCTGGTCGCGTTCGTCGGCGTGCTGCTCGGCCTGATCGTCGCCATCCTCTGACGTTCCCGATTTGCGATTCCCGGCATCCTTATCGAACAACACCTAATGCATGTTGTGACTTGCAGGTGTGTCAACGAAGTTGCCCGGTTCCATCGCATGTCGCACCACCACAATCGACCGAACAATAAAAGGAGAACTTCACATGCTGCTCCCCCTCGTAGGTAGTCTGCTCGGTGTCGCTGTCGCCGCCCTGGTCGCGTTCGTGGGCCTGCTGCTGGGTCTGATCGTCGCCATCCTCTGACGAAACAGCAGATCTGACGAAACGGCAGAGACGGGTCGGGCGCCATTCGGCGTCCGACCCGGAATGCACAGTCACCACTCGCTTCGATTGATCCGCAAAGGACTACGCATAATGGTTCTGCCAATTATCGGAAGCATCGTCGGGGTTGCCGTCGCCGCAGCAGGCACCTTCCTCAGCGTGCTGCTGGGCGCCCTTATCGCCGTAATCTGACGTTCCAACGACAAGCGGGGGGGGGGGGGGGGGGGGGGGGGGGGGCGCCGGGGGGGGGGGTGGGGGGGGTGGGGTTTAATATCGATATAAGAAAGACGGCGCCCCCGCCCCCCCCCCCCCCCCACCCGCCAGAGAGGGGAGAC
>NZ_JBITDI010000005.1:0-346930 GCF_044454005.1 Nocardia sp. NPDC051570 | reverse complement strand
TGGGGGGGCGCCCCCCCACCCCCCCGCCCCCGGCGGGGGGGGGGTCGCCCCCCCCACAAACCTTCCCACCCCCCACCCCCCCCGCGGGCGCGGCCCCCCCCCCCCCCCCCCCCCCCCCCCCCGCTTCGTTTTATCCGAAATCCGTTAGGACATACCGAGGCCGTGCGCCAGCACCGGCCAGGAGCGCTTCAGACCGTCTTGCCAGTAGCCCCAGGAGTGCGTGCCCGAGGAGTAATCGAAGGTCGCCGGGATCTCCAGCGCGGCGAGCTTGTTCTCCATATTGTGGGTGCAGTAGTTGGTGGCCGCCTCGATCAGCCCGCCCGCGATGATCTGCCCGGCCAGACCGCGCACCCCGCCCGGCACGTGCGGACCGTCGAGAACCTCGTATTTGCCGGGCATTCCGTTGCCCGACGAGATGTAGAGGTCGACCCCGCGCAGCTTCTCGGCCTGCACATAGGGATCGTTGGCCGCCCATTCGGGCGAACCGGCCGGACCCCACATGTTCGTGAGGGTGCCGTGCCCATAACCCTCGACCACGGCGTTGACGAAGTTCGCGCCGATGGGATCGCTGGTCTGCGCGCAGCCGCTGTAGGCCGCGGCCGCCTTGTACAGGCCGGGTTTGGCGATGGGCAGCGAGAGCACCGAGGTCCCCGAGGTGGAGATGCCGGCAATCGCGTTGACGCCGTTGGTATTCAGCGCGGCGTCGATCAGCGGCGGCAGTTCCTCGGTGAAGTAGGTCTTCCACTTGTTGCGGCCGAGTACCGGATCGTCGTTCGCCCAGTCGGTGTAGTAGCTGAACTGGCCGCCGATCGGCAGGATCAGATTGACATCCTTATCGGCCATGAAGTCCCGGACGTCGGTCTGAGCCTGCCAGGAGGCGATACTCGTCCCGCCGTCGGCGCCGGCCAGCAGATACAGGCTCGGGCGGGGCGCGGAATTGTCCGCGGGGAGTTGAACTTCCACCGGGAAGGTGCGATCCATGGCGGCCGAATGGACCTGCAGCCGCATATTGCGATCATCGATGGGTTCCACGCCGGTGATGCGTGAACCATCCGGTGCCGTCGCGGTGGTGGCGACGCGATTTGCCGAATCCGACGGCGCGGCGGAGACATTCGTCGCCCCGGCCGCGGCCAGCGTGCCCAGAATTAGACCGGACAGCGCGAGATTGGCCGCGGCTCGGAGACGACCGGATGTGGATATGACTCTCGGGGTCATTGTCATGCCCAAGCTTTTAGCATCACGATCACGACCCAGTGCGGACCGACACGGTTCGCGAGAACAACTTTTCTCAGGCGAGGCCCAGACCGCGAGCGAGCACCGGCCAGGAACGCTTCAGCTCATCCTGCCAATATCCCCACGAATGCGTGCCCGATGTGTAGTCGAACGTCGCCGGGATGGCCAGGGCCGCAAGCTTGTTCTGCATATTGTGCGTGCAGTTGTTGGTGGCTGCCTCGATCAGACCGCCGATGATGAGCTGATTCGCCAGACCGTCCACACCGGGCAGCGATCGGGGACCGTCGAGGGTGTCGTATTTCCCCGGAAGGCCGTTGCCGGAGGAAATGTAGAGTTCCGTCCCGCGCAACTGGTCCGCATGTTCGTACGGATCGTTGGCCTTCCATTCCGGAGATCCCAGTGGGCCCCACATGTTCTCGACGTTGCCGTTGCCGAACGCGTTGATGATGCCCTTCACGAACGTCGCGCCCACCTTGTCGCTGACCTGCGCACATCCACTGTAGGCCGCGGCCGCGCGGTACAGGCCGGGCTTGGCGATCGGCAGGGCGAGCACCGAGGTCCCGGAGGTCGAGATGCCGGCAATCGCGTTGACGCCGTTGGCGTTCAGCGCGGCATCGATCAGCGGCGGCAATTCGTCGGTCAGATAGGTCTTCCACTTGTTGCGGCCCAGGACCGGATCATCCTTGTCCCAATCGGTGTAATAACTGAAACGGCCGCCGATCGGCATGACGAGGTTGACGTTCTTGTCCGAGAGGAACTGGCGCACATCCGTTTGCGCCTGCCAGGACGCGGCATTCGTACCACCGTCCACACCGCTGAGCAGATACAGCGAGGGCGACGATTGCGACATATCGGCGGGACGCTGGATCTCCACCGGGAAGGTGTTGTCCATGGCGGCCGAGTACACCTGCAGTCGTATATTGCGGTCGTCGATGCGTTCGACATCGGTTATCTTCGAACCATCCGCGGAGACGCTCCGGGCGGCAATGCGTTCCGGATGCGCATCCGAATCCGCCACCGCGGTCGTTCCACCGAGTGCCGTCAGAACGCCGGCGAACAAGCCGACCACCGCGACATTGGCCGCGGCACGCGTACAACGGGACGCTAGTGTTTCTGCGCTTTCGGTCCAATTCATGCGCACAAGCTTCCAGCATGACAATTGACCACTCCCGCAGCGACACGCTGTGTCGAATCCCCAATGGCCGAAGGCGAATCCGAACTGCAGACAATTCGACCGAACATGACACCCGTGCCAGACTGACCGACATGACCGATTCCGCACCGACGATCAGCTGTGGCACCCGAATTCGCGACCAGGCGCAGTCGCAGCGACGAGCCGGACGGCTGGCCGCGGCGCTCGTCGCCGCCGGTGTCGCCCGGACCGACCGGGTTGCGGTGATGCTGCGCAACGACATCGAATTCCTGGAGATCTCGCTGGCCGCGGCCGGCTGCGGCGCGAATCCGGTGCCGATCAACACCCGCTGGCAGGCGCCCGAGGTGGCGCATGTTCTGCGCGACGCGGATGTCCGAATCGTCTTCGCACACACCGAATTCGTCGGGCTGGTCGAGCACGCCGTCGAGCTGTCGGGCGGTGCGGCGGTCGTAGTGGAGGTCGCGATGCCGCGGGAATCGCTCGCCGAGGCCGGGCTGGATCCGGCGCTGGCCGAGCCCACCGGGCACCATCCGCTGCTGGAGGACTGGATCGAGGCGCATCCGGATCCGCTGGGCCATCTCGAGGGCGCGATCACGGATTCGATGGGCCTCATCTACACCTCCGGCACCACCGGGGCCCCGAAAGGCGTGCTGCGCGAACGGCTGACGCCGCAGCAGCTGATGTCCATCGCGGGCGGCGCCGCGCAGCGCATGGGCCTGACGCCGGGCGGACGGACGGTGGTCGCCGGGCCGCTGTATCACAGCAGTCCGAATACCGTCGCCGTGCTCGCGCTGCGAATGGGCACCGACATCACGATCATGCCGAGATGGCATAGCGAGGGTTTCCTGCGGCATGTGCACGAGCGGCGCATCACCCAGGCGAAGATCGTGCCGACCATGCTGTCCCGTCTGCTGTCGCTGCCCGCCGAGGTGCGCGAGCGCTACGACGTATCGAGCCTGACCCATCTGATCCACTCCGCGGCCCCCTGCCCGCCCGCGGTGAAACGGGCCGCCATCGAATGGTTCGGCGATGCGGTGTGGGAGTACTACGGCTGCAGCGAGGCCGGCGCGATCACCTGGATCGGCGCGGCCGATTGGCTAGGGCATCCCGGCAGCGTCGGCCGCCCGGTCGACGGCGCCTCGGTCGCGATCACCGGCGCGGACGGCACGGTCCTGCCACCGCACGAGGTCGGTCGGGTCTGGGTCCGCGGCGCGGACTACTGGCCCCGCTTCACCTACCTCCACCGCGACGAGCTCGCCCCGGGCCCCCTGCCCGGCCACATCACCGTCGGTGATACCGGATACCTCGACGAGGACGGTTTCCTCTACCTCACCGGCCGCAGCGCCGAGATCATCATCGCGGGCGGGGTCAACATCTATCCCGCCGAGATCGAGAACGCCATCATGGCCCTGGACGGCATCGAGGACGTCGCGGTCTTCGGTATCCCCCACCCCGGCGACCTCGGCGAAGCCGTTGCGGCCCATGTGATCCCACGCCCCGGCGCCACCGTCACCGCACAATCCCTCCGAACGGCCCTGACCACCCAGCTCGCCGACTACAAGATCCCCACCGAACTACGCCTCGTCCCCGAACTGCCCCGCGACGATTCCGGCAAGATCTACAAACGCCAACTCCAGGCCGAATACGGAAAGTAAGTGGCGCCCAGGGCATTTCGACTCACCTGCGCCGACTCGCATTCCGCGCGAACTGCCCCGGGCGACAGCCCGCCGGGGTGAACCGAACCACCACGACCGTGCTGAGCCGATCGGCGGCACCTGATCGCTGAACGCATCCGCATGGGCCGGAACGGCATTCACCCTCACCCCGGCGACGGCGGCCACCGCTGGACCCGTCACCGCGTCGCCTTCCGACTGGACGGACTCCCCCTTGAGATGTTCGGTGCCACTGCCAACTCAGGGCGGAGTCCAACCACCGAGAGGCACGAAGGAGAATTCGTCGGATCAGTGCACGACGGAAGAAAACCGGCATTCATGCCGGTAGAAAGTGGAGCCAAGGGGAATCGAACCCCTAACCCCTGCCTTGCAAAGGCAGTGCTCTGCCAATTGAGCTATGGCCCCTGGCTGGTGAACCGATTCAACGGGTGGTTACCTCGTGCCACAGATCGGCCTCGTTGCGCTGGCGGAACTTGCTGATCGCGAAGACGACCGCCACCACAACACCGAGCGTGAGGAGAAACTTCATGAATCCCACCCTACTGTGATCGACGGGGAGTGGGCCTAGGAGGACTTGAACCTCCGACCTCTTCGTTATCAGCGAAGCGCTCTAACCGCCTGAGCTATAGGCCCTCATCGTGGTCCGGAGTGTTACCCGGACCGAGGCACGAGATTACCGTACCCCACCCTCGATAACCAAAACGGCCGGTCCCGGCCCTGCGGGCTGAGACCGGCCGTGGGTGGTTCGAACTAGTCGGGGTCGGCCAGGGTGACCTGAATGCCGCCGACGAGATCGGTGCACTGGTTGTAGATGAAGACGCCGACCGTGGACAGCGCCGTGAGCAAGACCACGTTGATGATTCCGATCACAGCCGCGTAGCCGAAGACCGTTCCGGCGTCGATCAGGGCCGATGAGGACGCACCGCTGTCGACCATATCGGTGAAGGTGCTGTTGAGGCGGTCCCACACACCCATGCCCGACAGCACGATGTAGAGGAAGCCGACCGCCAGCATCCACACGAAGAACATGGAGACGCTGATCACCAGCGACACCTTCAGCGTGGACCACGGATCGATGTGGCGCACCTGCACGGTCGCCCGCAGCGGCTCACCCGTGGTGACGGCCTGGGCCACCGCCACCGGCACCGCCGGCGAGATCGGCACGGCCTGCGGGCCGTGCGCACCGGGGACCTCCGCGGTCGGTGGCAGCGGATGACGCAGCTCCGACAGGTCCGGCATGTCCTTGACCAACTCGGGCCGGGCGATGCTGCGGGTAGGTCCGTCGATGCCGACGGACTTCACCATCGCGGCCTCCTTGCGCGCCGCCTTCGCCGCCAGGTCCGTGGTGGTGCGCGCATTGCTCACACCGCCGAGGCCGCCACCGCTCGGGTTGAGACCGATCGGGTTGACCGGTGGCCGACCGGCCACCGGCGCCTGACCCGGCCGGTTCAGGTTGGACTGCGGTTCGCGCTGCGGCAGCTGCGACCACCCTTCCTCCGCCTCCGCCGCACCCTCCTGCCGCTTGGAATCGGCTGGCTTATCGGACATTTCGGGCGCATTGCCCTGCCCGTTCTCACCCGACGCCCCGGGCCGCGGAATAGGTCGCGGCGGAATCGGGGACGGCGCGATCCGCTCGGTCACACCGTTGGCGTGGTGCCGCTCGTCATTCGGCTGGTTCGGAGTGGTCAATTGGGGATCCTTCAATCCGTCGTGCCGCCGCTGCCTGTGGAGAAATTACTGCTTCTCGGAACCGTTGGTGTCGTCTTCGCCGGAAACCTGATCGGGCTCATCGGCGTTCCGAGCGATCGCAAGCAAGGTATCGCCCTCACCGAGGTTCATCAATCGCACGCCCTTGGTCTGCCGACCCGCCTTGCGCACCTGATTCGCCGCCGTCCGGATAACACCACCCCCGGAGGTGATGGCATAGAGCTCATCCTCGTCGTCGACGATGAGCGCACCCACCAGACTGCCACGCTTCACGTCGTACTGGATAGTCAATACACCTTTACCGCCGCGGCCCTGAGCGGTGTACTCCTCGATGGCCGTGCGCTTGGCATATCCACCGGCGGTGGCCACCAACAGATAGGTGTTCTCCCGGACCACATTGAGCGAGAGCAGCTCGTCGTCGGTATTGAATCGCATGCCCTGCACGCCGGAGGTGGCCCGGCCCATCGGGCGCAGCACCTCATCGTTGGCGGCGAAGCGGATCGACTGACCGTGCGCCGAGACCAGCAGCAGGTCGTCATCGGCGGAACACAGTGCGGCGCCGACCAATTCGTCGCCGTCGCGCAGGTTCACCGCGACGATGCCGCCGGAGCGATTGGAATCGAAATCGGTCAGCTTGGACTTCTTCACCAGGCCGTTGCGGGTCGCCAGCACCAGATACGGCGCGTCCTCATAGGTCTTGAGCTGGATGACCTGGGCGATCTTCTCATCCGGCTGGAAGGCCAGCAGATTCGCCACATGCTGACCGCGCGCGGTCCGGCTGGCCTCGGGCAGCTCATAGGCCTTGGCCCGGTACACCCGGCCGAGGTTGGTGAAGAACAGCAACCAGTCGTGGGTCGAGGTGATGAAGAAGTGCCGGACCAGATCGTCCTGCTTGAGGCCCGCGCCCTGTACGCCCTTGCCGCCGCGCTTCTGGCTGCGGTAGAGGTCGGTCTTGGTGCGCTTGGCGTAGCCGGTCTCGGTGATGGTGACGACCACGTCCTCGCGGGCGATCAGATCCTCGTCGTTGACGTCACCGTCGGCGGCGATGATCTTGGTGCGCCGATCGTCGCCGTGCTTGTCGACGATCTCGGCCAGCTCGTCGTGGACGATCGCGCGCTGCCGCTCGGGCTTGTCGAGGATGTCCTTGTAGTCGGCGATCTCGATCTCGATCTTGGCCAACTCGTCGACGATCTTCTGACGTTCCAGGGCGGACAGGCGGCGCAGCTGCATATCCAGGATCGCGGTCGCCTGGATCTCATCGATGCCGAGCATCTGCATCAGGCCCGTGCGCGCGGTCTCGGTATCGGCCGAGCGCCGGATCAGCGCGATGACCTCGTCGAGTGCGTCCAGTGCCTTGACCAGACCACGCAGGATGTGGGCGCGCTCCTCGGCCTTGCGCAACCGGTAGCGGGTACGCCGGACGATGACATCCAACTGGTGGGTGACGTAGAGCCGGATCATCTGGTCCAGCCGCAGCGTGCGCGGCACGCCGTCGACGATGGACAGCATGTTGGCGCCGAAGCTGGTCTGCAGCTGGGTGTGCTTGTACAGGTTGTTCAGCACGACCTTGGCGATCGCGTCCCGCTTGATGGTGACGACGATGCGCAGACCGGCGCGGTCGGAGGATTCGTCGTGGACATCGGCGATGCCCGCGATCTTGCCGTCCTTGACCTGCTCGGCGATCGAGTTGACGAAGTTGTCGGTGTTGACCTGGTACGGCAGCTCGGTGATGACGATCGTGGTACGACCGCGGCTGTCCTCTTCGATCTCCACCACGCCGCGCATGCGGATCGCCCCGCGACCGGTTCGGTAGGCGTCCTGGATGCCCTGGCCGCCGACGATCAGGCCGTAGGTCGGGAAGTCCGGACCCTTGATCCGTTCCATGCACGCGTCGAGGGTGGTCTCCTCGTCGGCCTCGTGATTCTCGAGCGACCAGAAGATCGCCTCGGCCACCTCGCGCAGGTTGTGCGGCGGGATGTTGGTGGCCATGCCGACGGCGATACCGCCGGAGCCGTTGATCAACAGCTGGGGAACACGGCTGGGGAGAACCACCGGCTCCATCGAACGGCCGTCGTAGTTCGGCGTGAAGTCGACTGTCTCCTCGTCGATTTCACGCAGCATCTCCATGGCCAGCGGCGTGAGGCGGCATTCCGTGTAGCGCATGGCGGCCGGGCCGTCGTTGCCGCGCGAACCGAAGTTGCCCTGGCCATCGACCATCGGATAGCGCAGCGACCACGGCTGGGCCATGCGCACGAGGGTGTCGTAGATCGAGGCGTCACCGTGCGGGTGGTAGTTACCCATGGTCTCGGCGACCGGTCGGGCCGACTTCACATAACCGCGGTCGGGCCGGTAGTTGTTGTCGTACATCGCGTAGAGCACGCGGCGGTGCACCGGCTTCAGGCCGTCGCGCACCTCGGGCAGCGCGCGGCCCACGATCACACTCATCGCGTAATCGATGTAGCTGTTCTGCATCTCGTGCTGGATGTCGACCGGTTCGATGCGGTCGCCGCCGCCGTTGGGCGGCAGGGTGGTCTCGGTCATGGAATCGTCTCCGTTGGAAGTCTTTGCGGGCCGGTCTCATTCGTCGTTCCGGCGTGCTGGAGCAGCCGGAACGACGAGGCGCGCCTACAGATCGAGGAAGCGGACATCCTTGGCGTTGCGGGTGATGAAGCTGCGCCGGGCCTCGACGTCCTCACCCATCAGAATGCTGAACAGCTCGTCGGCCGCGGCCGCATCGTCCAGGGTCACCAGTCGCAGCAGCCGGGTCGCCGGATCCATGGTGGTCTCCCACAGCTCCTTCGGATTCATCTCGCCCAGACCCTTGTAGCGCTGCACGCCGTCGTCCTTGTTGATCTTCTTGCCGGCGGCCAGACCTCGCTCCATCAGCGCGTCGCGCTCGCGGTCGGAGTAGGCGAACTCCGGCTCGGAGCGCTGCCACTTGAGCTTGTACAGCGGCGGGCAGGACAGATACACGTGACCGTGTTCGACCAGCGGACGCATGAAGCGGAACAGCAGCGTCAGCAGCAGGGTGGTGATGTGCTGGCCGTCGACGTCGGCGTCGGCCATCAGGATGATCTTGTGGTACCGCAGCTTCGCGATATCGAATTCGTCATGGATACCGGTGCCGAACGCGGTGATGATCGACTGGACCTCGTTGTTCTTGAGGACCCTGTCGATGCGGGCCTTCTCGACGTTGATGATCTTGCCTCGGATCGGCAGGATCGCCTGATACATCGAGTCGCGGCCGGATTTGGCCGAGCCACCGGCGGAGTCACCCTCGACGATGTAGATCTCCGACAGTCTCGGATCCTTGGAACGGCAGTCGGCCAGCTTGCCGGGCAGACCGCCGAGGTCGGTCGCGCTCTTGCGCCGGACGAGCTCACGCGCTTTACGCGCGGCGATGCGTGCCTGCGCCGACGAGACCGCCTTTTGCACAATGGTTTTGGCATCGGCCGGATTGGCCTCGAACCAGTGCGCCAGGTGTTCGTTGCAGGTGCGCTGCACGAACGACTTGACCTCGGTGTTGCCGAGCTTGGTCTTGGTCTGGCCCTCGAACTGCGGATCGGAGATCTTCACGCTCACGATGGCGGTCAGACCCTCGCGGATGTCGTCGCCGGTGAGGTTGCCGTCCTTCTCCTTGAGGATCTTCTTATCCTTGGCGTACTTGTTCACCACCGTGGTGAGCGCCGCGCGGAAGCCCTCCTCGTGGGTGCCGCCCTCATGGGTGTTGATCGCGTTGGCGAAGGTGTGGACCGACTCGGAGTAGCCCGAGTTCCACTGCATCGCCACCTCGACCTCGTGCCCGGTGCCCTTACCCGTGAACGCGACGAGCGAGTTGTGGATCGCCTGCTTGGACCGGTTGAGGTGCTTGACGAAATCCTCGAGGCCACCCGGATAGTGATAGGTGCGGGTCTTGACCTTGTGCTCGACCGGCGCGCCGACGATCTCGGCCTGCTTGGGCGCCTCGGCGGTCTCGCTGACGACCTCGTCGGTGACATCGGAGGCGGTGACGCGCTGATCGGTGAGGGTGATGGTCAGGCCCTTGTTGAGGAAGGCCATCTCCTGCAGCCGGCGCGCGACCGTCTCGAAGTTGTAGACGGTGGTCTCGAAGATCTCCGAATCGGCCCAGAACCGCTGCGTGGTGCCGCGGCGCTTGGTCGGCTCGCCCTGGATCAGCTTGCCGGGCTTGGAGTCCTTGTACTCCTGACTCCAGTGGTAGCCGTCCCGGTCGATCTCCACCTCCATCCGGCTCGACAGGGCGTTCACCACGGAGATACCGACACCGTGCAGACCACCGGAGACCTGATAAGCATCGGAGTCGAACTTGCCGCCCGCGTGCAGCTGGGTCATGACGACCTCGAGGGTCGGAATGCCCTGGGCATGCATCTCCACGGGGATGCCACGGCCGTCGTCGACGACCTCGACACCGCCGTCGGCCAGCAGGGTGACATCGACCCGCGTGGCAAAACCGGCCATCGCCTCGTCGACGGAGTTGTCCACAACCTCCCAGATCAGGTGGTGCAGACCGCGCTCACCGGTGGAACCGATGTACATACCGGGGCGCTTACGGACCGCCTCGAGGCCCTCCAGGACCGTGATGTTGGAGGCACCGTAGTCCTTGTTGCCCGCTGTCGCCGGGGTCGAGCCGCTTGCGTTGGAGTCGTTGGCAGCCACTGCTCGGTAGCTCTCCTTACTTGCTGATCCCTCGGCGCAGCGCTGACAACACACACAGGGGGCCCGGTAGATAGGCTCGAGGTGACGAACTGCTCGAGAATTACGGGTCCTCGTGCGGGCTGCGCGGAAACGCGCCGAAGGTATCGCCGCTAGTTACTCCCCCATCCTACTGGCACACCCGGCCCAGGATGCACCTATGACACCCCTGAGAGCGCCGTGAGTGCGTGAAATCGATCGCCCACGAGACCGGTTGTAGGTATCCGGGGTCCCGGGAGCCTCAGCGGCGCACTGCGCACCGACGCAAGATTGTTTGCTGTCCCGTTCGCACTCCACCCGATTCGCGGACCCCGGCGCACTCGGGTTCCACGTGAAACGACCGATCAGCCGTAGGTGTCGCGCGGGCCGCGGCCCTTGATATGCCGCTCGCCCTTGCGCCAGCTCGGCGCGGCGGGGCCGCTGATCTTCAGTTTGGTGACCACGCCCTGGCCGACGGCCGCGTTGATCTTCGCCAGCAACTGGGACTGCAGCATGCGCAATTGCGTTGCCCACGCGGTGGATTCGGCCTGAATGCTCAGCACCCCGTCGGTCAGCGAGATGGGTGTCGCATGCGAGGCGATATCCTCGCCGACCACGCTCGACCAGCGCCCGAACACCATGCCCTCGGCCACCTTGCTCGACCAGCCGCGGCTCTTGGCCAGGGCACCGGTGAGCGAGGACAGCAGCTGCGGATCGCGCTCATCGGGCCGCGCCCCGGACCAGCCACGCCGGCGCAATGCCCGCACCCCGGTCTTGCGCGGCGACGCCCGGCCCTGACCGACGGCCTTCCCACTGGCCTTGGCGGCCGCGCGCGCCTCCTCCAAGGCCCGGCGCGCGAGATCGATCCCGCGTAGTTCGGGCTCCGAACCGGTAGCGGCCGAACGATCACCGTCATGGTCGGCGCCGTCCGCCATCACTACCTCCCGCCGCCTCGAACCGATGAATGCTGCAGGACAGGCTAGCCGCTGGCAACCGCGACACCGAACCGACGCGACCGGCGTCACGCGGCCCAGTTGTGACATCGGGAAGCCGGCCGCAGCGGGCGACGGTCACGACTCGCCGGGTTCCGAGATCGCCGGAATCGCGGAGTCGACGATATGGGATGTGCGGTTGTCGGATTCGCCGGTGGTCTCCACGCGCAGCGGGGTGGCCTCGAGTTCGGGCGGGACGTCCTCGGGGACCGCAGCGGTGATGAGAACCTGTTCGGCGGTGGCGGCCACCGCTGCCAGCGCGGCGCGGCGGCGGCGGTCGAGTTCGGCGAAGACATCGTCGAGGAGTAGCACCGGATCGGTGCCGATATCGCGCAGCAGTTCGAAGGACGACAATCGCAGAGCGAGCGCGAAGGACCACGATTCCCCGTGGCTGGCAAAGCCTTTCGCCGGTGCCGAGCCGAGCATCAGCTCCAGATCGTCGCGGTGCGGCCCGACCAGGCACACCCCCCGCTCCAATTCCTTGGGACGGGCTGTGGATAACTCGCGCAGCACGATCGACTCCAGCACCTCGGCGTCGTCGGACTCCGGCGCGCGGTCGGGTTCGAGGAATTCCGGTGGGAGATAACCACTTCGGTAGCGGATGGCGGCCGCGCGCGATTCCGGCGCGATCGAACGGTAGGCCTGCTCCAGATACGGGAACAGCTCGTGCACCAGGCGCAGCCGCTGGGCCAGCAGCTGGGCGCCGTGCGCCGCCAGATGGCCGTCCCAGACGTCGAGGGTGCTCAGCTCGGCCGCCGACCCCGCGCGCGAACGCGCCTGCCGCCCAGCGGTTTTCAACAGGGCGGAGCGCTGCCGCAGCACGCGGTCGTAATCCGCGCGTACCCCGGCCAGCCTGGGTAACCGGGCTGTGCACAACTCGTCGAGGAAGCGCCGCCGCTCCGATGGATCGCCACGCACCAGCGCCAGATCCTCCGGCGCGAACAGCACCGTCTGCAGGATCCCGAGGATCTCGCGCGGCCGCCGCACCGGCGACCGATTGATCTGCGCGCGATTGGCCGCACCCTGATTCAGCTCGATATCGATGCGCAACTCACGGCCGGAATTCACCACTGTCGCACCGATCCGGGATCGCTGCGCTCCCAACCTGATCAGCGGCGCGTCGGTGGACACCCGGTGCGAGCCCAGGGTGGACAGATAGCCGAGGGCCTCCACCAGATTGGTCTTGCCGTTGCCGTTGGACCCGAGGAAAACCGTACGGCCCGAGGGCAATTCGAGATCGACCTCGGACCAGGAGCGGAAGTCCCGCAGGGTGAGCGCCCGGACGTACACGGCTCAGCCCACCCGTCGTCGCGAAATCGCCACGCGCCCAGGGTTCCTCACAGAGTTGTCAACAGTGTTCACAGATATGCGGGGATCAGCCCGGCAGGCGGACCGGCATGAGCAGGTAGATGTAATCGCTCGCCAGCGCGGGGTAGGCACCCGATTCCGAGGGCGTGGGCTCCTCCTCGACGGTCGGGCACATCACGGCCGGCCGACTCGGCGTGGTGAATCCGAAGGTCACCCGCTCCGAATGCAGTGCGGACAGACCGTCGTTGAGATAACCCGGGTTGAACGCGATGGTCAGCGGCTCGCCGCGGAAGTCGGCCTCGAGCCATTCCTCGGCGCGGCCCGCATCGTCGCCACCCGCGGACAGCTGCAGACCCTGTTCGGAGAACTCCAGCCGCACCTGGGCGCCGCGCTCGGCGACGAGGGCGACGCGCTTGATGGCCTCGATCAGGACGCTCACCTGCAGGGTCGCGATGGAGGTGTGTTCCTTGGGGAGCAATTGGCGGAACTTGGGGAATTCCGCGTCGAGCAGTCGCGTGGTGGTGCGGCGGCCGCCGTTGACGATGCCGAGCAGGCCGTCGGTGCCGGTGCCGAATGCCAACTGCACGGGGACATCCGATGTGCCCAGGGTCTTCGCGGCCTCGGACAGGGTGCGGGCCGGAACCAGCACGGCCGTCTCCACATCGTCACGACCCGGCTGCCACTCCAGATGCCGGACCGCGAGCCGGAACCGGTCGGTGGCCGCGAGGACGACCTTGGTGCCGTCGATCTCGACCCGGATGCCGGTGAGCATCGGCAACGTGTCATCGCGCCCGGCGGCGACGGCCACCTGGCCCACGGCCGCCGAGAACAGGTCGACGCCGAGTTCGCCGGTCTGCGGCGGCAACTCGGGCAGCTGGGGATAGTCCTCGACCGGCATGGTGGGCAGCGAGAACTTCGCACTGCCGCAGGCGATCAGCACGCGAGTGCCATCCACGGAGACGTCGACGGGCTTGTTGGACAACGCTTTTGTGATGTCGGCCAGCAGGCGGCCGGACACCAGTACCTGACCAGGCCCGGCGACCTCGGCGGCCACGCGCATCTGCGCGGAGACCTCGTAGTCGAAGCCGGAGACGGTCAGCCCGCTCTCATCGGCCACGAGCAGAACGCCACCGAGCACCGGCACGGGCGGGCGCGACGGCAGGCTGCGGGCCACCCAGGCGACGGATTCGGCGAAATCCTCGCGAGCGACCCGAAACTTCATGCTCTCCATCGCCCGGTTGTCCTCTCCCAAGTCTCGATCGGTCGTGATCCGGTTCGGCTCAGCGGCCGGTTCATACGGGGGGTGCTGGATCGGACGCCCCCGCATCGAAGTGTGGCACGGGCGACCGACACCAAACCGTACTCGTGTGCGTCGGTGATCACCACGTCACCCCTCCCGATGCGTGTCGTCCCCAACCCTGTCCTCGATGCGCTCTTGCCCTGAGTGAGTGAGCGCGGTCGGGTGGTCCGTCCCCGAACCGAGTTTCCACACACCCTGTTTTAAAGAGAGATCTTCTAGGAGAAGAACTGAAGTAGTAGTAGGCACTGTGGATTCTGTGGACTTCGAGCGAATCCGCTGCTCGCGGCGCGTGCCGCCATGGGGATGTCCGGCGGGTGACTCGAGGATGAACGGCGGGGCCCTGTGGAGGTTACGAATCTGTTCATGCGCTGTCCTCGAGTCATCCTCGAGTTCTTCCATGTCTGGACCGGGGTTGTGCACACATGTGCGCAAGTACGGGGACAACTCGAGGATTCCTCGAGGAGCTGACAAGGACTCCTCGAGGAATCCACAACCCTGTACGGGGATTCGGGCAGCTCAGTGCCGGTGGATGAATCAGCCTGTGCGAACTGTGTACTACCGGGTGTGAGTGAAGCCGTCAACGACCCTCACGCCCAACTGTGGGTAAACCGGTGGAGAACGGTGGGATTCCTCGAGGACTCCACAAGGATTCCTCGAGGAATCCACAACACGAAAAAGCCGATCCGCCCAGGTCATTCGGGTGGATCGGCTTGTGGAGGGAATTCAGCGGGAGCGCTGTTTGATTCGGGCTGTGAGTTCCTGAACCTGGTCGTACACCCGGCGCCGCTCGGTCATCTCCTTGCGGACCTTCTTCTCGGCGTACATGACCGTCGTGTGGTCGCGCCCGAAGGCCTGACCGATCTTCGGCAGCGACAGATCGGTCAGCTCGCGGGACAGATACATCGCGATCTGCCGCGCCTGCGCCAGCGGCCGCGCCTTACCGGGCCCGGTCAGCTCCTCGAGCGTGGTGTTGAAGTACTCCGCGGTGACGGCCATGATCGTCGACGCGGTGATCTCGATCGTGCTGGTATCGGGCATCAGATCCCGCAGCACCAGCTCGGCCAGCGACAGATCCAGCGACTGCCCGTTGAGCGAGGCGAAGGCGGTCACGCGGATCAGCGCGCCCTCCAATTCGCGGATGTTGCGCTCGACCCGGCTCGCGATCAGCTCCAGCACATCGTGCGGCACGTCGAGGCGATCCATCCGAGCCTTCTTGCGCAGGATCGCGATTCGAGTCTCGAGCTCCGGCGGCTGCACATCGGTGATCAGGCCCCATTCGAACCGCGTGCGTAGCCGCTCCTCCAGCGTGGCCAGCTGCTTGGGCGGCCGATCCGAGGAGACCACGATCTGCTTGTTCGCGTTGTGCAGGGTGTTGAAGGTGTGGAAGAACTCCTCCTGGATGCCTTCCTTACCCTCGATGAACTGGATGTCGTCGACCAGCAGGATGTCGGTCTCGCGATAGCGGCGCTTGAACGCCACCTTGCGGTCGTCGCGCAGGCTGTTGATGAAGTCGTTGGTGAATTCCTCGGTCGACACGTACTTCACCCGCATGCCCGGGAACAGCCGCTGGGCGTAGTGACCGGCCGCGTGCAGCAGATGCGTCTTGCCCAAACCCGAAGCGCCCCAGACGAACAGCGGATTGTAGGCCCGGGCCGGCGCCTCGGCGATCGCCACCGCGGCGGCGTGCGCGAACCGGTTGGAGGCGCCGATGACGAACGTCTCGAAGGTGTACTTGGAGTTCAGGCTGGCCGAGGGGCTCGCGGGCGCCGTCGCCGAGGGCTCGGGCGATTTGGTGAAGTAGGTCGGCCACGAGTTGCGCACGCTGACGACCGGTTCGTCCTCGCCGGATTCCTCCCCGCCGCCGGGCCGACGCGCGCCGGCATCGCTCTCGGTGGTGAACAGCGACTCCTGTCCCGGCGGATTGGCCGCCGGGTGGGCCGAGTGCATCTCCATCTCACGGCGAGCGGATGTGGCAGGTTCCACTCCGGACGGGTCCGGCAATTCTCCGGCCATCGGTGTGGCGGAGAACTCACCCTGGGGATAGTCGGGTCGAGCGGGGTAGTCGGCTGGGGACAGATAGCGCGGTGCGGCGTAGTCGGCGGGTCCGGGATACTCCGCCGCGGCGGAATAGGCCACCGATTCGCGCGGCGCCTCGCGCACCCGTTCCGGCCGCGATGTGAGTCGTGCGTGGCGCGGCGGACCGGCCGGGCGATCGGCCGGCGGGGTGGTCGGCGCGGCGATGCGGACACCGAGTCCCTCGACCTGAGGACCCAGTCGGCGGGCCAGTGAGCGCAGGATCGGCTCGCGCAGATCGCGTTCGATCGCCTCCTGTGCGAGTGAGGAGGGCACCGAGAGCAGTGCGAAGCCCTGGGCCACCGTCAGTGGCTTGACCAGGCCTAACCAGGCCTTTTGAGCATTGGTCACCGGCGGAATGGCGCCATCGGCCGAGCCGGTTGTAAGCTCTGCCACCACCTCGTGCCACACAGCGGTCAACACGTTCTGCTCGTCGTCCACGTACGTTTTCCTCCCCGGAATAGGTAGATAGGAGCAGACGGTCGGAACCCGCCCGCATCCCCCGTCAGCGCGGGCGCTCGGCATGGCCGTCGGCCCTACGAATATGCCACTCCAGGGGTCTTTCCACACAATTATCCACAGATGTGGAGAACCACAAGGATGTGAGTCGCGCCGTGGCGAGCCGTCGCGGCCGGTCCGGACCTGCGCTTCTATAGCAATCCCCTGGCTACGCGGCGCGGACATGGGCGTGTCGCGGTGTCGAGCCGGGTTCACGGGCACCCCGAGTTTGACCCCGATCGGCCCGATCAGTACCCTCGTACAGTCACCCATTGATGCGGTGGCGGCTGCTTGCTGCCCGTGCCGCGATGGGCGTTGCACCGACGAGGCACTCGTCGCGCGCATACCAGTTTCATCGATAAGCTTCGAGCGCCGTACGGCGCTCACCAACTCGAGGAGTGTTGACCGTGGCCAAGGGCAAGCGGACGTTCCAGCCGAACAACCGTCGTCGGGCGCGGGTCCACGGTTTCCGTCTTCGGATGCGGACCCGTGCGGGCCGTGCCATCGTGTCGGCGCGCCGTCGCAAGGGCCGCGATTCGCTGACGGCCTGATCCACCGGCACCGGGTTCGGCGTCATGTCTGATTCGCCGTTCGGTCCGTTATCTCCCGCCCGTTACGCGCTCGGACACTCGGGTGTTGCCTGAGCCGTATCGGCTGCATCATCGTGCCGATTTCTCCCGGACGGTGCGGCGTGGCCGGCGAATCGGGAGGCGTGATCTCGTCGTGCACGTGCTGTTGTCGAACGAGGCGGACTCCGACGCCGCGGCTCCGGCCGTGCGAATCGGTGGGCCGCGCTTCGGACTTATCGTCAGCAAGGCGGTGGGCTCCGCGGTGATTCGTCATCGCGTGGCCCGCCGCCTGCGTCATATCTGCGACCCGCTCATCGGCGAACTGCCGGAGGAGACGGATGTCGTGATTCGTGCGCTGCCCGGTGCGGCGCATACCGACTCCGCCGAATTGGAGCGGCAGCTGCGCGCCGCGTTGCGCAAACTCGTTCCGGCCGTGACCGTCCCCGAGACCGATCCTGTCGGATCGTTCGATCCGGGTGGATCGTCATGAGCCTGCGCACGCTGACTCGGCTGCCGTCCCACGCGCTGATCTTTCTCATCGAGCTGTACCGGACCTATGTCTCCCCTACCCGCATGCCGGTGTGTCGGTTCACCCCCACCTGCAGTGAGTACGCGGTGACCGCACTGCGCACCCGCGGCCTGTTCGTCGGGCTCGGACTGACGGTCGTGCGTCTGGCCAAATGTGCTCCCTGGCACCCTGGTGGGTGGGACCCCGTTCCGCCGTCCCGGCGAGCCGGGGCAGCCGCCGAGCCGACGGGCGACGAAGTGGCCGAACACAAGCCTGTAAAAGGGTCGCCGCACGCGGTGACCGGCGATACGACGGACGGGAGTACATAGAGCCGTGCTCGATTTCATTTATTATCCGGTGTCTTGGATCTTGTGGTTCTGGCATCGGGTCTTCGGGTTCGCGCTGGGCTCGGACAACGGCCTGGCCTGGGCGCTGGCCGTGGTGTTCCTTGTCTTCACGCTGCGGTTGGTGCTGTACGTACCGTTCGTGAAGCAGGTTCGCACCACCCGGCAGATGCAGGAGTTGCAGCCGCAGATCAAGGAGCTGCAGCGCAAGTACAAGAACGATCGCCAGAAGATGGCGGTCGAGATGCAGAAGCTGCAGAAGGAACACGGCTTCAATCCGCTCATGGGCTGTCTGCCCGTGCTGGCGCAGGTGCCGGTGTTCATCGGTCTGTATCACGTGTTGCGCTCGTTCAACCGAGTGGGCGGCGCCAGCGGTATCGGCGGTTTCGGGCACAGCGGCGGCATGACCGCGGCGCAGAACGCCATGACCCCGAACTACGTCTTCAACGCCGACGATGTGCAGTCGTTCCTGCGGGCCCGGATCTTCGGCGCCCCGATCTCGGCGGCGATCACCACGCCCAAGGCGCAGTTGGAAGCCTTCGCGGACTTCGGCGGTATTCCGCATATGGCCAATATGGCCGCGGTCGCCATTCCGCTGATGCTCATCGCGGGCCTCGCGACCCACTTCAACGCACGCGCCTCGGTCGCCCGGCAGAGCGCGGAGGCCGCGGCCAATCCGCAGGCCGCGATCATGAACAAGATGGCGCTGTGGGTCTTCCCGCTCGGTGTGGTCGTCGGTGGTCCGTTCCTGCCGATCGCCATCCTCATCTACTGGGTCTCGAACAACATGTGGACCTACGGGCAGCAGCATCTGGTGTTCGGTCGCATCGAGAAGGAAGAGGAGCAGAAGAAGCAGGACGCCCTCGAGCGCCGTGCCGCGAATGCTCCCAAGCCCGGTGCCAAGCCTGTCGATCAGAAGAAGAAGCCGACCGATGCGCCGGTGGTCGACGCGGAGGTGACGGAGCCGTCGCCGAACGGGACCGCCAAGCCCGCGAACAAGGCCAACGCGTCCTCGGGTAGATCGACGGGCCAGGGCAACCGCAAGCGATCCGGTAATCGAGGCCGCGCCAATCAGAAGCGACGTCGTTAGACGACCGACGATGCAGATTGAGGAAACGACAATGACTGTTGAGACCGACGGAGGAGACGCCACAGTGGCGACGACGATCGCGGACACCGAGCCGGACGCGGTGGACGAGGTGGACGAGGAGGCGAGCGATACCGAGGAGGCGCTCATCGAGGAGGGCGAGATCGCCGGTGATTACCTCGAGCAGCTTCTGGATGTCCTCGACTTCGACGGCGATATCGATCTCGATGTCGAGGGCGACCGTGCGGTGGTGAGCATCGACGGTGGCCGCGATCTGTCGAAGCTGGTGGGGCGGCGCGGTGAGGTCCTGGACGCGTTGCAGGAGCTGACCCGGCTGGCCGTGCAACAGGCGACCGGCGTGCGCAGCAGGCTGATGCTCGACGTCGCAGGCTGGCGGGCCGGTCGGCGTTCGGAGCTGAGCACGCTCGGCACCGAGACCGCCCAGCGGGTGCTGGAGTCGGGTAAGCCGGAGTCGTTGTCGGCGATGACCCCGTTCGAGCGCAAGATCGTGCACGATGCGGTGGCGTCCGTCGAGGGCGTCATGAGTGAGAGCGAGGGCGTAGAGCCGAATCGGCACGTGGTCGTGCTGCCGGCCTGATCGCCATCGAAAGTCGTTGCGGGGCCCCCGGTTTCTTCGAGCCGGGGGCCTACGCTTGTCCGGGGGGCTGTCGCATGGACGAACCCTCGGACGCCCCGTCGATCTCTTCGAGTTTCGGAAGGATGTTTCACGTGGAACGAGGCACCGGTGTGACGAACGCGGACCACTCCCCCGAGCCGTTCGATGCGGTGGCCGCGGTCGAGCCGCCTCCCATCGCGGCACAGGTTTTCGGTGAGCGGCTCGAGCTGGCGAAGCGGTATCACGCCGTGCTGGCCACCATCGGGGTCGAGCGCGGGCTGATCGGACCGCGTGAGATTCCCCGGCTCTGGGAGCGTCACATCCTCAACTGTGCGGTGGTGGGTGAGCTCATTCCTGTCGGCGCGACCGTGGTGGATATCGGTAGCGGCGCCGGACTGCCCGGCATCCCGCTCGCCATCGCCCGGCCCGATCTTCGGATCACGCTTGTCGAGCCGCTGTTGCGGCGGACCATCTTTCTGGCCGAGTTCATCGAGGCGGCCGGGCTCGAGGTGACGGTCGTCCGGGGGCGGGCCGAGCAGCTGGATGTTAGGAAGGAGGCGGGCGGCGCGGATGTGGTGACGTCCCGGGCGGTTGCTCCGCTGGCGAAACTGGCGAAGTGGTCGCTCCCGCTCGTGCACGACCACGGTCGGATGCTCGCGCTCAAGGGATCCAGTGCCGCCGAGGAATTGGAGCGCGACCGAACGGATCTCACTCGCGCGGGCGGCGGTAATGCGGAGGTGGTCGAGTGTGGTGTCGGCATCATTACGCCGCCGACGGTCGTCCTCAGTGTCGAACGGCTGCCGCGTTCAGAACGTCCGAGTCGCAAGTCCGTCCGTCGCGCTCGGAAGCCCGAATGACGCTCGGCGCTTGTTTCATGTGAAACATCGCGGGGGCCTATCGCCTTCGCTCCCGGCATGTTTCACATGAAACAAGGAACTCCCGCCTTCCCCCTCCTGGATGCCCCTCTCGATTGCCTCTGTATGCGGGTCCGGCCGATGTGTTGCGCGCAGTCCCCCTCTTCCTCTTGGCGCCTGCCGAACGACAGCCCTCGCTCCGATCACCTGCATGCGGGTCCGGCTGATGTGTTGCTCTGTGGCGCTTGGGTGTTGTCGGCCGGGATCGGCTTCCCTCTGTTTCATGTGAAACATCGATCGAGGGAACGGCGATTCGACCGATTCTTCGCGTGTCGCAGAAGGATTGCCGCGGTTCAACTTCCGTATCGTGTCGAGTACTGGCAAGCTAGGTGTCGTCGAGCGTGAGCGCAGATTTGCGGTGCCCGACAGGCTCGCCAGGAAGCAACCGCGCTCCGCTTGCTCGAGCCCGGCGGCGCTGAAGCTGCCTGGGCACGTGTCTGAAGTTCTCGGGTTAGGAGCCTGTATGTCTAAAGGTCCGGCGAATGTTTCACGGGAAACAACATCGCGCGTGCCCGGAATGTTGGACGGCAGCGTCGATATGGACGAGTTCGGGCGCACTCCCTTCGGGAACATATCCGCCGCCGAGACTCCTATCGCCGCGGAGGCTCAGCGTGCCAGTCAGGTGCTGCACCCCGGCTCCATGACGATCCCGAAGCCGCGCGAACAGCGCATCATCACTATCGCCAATCAGAAGGGCGGGGTCGGCAAGACGACCACCGCCGTGAATCTCGCCGCCGCACTCGCGCTGCAGGGCATGACCGTGCTCGTCATCGACCTCGATCCGCAGGGCAATGCCAGTACCGCGCTGGGCGTGGAACATCATTCGGGTGTGCCGTCCAGCTATGAACTGCTCATCGGCGAGATCTCGGTCCAGGACGCGATTCAGCGCAGCCCGCATAATGAGCGCCTGCTGTGCATTCCCGCGACCATCGATCTGGCCGGTGCCGAGATCGAGCTGGTCTCGATGGTGGCCCGCGAGGGGCGGCTCAAGGCGGCCATCCAGGAGGCGAATATCGCGGGCTACGACATCGATTACGTGATGATCGACTGCCCGCCCTCGCTGGGCCTGCTGACCGTGAACGCCATGGTCGCTGCCCGCGAGGTGCTGATCCCGATCCAGTGCGAGTATTACGCGCTGGAGGGTGTCGGCCAGCTGCTCCGCAATATCGGCCTGGTGCAGGCGCATCTCAATCCCGAACTACACGTCTCGACCGTCGTTCTCACGATGTACGACGGGCGTACCAAGCTGGCCGATCAGGTCGCCGAGGAAGTGCGCGGGCACTTCGGCGATGTGGTGTTGCGATCGGTGATTCCGCGCAGTGTGAAGGTGTCCGAGGCGCCGGGGTACGGAATGACCGTGCTCGACTACGATCCGGGCTCGCGCGGTGCGATGAGCTATCTGGATGCCGGTCGGGAGATCGCGGCCAGGTCCGTGCCGGCGGCACATGCGGCGAATGGTGTGAACGAGGAGAGGGGTCGGTAGGCCGATGACTCAGGCGAAGAAGGGTGGATTAGGGCGCGGGCTTGCCGCGCTGATCCCGACCGGGCCGACCGAGGTGCAGGGGCTCGGCAGTGCGGCCGCGAATGCGGTGATCGGACTCGATCCGATCGGTCCGCATCCGGCCTCGGCCTATCTGCATCGGGTCCCGGATCCGGGCGAGGACACTGATGCCGGAGCGATCTATCGCGAGATTCCGCCGGATCAGATCGAGCCGAACCCGAAGCAGCCGCGGTCGAATTTCGATCCCGAGCCGCTGGAGGAATTGGTCCACTCCATCCGCGAATTCGGCCTCATGCAGCCGATCGTGGTTCGTCAGCTCGACTCCTCCCCCACTCCGCGCTATCAGCTTGTCATGGGCGAGCGCCGGTGGCGGGCCAGCCAGGAGGCGGGCCTGTCTGCTATTCCGGCGATCGTGCGCGAGACCGCTGACGGGTCGATGCTGCGCGACGCGCTGCTGGAGAACATCCACCGCGTGCAGCTGAACGCGATCGAAGAGGCATCGGCCTATCAGCAGCTGCTCGAGGAGTTCGAGGTCACGCACGAGGAGTTGGCCTCGCGCATCGGCCGATCCCGGCCGGTCGTCACCAATATGATCCGGCTGCTGAAGCTCCCGATTCCGGTGCAGCGGCGAGTGGCCGCCGGTGTCCTGTCCGCCGGGCACGCTCGCGCCGTGCTCGGCCTGGAGGCCGGTGCCGAGGCGCAGGAGATGCTGGCGGAACGAATTGTGGCCGAGGGGCTTTCGGTGCGCGCCACCGAGGAGGCCGTCCTGCTGGCCAACAAGTATCCGGAGGAGGAGAAGAAGCCTCCGGCCGAACGCAAGCCCATGCAGCAGCCCGGTGTGGACCGGCTCGAGGCGCGGCTGTCGGACTCCTTCGATACACGCGTCGCGATCAGTATGGGCAAGAAGAAGGGCAAGATCGTGATCGAATTCGGCGGTCCGGCCGATCTCGAACGCATTGTTACCTTGATGGACCCGAACCGGTAGTTTCGAAGGGTGTGAACGGTCGAAATGGCCGCGGCACGGCCATGACTACCACCCTGGCGCCGAAACGTCACTGTGACGATGCCGGGCTTGTGATCCTGAAGAACAGCAGATGGGAAATGAGGCGGTTCGCGTTGATCGCTTATTCTTGGCGAGCAGATATTGATGCGACGTGAGTGTGGACGAATCGGATAGCTGGAGGCTGAGCAGAGCGGTGTCGACCAGCGTGACCGCACTGACCCTCGACGGGTTGGACAAACTCCCCGCACACGCCCGCAGGTGCGTGTTCTGGGAGATCGACCCGGCCGTGGCCGAGGACTCCCGGGAATTCAGCGATCCGGTCTTCGAGAAGGAAGCATGGCTGTCCACGGTCATGCTCGAATGGGGGTCGTGCGGTCAGATCGCCTCGGTGAGTGATCAGCCCGTCGGCTGCGCCCTGTACGCGCCGCCGAGTGCCGTGCCGCGTGCCTCCCTGTTCCCCACCTCTCCGGTGAGCCCGGATGCGGTGCTGCTGACCACGCTGCGCACCGAATCCCCGTATCAGGACACCGACATTGCCAACCGCCTGATTCAGTCCGTGGTGGCCGATCTGGTGCGCCGTGGTGTCCGGGCGATCGAGGCATTCGGACTTCGCAAGGATCCGGCGGCCACGATGCTGCCGACCCGTGCGATCAGCTCGATGATGCTCATGGAACGGATTGACACCCCCGCCCTCGGCCTGCCCTCGGCGGGCGGATCGGCGTCCCGGCGAGGGTTGGAGGCCTGCTCCCCGGAGAGCTGCATGATCGATGCCGACTTCCTGGAGGACGTCGGTTTCAAGGTGGTGGCCTCGCATCAGCGATTCCCCCGGCTGCGGCTGGAGCTCGACAGCGATCACCTCTGGAAAGAGGATGTGGAGCGGGCGCTGGATCAACTGCTCGCGGCAGCCTCGATGACGTCGGCTTCCCGGGTGAGCTGTTAGCTCTCCCCCAGGACGATTCGATGGGTACCTCGTCGGGCACGCCCGAATTCGATCGGTACCAACGCAGGACCTGTGATCGATTCGAGCGGCGCCCGACTTGTATGGCCTGACACTCGGAGAGGTGGGCCGGTGACCTACATCCGGTCGGCGGCGGCCAGTTCCTCGGCGAGCAGTTCCGCGAAGGTGTATGTGCCCGTGGGCTGATCGTCCTGGCCGAGCAGATACAGCCGCTTCACGGAGATGAGAATGGCCTCGGCGATGACATCGCGCATGCGGGGATTGGTCAGCACCGTGGCGTCGTAATCGTTGGTGAGATAACCGATGTCGACCTGCACGGTCGGCATCTTGGTGAGCCGCAACAGATCCCAGGTACGCGCGTGGGTTCGACAGTCCTGCAATGAGGTTCGGGCGACGATCTCGCGCTGGATGAAGCCGGCCAGCACCTGGCCGATCATCGAGACCGAGCCGTGTGAATTACCGAAGTGGAAGCCGGCGACGCCGCTGGCCAACGGGCTCGGATTGGTCGCGCAGCGCAGCGAGATCATCAGATCCGCGTCGAAGGTGTTGGAAGTCTCGGCGCGCTCGGCATCGGTCGGATTGGCGCCCCACGGGCGGGACAGGAACGTCTCCATACCGGTGGCCGCCATCCGGCCCTCCAGCCGGCTGGCCAGATCCCAGAGGATCTCCGATTCGTACACGTCGCCGAATTCGGTGGGGACGGCGAAACCCTTATCGGGGCCGCCCAGACCCGGGTCGATGACGATGCGCTTACCGGTCAGCTGCGGCCCGGCCCGGTGCACGACCTCCTCCTCGGCGATCCGATGCGGATTGCCGCCGGTGACGCGCGCGCCCAGCTGTTCCAGGGACCGCAGCGTGTCGGGGCCGCAGATACCGTCGGAGGACAGGCCGATCTCGCGCTGGAACGCCGTGAGCGCATCGTGGGTGTGCGGGCCGAAGTAGCCGTCTACGCGGTGCACGTAGTACCCCAGATCCTGCAGGCGGCGCTGCAGGGTGGCGACATCGTCGCCGTACAGCGGTGCGGACAGCTGATAGATCAGGGTGCGGGCGCCCAGTCGATAGGACGCCTCCTTCAGCGCGCGATACGTGGCCGGGCCGACGACGCCGTCGACGAGCAGGCCACGATGCTGCTGGAACGCGCGCACGGCGGAATCGAGGTCGTGATCGAAAACGGCATCGGAATCCTTCCAGTACTCGCTGCTCCGGGAGGCGTCGGTATCGGCTCCGTTCGGGCGCATGTGTAAGAACCCGAGACTTGCCAGGGTGCTCCGAACCTCAGCGACGGCTGGACCGGTATCGCCGTGACGAAGTCGGTGCATGCGTGAGAGCCCTTTCCTTCCGCCAACCCGGGTACCCACTCATGCGACGGCGTAACACCCTCGCACGACCGGTGCGTCGGTCGATTGTCTCAGACCCGGACCGAATTTCGGCAATTCTCCGAGTGCGCAGGATTGGACTCGGCGCCGAAATACTACCCATCCCTCGGCGCCGTGCGGGGCCGAAGGCTACAGCTGAGACTTAAGCAACGGCCGCGACTACGGCGAGAATTCATCCGACGCTCGTCAGATGACACCCTCCAGTTCGCGCAGCAGGGCGGCCTTGCCCTTGGCTCCGACGATCCGCTTGGCCTCCTTGCCCTCGGCGAACAGGATCATCGTGGGCAGGGCCAGCACGCCGTAGTCACGCGAGGTCGTCGGGTTGGCGTCCGCGTCGAGCTTGGCCACCGTGAGTTTGTCGCTGTAGGCGGCGGCGATCTCCTCCAGCACCGGGGCGACCATCTTGCACGGGCCGCACCAGTCCGCCCAGAAATCGACGAGAACCGGCTTGTCGCTGGCCAATACGTCCTGGGCGAAGGTTGCATCGGTCACGGTCTTGGTGACGTCGGACATGGTTGAACTCCTGTGGTTCAGTGGGCGGTGACTTCCACCGGCTAGCCGGCGTGGTCGAGCGTGTTGCGGGTGATGTCGCCCTTCTCGGCGAGCCAGCGCTCCGCGTCGATGGCCGAGCGGCAGCCGGTGCCCGCGGCGGTGATCGCCTGGCGGTAGGTGTGATCGACCAGATCGCCCGCGGCGAAGACGCCCTCGATCGTGGTGGCGGTCGACGGATCCCGCACCAGCACGTAGCCCTCATCGTCGAGATCGACCTGGCCGCGCACCAATTCGCTGCGCGGGTCGTGGCCGATGGCGACGAACAGGCCGGTCGCGGCCAGTTCCGAGGTCTCGCCGGTCGCGGTGTCGCGCAGCGTCAGGCTGGTGACGCTGCTCTCGCCGTGCACCTCGAGGATGTCCGCGTTGGTGATGAAGCGGATCTTCTCGTTGGCCTTGGCGCGCTCCAGCATGATGCGCGAGGCGCGGAACTCCTCGCGGCGATGCACGATGGTGACGCTCGCGGCGAACTTGGTGAGGAAGGTCGCCTCCTCCATGGCCGAATCGCCGCCACCGACGACCACGATGTCCTGGCCCTTGAAGAAGAAGCCGTCACAGGTCGCGCAGGCGCTCACACCGCGGCCGAGCAGGCGCTGCTCGCCCGGGACGTTCAGATAGCGGGCGGCCGAGCCCATCGCGAGGATGATCGCGTAGGCCTGATAGGTCTCCCCGCCCACGGTGACCGACTTGATCGGGCCGGACAGGTCGATGGCATCCACATCCTCGGTGCGGATATCCGCGCCGAAGCGCTTGGCCTGCTCGCGCATCTCCTCCATGAGATCGGGGCCCATGATGCCGTCGCGGAATCCGGGGAAGTTCTCCACCTCGGTCGTCGTCATCAGGGCGCCACCGAATTGGGTGCCCTCGAACAGCAGCGGCTCGAGTTCGGCGCGGGCGGCGTAGACGGCAGCGGTATAGCCGGCCGGGCCGGAGCCGACGATGATCAGATCGCGAACAGGCGTACTCATGGGGCCCTTCCGAAGAGGTTCGTCAACTGGCGTGTCAGTCAACAACAGGGTAAACGCTGTTGTTCCCCGAACACCGGGCTCGGTCGGTCAGCCCCCGATGTCCTGGGTCGCCAGGATCTGCGGATCCCCTGTGCGGCAACCGGTTCCCACGATGAGGACGGTGATCCTCGGCGCGCGGGGGCCGGTGAGCAGGATCAGGACCGCGGGCTGTTTGGCGTAGGTCACATTCATCGAGCCGAGAATCTGACGGCCCGGAATCGCGGCGGCCGCGCAGCTGGTCAGGGCGGCGGTGGAGGACAGCGGACCGGTCACGTCGTGGCGGCCCATGGCGCTCAGGATCATCCCGGTGGACATATCGCCCTCGTCGAGGGCCACGGTGGGAGATGGCTTGGCGGGCAAGGCATTCGGCGGGGTGTCCTTACCGCGCACGGCGTCCACGGCGACCAGGGAGCCCGCGATCACGGCGACGGCCGCCGCGGCGGCGGTGAGCCAGCGCAGGCGGCGGGAGCGGCGCCCATCCAGGCGGATGGGCTCATCGGGCTCGAGCGCCTCCACCAGCGGCATGGGACGGGTGCTCGGGGGCGCGTCGGCGGGTTCGGAGCGCGGCTGCGGTGCGGTGACCGGGAGGTGATGCACGGTCGCCACATGCTCATCGGAGGGCGTGGGGCGGGACAGATCCTCCAGCAGTCGGTCGAGGCGGGCGCTGACGGGGCCGGGCATCGGATGGAAGACGCGGGAATCGTTGGTGAGCATGCGCAGCTGGCACTGGACATCGTCCAGATCGCGCAGGTAGTTCAGCGCCTGAGGGTCCTCGCGGACCTGGGGCCACAGCTGTTCGGACAGTTCGGGCGGCAGGTTGTCGGCATGCAGATCGGCGAGCAGATCCGTGGAGAAGGGCGGTTGCGGCATCGAGCGCGCTGCCATCGCACCTCCTGAATTCTGTCCGCCATCCCGTGCCCCGGGCCGGCGCCGCCGTGCGGTGGCTTCGCCCTTGTCGTCCATCGCCTCTCCGGGTCGGGCCTCACGTATTCGGTATCCGTACTACCCATCGAGGATGGGGGCTACGCGTACGACGAGTGTTTTCGTCCGTCTCTAGTAATGACGCATCTGGACTACATCCGGTTCCCAGGGTTGCGCAGGAATCCCAGCTCCTGCTTCAACCGCTTGCGGCCGCGGGCACACCGGCTCTTGATCGTGCCCTCGGCAACGCCGAGCAGCTGTGCCGCCTCCGCTACGGTATACCCCTCCATATCGATCGCAACCAACGCGGCGCGCTGATCGGCGGGCAGCGTGAACAGCGCGGCGTCGACCACCATCGACGTCTCCCGATGCGCGATATCGTCACGCTCCACGGCCGGCTCGGCCACGGTCTCATCGGACAGTGACACGCTCGCGCGCGACTTGTTGCGCCGGATGCGATCCAGGCACGCGTTGACCACGATGCGATGCAGCCAGCTGCGGACCTCGGCCTCGCCGCGGAAGCCGGCGGCGTTGCGATGTGCCGACAGCAGTGCGTCCTGTAGTGAATCGGCGGCGTCCTCGGCGGTGTAGGACGTGCGCAGGGCCACCTGCCAGAGATGGTCGTAATGGCGACGGAACAGCACGGCGAAGGCATGTGGATTGCCCGTGGCGTGGGCGTCCAGTAGTTGACGGTCGGTGGCCTCGCCCAGCCCGAACGAGCGGTGCCGGACGGTGAGCGACTCGGAGGACCCCCCACTGGATCGTTCGACCGCTTCAGACGACAACACAAACCCCTAGGATCAGCGCTCACGGCGGCACCGGCCCACGGACGGGACATCGCCGCATCTTTCCGCGTCATCCAGGACCGAAGCACCAGATCCCAGGAAGCTCCCCTGCTGAGAGCGCGCTGTGGATCATATCGGCTGGAACGAATCGCTAGCAACCAGACTGTTCGGGAATCAGGGCGCCGCTTCGAATCGGATGCTGGCGATCGAGGATTGGAACTGGCCGCCGCGGTCCGCCAATGCGGTGATCCAGACGAGCACGTAGCGGGCCGGTTGGTCGGCCCGCACGGCGATATCGGTGCTGCCGTCGGCCAGGGTGGCCTGGCCGACGAGCTGGGTCTGATCGATCGTGGGCGAGGCGGTCGGCGAGGTGCGGATCTCCACCACCGTCCCCGGGCTGGGCGAGGTGATCGTGACCTTGCTCAGCCTGCTGGGGCTGCCGAGCGTGGCCAGGATCCCCAAGCCCTGCTTGTAGGCGGGGAATTGCTGGCGGTACTGATCGGTCCGCCAGACCTTGGTCGGATCGTTGCCGGTGACCGCGTTGACGGTGCCGGTGCCGTCGGGAGTGCCCTCCGGCGAGAAGACCGAGACGGCGGTCACGGGGATCGGGGCTCCGGCCGCGGGCGGCGCCGCCGAGGACGAGGTTCCCGCGGTCGGTTCCTGTGGGGCCACATTGGCCGTGGTCAGGCCCAGCTTGCGCTGCTCGTCCAGCGGCGCCTCGGACGAACTGGGTGCGAAGACGCTCAGCAGCCACCAGATGATCACGCCGACGACCAGGGCCGCGAGCACGCCCAGGCCGACCAGCATCCACATCATCCGCTGCGAGCGCTCGCGCTCGGCGGCCAGCAGTTCGGGATCGGCCAGCGACTCGTCCGGTGCGGAGGGGGCCCGCTGGCCCAGTCGCAGCACCGGAATGAAATCGGTCTTCTGATCGACCACCGACGCCTGTTCCAGCACATGCTGCACGGTCGCGGCGGTGCGGACGCCCTTATTCGATTCCAGCGAGCGCACCGCGACCGCGGAGATCTCGAACGGAACCTCGGGGCGGATCTGGCGCGGTTCGATCGGGGTGCCGTCCGGGCCGAAATCGGCCGGGCGTAGCCCGCCGACCGTCGCCGTGGCGCCACCGGTGCGGATCGGCCAGCGCGCGGTGATCAGCGCGTACAGCATCGCGCCGAGACCGCGCACATCCGATTGCGCGTCCGAATCGGCGAGCGTGCCCGGGAAGGCCAGCACGGCATCGCCGGAGGCGCTGATCCGGATCCGGTCGGGATTGTCGATCGAGAGCGAGCCACCGCCGCGATGGGCCAGTTCGGCCGCCGCGGCCAGGGCCCGGATCGCGCGCGCCGCACCGATCGGCGACGGCACGGTCTCGGCCATCTCGCGCAGCGATCGACCGGGCGTCCACTCGGCCACCACGATGCCGCCGGAGCTGCCGCGCACCACGTCGAGCACGCGCGCCAGGCCCGGGGAGTTGATCCGGCCCAGCCGTAGCGTGCGGGACAGGATCGCCTGCGGCCCATCGTGCCCGGCGTTGTCGGAGGCCTTCTGATCGGCGTCGACGAAGGTCAGCGCGACCTCGCGGTCCAGCTTCACGTCCAGGGCCTGCCAGAACTTCAGCCCACGCGCGCCGCCGTGCCCGGCCAGCAGCCGATATCGCCCACCGGCCACCGACGCGCCCGGAATCAGCTTGGGACCGCGCGGCGTTCGCTTATTGGGCGGCTCGACCCGCATCGGTGGCATCTCCGGCGACGCGACCGGCAGCATGCCGGTGTCGTAGCTCTGATCGCGCGCCGGTCGATCCGGTCCGGCGGGCGAGGGCGTATCGCCCTGCTCCGCGTGCTGGTCGCCGTCGTCGCCCTGGGTGTCCTCGGCGTGATCGGCCGGGGTCACCTGTTCGGGCGAGACGTCGTCGGTGCGGACTGAACCTGCTGCCTCGGCAGCAGCATCGGCGGCCGGGACGCCCCCCGCCGCATGGTCGCTCACCTTCGTTCCTCCTTCGCCCTGGTACATCGAAGTCCGAGATGGCGGCACAGTACCCGGCTCGACGCCGGTCCGGCCGTAATTCGGCTCGCGCATACCGGTCTCGGCGTCCTCGCGAGAGCCTTCTCCGGTATTTGCATTTCTCTGCCGAACAGGGTACGGGAACTCGCCCATGCCGGTGCGGTCAACTATGCCTGGTCGGATGACTGGCAGCACCATGGTCTGGGCGTCCATGTACGGGTCGTAACGGTAGTAGTACGGGGTATCGAGTTCGGGCCGCGGCAGTAGCGTGGTCGCCTGGACATCCGACTCGGACCCGCCGTCGAGACCCAGATCCGGTGCGGGCGGGGTGATTCCGAGACGCCGCGAGAGCGAGACGGTGATGGCGACGATCTCCGGAACCCCGGCCAGTCTCATGAGGCCGAAGGCGACGCCGAACATGACGACGGCGTCGAGACCGACGCGGAAGATCGACCCGATCCCGCTGTGCAGACGCGACAATCCCAGGATCTGCTCGACGATCAGCGTCACCGCCGCGCCCGCGACCGAGGCCAGCACCACACGTGTGACCGTGCGACCCACATTGGCCATCCGCAGATCGCCGAGGCTGCGATGCAGCAGCCAGCCGCCGATGATCGCGCCCGCGACGAAGCCCAGCCCGTTGGCCACGCCGAGCGCGATCACGACGTGATCCTCGGAGAACAGCACGGGCGCCAGCGCCGACAGGGCGATCTTGACCACGGTGATGCCCAGGATGATCCAGGTCGGCGTCCAGGCCTGTTCGCGCGCGTAGAACACCCGCAGGTGAATCAGCACCAGCGCGTAGGGAATCAGGGTGAAGGCCGACCAGCTGACCGCCTCGCCCAGCCGGCTGGCGTCGGAGCCGCCGAAATGGCCGTAGCCGTAGAGCGCCTGACCGACCTGCGGTCCGGCGATGGTCAGGAAGGTGACCACTGGGACGAACGCGATCATGGTCAGCCGCGTCGCGACCGACAGATCGTCGACGACCGCCGGTGTGTCGTCCGAGGCGGCGTTGCGGCTGAGCCGGGGCATGATCGCGGTCAGCAGGGTCACGCCGAGCACGCCGTACGGCAGCTGCAGCAGCAGCCAGGCGTTCTGGTAGATCGCCGGACCCGCGACATCGGCGTGCGAGGACACCCGGGTGCCGAAGACGAAGCCCGCCTGGCTGATCAGCACGTACAGGATGACCGCCGCGCCCATGCCGCCGAACTGCTTGAGCCGCTCGTCGACACCCCACAGCGGCCGGATATCGATGCCCGCGCGCCGAATCGGCGGCAGCAGGCTGGCCACCTGCACGAAGACGCCCAGCGTGACACCCAGGCCCAGGATCAGCAGTTTGGGCTCGCCCATCCGCACCGGATCCAGACTGATCTCCCCCGGCATCAGCGCGTACAGCCCGAGCACGAGCAGGACCACGAGGTTGTTCAGTACCGGCGCCCACGCGCCCGGTTTGAAGATCTCGTGCGTGTTCAGGATCGCCATCAGCAGCGACGACAGGCCGTAGAACAGGATCGCGGGCACCAGCAGGAAGGCCAGGGCCGTGGTCAATCCGGTGCTGACCTTGCCGCTGTCGGACAGGAAGACGTACTTGATCAGCAGCGGGGAGGCCGCGGTACACAGCAACGCGGCCGTCGCGAGGACCGCGAACGCCATGGTGATCAACCGCCGCACGAAGGCGACGCCACCGTCGGCATCCTCCTTCTCGGCCCGCACCAGGGTCGGCACCACGAATGCGGTCAGCACCGCGCCGAGCACCAGCTGTTCGACCATGGTCGGGATCTGGCTGGCGACAGTGAACGCGCTCGCGATCGCGGGGCCCAGCACGGTGAGTAGCAGCAGCTGTTTACCGAAGCCGGTGACGCGGCTGATCAGAGTGGCGATCGCGATCGAACCCGAGGCGTTCAGCAGGCGCGAGGTCGAGCCCTGCGGTCTTTCCGCGACCGCGACCTGCTGGGCCGTCCGCGCGGGCGCCGAGCGTCCGGCCCGCCGGGCGGCGGGCTCGGTGCCGGGCAGATGCCGGGGTAACGGCCGCGGGGCGCGTACCTGTTGCAGGGGTCCGCTCGGCGGGCCGGGCGGATACGCGTGATCGGGCGGGGCCGGTCGGCGGCCCGCGGGCGGTGCGCCGCGCGGCGGCTCATCCGGCCAGCCGTCCGGCGGTGCCTGCCGGGGCGGGACCGGACGCGCGGAACCGCTCGGCGGCGCCTGGTTCACGCCCCCCGGAACCCGGCGAACCGGGCCGCTGGGCGGTGCCGCCTGTCGTGGTCCGTGGATCGAGGCCTGATGCGTCGGATCGCCGGAGGGCGCCGGTCGCATGGCACCGTTGGGCGGCGCTTGATTCGGCCCGCCCGGGGGGACCGGCCGCATGCTGCCGCTGGGCGGTGCCTGGTTCGGTCCGCCGGGCGGGACCCGCCGCATGGCGCCACTGGGCGGCGTTTGGTTCGGCGGGGCCTGTCGCATCGCCCCGCTGGGCGGTGCCTGATTCGGTCCGCCCGGCGGGGCCTGTCGCATGGCGCCGCTGGGGGGCGCTTGGTTCGGAGGTACCGGGCGCATGGCGGCGCTCGGGGGCGCTTGGTTCGGGGGCATGGGTCGCATGGCGCCGCCGGGCATCTGGTTCGTGCCGTTGGGCGGTAGCGGTCGCATCGGGTCGCTGGCGGGGCCGGGGCGGCCGGGCACGTTGGGCGGGAGGCGATGTGGCGGGCCGGCGGGCGGAACTCGAGTGCCGGGGGAAACTCGCGGGATCGGGCCGGTCAGCGGCGGCCGGGGCGGCTGCGGTGATTCGTCGACGGGTGGGCCGTCGGCCTGCGCCGGGCGCGGGCCGCGTTCCCACGGGGCGGCCGGTGCGCGGCGCGGGGCCGAATGGTCCTCGCCCGGCCCGTTCGGTCTGGGGGCGTCGTAGTCACTCACCGCGCCTCCCGATCTCCGGGCGACCGGAGGTTCACCACTATCGCCGCCTCGGCCGGACGTGCGCCGTGATCGCCGCTCATGGTCTCTCCTGTCGCTGCAGGACCCGTAGTCGCGCTCGCAGGTATCGGTTGACCCTGCGGCGCGTCCCGGGGTCCAACCCCTCGTCGGCCGGATCCGGCTGCCCCCGGAACCGACGCCACAGACGGCGACCGGCGAGCAAGAGCAGCAATGCACCGGCGCATGCGGTAATTATCGCCAACGCCTGACCGTAGGCGTTGGACCGCACTCTTACCGATACGGCATTCCCGAGCGCGACGCCGTCCGGTGTGGTAAGGGAGATCGGAATCGCCAGGTCGCGACTGTCGGTGACCTCGGTCGGAATCTGGAAGGACCGGGTACCCTCCGCGGGCAGGATCTGCGGGCCGATATCGGTGATGTTCGTCTCGGGGGGCGCATCGATCCGGAACTTGATGCCGATCGCCACCGGCAGATCGTTGCGCGCCACCAAGAGCAGCGGGCTCTTCTCCGAGGCCAGGGTGTACACCCCACCCGGTGGCAGCACGGTCACCTTGCCGTACAGCGTGTCGATCGTGCGCTTGTTCTGATCGAGCCGTCGCTGCGCGACCGTATCGGTCTGCGAGTCGGGGTTGTTGCGATCCGACCGCGTCAGCGCCCGCACCAGATCGTCGCGCAGCGGCGTGAGGTAATCCCGCGGCGTCGGTTCCTGCTGCGGCACGTCCACCAGTGCGGACAGCAGATCCGCGATGCGCTTGTCCTGCTCGCGGATCGGATCGATGAACTGATCGGGCACCGCCACCTCGGATACGCCGGACAGATAGTCGAGGTCGTACGGGCGCGGATCCGGCGGCACGGCAAGGAGTTCGGTGAACGGGCGCGGGGCGGCCAGCCCATTGCGGACCAGCAGATCGAGCTGACTGAGCAGCGCCGTGGCCTCGTCGCGGCTGGGCCACCACTGCTGCGGCGGCATCAGCAGCAGCGATCGCGGACCACCCGCCTGCGGATTCAGCGCCGACCACGACACCGCGCCGAGGGCGTCCTGCAGCCGTGCCGTCCTGGAGTCGATGGCCACCGGGTAGCGCACCCGCTTGGGTGTGAACGAGGGCGTTTGCGGGTTGGCGCCTACCGCGGCCAGCGCCGTCGCCGGCCAGATATCGAAGGTGGCGGCCTTCATTCCGGGTTCGGCCGGGGGCGGCGCGGTGGGCGTGCCCGGCGTGGCGGGCGGCGTGATCGTGGGTAGCCGCACCATTTCGGGTGTGGCCGAATCGTTCTCGGCGGCCATCGCGGCGGTATTGCGTACGGTGCCGTCGACTCCGGTGGCGGTACTGCGGGTTTCGGCCGTCGTGACGGCGGTATCGGCGAGTATCGCGGTGTGATAGCCGTGCCCGGCGAGCAGGGTGGCCGCATCGGCATCGATACTGCCCGGATCGGGCAGGGCGACACCGCGCACCGATCGGACCGGCAGCAGCGAATCCACGATATCGGCGGGCGCGTCGATCGCGCGCGCGGTCAGATCCGCATCATGCACGGCGGCCAGCGCGGGCAGGTCGACCTGTGCGAACGGCAATGCGACAGTACATATTCGGGGCGCGATCGAGCGCAGCCGATCCAGCCACGCCTTGGCGGTGGCCGTGCCCGTGCCGTCATGGGTCGGGCCGTACGGATCGGAGGGGCTGTCCAGCACCTGATATCCCTCGGTCATCGCCGAGACCGTGAGCAGCAGATCAGGATCGATCGCCAGGCAGAGCGATGCGGCCAGGCCGGGCCGTGCCGGATCGCGACCGGTCTCCGGACGCAGGACCGATTCGAGGGCGGCCAGCAGTTGATCGAGGCGGCCCGGGCCGGGCTTCAACTCGCCCGCCAGATCGTCGTCGGTCAGCACCGCTCGACCGTTCTTCAGTGGTCCGGTGACACCGCCCATCAATCGGGGGCGATCGGCCAGCGGCCAGATCGTCGTGATCGCCACCGGCGCGTCCGTCGGCGCGGGAACGGGCTGTCCCGCATCGTCTTTGGCGTCGGCGCCGGTCGACAGCGCGGGCAGGCCCAATACGGGCAGCAGGAAGCGGGCGTCGTCGAGGTGGGACGGTTGGCCGTAGTCGGGTTTGCCGTTGACATTGAGCAGCAGCGGATAGACCCCCGGATCGGTGATACCGAGCGAGGAGGTGACCGGCGCGCTGCCGCTCACCCCGCGCGCCCCGGCCCGGATGGCCACCCGCAGGGTGAACGATTTGCGCTGCAGGGGCGTCAGGCGGTCGGCGATGTCCTGGAACGGGCTGGAGACGTTGTAGTTCAGCTCGTCCTGGCGCAGGGTCGAGCGCAGACCGCTGCCCGTGCCGATGGCCGCCCCGCGCTGAACGCGCACGATGATGTCCTCGACCGGCCGATCGCCGATATTGGTGATGGTTCCGGCGACGGTCAGGATGGCGTCGCTGGTGGTGGTCACCGTGTTCGGGCTGACCGAATCCAATGTGAGCTTGAGGAATTCGGGTCTGGAGGAGCCGGTGCCGTTCGAGGGCTGCGCGGCGGCCGGTCCGGCGAGTGTCGCCGCCGATCCGGAGAGCACCGCCAGCGCCAACGCGACGAACATCGGCACCAGGCGGCGCAGATGGCGCCCCGCACGCGTCATTGTTTGCCGTTCTCCATCCGGTCGATCAGGCGGTTCGCGACCTCGGCGAGACGCCGTTCGTCGGCATAGGCCAGGCGCGATTCGAGTTCACCGAGCGGAACCCACGCGACCTTGGTGACCTCGACATCGGCGTCGGAGAGCTCCCCGCCCAGCGAGCGCATCAGATAGTGATGCACGGTCTTGTGTACCCGGCGGCCGTCGGTCACGAACCAGTAGTCGATGCTGCCCAGCTCGGCCACGACCGTGCCGTTGATCCCGGTCTCCTCGGCGACCTCGCGGACCGCGGTCTGCTCGGCCGTCTCGCCCTCTTCGATATGTCCCTTGGGCAGTGACCACAGCAGCCGGCCGCGGCGATCGGTGCGTCCGATGAGGGCAGCGCAGCGCTTATCCCGCGGGCCGTCGAGGCCGTCGACCACCAGGCCGCCCGCGGAGGTTTCGCGCACCGTGCGCATGCGCGGTTTGCTCTTGTTCTTGGGATTGTCCGCAGAGCTCCCGGCCGATCCGCGGCGCCGGGGCTGGCGGCGGCGACTGTTCGCGCGATCGGCCGGAGACACCGCGCCAGTTTAGCTGTGTTTAATTAGCCGCTCCTTCGTCGCGGCGGGGTTTGCGGCCCTGAGGCTCGTCGTTTCGAGGCCGTCGCTTGCTCCTTCGTCACTTGCGCGACGGCCTCGAAACGACGAGCCGGCCGCAAACCCTTTGGGGTTTGGGCTGGGGGTGGGTCGGGCGTGTCGTTGATGGGCTGTTGTCAGGTGGTTCGGTTCGGTGTCGTTGTGGGGTGTTCGGTGCGGCGTCAGTGGTGGGGGTTACACCAACTAAGCTGCATCTCTGTGGTGCCGCCGAACTCCGAGTCCGAGAACGACCGTCGTACCCGATTGCTCGCCGCGGCGGCGATCACCGTGGGGCGGTTGTCGGATGTGCTGACCCCGCTCGGGGAGATGTTCGCTGCTCGGGGGCATGAGCTGTATCTCGTGGGTGGCAGTGTGCGGGATGCGGTGCTCGGGCGGTTGGGTACCGATCTGGACTTCACCACCGATGCGCGGCCCGAGCAGGTGCTCGAGATCGTGCGAGGGTGGGTCGACAATCTCTGGGATACCGGCGGGTTGGCGTTCGGCACGGTCAGTGCGTCGAAATCCGGCTGGCAGCTCGAGATCACCACCTTCCGCGCCGATTCCTACGACCGGATCTCGCGCAATCCGGAGGTGACCTTCGGCGACAGCCTCGAGGGTGATCTGGTGCGCCGCGACTTCACCGTCAACGCGATGGCCGTTCGGATCGGGGCGCTGGGCGAACTCGAATTCGTCGATCCACTCGATGGCATGGCCGCGCTGCTCGACGGGATCCTGGATACGCCTGCGGCGCCGGAGGATTCGTTCACCGACGATCCGCTGCGCATGCTGCGCGGGGCGCGGTTCGTCGCGCAGCTGGGTTTCCGGCTGGCCCCGCGGGTGCTCACGGCGATCACGGCCATGGCGGCCGAGATCGATCGGATCACCGCCGAGCGGGTGCACACCGAACTGGACAAGCTGATCGGTGGGCTGCATCCGACCGAGGGCATCGATGTCATCTGCGAGACCGGGCTGGCCGAGCGGATACTGCCCGAGGTGCCCGCCATGCAGCTCGAGATCGACGAACATCATCAGCACAAGGACGTCTACCAGCATTCGCTGACCGTGCTGCGCCAGGCCATCGATCAGGAGCAGGGCGATCCGGATCTGGTACTGCGCTGGGCGGCGCTGCTGCACGACATCGGCAAGCCGCCCACCAAACGCAATGAGCCCGGCGGCGGGGTGAGCTTCCACCACCACGAGGTGGTCGGCGCGAAGATGGTGCGAAAGCGCCTGCGCGCCTTGAAGTATCCGAAGCAGTTCACCGAGGATGTGGCCCGGCTGGTGTATCTGCACCTGCGCTTCCACGGCTACGGCAAGGGGCAGTGGACCGATTCGGCCGTGCGCCGCTACGTCACCGACGCGGGTGAGCTCCTCCCCCTGCTGCACAAACTGGTCCGCGCCGACTGCACCACCCGCAACAAGCGCCGCGCCGCCCAATTGCAGTCCACCTACGACGATCTCGAGACGCGCATCGCCCGCCTGCAGGAGCAGGAGGACCTCGCCCGGGTCCGTCCGGATCTGGACGGCAACGCCATCATGGAACTGCTGGGTCTTCCGCCGGGCCCCGAGGTCGGCCGCGCATGGCGTCATCTGAAGGAGCTGCGCCTGGACCACGGCCCGCTCAGCCGGGACGACGCCGAGGCGGCGCTGCTCGAGTGGTGGAACAAGGGCGCGCCGGACTAGAAGATGATCAGGGTCGTCCCCGCGACGATGGCCGCCCGGATCTGTGCCAGATCGAATGAGCCTGTGATGTCCGGGATTTCGATGCGGAACGCGATGCGGTCGGCCTGGCGGTCGGCGCGCACGATGCGGATGTTCTTCGGCAGATCGGTCAGCGGGATCGGGGCCGGGCGCACCCAGCGGCGCGGTACGGGAATGCCCAGCCAGTGGGCCCGGTGGACGGCGACGGTGAGCAGGTTGTCGCCCACTGCCGCATCCACCCGGGCGCGGAGTCGTCGGCGGCGATGCCGCGCGGTGATCAGGCCGTCGGAGGCGACCCCGAGCTCCCAGGCCGGGTGCCCGTCGTTGAGCCAGTTCGTCACGGCCGCGGTGGTGACGGTGCCGGTGATATCGAGTGAGCTGGTCCGCACCCGGGTCGGCATGCCCGGAATCAGACGCACGCCATGCGCGATCACGGTCACCTCCTCGATCGGATGACCGTTCCACAGCAATCCGGTCAGCACCGTCTTGGCCTGGAAGTGGGCGCCGCGGCGGCGCACCTTGAGCGTCGTCAGCGTGGCCGTCATCTCGTGGCCGAGCAGTGTGGCGCCGACCTCCCGCCCGCCGAACTGGCGCAGAATCCCCTCGCTGAGCAGCGTCATCAGCACATCCGGCATGAGTGCGGTGACGGTTCCCGCACCCAGATCCGCCACCGGGTCCAACCAGGTGAACCAGGACTTGGGGTCGAAATACGTGGCCATGATTGGTTCGAGCGTACTGGCCGGGGGCTGATTCGCCGGTCCGTGTTGGCGACTCCTCCGGAAGAAGCGGCCATTCGATCCGCAGATTCGGATGTTCGCACGTTGTTCGTCCGAGTATGCGGTTCTATGCTGCTGCTCGTGCCCAGCTTGCGGATCCGTGACGCCGCCGAACTACTCGGCGTCAGCGACGACACCGTGCGTCGCTGGATCGATACCGGTGCGCTCGACGCGCAGAAGGATGATTCGGGACGCCTGGTGATCGACGGCGGGGAGCTAGCCGCCCTGGCCGCCGAACACGCGCGGACGCCGCGGACCCGGCTGGGCAGTGCCAGTTCGGCACGTAATCGGTTCCCCGGACTGGTCACTCGAGTGGTGGTCGACGGGGTGATGGCTCAGGTGGAGATGCAATGCGGTCCGTTCACAGTCGTGTCGTTGATGAGCAGCGAATCGGTGGCCGCGCTCGGCCTGGAGCCGGGCAGCGTCGCGGTGGCGAGCGTGAAGGCGACAACCGTGGTCGTGGAAACGCCGTCGGCATGAAGCGGATCGCGACCGTCCTGACCGCCGCGGCCCTGACGGCCGCGCTGGCGGGCTGCGGTTCCCAGGATTCCGGCGGCGGTGACAAGACCACCCTGACCGTCTTCGCCGCGGCCTCGCTGAACAAGGTCTTTGCCGACCTCGGCACGAAATTCGAGGCGGCCCATCCGAATACGAAGGTCACCTTCTCCTTCCTCGGATCCTCGGATCTGGCCGCCCAGCTGAATCAGGGCGCCCCCGCCGACGTCTTCGCCTCGGCCGATACCGCGAATATGGACAAGGTGGTCAAGACCGGGCGCATCACCGAGAAGCCGGAGAACTTCGCGACCAACGTGCTCACCATCGTGACCCCGCCCGGTAATCCGAAACACATTGCGACCCTGGCGGATCTGAACCAGCCCGGCCTGCGCCTGGTGGTCTGCGCCCCGCAGGTGCCGTGCGGATCGGCGACCCAGAAGGTGAGCAGTGCCGCGCATATCCCGCTCAAACCGGTGAGTGAGGAATCGGCCGTGACCGACGTCCTGGCCAAGGTCACCTCCGGCGAGGCCGACGCCGGTCTGGTCTATGTCACCGACGCCTCGGGCGCCGGAAACAAGGTCACCACCGTGGCGTTCCCGGAATCCTCGGGCGCGGTGAACACCTATCCCATCGCGGCCGTGGCCGATTCGAAGCACGCCCAGCTGGCGCACGACTTCGAAACCCTGATCACCGGACCGGACGGCCGCGCCGCGCTGGCCACTGCGGGCTTCGGCGCACCGTGAGCCTCGGCGATGATTCACGTGAAACCTGATGCGCGTGGGTGAGAACCCTTCGCGGCCGACAGGTTTCGATCTTGTGCGGCGGGTGCTGGGTCGCGCACCCGGCACCGGCGTGCCGCGCTGGCTGCTGCTGCCCGCGGCGGTCGGTTTCGCCTTCGTGGCCGGGCCGCTGCTCGCACTCACCGGCGCGGTGCAGTGGTCGCATTTCTTCGCGCTGGTGACCTCGGACGCCTCGCGGGCCGCCCTGTGGCTCAGCCTCAAAACCTCCGTGGCCAGCACCGGGTTGTGTGTGGTGATGGGTGTGCCGATGGCCGTCGCGCTGGCGCGGCTGCGGTGGCGCGTTCTGCCGGTGCTGCGGGCAATGGTCCTGCTGCCGTTGGTACTTCCGCCGGTGGTGGGCGGTATGGCGCTGCTGTATCTGTTCGGCCGCTACGGCCTGGTCGGCCGTCACCTCGAGGCGCTCGGCGCCCGAATCGCCTTCAGTACCACCGCCGTTGTGCTCGCGGAGGCGTTCGTCGCCCTGCCGTTCCTGGTGATCACGCTCGAGGGTGCGATGCGCACCGCGGGTGACCGCTACGAACGGATCGCGGCCACCCTCGGCGCGGGCCCGAACACGGTCTGGTGGCGAATTACGGTGCCGCTGTTGCGCCCCGCGCTGATCTCGGGTTCGGTGCTGGCCTTCGCCCGCTCACTCGGCGAATTCGGCGCCACCCTCACCTTCGCGGGCAGTCTGCAGGGCAGCACCCGCACGCTGCCGCTCGAGATCTATCTGCAGCGCGAGAACGATCCGGATGCGGCCGTGGCGTTATCGCTGCTGCTGGTGCTGTTCGCCGTGGTGATCGTGTTGGTCGCCTACCGCCGCGTGGGTGTGGCCGAGGGTCGCGACTGGGCGGGCGGGCTATGGCGCTGGGGTGGTTCGGAACGGCGGGAGCGGGCGTGAACGATCCCGCGGGACTGCAGGTTTCGGTGCGGCTCACCGAGCGCGACGTCGATATCGAGCTGGCGGTGGCGCCCGGTGAGGTGCTGGCCCTGCTCGGGCCCAACGGCGCGGGCAAGTCGACGGTGCTCGAGCTGGTGGCCGGGCTGATCCGCCCCGATGAGGGCCGAATCCGCCTGGGCGACAGGATGCTCATCGATCGGGCCCGCGGCATCGAGGTGCCGCCGCATCGGCGCGGCGTGGCCATGCTCGCCCAGGATGCCCTGCTGTTCCCCCATCTGTCGGTGGCCGCCAACGTGGCCTTCGGCCCGCGCAGCCGCGGAATGGGCAGGCGCGCGGCAGGGGATATCGCCCGGGAGTGGTTGCGGGCCGTCGACGCGCTCGCCCTGCGCGACCGGCGTCCCGGTGA
Organism: Nocardia sp. NPDC051570; assembly: GCF_044454005.1. Taxonomy (NCBI): domain Bacteria; kingdom Bacillati; phylum Actinomycetota; class Actinomycetes; order Mycobacteriales; family Nocardiaceae; genus Nocardia; species Nocardia sp. NPDC051570. The sequence goes on along the minus strand of NZ_JBITDI010000005.1, from coordinate 304,948 downwards.
ACTGTCCGGCGGTCAGGCGCAGCGGGTCGCCCTGGCCCGCGCCCTGGCCGTCGATCCCGAGCTGATCCTGCTGGACGAACCCATGGCCGCCCTCGACGTGGCCACCGCCCCCGCGATGCGCACCCTGCTGCGCCGGGTGCTGCGCGATCCGGAGCGAAACAGCAAGGGCCCGAGCGCGATTCTGGTGACCCATGACATCGTCGACGCGCTGACCCTGGCCGACCGGGTCGTCGTGCTCGAAGCGGGCCGCATCGCCGAACAGGGACCCGTCACCACCGTGCTGTCACGCCCGCGCAGCGCCTTCGCCGCCCGGATCGCCGGTGTCAACCTCCTCATCGGACACGTGGCTGACGCGGGTATCGCTGGGCGGCGACTCGATCCCGTGGCCGACGCGAGTACCGCTGGGCGGCGACTCGATCACGTGGCCGATGCGAGTACCGGAGGGCGGCAGCTCGATCCCGTGGCTGACGCGGGTATCGCTGGGCGGCGACTCGATCACGTGGCCGATGCGGGTACCGCTGGGGGGCAGCTCGATCACGCGGCTGATGCGAGTACCGCTGGGCGGCGGCTCGATATGCCCGGGTCCGGGCATGCCGCCGAGGCGGCGGACGGTTCGGGCGGTGCGGCGCAGCGGGATCCGGCCGATTTCGGTACGGTCCGCTGCGGTGCGGACCTGGTGTACGGGCGGCGGGTGGGCGACTGGGCCGAGGGCGGGCGGGCGGCGGCCGTATTCTCCCCCGCCGCGGTGGCCGTGCATCGCGACCGGCCGACGGGCAGTCCGCGCAACGTCTTTCGCGTCGAGATCGCCGAACTTACCGATCGCGGCGGCAGCATCCGCGTGCATGCGGTCGATCGGCCCGACGGCGGTGCGGGGATCGTCGCGGATCTGACGCCGAGCGCGGTGGCCGAACTCGGCCTGACGCCGGGCCTGCCGGTGTACTTCGCGGTGAAGGCTACCGAGGTCCAGGTCTATCCCTGCTGATCACGGATTCGGCTGATCCAGCGTCGCATGCATCAGATACACGTTGTAGCTGTCCCAGGCCGACATGGTGAAGTACAGATCCCGCCCCGTCGACCAGGGATGGATGAATCCGCCGTAGGCCTTCGGATAGTCGTCGGTATCGATCAGGACCGTGCCGTCGGTCCACGCGCCCTGCGGATCGGCCGCCGTGCGCAGCACGATCGCGTGCCGGGTCGGATCCAGATACATCATCTGCCACTGACCGCTGGACTCGTCGTAGCGCACCGACAGCTCGCCCGCGATACCCGGGAAAAGCGGTGTCGCGCCGTTCTCCTCGGCCGGCGCCCAGGTGCCGTCCACCCAGTACTGGTAGGCCGACTTGTTCAACACCTCGCCCAGGGGCACGCGGGCCAATCCGATCGTGCCGACCCGGCCGTTCGGGGTGCCGAACATATAGACGTAGTCGCCGTGCGGGACCATCGTCGTCACCTGGAAGCGGTCGACGCCGAACATGTTGTCCCACTGGGCGTATTGATCCTTGACCCAGGTGCTGCCGCCGTCGTCGGAATAGGCCAGGCCACCGCGGTTGGTCCACCACATGCCCGGGATCAGGCTCCAGCGGTTGACCGACATATAGCTCAGATACTGCCGGGAGCCGAGCGCGAAGCCGGAGGTGGGGATCACCGTGGTCTCGAAGTTCTTGATCTTGCGGCTGTCCAGCAGTTCGGCCGCGTGGCAGCGGCTGTCCTGCACCATATCGTCGAGGACCAGACCCTTGGACAGATCGTGTTCGGTGCTGTACCCGAGAACGTTGCTGCGCCAATCCTGTTCGACACCCATGGGCCCGCCGGGCGTCCAGCCCGTGCCGAAGGTATCGCCGAATGCCACGGCGATGCGCCCGGGCGCGCTCTCCCACATGATGCCCAGATCGGTGCCGTCGACCTGCCAGCGCAGATCGGTGCGATTGGTGGAGCCGTGCCCGGTGACCTGATTGACCAGATCGACCGATTCCACGCGCCGCGGCGCGACGGGCGCGGCGAGCGGCCCGGGTTCGGCCGGATTGACGACCGGCGGCGGTGGCGGTTGCGGCGCGGGCGGTGGGCCGCCGGGGACTGGAATGGGAATCGGCTCGATATCGGGGGTAACGGAGATGTTCGGCAGGTTGAGCTGCCCCACACCCGATCCCGTCCCGGAATCGATGGGCGGCGCGGGCGTATCGGCGGAGTCCCGGATATCGGGACAGGGGTTCTGGCAGGGGTCGGCGGGTAGCGGTGCCGATTCGATGCGAGTGTCGTTCGGCGGCGGTCCCGGAATCGGGACGGGAACGATCTGCGGCACGGGCACCGGAATGTTGATGCGGGGCGGTAGCAGTCCGGGCGGCGGTGCGTGCGGATCCGGTTCGCGCGCCCGCGGGTCGAATCCCGTTTCGCCGCAGCCGTTCACGGGCAGGGGAGCCCACGGCGCGGGCGCGGCGGGTGCGGGCAGCGCCACCACACCGCTCAGCAGAATCCCGAAAAGCGCTGGTAAACAAGCCTTCTGATATCGAACAAGCACAATCGAACCGCATATCTCTACTAGAAATCGCCCGATTCAATCTAAACGACGCAAATGCCGGTTCGCAGGCCGATGGGGAACCTGAGGGGAGCCGTCCGTGGTCCTCGCCCGCCGATCTGGAGCTGGCCGGCACGGTGTATTCGACGCGGTCCGACTCGATTTCGACGACGACGGCGTCCTCGACCACTACTTCACCGATCCGGACGGCCTCGGCACCTGGGCCGAACCGCTCAGCGAGTGATGGTCCGCCGGCGCGTATTCGCCGCGATGGCCGCGATACCCACTCCGTAGATCACCGCACCCGCGAGCACCACCCCGAGCGATCGCCCATCGATCGGGATCACCAGCGCGGTCACCGCGATCGCCAGCACGAAGGTGATGTTGAAGACGGTGTCCTGCAGGGCGAAGACCTGTCCGCGCCGCGAATCATCGATATCGATCTGCATGGTGGCATCGCCGGTCAACTTGATGGTCTGTCCGGCCAGACCGAGCAGGAACGCCCCCACCAGCAGCAGATGATGGGCCCGGCCCTCGGCCGCGCCGGTCGCGATCGTGATAGGGGTGACCAGCGCGAGCTCCACCACGATCGCGGTCAGCAGCCCGGCCACCACCGTGCGCGGGCGGCCGAGCCGCGGAATCAGCAGCGGCGCGATCACGGCCGCGGCCAGCATGCCCGAGGCGACCGCGGTGATGGCCACCCCGAATCCCACCAGGCCGCTGCTCAGCGAGACGCCGCTACCCGATGTCCGCCGCAACACCAGCACCATCAGCAGGGTGTTGGCGCCGAACACGATCCGATGCACCCCGATGCCGATCATCGCGGTCGTACATTCCCGCGAATCCCAGACCGCCCGGGCGCCGGTGCGCAGGCCCGTCATGATCGCGCGCAGCGAACTGGTCGGCGCGCCCTCCCCCGGCTCGGGGCCGAGGATGCGGGCGCCGAATCCCGCCGCGGCCACCGCGCCGATCACCGATCCGGACGCGCTGACCGCCACCGCCACCGCGGAGGCGATATCGCCGGAACCGATCGCGCCGATGATCGCGACCGAGGTCGCCGCGCCCAGTCCGGCGCAGGCCGAGGCCGCGGTCGCCAGCACCGAATTCATCGGCACCAGCCACCGCTGCGCCACGACCTGCGGCAGCGCCGCCGACACCCCGGCCAGTACGAAGCGGCTGATCCCGACCACGGCCAGCGCCAACAGCAGCAGCGGCGTATCCGTCATGCCGCCGAGCAGGCCCGCCGCGGTGATCGCGATCAGTACCGCCCGCGCCACATTCGCCACCAGCAGCACGGTCCGCCGATCCCAGCGGTCCAGCAGCGCCCCGGCATACGGTCCGATCACCGAATACGGCAGCAGCAGCACGATGAATCCGCCCGCGATGGCCAGCGGATCGGTCGCGCGCTCCGGATTGAACAGAATCGCCCCCGACAGCGCCGCCTGGAACATGCCGTCGCCGAATTGCCCCGCGAACCGCACCAGCGCCAGCCGCGCCATCCCCGGGCTGCGCAGCACGGCCGCCGCGGCCGCGCGCCGCGTATCGCGGCGTTGGTCGGTCATCTCAGTGCTCTGACTTCGCGGTCACCAGTGCGGACACCGTCTCGCGCATATCGGGCGCCATGGGCAGACCGGCCAGCTCCGCGGCATCGATCCAGCGGAACGCGTCGTGTTCGCCCGGCGCCAGCGATACCTCGCCGGGTTCCGCCTCGACCACGAAGCTGTACTTGCGCACCCGGGCCTTGGTGCGGGTCGCGTAATCGAAGCCGCCGACCACATCGACGATGCGGCGGACCCGCAAACCGGTCTCCTCGAACAACTCTCGCGCCGCACAGTCGGCGAACGATTCCCCGGGTTCGACACCGCCGCCGGGCAGCTCGTACATCCCGCCGTGCCAATCATCCGCGACACGCCGTACGACCAGCAGTTTTCGTTCCCGGAACACGGCCACGCCGATGACGAAGTGATCGATACCCGCGCTGCCGGCCTGCTGCCGGAGGGTGCGCTCGATGCCCGCCAGCACTTCGGGTCGCATCGGCGATTCACCTCCGGTTCGGGTTGCGGCACATCATGATACGGGCGGTGTACCGGCGGGGCTCGAGTCGCGGGACGCCCGCGCCGAGACGGCGCGGCGCCGGGCATTTGCCACCGCCGTACCGCCGGGTCCGAACCCCACGCTAGCCGGACCGCGATCGCCGGGTCCGGGGCCGGTGGGGCTCCGGGCTAGAATTTACTAGGAATTCAGGGTCCGGTGCGGGAGGTGCTCCTACCCTGAAGGATGATCGGTGCTCGGCCCGAGAGGAGGACCACGGTGTCCACACTCACGACACCACACATCGATGTCCATCGTGGCGGTGACCGCATGAAAACCCGTGTGGCGTGGCTGGATTCGAAGCATTCGTTCTCGTTCGGCGAGCACTACGATCCCGAAAACACCCATCACGGCCTGTTGCTCGTCAATAACGAGGACATTGTCACTCCCGGACAGGGTTTCGACACCCATCCCCACCGCGATATGGAGATTGTGACCTGGGTGTTGAGTGGATCACTGGTGCACCAGGATTCGCTCGGGCACAGCGGGATCATCTATCCGGGTCTGGCGCAGCGGATGAGCGCGGGCACCGGAATTCTGCACTCGGAGAAGAACGACGCGTGGCGGATGTCCCCCGGCACGACCGAACACGCCGATCCCGTGCACTTCGTCCAGATGTGGGTGGTGCCCGACGAGCCCGGCCTGTCGCCCGGATATCAGCAGCTCGAGGTCGACGACGAGCTGGCCGGGGGCGGTCTGGTGACGGTGGCCTCGGGTTTACCGCGCTATCGCGACCGGACCGCGATCGCGATCAACAGCAGCCATGCCGCGCTGCATGTCGCGCGCATGCCCGGTGAGTCGGGCCCGCCGGTGGAACTGCCCGAGGCGCCCTATCTCCACCTGTTCGTCGCGCGTGGCGAGATCGATATGGCCGGGGTCGGCACCCTCTACGAGGGCGATGCGGTGCGGCTGGCCCGAAGTGGTGGTCAGCGGATCACCGCGAATCTGCCGTCGGAAATCCTGGTGTGGGAGATGCACGCGCGGCTCGGTGCGCAATAACATTCCACAGGCGCATCGAAACCCGGCATATCACCCGGGGTCAACGAGAGGACAGCCATGACGGAGAATCCGCCTCCCGGCCAATACCCGCCGCCCGGGCAGACTCCCCCGCCCGGCCAGTACCCGCCCCCGCCGCCGGGTTCGTATCCCCCACCGGGTTCGTATCCGCAACCCGGCCAGCCCTATTGGCAGGAGCAGAAGGGCAGGGGGCTGGCCGTCACGGCGCTGGTGCTGGGCATCCTCGCGCTGCTGAGCTGCTGGACGATCATCGGCGGCATCCTGTTCGGCCTGGTCGGCCTCGTTTTCGGCATCATCGCGCTGGTCAAGTCCCGCAAGGGAACCGCCGCGGGCGGCGGAATGGCCATCGCCGGTCTGGTGCTGAGCCTGCTGGGCCTGATCGCCGCGATCGTGATCACGGCCATCGGCGTGAACATCTTCGTCAACAACGGCGGTAAGGACTTCCTCGACTGCGTGAACAAGGCGGGCGGGAGTCAGTCGAAGATCGACCAGTGCCAACGCGATTGGAATCAGACGCTGGAGAACAAGTACAGCGTCACCCCGAGCCCGCAGCCCACGAACTAATGCGTCCGGCACCCGCGGGTGATCGCCACGACCTCACCGAACGTCGGTCGTAGCGCATCCGCGGGCATGTCGATCCACACCCGATAGCCCGTACGCTCGTCGGCCGGTGACGGCAGCACGATGCGGGTGCCGGGCAGCGCGAGTGCGGCACCCAGACCGATCAGCTCGGCGACCACGCTCATATCCTGACCCGATTCGTCTACATGTCCGGTCAGGAAGGTCCAGCGCGCCGAGCGCGGATGTCCGATGATCGGACCGTACGCGGCGAGGCGTTCGCGGACCCGATGTCCGAGCACGGCGGGCATCGTGACGGCCCCGACCGGCCCGACCTCCAACATGATTCGGCCCAACGCGGGTTGGACTACGCCGTAGAGGGCGTTCTCCTTGCGATACCGGCGACAGCGTTCGAGCGCCTCCTGCACGGCGGCGTACGACGCGGTGCTCATGGTGGGCCCAGCATGTTCACGGCGAACCTCATTCGGGGTAGTCGGCGTGAAGCGGTTATGCACAGACCGTATCGTCGGGTAATGCGGATGACAATAGTCACACGCCGGAGATTCCCGCGGCGTAGCATGACCGTGCATGGCACCCCTCTCGCCAACGGTCGCCCGGTGGGAATTGGTTCTGCGCCTGCGTGAATTGCGTGAGCAACGGGGATTCGATTCGGCCACCTTCGCCAAACGTGCCGGATTCACCCCGGCCAACTGGTCGCATGTCGAGAAGGGTCGACGGGTTCTCACCGTCAATACGATCGGTCCGGTGCTGGCGTTGCTGGACGTGCCCGACGAGGAGCGCGACGAACTGCTGGGTCTGCTCGCGGCCAGTAAGGATCGAGGCTGGTGGACCAAGTCCTCGGCGCTGATCGGTCCGGAACTGCAGCGCTACTACGGCATGGAGTACGGGGCGGAGAGCATCCGCAGCTACGACAGCCTGGTGATTCCCGGTCTGCTGCAGACCGAGGCCTATGCCCGGGCATTGATCAGCGCGGACGTCATGATCCGCCCGGTGCAGGTGGAACAGCTGGTGGCCGTGCGCATGCGACGTCAGCAGCGACTGCGCGGATCCGAGCGAGTGGAGTTGACGGCCGTGGTCGGCGAGGCGACGCTGCTGCAGCAGCTCGGCGGTCCGGGGGTGCTGCGCGGTCAGCTGGAATATCTGGCCGATCTGCTCGAGGAGCTCGATTCGGTGAAGCTACGGGTGATTCCGTTCACCGCTCCGGCGGGGGCCATCCTGGGCGGATCCAGCTTCCACCTGCTGGATTTCGCCGCCGCCAGCCTGCCGACCTTCGCCTGGGCGGAGAGCGCGGTATTCGGCGGTGCGGTCGACAATCCCGAACAGGTGCGCGATCTGGCGTTCGCATATGTCCGCGCACTGGACCAATCCCTCAGTCGCACTGAGACATTGGCGCTGATTCGCAAGTACGCCCGCGTGTAAAATCTGCCCATGCCAACCACCGCCAGATATCGGCCGGAGGTCACCGGCTGGTTCACGTCGACCCGTACCAATAACGGCAATCAATGTGTCGAGGTCCGGTTCGAGGGCGATGCGGTGCTCATCCGTGACAGTAAGTTCCGGCGCAATCCGGTCCACCGCCCCGAAGACGAGCCCGTCATCACCGTGACCGCCACCGAATGGATGTCCTTCCTCGCCATGGTCCGCTACCGCGCGGTGATCGCCGGTGAACTCACCGCACACACCGCGAACGACGGCCACACCACCCTGCGTCACCGCGAGGTGATGCTCACCTACACCCCCGCCGAATGGGCGGCCTTCGTGGCCGGAGCCCACGACGGCGAATTCGACCGCGATCCCGCGCGGATCCGCTAGGGATCCGATCCAGAGGTTCCGCATGTTCCCGGTCCAGAGGTTCCGCATGTTCCCGGCGCAGCCGGGATCGTCGGCATACTGGACTGCGTGACCTCCGATGTGACGACTCCCTCCGGCCTCGATCTGACCCACCGCGACGATGCCGTGCGGGTGCAGGACGATCTGTTCGCGCACGTCAACGGGAAGTGGCTGCACGACTACGCGATACCGGCCGACCGGGCGGTCGACGGCGCCTTCCGGAAGCTGTACGACCGGGCCGAACTCGATGTCCAGACGATCATCCAGCGGGCGGCGGCCTCGGCTGCCGCACCGGGCAGTGATGAGCGCAAGGTCGGCGACCTCTACGCCAGCTTCATGGACGAGGCGGCGGTCGAGGCGGCGGGGCTGACCCCGATCGCCGAGGAACTGGCCGCCGTCCGGGCGGTGCGCGAGCACGGCGAATTCGCGGGCCTGCTGGGCCGGTTGCAGCGCATCGGCGTGGGCGGTGCGCTGATGCTCTACGTCGACACCGACGATAAGAATTCGCAGCGCTATCTGGTGCACGCCACCCAGTCGGGTATCGGACTGCCCGATGAATCCTATTATCGCAGCGACGATTACGCGGAGATCCGCACCAAGTACATCGAGCATATCGGGCGCATGTTCGCATTGGCGGGTATCGACGACGATCCGCAGCGGGTCTTCGAGCTCGAGCGCAAGCTGGCGGCCGGGCATTGGGATGTGGTCCGCCGCCGCGACGCCGAATTGAGTTACAACCTCACCACATTCGAGGCGCTGGCCGCCGAGAATCCGGAATTCGACTGGACCGCCTGGACTTCCGCCCTCGCCGAGGGCGCCGATCGTCCGGGCACGGAACTGTTCGCCGAACTGGTGCTGCGCCAGCCGGATTACGTGCGCACCTTCGCCCAGCTGTGGGCCGCCGAACCGCTCGAGGATTGGCGGGCCTGGGCCACCTGGCGGGTGCTGCGCTCGCGCGCACCGTATCTCACCGCGGCCCTGGTCGAGGAGCATTTCGACTTCGCCGGACGCACGTTGACCGGCGCGCAGGAGAACCGCGAGCGCTGGAAGCGTGGCGTCTCGCTGGTACAGGATCTGCTGGGTGAGGTGGTCGGCAAAATCTATGTGGCCGAGCACTTTCCGCCCGCGGCCAAGGAGCGGATGAAACAGCTGGTCGCCAACCTGACCGAGGCCTACCGCCGCAATATCGCCGATCTGGACTGGATGGGTCCCGAGACCAGGCAGGCCGCGCTGGCCAAGCTGGAGAAGTTCACGCCCAAGATCGGCTATCCCGATACCTGGCGCGACTACTCCGCGCTCCAGATCGATCCGGCCGATCCGGTGGGCAACTACCGCCGCGGCTATGCCGCCGACCACGATCGCGATGTGCGCAAGCTGGGCGGTCCGGTGGATCGCGATGAATGGTTCATGACCCCGCAGACGGTCAACGCCTACTACAACCCGGGCATGAACGAGATCGTCTTCCCCGCCGCGATCCTGCAGCCGCCGTTCTTCGATATGAACGCCGACGACGCTGCCAACTACGGCGGCATCGGCGCGGTCATCGGCCACGAGATCGGGCACGGCTTCGACGATCAGGGCGCCAAATACGACGGCGACGGCAACATGATCGACTGGTGGACCGATGCCGACCGCGAGGAATTCGGTCAGCGCACCAAGGCGCTGATCGAGCAGTACAACCAGTTCTCGCCGCAGGATCTGGGCGATAGCCATAAGGTCAACGGCGAATTCACCATCGGCGAGAACATCGGCGACCTCGGCGGGTTGTCGATCGCCCTGCAGGCCTACAAGATCTCCCTCGACGGCGCCGAACCGCCGGTGATCGACGGCCTCACCGGCCTGCAGCGCGTCTTCTTCGGCTGGGCCCAGGTCTGGCGCACCAAGGCCCGCAAGGAGGAGGCCATCCGCCGCCTCGCCGTCGACCCGCATTCCCCGCCGGAGTTCCGCTGCAACGGCGTCGTCCGCAACCTCGACGGCTTCCACGAGGCCTTCGGCGTGCAGCCGGGCGATGCGCTCTACCTCGATCCGGTGGAGCGCGTCCGGATCTGGTGATCCCGGCGAAAAGCATGCCGGGAGCATAAGGGGCTACCTGCCGGGAGCATAAGAGGCTGCATGCCGGGAACATAAGGGGCTAATTGACTCTGAGCTCGCTGTTCGCGTCGAAGAAATACACCTCGTCGATCTTCGGCGTGAGCAGCAGGCGGTCGCCGAGGGCGACCTGGAAGCGGCGGTCGACCCGGGCGACGATCTTGCCGGAGTGGCTCGACCATTCGTCGGTCACGCCGTGGGCGTAGACGAAGGATTCGGAGCCGAGTTCCTCGAGCAGTTCCACCTCGGCGGGCAGGGCGTTGCTCTCGTCGGTGGTGGTGTCCCAGGATTCGGGGCGGATGCCGACGATCACCCGGTCGCGAGCGGAATCGGTGCGCGGCAACGGGATCCGCAGCTCGTTCAGCACGGCCGCGCCCTCGCGCACGGGCGCGGTGAACAGATTCATCGCGGGTGATCCGATGAATCCGGCCACGAAGGTGTTGACCGGATCGTCGTACAGTTCGCGCGGCGCGGCCACCTGCTGGAGCCGGCCGTCGCGCAGCACCGCCACCCGATCGCCCATGGTCATCGCCTCCACCTGGTCGTGGGTGACGTAGACCGTGGTGGTGCCCAGTCGCTTCTGCAGCGCGGCGATCTGGGCGCGGGTGCTGACGCGCAGCTTGGCATCCAGATTCGACAGCGGCTCGTCCATGCAGAACACCTGCGGCCGGCGCACGATCGCGCGACCCATCGCCACCCGCTGCCGTTGTCCGCCGGACAGTTTCGCGGGTTTGCGATCGAGCAGCTGTTCCAGTTCGAGCATGCGCGCGGCCTCGAGCACCCGCGCGGTGGTCTCGGCCTGGTTCATGCCCGCATTGCGCAGCGCGAAGCCCATATTCTGTGCCACGGTCATATTCGGGTACAGGGCATAGCTCTGGAACACCATCGCCACGTCACGGGCCCGCGGCGGCAGGCCCGTGACATCGCGTTCGTTGATCAGAATGCGGCCCCGCTCAACGGATTCCAGACCGGCCAGCATGCGCAGACTGGTCGACTTGCCACAGCCCGACGGGCCAACGAGGACGAGGAACTCCCCGTCGGCGATATCGATGTCGAGGCTGTCGACGGCGGGTGTCGGCGCACCCGGATACAGGTGCGTCGCACCGTCGAATTGCACAGTCGCCATGTGGCTTCCTTTATACGTTCACGGGTCCCGGCATGCTTGTCGCCGGGACTACTTGGGCAGCTTGGGGGCGATCTGGCGGTCGTAGATCGCCTGCAGCTGGCTGCTCACATCGGCGAAGACCGAGCTGACATCCTTGTTCTGCAGACCGATCTGCTCGAGGCCGGTGCCGATGATCTTGTCGCCGCCGGGCAGGAAGACGCGGGCGTAGTCCTGCGACTTCGTCAGCGGCAGTTGATCGAACGCGGTCTTGGAGTTCGGGTTCTTGGCCAGGAAGTCCTGTTCGCTCGCGTCCTGGTTGGCCGACTTACGCACCGGGATGTAGCCGGTGGCCTGGGTGAAGTAGGCCGTATTGGCCGTATTCGTCAGGAAGTCGATGAACTTCAGCGCGTTGACCTTGCGCTGATCGGAGATGCGCGCCGGAATCGCCAGTCCCGCACCGCCGGTGGTGCAGCCCGGACCGTCCGGATGCGGCAGGAATGCGGTGCCGAATTCCAGCTTGCCGGTGGCATTGGCCTTGATGCCCTTGAGATCTCCGGTGGAGGCGATGGTCGAGGCCACCACGCCGGTGCCGAAGTCGGTGGCGATATCCGGGCGGATGCTGGCGTACTTCTTGTTGTTGATCGAGTCGCGCAGATAGTTACCCGCCGCGATGGTGCCCGGATCGGTGAACCTCAGCTTCCACTGATCCGAATACGCCCCGCCGAAGGTCCAGTTCGGGCCCTGGAAGGTCCAGGCCAGGTAGTTCTTGGCATCGCCCCAGCCGTGCGCCCACTTGCCGCCGCCGATGACACCCTGGATCTTCGGGCCCCACTCGTCGAATTCCTGCCAGGACTGCGGGCCGCGGTCGGGCAGTCCGGCCTTCGACCAGACGTCCTTGTTGTAGTAGAACAGCGGCGTCGAGCGCGAATACGGCAGCGCCCAGGTCTTCCCGTTGAACTTGTAGTCGTTGACGAAGGTGTCGACATAATCGGCGACATTCACCCCGGCGGCGGAGAAGTGCCCGTCCAACGGCTCGATCGATCCGTTCAGCGCGTAGTTGAACCACCAGACATCCGACAGCACAACCACATCCGGCAGCTCGCCACCGGACAGCGCCGCGTTGAACTTCTGCGACACCTCCTCGTAGGTAGCTCCCGCGTCGACCAGCTTCACCTTCAGGTCCGGATTCGCGGTCTGGAACCGCTTGATGATCTCGTTCTCCAGGTCCTTGGAGGTGCCGGGGTGGCTGGACCAGAACGTGATGGTGTTCGCATCGCCGGACTGCTTGGAGCCGCCGCCGGTTCCGGCGCAGGCGGTCAGCGCGAGACCGGCCGCGGCCGCGCCGGACAGACCGAGAAACCCGCGTCGCGACAGCGACGGGAATCGAACATCGGACACAGGAATCTCCTTGTGAGGGTTAACCTTTGACCGCACCGGAGGTGAGGCCTTTGATCATGTGACGCTGCAGGATGAGGAAGACGATCAGGATCGGCAGCATGGTGAGCAGGGTGCCCGCCATCACCGGACCCCAGTTGGTGACGCTGGGATTCTCGGTGTTCTGCAACAGGGTCAGGCCCACCGGCAGCGGCGCGACGCGTGAATCGTCGGCCATCAGGAACGGCCACAGGTATTCGTTCCACTCGTTGACCAACGTGACGACCGCGAAGGCGACCATCGTCGGGCCGGACATCGGCAGCACCACCCGGGTGAGCAGCCGCCACCAGTTCGCGCCGTCCATCCGCGCCGCCTCGATCACCTCGACCGGCAGCGACAGGAAGTGATTGCGCATCAGAAAGGTGCCGAAGGCGACGCCGCACAGCGGAACGATGATGCCCTGGAAGGTGTTTCGCCAGCCCAGCTGCGCGATGAGCGCGTAGTTGGAGATGACGGTGATCTGATTGGGCACCATGAGTGCCGCGATGATCAGCAGGAAGACGATTGTCTTACCCGGGAAGCGCAGGAACACCAGACCGTAGGCGCTGAACACGCCGAGCACGAACTTCACCGCCGCGATGATCACGGTGATGATCACCGAATTGCGCAGGAACTGCCAGAACGGCAGCGCGGTCGTCGCCTCGCGATAGTTCTCCGGATGCCAGCTGTGCGGCCAATACACCGCGGGCTGGGTGTAGATGTCCGGGCGGTCCTTGAACGAGGTGATGATGATCCAGAACAGCGGCATCCCGACGATCAGCAGCACGCACACCATGGCGGCATAGCCGAGCAGCGTGGCGGCGCGCTCGCGCCGGCGGTACGACGCCGCGAAGCGGTGCGCCGCTTCGGTTCCGGCGGTGACTGCGGTGGTGGTCATCGGTCGCCTCGATCCATGACGCGCACCTGCACCAGCGTGACGATCAGCAGCACCACGAACATGATGGTGGCGACCGTCGCGCCGTAGCCCGCGCGGAAGTTGCGGAAGGACTCCAGGTAGACCTGGTAGACCATGGTCGTCGTGCCGGTGCCCACCGGTCCGCCGCGGGTCATCACGTTGATGATGTCGAAGACCTGCAGCGAATTCAGCATGACCGTGATCGACAGGAAGAACGTCGTCGGCCGCAGCTGCGGCAGCAACACCCGGGTGAAGGTGGCCCAGCGGCTCGCCCCGTCGATCTCCGCGGCCTCCAGCAGTTCCTGCCGGGTGCCCTGCAGCGCGGCCAGGTAGATGACGAAGGTGTAGCCGAGGTTCTTCCAGATGTAGGTGAACGTCACCATGACCAGCGCCCAGTGCGGATTCTGGTAGAAGTCCGGCACATTCGTCACGCCGATCCGATGCAGCAGATCCTGCACCAGGCCGAAGCTGGGATCGAAGATGAACTGGAAGGCCACGCCGATGGCGGCGCCGGAGATCACGAACGGGGCGAAGATCGCCGAGCGGACCACATTGCGGCCGAACAGCTTCCGATCCAGCAGCAGGGCCAGCGCCAGGCCGAGCGCCATGCTGCCCACCACCGCCGCGATCGTGAAGATCAGGGTATTGGCGACGATATCCCAGGAATCGCTGCGGCCCAGCCACTCCGTGTAGTTCGCGATGCCGATGTAGTTGGCGACCGGATCGGAGATGTTCCAGTCGGTGAAGGACAGCCGAATGTTGTCCAGCAGCGGCCGATACACGAACAGCCCCAACAGAATCAGATTCGGCACGACCAGAACCAGGAACAACGCGTAGTCGCTCCAGGGGCGGCCCTTCAGACCACGAACCGGGGGTTGGGGAAGCACTCGTTCGGGCCGGGATCGCACCGCGGCAGCTTGACGGTTTCGGGCAAATGAACGGTTAACCGCTGATGCCCATCTGCTGAACTGTCCGTGCGCATCGGCACATTCGACGGGGGAATCCTTGGGCAAACCGGACATGCGCCGAATAGTAGGGCGACGTAAGGCAATTCATCAGTGAAACGACGAAGCCCGCTCCGCGCATCGCGGAGCGGGCTTCCCGGCATGTGCCCGACTACTTGTCTCCGGCATGTGCCCGACTACTTGTCTCCGGCATGTGCCCGACTACTTGTCTCCGGCATGTGCCCGACTACTTGTCTCCGGCACGTGCCCCACTACTTGTCCCCGGCATGCGCCTGACTACTTACTTGTCCCCGGCATGCTCTTCGCCGGGATTAGTTCCAGTCGCCCATACCGTCGCTGGTGCTGAAGGTGCCCTTGGAGTTCTGGACGATGACCGGATCGCCCTTCTGGGAGTTCTCGAAGAACCACTGGGCGTCGGCGGGGCTGACGTTCAGGCAGCCGTGGCTGGTATCCGAATAGCCCTGCTGCGGAACCGACCACGGGGCGGAGTGGACGAAGATGCCGCTGTTGGACAGGCGGGTGGCGTACTCGACCTCGAGCTTGTAGCCCTCCGGATCGGTGACCGGGACCCCGTAGGTGGAGGAGTCCATGATCATCTTCCGGTTCTTCTCACCCACGTAGTAGATGCCGTTGGGCGTCTCGTGCTTGGTCTTGCCCATGGAGGTGGGCATCGTCTTGATCACCTCGCCGTTGCGGGTGATGGTGACGGTATGGGTGGCGTCGTCGGCGATCGCCTTGACCTCGTCGCCGATCTTGTAGGCGACCTTCGTGCCGCCGGCCTCGACGGTGATATCGGAGTTCGCGGGCCACAGATCCTCGGGCCGCCAGCGCACCTGCTGGTCACCGCGCCAATAGAAATGGCCCTTGGTGGCATTGCTGGAGGTGATCCGGATGGCCTTCTCGGCCGCGCCGTGATCGGTGACCGGATCCTTGAAGTTCACGATGATCGGCTGCGCCACGCCGACCGTGTCGCCATCGCTCGGGCTGACGCTCGGCGGGGCGAAGTTGGCCTGCGGCAGTGGCGGCGGATTCTTCACCGGCGCCGCGCCCGGATCGGGCTGCGGGGCCTGTACGACCGCCGGGGCGCCCGGCAGGTCCGGGCCGCCGGGCCACAGCGGGGCGGCCGAGGCGGGAGCGACCGAGATAGCGGCGGCAGCTGCCAGCGCCAGCGAGGTCACCGCCAGGGATAGGACACCGATTCGAGCGGGTCGGCTCGTCGAGCCCCGAGCGGGTTTCCAGGTGGTGGTGCGCACAGCCGTTCGTCCTCTCCATCCTCTTTCGCACGCGAGCGGCGTGCGGGAAGGTCTCGCGCGATACGAGCGCCGGTCGGTATATCGACCCCGACCTGGAATCCATTACTACATCCCGTGCGTGTCCGGGCCAATTGCCTTCTCGCAGTTATGAAGACCGACCCATCGGTGTGCGATACGTCACGTACGCGACGCGCTGCCACCACCGACCGGGGAAAGCGCCGTTCGCATCGGCGAGTCGGTGACCTTGTGGATGCGACCGGATGGAAACGGCGGCGATGCTTCCCCAAACCCCATTGTGAGGCAAATCACTCGCTAACGGTTCGGGCGGACCGGACATCGAAGGTGATTCCGGCATGCGGCCCGGTGGCGATGTTATGCGGGACCGACAGCGGAATTCGGGCGCGGGCATAGCGCGGGGCCAGGGCCAGCTCGACCCGGTTCAGTATGGTGGCCAGCGCGATGCGCAGCTCGTAATCCGCCAGCGGCGCACCGACGCAGCGGCGATGCCCGCCGCCGTAGGGTGCGAATTCGAACGGTCCGTAGCGGCGTTCGAGGAAGCGTTCGGGCGCGAACTCGCCGGGATCCGCCCAGATCTCGGGATCGGAGTGCAGCAGCGGCATGGCCAGGCCCACGGTGTCCCCCGCGCCCAGCGCGACCCCGCCGAGGGTGAACGGCCCGGTCAGCCGCCGCAGCACGATCGGCACCGGCGGATGCAGCCGCAGCGTCTCCTGGCAGACCGCGTCCAGATACGGCAGCCGGGCCAGCTCCTCGGGTTCGGCGTCGGCGCCCGCCCCGGCGAGTTCGGCCCGCAGTCGGTGCAGCGTCTCCGGCTGGCGGTGCAGCCGATACAGCGCCCAGACGAGACTGGTCGCGGTCGTCTCGTGCCCGGCGACGAGCAGCGTGCGCAGCTGTTCGCGCAGGTCGGCGTCGGTGATCGCGGTGCCGTCCTCATAGCGCGCCGCGAGCAGCATGTCGAGGATGTCCGCGCCCGCGGATCCGCCGGCCCGCCGGGCGGCGATATCGGCGTCGACGAGGGCGTCGAGGCGGGCGCGGGCGGCCAGGAACCGATCCCACGGTCCATGCCCGAATACGCTGTGCCGCAAGGCCGGAACGAGCATGAGCGGCCCGCTGAAGGCGGTCAGGAAGGCCACCACCGTCGCGGTGTACTCGGCGCGCCGCCGATCGTCCTCGAGGCCGAAGACCGCACGCAGGATGACCCGCAGCGTGATCGCCCGGGCCGCGACGCGCGCATCGACCCGCGCGCCCGATCGCCAGGCCACCCCGCGCCCGCAACCGTCCAGCTCCGCCCGAACGGAATCGCGAATGATCATGCCGTAGTGGCGAATTCGATCGCGATGGAATGCGGGCGCCAGAAGCGATCGTTCTTGCCGATGCCGCACACCGCGCGCCAGAATCAAAGAGGCCGAACCGACCAGCGGCTCAATGGGATTCGGCAGTGGCGGCGCCAATACCTCGACGGGCGCGCGAAACAATTCCATTGCGCCGGAACCTGTTCCGGTGAACAAGGCCGCGCCGAATCCGGGAAATCGGACGAAGAACGGATCACCCTCGCGTTCGCGCCGCCATCGGAAATACCGATCGAAGTCGATTCCGGCCCACAGCGCATGCGCCACCGCCACCCGCGGTACCGGCGGTATTCGCTCCGCGCCGTCCATCTCCAGGAATACGGGTCGGCGGGCCGGATGGTTCGATGCCTACTCCGTGCTCCGCAGCACCGCCGCCCGAGCCATGGCGCCCAACCGGGCCAATCGGCCGTCCCCGATGGTGTTCAGGGAATTGCCCAGCCGATTGGTGACGAAGGCGACCGACATGCCCAGTTCCGGATCGGCGTAGGCGCCGGAACCGCCCACGCCGTAATGCCCGAAGCCGCGGCGGATCGGGCGGCGGGAGGCGATGGGCGGCCGGTGATAGCCGAGAGTGAACCCCAGCGGCAGGCCGATGACGTAATCGCGACCGTGGCTCTGCACCCGGCTGATCTGTGCGATGGTCTCCGGCCGCAGCAATCGCACCTCGTCGACGTCTCCGCCGTTGGCGAGCGCGCCGTACATCCGGGCCAGTGCCCGGGCCGCGAAGACGCCGTTGAAGCCGGGCATCACCGAATCGTGTACGCGTGGATCGTCCACCAGCGCATCGAAACCCAGCGGCATCCCCGCCTCGGCGATCCCGCCGAGGCGACGGCTGCGCTCGAAGACGGCCGCGGCGGTGTCCCAGCGCAGCACCGGCACTCGCAGCCGCGGGAAGGTCCGGGCGATGCGATGCCGCTGGTCCTCGGGCACCCGGAACCAGAACTCCTCGGCCCCCAGCGGTTCGGCGATCTCGCGCCGCAGGACATCGGTGAAGTCCGCACCGGTCACCCGCGCCACGATCTCGGCGACCAGCCAGCCGAAGGTGACCGCGTGATATCCGGAGGACAGCAGGCGGCGCGGATCCGGTTCGGCATCGGCCAGCGCCCGCACCATCGCGTCGTAGTCGAGCAGGCCCGCGGGCGTCTCGGCCAGCCCGCGCACCCGATGCAGTCCGGCCCGATGCGCCAGCACATCGCGCACGGTGATCTCGCCCTTGTCGTGCGCGGCGAATTCGGGCCAGTACGTCGCCACGGGTGCGTCGTAGTCGATGAGACCGCGCTCGGCCAGCCGGTGCAGCACGGTCGAGGCCACACCCTTACCGGTCGAGAAGCTCAGCGCGACGGTATCCGATCGCCAGCGTCGATCGGGTGCGGCCCAGCCGGCCCATACATCGACCACGGGCTGTCCGTGCAGATAGACCGCGAGCGCGCCGCCGCCGCGCGACGGCCGATCGAACATGCGGAAGAACCGGTGCACCAACGGCACGAAGCGCGGATCGATCGTCATCCGCGGTTCGGCGGGCGATGCGGATCCGGACCGCTGTGACTCGGGAAAGGGCGTTGCCGCAACCATGTTCCCACCTCCTTGCGTCCGACGCTCAGGGTAACGCGATCGACGAACCGCGCCAGAGTCCGACCGGGGTCGCCAGGCATAGGCGGCCGGTGCGCGAATCCCAGGCGAAGGCCGCAGCCCCCAGGCAGACGACCGCACGATCGGCCGAAACCACCTGCGCCCGAGAGCCGTTGAGTGCGATGGCGACCCCTGCCCGGCCCGTCTGATCCAGCGCGGTGTGTGCCAGGGCATCCGGCCCGAGGCCGATCGCCACGGGCAGTCCGGCCGCACCCTCGCTGGCACCGGTGCCCCCGGCCGCGCCCAATGCCACGGCGATCGTGCCCGAGTTCGCGCTGGCATAGCCGATTCCGTCCAGGCTCAGAGCGCGAGCGTGGCCGGATCCGGTCGCGACGGCCCGGCAGGCGGTGCGACCGGTGACGATGACGATGTCGCGCCCGGTATCGGAAGCGCAATGCGCGCCGGTTGCTGATGCATTGCCAGCTGCTCCGAGGTAAGCGCCAACCGCAGCGGCCGAACAGAGAATCGCGCTGATCACCTTCATGATCGACTCCTTCCGCCCGCCCTCGCTCACCATACCCAGATCGGTTGCTGGAACGTCGAATCCGCGCGCGGCCGCGTCGAATCCGCCCGAACCGCCCGCACTGGTCGTAGCGTGAGACCGTGAGCACCCAGGAGTTGCCGCGGCTGCGTTCGGCCACCGGGCGGTGGATCGTGCTGGCCACCGTATTGGGTTCGTCGGTCGCCATGCTCGACGCGACGGTCGTCAACATCGCCCTGCCTCGCATCGGCGAGTCGCTGCACACCGGCATGGCCGGGCTGCAGTGGACCCTGTCGGGGTACACCCTGACCCTGGCGTCGTTCATCCTGCTCGGCGGATCGCTCGGCGATCGGCTCGGCCGCAGACGGGTATTCGTCTGGGGCACAATCGGGTTCGCGATCGCCTCGGCGCTGTGCGGCGCGGCGGTGAATATCGAGATGTTGGTCGCGGCCCGGATCGTGCAGGGCCTGGCCGGTGCGCTGCTCACGCCGGGCAGCCTCGCGCTGATCTCGGCCTCGATCGATGAGCGCGATCAGGGTGCGGCCATCGGGGTGTGGTCCGGATTCGGCGGTATCGCGGGCGCGATCGGGCCGTTCCTGGGCGGATGGCTGATCGAGGTCGCGGGCTGGCGGTCCATCTTCCTGATCAATCTGCCGCTGGCGGCCGTCGTGGTCGCGGTGAGTGTGCGGCATGTGCCGGAGAGCCGCGATCCCCATGCGGCCCAACGGTTGGACGTGCCGGGCGCGGTGGTGGTCGCGCTGGGCCTGGGCGCGCTCACCTTCGGCCTGATCGAATCGATGGTGCTGCCCGCGGTGGCCGGTGTGGTGCTGTTGGCGGCCTTCGTGGTGATCGAGCTGCGCAGCGACCATCCGCTGGTGCCGCCCGCGCTGTTCACCGGCCGGCGCCGCGACGGTACGAGAGTCGATGCGGCGCATGCGCGTCCGCGCATGTTCACCGCCGCCAACCTCGTGACCTTCGCCGTCTACGCGGCGCTCGGCGGGGTGTTCTTCCTGCTGGTCCTGCAGCTGCAACAGGTCGCGGGATATTCGCCACTGGCCTCCGGAGTGGCCACGCTGCCCATCACGGTGATCATGTTGTTGCTCTCCGCTCCGGCGGGTCGCTGGGCGCAGCAGCACGGCGCGCGGCTGCCGATGACCGTCGGTCCCCTACTGGCCGCCACGGCGACACTGCTGCTGTTGCGGATCGGCCCGGATTCGCATGGCGTATCGGGATATCTGCTCGATGTGCTGCCCGGCGTGGCCATCTTCGGATTCGGGCTCGCCACGCTGGTCGCACCCCTGACCGGCGCGGTCCTCGGCGCGGTGCCCACGGGCGAATCCGGAATCGCCTCCGGGGTGAACAATGCCGTCGCCCGCACGGCCCAGCTGCTGGCGGTGGCGGCCCTGCCGGGTCTGGCGGGCATCTCCGGGTCGATCCAGGACGCCGCGACCATCGATCACGGCTTCACGATCGCCATGGAGATCTGCGCGGGCCTCCTGGTGACCGGTGCGCTGCTGGCGGGTGCGCTGCTCGGAACCCCACGCCGGGACCGACGGGCCCCGGCCTCGACCGAGCCGACCGTGGACCGCCTGCCGCACTGCGGCATGACCGGCCCGGCGGTCCAGCCGCAGCACCCCGAACAGACCACAGGGCGGTGATTCGCATGCGAATCACCGCCCCGCAAGATCTTCCCTGGGTCCCGGTGCAAGATCTTCCCTTGGTCCGGGCGTGCTTTGTCTTCCGTGGGTCCTGGCGTGCTTTGTCTTCCCTAGGTCCTGGCGTGCTTTATCTTCCCTAGGATCCCGGCGTGCTTTTGGCCGGGACTAGATCGGGCGGAACCCCGCACCCACGTCGCCGCGCGCGTTCATATCGCCCATGATGGCGGTCATGTTGGTGCCGACCTCCGGACCGAAGCAGGCGACGGCCAGATAGGCGTTGACCATGCCGACCAGCGTCGTGCCGACCACCACCGGCGCGCCGGAGTCGCCCTCGACGACGCACATCTGAGTCCAGGTCTCCTGGGTCTGGAAGACATCACCCCAGGCGATGCCGCAGGTGTTGCCGGTGGTCCGGCCCTCCTTGCAGACGATCGCGGGGAACGATGCGGGCGCGCCCAGGCCGGTGATGGTCACATTGCCGACCCGGTTGACCGGGATGATGCGGCCCTCGTCGAACTGGATGACCGCGTAGTCGAGATCGTGATTGGAATAGACGAAGTGACCGATCACGCCCGCGCCACGGGCCTGCTCGGCCACCACCTGCGCCCCGGCGTCGCCGCAGTGCCCGGCCGTAAGGCCGACCAGCCGACCGGCGCCGTCGCGACCCACCGTGGTCACCGTGCATTCGAATTCGTTGTTGACGATGATCCCCGAGCCGCCACCGAGCACGGGCGGGGCGGGATCGGCGTGCGCGACTCCCGCACCCGTCCCCAGCAGCGCCGCGCCGAGGGCGACGGCACAGGCGGCGCGAGCCGCCTTGGCGAGTTGTGTGAACATGTCCCTCCAGACCGTCGGAAGTCGCACGATATCAAGTCATGTAGTTACTACATCCTGTCAGGATTCGAACGCGGACGCGTCCTCCACCAGCGCAGTGTTTGCTGGATCGATGCCGATGATCAAGACGTTACGGCCGGGTCGCCGACGTGTCCGATTCGTCGCGGTGACCGGCGCGTCGCATATTCGAAGCCGGTGTCGCAACCCCTAGATCGGCATCGGACTGGATAGGCTCGAACGGACATTCCGCACGTGTCGCTCAATTTATATAAATCCGATCCGAGAAATTCTCCCGGCGCGACCCGATAGTCGGACATTCGTTCTCATTGATGGAACTAGTTCTAGATTTTGGCCGTGTTCGTTGTGGTACTTACCAACCCGATGTCGTGGATCACAGCAGATGGCGGAACGTGATCTGGGTCTATGACCGGAACCACACTTTGTGGTGTGCTTTTCCTAACTCCGTAGTAAGGTGCGTCAAGCAAACAGTCGTCGGGGCGGGCAACCGGCGTCGAGAGGGGTTAGCCAGTGCAGGTCACCAACAGTCCACCCGTGAGATCCCGAATGAGTGGTGCGGTCGACTGGACAACGGCTTACTGGCAGGACCATCCCAAACGGTCGCTGGAGACCTTCGGTCGCCAGATCACCATGGGCATCGCCGCCGTGGCCGAGCTGTTCGTCGCGATCTTCCGCGGTCGCTTCCCCTTCGGTGAATTCGTGCGGCAGTGCTCGTTCATGGCGAGCGTCGCGGCCGCGCCCACGCTGCTGGTGGCCATCCCGATCGGCGTCATCGTCTCCATTCAGGTCGGGTCGGTCACCGAACAGGTCGGCGCGACGTCGTTCATCGGCGCGGCCAACGGCCTGGGCATCATCCAGCAGGGCGCCCCGCTGGTCACCGCGCTGATGATCTCGGGTGCGGTCGGCTCGGCCATCTGCGCCGATCTGGGCTCGCGCACCATCCGCGAGGAGATCGACGCCATGAAGGTCATGGGCGTCGATCCGCTGCGGCGACTGGTCACCCCCCGGCTCGGCGCCGCGATGCTGGTATCGGTATTGCTCTGCGGCTTCGTGGTTTTCGTCGGCTTCCTGACCGGCTACGTTTTCAACGTATTCGCCCAGAACGGCACCCCCGGCTCCTATGTGGGCACCTTCTCCTCCTTCGCGGTGACGACGGATCTGTTCGTCGCCCTGGTGAAGTCGCTGATATACGGACTGCTCGCGGCGATCATCGCGTGCGATTCCGGACTGAATACGCGCGGCGGCCCGGGTGGTGTGGCCAACTCGGTGAACACCGCCGTGGTGCTGTCCGCGGTGATGTTGTTCGGCGTGAACCTGATAATCACGCAGCTTTACAACACCCTGTTCCCTCCCCAGGTGGTCTGAGCCGGTGTCATCAACCTATGTTCCGCCGCTACTGCGGCCCCTCCGGCGGTTACGCGCGTCGGCGTCCGCACCCCGCGACTGGCTCGCGCGGATCGGCCATCAGGTGTTCTTCTTCCTGCGGTCGATCGGCTCGATACCGTTGGCGTTCAAGCACTATCCGAAGGAAGTGTGGCGCCTGCTGTCGGATGTCACCTGGGGCAACGGCAATCTGATCGTCGGTGGCGGAACCATCGGCATCGTGCTGATCCTCAGCTCGTTCGCCGGTATCACCGTCGGAATCCAGGGCTACAACTCGCTGAACATCCTCGGCCTGGGACCGATCACCGGTGCGGTATCGGCCTTCGCGACCACCCGCGAGCTGGGTCCGTTGCTGGCCACGGTGGCCTTCGCGGCACAGGCGGGCTGCCGGTTCACCGCGCAGCTGGGCGCCATGCGCATCTCCGAGGAGATCGATGCGCTGGAGGCACAGGCCATCCGGCCGCTGCCCTATCTGGTGAGCACCCGGATGATCGCGGCGATGATCGCCATCGTGCCGCTGTACTGCCTGGCGCTGCCGTTGGCCTACATCGCCTGCTCGGTGACCGTGCAACTGATCGGCGGCACCGCGACCGGCACCTTCCAGCACTACTTCTATCAGTTCCTGATCCCGCACGATGTGCTGTGGTCGCTGCTGAAAGTGGTGGTGTTCGTGGCGGTCACGACATTCATCCAGTGCTACTACGGGTTCTTCGCCTCCGGCGGCCCGGAGGGAGTGGGTATGGCGGCGGGCCGGGCGATCAAGGTGTGCATCATCGCGGTCGTCTTCGCCGACCTGGCCCTGACCCTGGCGGTATGGGGTATCAATCCCGGCATCAGGATCTCGGGGTAGGGGGCGCGGACATGATCATCGATCCGAGTGGCCGCGGACCGACGATGCGGCAGTTGCTCATCGCCGGAACCTGTGGGCTGGTGGTGCTCGCACTCCTGCTGACCTTCCTCATGGCCCGCTACAAGGGCGTCATCCTGCATCCGAAGACGGATGTCACCGCGAATATGACCACCACCGGCGACGGCCTGCCCGAGAACGCGGATGTGAAGTTCCGCGGCGTGCTGGTCGGCACGGTCAAGGATGTAGCGGTGGCCGCCAAGGGTGAATTGCAGGAGGTGCATATCGAGATGAAGCCGGATTACGTCGGCGATATCCCGGCCAATGTCACCGCCCGCGTGGTGCCCAGCAACCTGTTCGCCGTCACCTCCGTCGAATTGGTCTACAACGGACCGGATTCGGCGGCCCTGCACGCGGGTTCGCGGATTCCCGAGGACCGCAGCGAGGGCACCATCGCGCTGCAGGACACGCTCACCTCGGTCCGCGGCATCCTGAACAAGATCGACCCGGTGCAGCTGGGCCGGGTACTGAGCACGCTGTCCTACGCGCTCGACGGCAGCGGGCGCGTCCCGGGGTCCACGGTGGAACGGCTGAACAACTGGCTGACCCAGGTGCGCGCCGCGGTGCCGAATGTGGATCAGACCCTGGACAACTTCTCGGCCTCCTTCCACGCGCTCAATGCCTCGGCGCCGGATCTGATGCAGGTGCTCGCCGATTCGGTGAAGACCGCGCAGACCATCTCCGATAAACGCGGCGAGCTGGTCGGGCTGCTCACCGGCACCTCCGACACCGTCGACAAGGTCAACGCGCTGTTCGCCCGCAATCCCGATGTGGGCAAGCAGCTCACCAGTGGGACCAGCGATATGTTCGGCGCGCTCTCGGATAATCCGGACTCGATCCCGCAGGCGATCGCCAGTCTGAATCGATCGCTGCGCGCGCTGAATACGACCTTCCACTGGGGTCCGCAGAAGCAGATGGTCTGGAACCTCGGCCTGACCCTCACGCCGTTCAAGCCCTACGACCGCTCGGATTGCCCGCGCTACGGCGATCTGGCCGCCCCGAGCTGCGCCACCGCGCCGCTGGTGGCGACGCTGCCGCCGCTGCCGGATTCGCTGAGGCCGCACGCGCTGGATTCGGCCCAGGGGCTGCCCCCGGCGATCCCGATGCCGGGCCTGCCGCCGATTCCGGGCTTCACCGCCCCGGACGCCCGCACCGCCGCACCGGTGGATCCGTCCAAGCCGGCCAATCCCTTTGCGGGAACTCCACTCGAGGGTCTGTTCCCGATGCTCGGACTGGCCGTCCCGGGCGCGCCCGCACCGGCCGCCCCGCCGCCCGCACCGGTCGACGGCACGCCGGGGCAGACCGCCGCCAAGCCGATCGCCTACTCCGGTGACGCCGCCATCACGGCGTTGCTCGGCCGCCAGCCCACCACTGCCGAATACCTGCTGTTGAGCTCGATCCTGAGGGGTGGAACCTTGCAAGTCTCCGAAGGCGGTGCAGGCCGATGAGTATTCGCAAACCGCTGATCGGATTCGGCATCTTCGCGCTGGTTTCGATCCTGGTGACCGTCGTGGTGTGGAATACCCTGGCGCGCACGGTCGCCGGCGCCACCAATACCTACAGCGCGGTCTTCACCGATGTGCTCGGCCTGCGCGCGGGCGACGATGTGCGCATGGCCGGTGTGCGGGTGGGCAAGGTCGAGAAGATCGAGAACCAGCGCGCCCCCGATACCAAGAAGAGCGTCGCCAAGGTCACCTTCGTGGTGCAGCGCAATCAGACCCTCTACGGCACCACCAAAGCCCTTGTCCGCTACCAGAATCTGATCGGTCAGCGCTATGTGGCGCTCGCGCCGGGCGGTAAGGGCGACAATATGCCGCTGCGCGACAACGGCTCGATCCCGCTGGATCGGACCGAACCCTCTTTCGATATCTCGGGTCTGCTCAACGGATTCCAGCCGCTGTTCCAGGTGTTGCAGCCCGAACAGGTCAACAACCTGTCCAATACCTTCATCCAGGCGCTGCAGGGCGACGGAGTCTCGTTGAGCGCCTTCATCACCCAGGCCGCGGCGGTGGCCGGGGACTTCCAGCGCCGCGACGCGATCCTGTCCGATGTGATCACCAACCTCTCGGCGGTGATGCAGGGGCTGGCGAAACGAGGTGACCAATTGGAGACGCTGGTGACCCAGACCCGGGCGCTGATCGGCGGCCTGTACGAACAGGGCAAGTCGCTGCAGTCCTCGACGGTCCAGATCGCCACCGCGACAACATCGCTGGTGGATATGATCAGCCAGGTGCGGCCCAAACTCCGGGCCGCACAGGATTCCACCCACGATGCGCTGACCCTGCTGATCGCCAACGGCGACAAACTCGACCGGGCCGCCATCGACCTGCCCAACATCATGTCCGATCTGGGCAAGTTCAATACCGACGGCGCCTACGCCAACGCCTATGTCTGCACGTTGGATGTCTCGCTGTACGGCATCCTGCTGCCGCGTGGTCTGGTCAATCAGATCGGCGGTAAATCCTTCTCGGCGGTGTGCCGGCCATGACGACATTCAAGGAGCGCTTCGGCGCGAATCGCTATTTCTGGTTGGGCATCATCGGTGTGGTGCTGATCGTGATCCTGCTGATCGCGTCGAGCACCTATAAGAAGCTCGGCGTCGGGACCGAGGACATCAAGGCCGAATTCGCGCAGACGGCCGGGATCCGGGTCGGTGACAAGGTCGATGTCGCGGGCGTGCCGGTGGGTACCGTATCGGGTGCGAAGCTCGAGGGTGATCACGTGCTGATCACCTTGCAGATCAACAACGATGTGAAGCTGGGCGCCGACGCGCGGGCGTCGATCAAGATGGCGACCCTGCTCGGTGCCCGTTATGTCGATCTGGATCCGGGCGACGGCTCGGGCCTGAAGGGTCAGCGGATCCCCAAGAGCAATACCGCGGTTCCCTACAACCTGGCCGATGTGGTGCAGATCGGCACGCCGAAGTTCGAGGCGCTCGATACCCGGAAGCTGACCGAATCGCTGAAGGTGCTCGGTGATCAGATCGACGGGTCGCCGCAGCTGACCGCCCAGGCCCTCGACAGCGTCGGCGCGCTGGCCAAGACGATCAACGATCGTAAGCAGCAGGTCGATTCGCTGCTGAAGGATCTGGATCGGGTCACCAAGATCCTCGGCGACAATCGCAACAGCGTATTGCTGGTGATCACCCAGGGCGAGGCCATCGCGAATCGGGTGATGGAGCGGCAGACCCTGTTGCGTCAGTTGCTCGATAACGTTGCCGCGCTGACCAAGCAGCTGCAGCAGATCGGCGCGGAGAACAACAATCAGTTCGGTCCGACCGTCGAGCAGCTCAACACCATTGCCGCGGGTCTGCAGAAGAACAAGGACAATCTGGATCGGTTGCTGTCGGTCATGCCGGTGTCGATGCGCTATCTGAACAGCTCCTTCGGTAACGGCCCCTACGGCGAGGTCTCCCTGCCCTGGCTGTTCCCGGACAACTGGTTGTGCTTCGCCCGAGTGAACGAGGGGTGCCAGGGATGAGACCGACCGTGCGCGAGATCAAGACCGCCGCAAAGGTGTTCGTGGTCGGCCTGGCCACGGTGGCGGCGGGCGGCTGTTCGGTGCTGCCGACCTCGGTACAGGACGCGGTGGGCGACACCACCCACATCACCGCCGACTTCCGCAATATCGCGGGCATGTTCGAGGGCAATCCGATCACCGTGCTCGGCCTCGAGGTCGGCAAGGTGGACAAGATCGTGCCCCAGGGGCAGTTCGCCGAGGTCCATATGACCGTCAAGGGCGATGTGAAGATCCCGAAAGACGTGGTGGCGGCGCTGATTTCGCCCTCGATCGTCACCGATCGGCATATCGAGCTCAGTCCGGCCTACACCGGCGGCCCGGCGCTGGCGGACAACGCGCATCTCACCGTCGAGCAGACCCGCACACCGGTCGAGCTGGACACGATGATCAAGACCATCGATCAGTTCGCCGCCGCGCTGAAGCCCGCGCCGGGTAACAACGTCGGACCGCTGTCGGGCACCCTGCTCTTCGATATGGTCAACGGCCAGGGCGAGAAGATCCGCGACACCCTCAACGCGCTGTCCGGCGCGCTGAAGGTCGGCGTCGACAACAAGGACGCGGTGGCGACGATCATCGTCAAGCTCAACGAGCTGACGACCATGCTGGCCGATAACGACCAGTCCGTGCGCGATTTCAGCAATCGCACCACCCAGCTGACCCAGCTGCTCGCCGACCAGGCCCCCGGCCTGCAGGCCACGCTGGATCAGATCAACGGCTTCCTGGCCAATACCAGCGGCGGGTTCAGCCAGTATCAGGATCAGTTGGCCTCCAGCCTGACCGGTCTGACCGCGGTGACCGATCAGCTGCGCCGCAATGCCGCCAACGTCACCGAGGTCGTGGACGTCGCCCCGCTGCTCCTGCAGAACCTGGACCGCTCGGTCAACCGGCAGAGTGGCTACATTCGGCTGCACGCGCTGCTGGGCGCCACCTTCTCCGGTGAGATCGTGAGCCTGTTCTGTGAACGGATTCAAATGAGATCGGATGGCTGCCGGACCGGCAAGGTCGAGGATTTCGGGCCCGACCTCGGGTTGACCGCAGCGCTGTTGGGACTGACCAAATGACGGGATTACTTGCCGGAGCGCGATTCTCGGCCCGTGCCCGCCGCACGGCCGTGGCGTTGGCGGCCTCGATCGGGGTGCTGGCGGCGTCGGGATGCGGGCTGACCGTGGAGAGCCTCCCGCTACCCAAACCGGGCGTGAGCGGTGATACCTATACCGTGCACGCGGTCTTCGCCAATGCGCTCAATCTGCCCGATCAGGCCAAGGTCAAGATCGGCGGCTCGGATGTCGGCGTGGTCAGCCATATCGAGACCAAGAACTTCCAGGCCGTCGTCGATCTGACCATCCGCAAGGATATCGAGCTGCCCACCGACGCGACCGCCG
Organism: Nocardia sp. NPDC051570; assembly: GCF_044454005.1. NCBI lineage: Bacteria > Bacillati > Actinomycetota > Actinomycetes > Mycobacteriales > Nocardiaceae > Nocardia > Nocardia sp. NPDC051570. Next base: position 276,001 of record NZ_JBITDI010000005.1, on the reverse strand, counting down.
AACTGCGCCAGGCGACTCCGCTCGGCGATGTGTTCGTGGCGGTGTCCAAGCCCAAGTCCGAACCCGGTGCGCGCCTGCTGAAGACCGGTGACACCATCGGCATCGACAAGACCTCGGCCGGCGCGACGGTCGAGGAGCTGCTGTTGTCGATCTCGATGCTGTTCAACGGCGGCGGCGTCGCGGCGCTGGGCAAGCTCACCTCCGAACTCGATTCGGTGGTCGGCGGCCGGCCCGATCAGCTGGCCGATCTGATCAAGCAGATGACCAGCGTCACCGGGACGCTGCACGCCAACAGCGATCGAATCGACAGCACGCTCACCGGATTCAGCGCGCTCGCCGACACCATCGAGGCTCGGCACAAGGAGCTCGGCGAGGTCGCCGACACGCTGCCGGGCATGATCGGCGCCATCGCCGAGAACAATCAGCGGATCGGCGATCTGCTGACCAAGGTCTCCACCACCAGCGCCGCGCTCGGCGACTACTCCGACAGCACCGGATCGCAGCTGGTCGGCCTGCTCGACAACGTGCACAAGCTGATGGACGCGCTGTCGCGGACGCAGAACGATCTCGGCCCGCTGCTGGATGCGATGCACGATATCCGACCCGGTCTGGACGCCACGACGAAGGGCAATACGCTCGCCGTCGCGGTGACGCTGACCCAGCTCACCAGCGGCCTGATCAGCGATCCGGGCAACAGCAAGTTCTTCGATCTGCGCGATGTGCAGGACTTGAACGGCAGCCTGATCCAGGTGCTGCAGATCGTGTACAACCGAGTGACGGGAGGCCACCGGTGAGCTGGCTGACGCGGCACAAAATGCTGGTGTCGAACCTGGGCCTGGTGCTCGCGTTCGTCGTCGGCGCGACCTATCTCGCGGTGAGCGTGATGCGGGTCAATCCGCTGCGCGAGACCTATACCGTCACGGTGAATCTCGATCGTTCCGGCGGTCTGCAGCCGGGTAACGATGTGACGCTGCGGGGTTATCGCATCGGCAAGGTCAATTCGATCAAGCTGGTCGGTCGCGGCGCCTCGATCGCGGCCGAGGCCCAGATCGACAGTCGCTACCGGATTCCCGCGGCCACCGAGATCGCCGTGCAGGCGCTGTCCGGCGCGGGTGAGCAGTACATCGACTTCCGTCCCGACGTCGACGGCGGTCCGTATCTGGCCAACGGCGCGGTCGTCACCTTCGATCCGCAGAAGGTCCATACGCCGACCCCGGTGTGGTCGGTGCTGGACAATGCGAGCGCGTTCTTCACCCAGATCGATCCGGATCGGTTCAATATCATTCTCACCAATCTGGATACCGCGCTGAGCGGCGGCCCGGATCAGTTGCGCCACATGATCGACGCGCTGAGCCTGGTGACCGCGGGCCTGGACAATCTGCTGCCGCAGACCGCCAATCTGCTGGCCAATCTGCGCACCATCGCCGCGACCACCTCCAACGCGCAGCCGGATCTCGGCACGCTGACTCGCAATTCGGGACTGTTGCTGACGCAGTTCAACAATGCGAACGACGAATTGAACCAGGTGCTCGATCAGGCGCCGGGCCAGCTGCGGCAGCTGGGCGCCGTACTGGACAAGACCGCCGACCCGATCAGCAGCCTGGCCACCAACTTCGTGGCCATGACCAGGGCCGCGCAGTTGCGTATACCCGCACTGCGCGCGCTGTTCCCGGCGCTGGTGGTGGGCAGTTCGGCGGCGGGTGTGCCCGCGCACGACGGTGAGTTCTATACCATCACCGACATCTGGCCCCGGCCGTTCTGTGATTACGCCTCCAAACACAATCCGCCGTACGTGGTTCAGGACGGCACGCTGCCGCGGTGGAACTACTGCACGAATCCGCCGCCGGATCAACAGATCCGTGGCTCGGCCAATGCGCCGCGGCCCGATGTGCCCAATAACGGCGCCCAGATGCCGGCAGGGGTCGATCCGAACGAACGGACCCTGCCCCCGGTGCGGTGAGTTCGTGCATACTCGCCGAGTGAACCCGTCCGGCCCGGACCTTCCGGGTCGATCCGGCTACGCGGTGTGCCACGCGGCGCGCCGGGAAGGTGACAGATCGATTCATGTCCGATGACGACGCTGCCAAGGAACAACCGAATACCGGGACCGAGGCGACCGCGAAAGCCGATCGCCCGCAAGACAGCACCGCCGCGGACGTGACTGCCAAGGTCGATGCCACGCAGCCCGAGGCCACGCCGCCCGAAGCCACACCGCCCGCCGAGAAACGGCGGGGCTCATGGCTGCCCATCGCGGCGGCCTTCTCCGCGGGTGTGCTGCTGGTGGCCGCGGTCACCGCGATCTTCGTGTTCTGGACACAGTCCGACGATCGCGGTAAGGAGCTGGATGCCCGTGATTCGGCCACCCGGGCGGCCTGCGATTTCGGCAAGGCCGTGGGCAGTTACGACGCGAAGAATCTCGACACCTACTTCAAGCAGGTCAACGACCTGTCGACCGGCGAGTGGGCGCAGTTCTTCGGCGGTGCGACCGATGCCCTCAAACAGGCGATGGTCAGCGTGCAGGCCCGCTCCAAGATCGACGAGATCCACTGCGCCTGGGAGTCCGGCAACGACAGCGAGGCGAATGTGGTCGTGATGATCACCCAGGAACAGACCAATGCCGCTGTGCCGCAACCCGATAAGATCACCCTGCCGGGCGTCGCCCATATGCAGAAGAAGGGCGATAAGTGGCTGGTCGCCAAGTTCGACTCGCCGGTGACCAAGAGTATGGGCCCGGCCGGTCCGGCCACCCCGGGCGACGGTCAGCCCGCCCCCGCTCCCGGCGCCGGCGCCCAGGCCAATCAGGCACCGGCCCCGAGCGATACGCCCACACCCCAGCCGGGTCGCTGAGGACTATCGACCGAACGCCTCCGGCTGTGGGCGGGTGACACCACAGCCGGAGACTCTCGGTGCGGATCGGAAACGGCTCAGAACAGGGTGAGCGTCTCGGTGGCCTCGGCCACGGCCGGAACCGTTTCGGCAAGCGGCGCGACCTTCTTCGGCTGCGGTGCCGCGGCGACCACGTCCAGTGCGGGCGGTGCGGCGGCGTCGGTCGCGGGGAGTGCCGACAGATCCGCGATGCCCGTGGACAGTGCGTCCGGATTCGCCGCGGCCTCGCGGGCGGCCTCGCCCGCGAGCTTGTCGGCCTGTTCGTTGAAGTAGTTGCCGACATGACCGCGGACCCAGCGGAAGCGTACGGGGCCGGGGCGGGTGGCGATGGAATGGTCGATGTGCTGGACCAATTCGATATTCTTCACCGGGCCGCCGGTGGAGGTGCGCCAGCCCTTGAGCCGCCAGCCCGACAGCCATTCCGAGGCGCATTTGATCGCATAGAGCGAATCGCTCTCGATGAGCAGCGGTTCGGGCCCGGGATGCGCGACGACCGCCTCGAGCACCGCCCGTAGCTCGGCGACCTGATTGGTGCCCGCCGCGGCGCCGCCGTTCGCCGAGGCGCCTTCATGGTTGACCCACGCCCAGCCGATGGCGCCACCCGGATTCCGGAGGCAGGAACCGTCGGTGCTCACGATGATCATGGTGGCCTACCCTACGCAATCCGACCGACAAGATCGGTCCCGTGGAATTCCTCGATCTCTCTCCGCAATTGCGCCTCGCTCCGCCGTACCGCGGAGGTGATGGCCGCATCGATCATTCTGGTGCACAGTCGAGCCACCAGCCCGCGCGGTGGACGGTAATCGGCCTCGGAGGTGAGCACCGAACGTCCGTAGCCGAGCGGGTCGAACCGCAGTGTGAGCGTGCCGAGCGCCGCGACCTGCCGATCGGACCGCGCAGGCGCCACCTTCCCCGGCCGGCGCCTGCGCAGCGTGTATCCGATCACCGCGTTGCGGCGGTACTCGGAAATCTCACATTCGACCGTGGAACGCCACAGCCCGAGCCGAACGGACGCGGCATACACGGCACCCGGTCCGTGGCTGGCATCGCCGACCGGTTCGAATGCTGTGATGCCGAACATCCAGTCCGGCACGAACAGATGGTTGTCCGTGTACATGAACGCGACCTCCACCGGAGCTCCGACATCGCTCGCGTACCTGATGTGGCCCATAGGCTTACTCCCTGTTCCACGGCTGCGGACAAAAGTACTACAGAAATCCTCTTTATTGAACGGTTACCGGTGAATAACCCGAGGATTCCGGCGTGTCCGGCAGATAACGGGCGAACGGGGCAAATGAGTCAGTTGTCCAGTCGATCGACGATATGTTCGGCGATCGGCAGCGCGGAGGTGGCCGCCGGCGAGGGTGCGTTGAGTACGTGGACCGAGCGGTCGGTGCGCTGGATCAGGAAGTCGTGCACCAGCGTTCCGTCCCGCGCCACGGCCTGCGCACGGATTCCGGCCTCGCGTGGCAGCAGATCGGCGAGCGTCAATTCCGGGCAGTACCTTCGGCATTCGGCCAGATACCCACGCTTGAACAGCGAATTGCGCAGCTCCCGCAGTCCGGTGCGGACATTGGCCGCGGCGACCCGATGAAAACCGCGATAGCCCAGCACCTCCCGGGCATCTCGCAGATCGAGGCTGCCCTTGCGATAACCCTCCCGCGCCAGCCCGAGTACCGCATTGGGGCCGACGGTCAGCTCACCGTCGATGGTCGGGCTCAGATGGACGCCGAGGAATGGCAGCTCCGGATCCGGGATCGGATAGATGAGGGTGTTCACCAAACCTTTGCGGTCGGGCGGCAACTGGTAGTACTCACCGCGAAAGGGGACGATACGCAGCGAAATTCGCAGGCCCGCCAGCCGAGCCATCCGATCGGCCTGCAGTCCGGCGCAGGCCACCAGCCGCCGCGCCCGCCACGACCCCGCGGGCCCGGAGACGGTGATCGCATCGGAGGTCTCGGCGATGGTGGTGATCTCGGCGCCGAGCACGACAGTGCCCCCGGCCGCGCGGACCTCATCGGCCAGTGCGGCGGTGATCCTGGTGTAGTCGACGATGCCGGTGCTCGGCACGAACAGCGCGCCCACGCCGGTGATATGCGGCTCCCGGCGGACCAGTTCGGCCGCGTCGAGCAGCTCCACCTCGACGCCGTTGCTGACCGACCGCTCGTGCAGCGCCAGCATCCGGCGGTGCTCCTCGGCATCGGTGGCCACCAGCAGTTTTCCGCACACCTCGTACGGAATGCCCTGTGCTGCGGCGAATTCCTTGGTCCACTCCGCGCCGCGTCGGCACAGCCGCGCCTTGAGGCTGCCGGGCGCATAGTAGATCCCGGAGTGGATCACCCCGCTGTTGTGTCCGGTCTGATGGCCGGCCAGCCGATCCGCCTTCTCGAGCAGCAGCACGCTCGCCCCGGGCCGGGTCGTCAGGATCCGGTGGGCGGTGGCGACACCCACGATGCCGCCGCCGATCACGCAGTAGTCGTACACCCAGGCAGTGTCACACAGTGCGGCGCAGCAGCTGCACCGATTGCCGCCCGAACATCGGGTCGGAGAAGGCGAGTGTGACCTCGCCGCTGTGGATATCGACGTCGGTGCTGATCCGGGTGACGCCCGCGGGGTCGACGGCGTCCGGCCGATCGCCGAGCTGCCGCGCCAGCGCGGTGGTCACGGCCGCGACCAGATTGGTGTCGACGGTCATGGTCAGCGAATTCGGTTGCGGCCGAGCCACATCCGCGCCGACATAGGTGTCGCCGGGCAGCTGGACCCGCATCGGGGCCGGGACGGTCTCCGGCGTCCCCGTCGCCGACGCGACGGAGGGCGCGGGGTGACCGGCGGGCGCGGGTGGCTTCCGGTCGTAGGGGGTCCCCGGCAGTCGTTCGCTGTCGGCCATCAGATCGATCTCGGCGGAAACCCTTGGGGTGACCGAGGATTCGTATGTTCGGGGCTCGTGCACGGGTCCCTGATCGGTCAATCCCGTGCCGGGTAGCGCGATCTCGGTGCCCGGCATGCGCCCGGTCTCGGCGATCTGGTTCACGACGTAGGTTCCGGCGGCGACGGTCAACGCGATGCTGGCCATACCGGCGGTGACGATGGCGGTGTACTGGAAGATCTGGGCGGGTCGTCGCGACATCACGGTGCGTTCCTTTTCCCTCTCCCCTGGGGTCCCCCTGCCGGCGCCGACTCGCACCGTTGAAAGCCGAACGCATGTCCAGATTACTGTGTCACGAAGTACGGTACCGAAACGCTGCGATCAAGATCACAGGGCGGCCGAGGGTGCGCGCGCTATCGACAACGCAGCTGCGCAGACAATTGTCACAACCAGCCGTACACGAATTTCTTTGTGGTTCAGGTGTTTCCGGCATGGAACGGGTGGGTAAAAGTCTCTTAGCTGGCGAGCGTCGCTTCGACTGCCAGATCCAAACCTCCGGCCAACGGCGTCCGGTCGGCAACAGGCACGGCGCACCCAAAGCTGACGCTCGCCCGCTCTCGTTCTACGGCCGGACGCTGTGGCGAGGCCGTCCCGCGCATGCGTGGGGCGGCCGTCGGCGCTCAGGCGAATTGTCCCGCGCTGCGGCCCGTTCCGGCCGGTCCCGCGAATACCTGTGCGATGGTGAGCCATTCGATCGCATCGGGTCCGTCCGCGACGATCGCGAGGTCGTCGGGATGGCGGCGCTGGGTGACCAACAGGCAGAAGTCCAGCGCGGGTCCGTCGAGTCGTTGCACCGCGTCCTCGGGTCCCCAGGTCCACAGGTCGCCGTCGGGTGCGCGCAACGTGATCCGGAATTCCTCGGCGGGCGATGTGCGCCCGTGCACCTGATACGCGAAGTTCCTGGTCCGGATGCCCAGATGGGCGACGTTGCGCAGCCGCGCGGTCGGTGTCCGGGTCACGCCCAGCGCATCGGCGACGTCCTGACCGTGCGCCCAGTTCTCCATGATCCGTGCGCTGACCATCGAGGCCGGGCTCATCGGCGGTCCGAACCAGGGCAGCTTCGTACCGGTCGGCGCCGCGCGCAGGGCCGAATCCAATGCCGCGCGGCCGCGGCGCCACCGCGCCAGCAGTTCGGGCGCGGGGGTGGCCGCGGCCTGTTCGGCGGCCTCGTCGACGAAGGTCAGCGCCCGCGGCATGGCCTCGGCCATCATCGTCCCGAACGCCTCGGCATCGGTGGCCGATAGCGTCGCGATCTCATCGGTCCAGGCCAGATGGCCGATCTGATGGGCGATCGTCCAGCCCGCCGCGGGCGTGGGACGCGCCCACTCCTCCGGCGGCAGCCCCGCGATCAGCGCGTCCAGATCCGTGCATTCGGCATTGAAGTCGGCGAGCAACGCCTGCAGATCAACCACGCGTTCAGCATTACAGGCGCGGCAGAAAAAAGGCAAGCATGCGTGCTTGTTATTCACCAGCCGAACAGCAGCAGATGTACTCCGCCGACGAACAGGCCGAGCGCCGCGCCGTGCAGATAGAGCAGCCAGGCGTCCTGTTCGACCGAGGCGTAGAACATCTCCATGAACTCCCCCGGGGTGAGCTGGCGGAGCTTACGGGTCGCGAAAACGTCGATCTGCCCGGCCTGTTCGCGCGCGAACTGCTCGTCCTCGGCCAGGCTCGGCGCCAATCCGACGGCCGCCCCGGCCGCCCCGATCGTGAGATTGTCGAATTGGCGGCGGCCGAAGGCCATTCGCACCATCGAGGTGGTCGGTCCGAGCTGGCGATGGATCTCATCGGAGATCAGTCCTTCGATGAGTCGGCGGGTCTTATCGCCGTTGGGGCCCTCGAGCAGCTCGGTCGCGAGATTGGGCAGCGTCAGCACCTGATAGGCCAGGATGTGACCGAGGTCGGCGGCCGCCTGCGGCTGGCGCTTGGCCAGCAGGGCTTGGCGCCACAGATACTTGTAGCGCGGCTGCGGATCGCCCGGCTCGAACACCATCTTGATGGCGATCACGTTCACCATGACGCCGATCGCGGCCGCCGCGGTCAGCACGACCGCCCAGCTCGGAATCCAGCCGAGCACCGGAATGTCGTGGTGCACCTGCATATACAGCGCGAGCAGGAGTCCGAACGGCGCGCCCAGCAGGCCGATGCGGACCATGAAGCGCAGCTCCGGCGCGGCGATGGTGGTGGTCAGATCCTTGAGGATCTCGGGATTGGCACGCAGATACCGGATCACGAAACTCTTGATATCGATGAGCTGATCGACGTTGTCGCCGAGCCGATCGAAGGCCCGCGCGGTCAGCGCGGGCAGCTCGCGTTCGACCCGCTGATAGAGCATCGCGCGCGCCGGGCCCGGTACCGCCCGCCACACCTCCGGATTCTCCCGCATCATGATCTCGTCGACGATCGGCTGCACCCGCACGCGGGCGACCTCGGCGATGTAGTCCGCGACACCCTCGAGATCGAGCTCGTGGATGAAATCCTTCGGACTGCCGATCCGCATGATGGCCATATCGACGCAGATACTGGCCATCTTCTCGGCGCGGGCGGGGATGAAACCCTGGAAGCCGATCCGCCTACCATCCCCGGAGAAGGTCGGCAATACCTGAACCCGTCGGGGTAGGTAGGGGTACAGCACCCGCAGGCCCGGAATCGGGATGCCGCGGAAGTACACCGGCCAGAACAGCATCAGCACGCCGGTCCAGTTGGTCAGCCAACCGGCCAGGGCGCTGAAGAGTGGGAAGGTGATCAGATCGACGACGACTTTCGGCTGGCCGGTGAGGTGTTCCCAGTCGATGAACACCCCGCCGGCGAGTGCTGTCATCGTGGGATTCCCCCTTGCTCCGAACCAGGACCTGAGATGTCGGGTCCCCAACATTCTCACCGGTTCCGATCGAGTGTCAATCGATCGGGTAGTGCCGTTTTCACCGTCCGTTCGCCGGTGCGCAAACAGGATTCGGTGAGCGGCTCGCGTCTCCGAGAATACTGGTCAATCGACCAATCTGATTCGGTGAGAGGGAGCACGGGATGGACGACAGCAGGAATGTGGGCCGCCGGGGATTTCTGGCGGGCGCCGCGGCGGTCGCGGGCGTGGCGGCGGTCGGTGGCGTGGCGGCGGCCGAACCGGCGGGACCGGCGGGACCGGCCAAACTACCCCTCCCGACCGGCGAGAACCTGCGCGTGCTGCTGACCGGCGATGCCGGAACGGGCGCCCGTCCACAGTGGCTGGTCGCCGACGCCATGCGGAATATGCATCGGCGCGAACCGTTTTCGCTCGCGCTCGGCCTCGGCGACAATATCTACGAGAACGGCCCGTGGACCGATGACGACGCCCAGTTCGCCGATAAGTTCGAAAAGCCCAATCACGATCTGGATTTCCCGTGGCTGATGGTGCTCGGCAATCACGACAACACCGCGATCCTGCCCGGTGACGCGGGCTGGCTGCAGCGCGGCGATCACGAGGTGGCCTATCACCGGCGTTCGGCGCGGTGGTATATGCCCGCACGCTATTACTCGGTCCGGATTCCGCAGCAGCGGCCGGTCGTGGAGTTCTTCGTACTCGATCTGAATCCGGCCGCCTCCTATATACCGCAGGTGCTGGATCCGTATTGGGCGCCGGACGGGCCGTTCATGACCGAACAGGCGGCCTGGCTGGATCGTGCGCTCACCGAATCACCGGCGACCTGGAAGGTCGTATGCACGCACCATCCCTATCTCAACAACGGCCCGCACGGTGACGCCGGGAACTACGAGGGCGTGACCGTCGAACCGCTGGACGGGCGGCATGTGAAGGCGTTCCTCGATCGACATGTCCTGGGGCGCTGCCAAATCCTGCTGTCCGGGCACGACCATTCGCTGCAGGTGCTCGAGCCGACCGTGGCGACGAAGAGTACGCGGCAGATCGTCTGCGGCGCGGCAGCGAAATCCGTGCACGACGAGCCGTTCGGCGGCCCGAAGCCGGTGCATCCCAGCCTGTTCCAGAGTTTCACCGGGCTCGGGTTCATGGCCCTGGACCTGAGCCGGGATGCCGTGCGGCTGCGGGCGATCACGGTCGACCCGGGTTCGGGTGCGGCGACCGTCGCCTTCGATCGCCGCCTGTGACCGACCGCTACGGCTGCAGCACGATCCGAATCGGGTTGCCCTCCTTGGCCTCCAGCGCGTGCACGGCCTTGACCGCATCGGCCAGCGGCAGCACGGCGCTGACCGAGCGGGCGAAGTCGATCCGATGCAGTCGCTGCAGCTCCACGAGCCGAGCCACATCCCCGGGCCCCGAGCCGTAGTGTCCGCGCAGTTGCTGCTGGAAGTAGCTGAACATGGTGCCGTGGGTGAGGGTGATCGGCTTATCGGTCAGTCCGACCAATACCAGCCGCCCACCCTTGCCCAGGCATACCGCGGCCTGTTCGCGCACGGCGGCGACGCCCGCGAAGTCGAAGGCCGCCGCGAGTCCGTCGCCGTTCGTCGCCTCGAGGATCTTCTTGCGCAGATCGGTGTCGGCCGGGTCGAAGGCGAAATCGGCGCCGAAATCCAGCGCGCGTGCCCGTGCGGCGGGCAGCGGATCCACCGCGATGATCGGGGCGGCCCCGACCAGTCGCAGCAACTGCACGCCGTGCGCGCCCAGCCCGCCCACGCCCCAGACGCCCACCGGCTCGGCCGGTCGAACCTGTGCGGTCGTGGTGATCGCGGCCCACGGCGTCGACACCGCGTCCGGAATGAAGCAGGCCTGTTCGAACGGCAGATCGTCGGGCAGCGGCACCAGCGTGTCCGCCCGAGCCAGCGTGTACTCCGCCCAGCCGCCGTCGTAATCCACGCCCCGCGTGAACGTCACCCCATCGCGGGACTCTCCCGCCTGCAACACCACTCGATCTCCCACCCGCGCCCGCGTGACCCCGGGCCCCAGCGCATGGACGGTCCCCGCGACCTCATGCCCGAGCGTGACCACATCGCCCTTCAGATACAGCGGCGACAGGGTCCCATCGATCAGATGCACATCCGACAGGCACACCCCCGCCGCCGCCACCTTGATCAGCACATGATCGGGCCCAGGCTCGGGAACCGGCACCTCCTCCACGACCAGACGGCGTTCGGTTCCCAGGTGAAGGCGTGCGGCCAGCATGTTGCTCCTCGCGTAGATGACGAACTCCACCCGAGTATTCCGCACATCCGGTGGCGGACTACCCGATTGCATTCACCCATCACCAGTATCAGGCCCCACCTCGGTATTGATGCCGCCGATCACACCGTTACGGCGTCCGATGCCCTCGTTCGCTGCCGGTGAACATCCGTTCGGAACATCCGGGCGGGGTCGAGGGTTGAGTAGATAACGCTCAACCTTCGGCGAGAACGTTCGAAGGCATGGTTTGGAAGGGGCTGTGACCTGTGAGTACCCCACAACGACTACCGGTGTTGTTTCTGACCGAGCCGATCGTGTTGCCGGGCATGGTTGTCCCGATCGAGCTCGATGAGGCGGCGCAGGCCGCCATCGATGCGGCGCGGGCGGCGAATCTGGATGCCGTACTGCTCGCGCCCCGACTGACCGAGGGCTACGCCGCCTACGGCGTGGTCGCCACCATCGAACAGGTCGGACGGATGCGCGGCGGGGCCAAGGCGGCCGTGCTGCGGGCCGAGCGGCGCGCGAAGATCGGGCACGGGGTGACCGGGCCGGGCGCCGCGCTGTGGGTCGAGGCCGAGCCGGTCGAGACCCCCGAGCCGGACGGGCGCATCAAAGAGCTTGCGGCCGAATACAAGAAGCTGGTCGTCTCGGTGCTGCAGCGTCGCGAGGCGTGGCAGGTCATCGACATGGTCGACCAGATGGCGGATCCGTCGGCGCTGGCCGATACCGCGGGTTACGCGCCCTATCTCACCATCGAACAGAAGCGCGAACTGCTCGAGACCCCGGACGTCGCGGAGCGTCTGACCAAGCTGATCGCCTGGGTGCGCGACCACATCGCCGAGATGGAGGTCACCGAGAAGATCAGCGAGGACGTCCGCGAGGGGATGGAGAAGTCCCAGCGCGAATTCCTGCTGCGCCAGCAGCTCAACGCGATTCGCAAGGAGCTGGGCGAGAACGAGCCCGACGGCGCCGAGGACTACCGCACCCGCGTCGAGAACGCCGATCTGCCGCAGCACGTCCGCGAGGCCGCGCTGCGCGAGGTCGACCGGCTCGAGCGCGGCAGCGATCAGAGCCCGGAGGCGGGCTGGATCCGCACCTGGCTCGACACCGTGCTGGATCTGCCGTGGACGGTGAAAACCACGGATTCGGACGATGTTTCGGCCGCCCGCGCGGTGCTCGACGCCGATCACCACGGCCTGGACGAGGTCAAGGACCGCATGGTCGAATACCTGGCCGTGCGCGCCCGGCGCGCATCGCGCGGACTCGAGGTCGTCGGCGGCCGCGGCTCCGGCGCGGTGCTGGTGCTGGTCGGTCCGCCCGGCGTCGGTAAGACCTCGCTGGGTGAGAGCGTGGCACGGGCCCTGGGCCGCAAGTTCGTTCGCGTCGCCCTGGGCGGCGTGCGCGACGAGGCGGAGATCCGTGGCCACCGGCGCACCTACGTCGGCGCGCTGCCCGGCCGCATCGTGCGCGCGGTCAAGGAGGCGGGTTCGATGAATCCCGTTGTCCTGCTGGACGAGATCGACAAGGTGGGCTCGGACTACCGCGGCGATCCGGCGGCGGCGCTGCTCGAGGTCCTGGATCCGGCGCAGAATCACACGTTCCGCGACCACTACCTGGACCTGGATCTGGACCTGTCGGATGTGCTGTTCATCGCGACCGCGAACGTCATGGAGACGATCCCGGGCCCGCTGCTGGACCGCATGGAGCTGATCACGGTCGACGGTTACACCGAGGACGACAAGGTGGCCATCGCCCGCGACTTCCTGATCCCGCGGCAGCTCGAGCGCAACGCGCTGACCGCCGAGGAGGTGCGCATCACCGAGCCGGCCTTGCGCGAGATCGCGGCGAACTACACCCGCGAGGCGGGCGTGCGGCAGATGGAACGGCTCATCGCAAAGGCCCTGCGCAAGGCGGCGACTCGGCTGTCGGAGGGTCCGGATCCCGAGGCCATCACCGTCGACCTGACGAATCTGAAGGATTACCTGGGTCGACCGCGATTCACCCCGGATTCGGTGGAGCGCACCGCCGTCCCCGGCGTGGCGACCGGACTGGCGGTGACCGGTGCGGGTGGCGATGTCCTCTACATCGAGGCCAACGCCGCCGAGGGCGAGCGCTCGCTGACCCTGACCGGTCAGCTCGGCGACGTCATGAAGGAATCCGCGCAGATCGCGCTGACCTACGTCCGCTCGCATCTGGAGGAGATCGGCATCGAGCCGAAGGTGCTGGATCGCAACATCCACATCCACTTCCCCGCGGGCGCCGTGCCCAAGGACGGTCCGTCGGCGGGTGTCACCATGGTCACCGCCCTGGTGTCGCTGGCGCTGGACCGGCAGGTTCGCTCGGATGTCGGCATGACCGGTGAGGTCACGCTGAACGGCCGGGTGCTCCCGATCGGCGGGGTCAAGCAGAAGCTGCTGGCCGCCCAGCGCGCGGGCCTGAAGACGGTGTTCATCCCGGCCCGCAACGAGCCGGATCTGGACGACGTCCCGGCCGAGGTGCTCGAGGCACTGGATGTCCGCCCGGTCGGCGATGTGGCCGACATCCTGGCCTACGCCATCGAGCCGGTCGCCGAACCGGCCTTCGGCAGCCCGGCGCTGGCATCCTGATCGAGCGCGCATTCGTCATGCGGGAACGACGATTCCTCGTCGTTCCCGCATGACGACCCCTCGTCACAGTGGCTTACTACCGGTCGGATCACCTTCCGCCGGAATCCGATTCGCATTCGACAGCGGTGATCATCAGGCCGCGTCCGCGTCGTCGGTTCGGCGGGCGCGCAGCGCCTGCCAGGCGGCCTCGGCCAGCACCTGCGTGACATCGTCTGGGGCGGTGACCATCTCACCGCTGAGCCAATGCCGCGAATACTCCTGCGCGGGCCCCAACCACAGCGCGTACACCAGATCGAACGGCAGATCGCGCACCGCGCCGTATCCGGCATGCGTGCGCCACCAGCGCCAACCGTTACGCAGGAACTCCCGATTGCTCTCGCTCTCCCGAATTCCCGGCGGCCGGGCGGCGGTGAGCAGCGTGGCCCGGTATCGATTCTCGGCGACCCAGCGCAGATGTTCGACCACGGCGCCGGTGATCCCGGCCTGCGCGTCGACGCTGTCGCCGAGGACCTGCCAGAGATGGCGCTGATAGTCGGCCAGCGCATTCGCCCACACCTGCCGATACAGCTCGGCCTTGTCCGGGAAGTGGTGATACAGCGCGCCGACACTGGCACCGGCCGCGTCGCGGATCTGCCCGAGCGTCGTCTCCACCGTCCCGTGTTCGGCGAATTCGCGCTCGGCCGCGAGCAGCAACCGATCCCGAATCTTCACGAACAGAATATTATTCTGGTTCCGCTCGCATGTCACCGGTATGCGGTAAGACGAGAGTGTGCCCCGGTGGCTGTTGCACGTGGATCTCGACCAGTTCCAGGCGGCGGTGGAGTTCCGCCGCCATCCGGAGCTGCGGGACCGACCGGTCATCGTCGGCGGTAACGGCGATCCGGACGAGCCGCGCAAGGTGGTGACCTGCGCGTCCTATGCGGCGCGCGGCTTCGGTGTGCGGGCCGGGATGCCGCTGCGCACCGCGGCCCGCATATGTCCGCAGGGCGTCTTCCTGCCGCTGGATATGGCGGCCTACGAACAGGCGTCCGATCAGGTCATGGAGTTGTTGCGCGGTTTCCCGGTGCGAGTGGAGGTGCTCGGCTGGGACGAGGCGTTCCTCGCCGCCGACGTCGACGATCCCGAGCGCTTGGCTCGTGAGATCCGCGCGGCCATCGCCGCGGTGGAGCTGTCCTGCTCGATCGGCATCGGCGATAACAAGCTGCGCGCGAAGCTGGCCACCGGCTTCGCCAAATCCGTCGGTAAGGGCGAATCGGCCGCGCCGGGCGGCGACGGGATCTTCAGGCTCACCGCCGACAACTGGACCGAGCTGATGGCACACCGCCCGACCAGCGCCCTGTGGGGCGTCGGCGCGCGCATCGCGAAACGCCTGTCCGACCTGGGGATCGAGACGGTGGCGCAGCTCGCGGCGGCCGATCGTGAGGCGCTGGCCGCGGAATTCGGCCCCAACACCGGCCCGTATCTCTGGGTCCTCGGCCACGGCATCGCCGATACCGATGTGGTGACCGAACCACGAATTCCGGTGGGCCGCAGCAGATCCGAGACCTTCCCGCAGGATCTCACCGACCGCGCCGAGATCGAACGACAGGTCGCGCGCCTGGCCGCCGAGGTGGCCGAGGAGACGATCGCGGCGGGCCGCGTCATCGGGCGCGTCGGAGTCACCGTGCGCACCAAGACCTTCTACACCCGCACCAAACAGCGCAAACTCGCCGCGCCGACCACCGACGTCGACGAGATCGTGCGCGCCGCCGTGGCGATCCTCGACCGCTTCGAGCTCGACCGCCCGGTCCGATTGCTCGGCGTGCGGCTGGAACTGATCCCGCGATGATCGCCGGAATCGGGTTTGACATGCTGGGCGGGCAGACTCGACGGGAAGGCAACGGCATGACCGATTACGAGACGGTCCGGTTCGAGCGGACGGGCAGCATCGCCCGGCTCACCCTCGATCGGCCGACGGCCGCGAACGGGATCGACGCGACCATGGGCCGGGAGCTGGCGACGATCGCCGCGCTGTGCGCCGACGATCCCACGCTCAAGGTGGTCACGCTGACCGGCGCCGGGAAGTTCTTCAGCGCCGGGGGCGATCTGAAGGCGATGTCCGCGGCGCCGGGCGGGTCCGGGGACTATGTCAAACATCTGGCCGACGATCTGCATCAGGCGCTGTCGTCGTTCGCGCGGATGGACGCGCTGCTGCTGGTCGCGGTCAACGGCACGGCCGCCGGCGCCGGTTTCAGCATCGCGGTCGCGGCCGATCTGGTCGTCGCGGCCGAATCCGCCTCCTTCACCATGGCCTACACCCGCGCCGGGCTCAGCCCCGACGGCGGCGCGTCCTATTACCTGCCGCGCCTGATCGGCCTGCGTCGCACGCAGGAGCTCATGCTGACCAACCGCACCCTCTCGGCCGCCGACGCCCTCGACTGGGGGCTGCTGCATCGCGTGGTCCCCGATGCCGAACTGGCCACCACGGTCGACGGCCTGGCCGCCCGGTTCGCGGCCGGACCCCGGCATGCCAATGCGAATGTGAAGAAGCTGCTGCTGGTCTCCTCCGGCCATACCCTCGAGGAACAGCTCGCCCGCGAGGCCGCCTTCATCACCGCCTGCGCCGACTCCGACGACGGTCGCGAGGGGATCACCGCCTTCCTGACCAAGCGCGCGCCCAGCTTTCGCTGATCAGCCGCTCGCCGGATGGGTCGCGCGCGCCCGGTTCTCGTCGTCGCGGCCTGCCTGATCGCAGTCCAGCTCGGGATTCGCGGTTGGGTGGCCGCGCATGGCTACTTCTATTGGGACGATCTGATCCTGGTCGGCCGGGCGGGTAGATATCCGCTGCTGTCGGCGGATCTGCTGGCCCACAACCATGACGGGCACGTCATGCCGCTGGCCTACGTGACGGCCTGGGTGGCGATGGCCGTCGCGCCGCTGGCGTGGGCTGCTCCGATGGTCTCGATGCTGGTGCTGCAGGCGGCGGCGTCGGTGGCGGTGCTGCGAATGGTGGTGGTGCTCACTGGTTCCCGATCGCGATGGGCGGCACTCGGCGCGTTCACCTTCTATCTGTTCTGCCCGTTGACGATTCCCGCGTTCGCGTGGTGGGCCGCGGCGCTGAACGCGCTGCCGCTGCAGTGCGCGCTGGCCTGGACGATCGCCGACGCGGTGCTGCTGGTCCGCACGGGTCGGCGGCGCTACGCCTGGTCCGGCCTCGCGGCGGTGACGGTCGCGCTGCTGTTCTTCGAAAAGGCCGCGGTGACACCGTTCGTGGCCTTCGGCGCGGCCGCGCTCGCACTGTACGTCGACGGCCGGGCTCGGCCGATCCGCACGGTGGCCCGCCGGGGCGTGCTGCTGTGGTCCGGGTCGGCGTTGCTGCTGTCCGGTTGGCTCGCAGCGTATTTCGCGGTCGCCGAGGTGTCGCCGGTCCGCAGCAGCGCGGCCGGTATCCGCGGTCTGCTGCACAGCGCCACCTCGCTCGGCATCGTGCCGACCCTGCTCGGCGGCCCGTGGGCCTGGGCCCGCTGGCTGCCGTCGACACCCTGGGCCACACCACCCGCCTGGGCGGTGTGGCTGTCCTGGGTGGCGCTGGGAGTCGTTGCCGCACTGACGATTCGAGCCAACCACCGCACCCTCGCGATATGGCTGGCACTACTCGGCTACATCGCGATCGCCCAGCTCCCGGTCCTGATGATCCGCGGCGGCCCGAACACTGCGGCCGAACTCATGCAGTCCCTGCGCTACCTCGCAGACGTGGCGGTAATCCTGACTGCCGCGGGCGCATTACTGCTGCGCGCTCGCGCGCGAGACCACCCCCGCGAGATCGCCCGCATCCCGCACGGCGCGCCATACACCCTCTCGCTCACACTGGCCGTCGCATTCGTCGCGAGCAGCCTGTGGTCCACGAGCACCTTCGTCCGTTCCTGGTCGGTCAGCCCGACCCGGACCTATCTCACCAATGCCACCGCCGCCCTCCGCTCCGGCGATCCCGTGCTCGATCAGGAGGTCCCCTGGGATGTGCTCAGCCCGCTGACCCACCCCCAGAATCTCGTGAGCCATGTCCTGTCCGCGGTCGCGCCGCCGGGTGCCTTCGCCGATTCCACTCCTCGGCTGCGTATGTTCACCGATTCCGGAACCCTGGTCGATGCTCAGGTCTGGTGGAATCGCGCGATCCTGCCCGGTCCAACCCCGGACTGCGGCTACCACATCGCCACCGAACAACCCGTCGATCTGCCCCTCGACGGCCCACTCCTCGACAACGGCTGGACCGTCCAGCTCAACTACCTCGCCAGCCGAGACGGCCGGATCACGGTCTCCCTCGAATACGGTACGGCGGTCGTCGCCCCGGTCACCGCGGGTCTGCACACCGTCTACGTGCGAGTGATCGGCGGCGGCAGCGCCCTCCGAATCGGTTCCCACACTCCGGGATTGGACCTCTGCCTGGGCGTCGGCCCGGTCGGAATCGCCCACTACGACCGTTGACCACGACACCGGCCCGGACCCGACCTATGCTCGGACTCATGTTCTGGGCGATGGTGGCGCACGAGACGGACAATGGTGTGACGTTGGCGCGCGAGGAGGTCGGCGACGACTTCCTCGGGCCGGGCACGGTGACGATCAAGGTGCACTTCTCGAGTGCCAACTTCAAGGACGGGCTGGCTATCACCCGCGGCGGCGGCGTGGTGCGCGCGTATCCGATCATCCCCGGCATCGATATCGCCGGCGAGGTCACCGAATCCGCGGATCCGCAGTTCGTCCCCGGCGATCGGGTGATCGCACACGGTTACGACCTGGGCGTCTCGCATCACGGCGGCTTCGCCGAATACGCCCGCGTCCCCGCGGAATGGGTGGTGAAGCTCGACGGGCTGACCACCCGGGAGGCGGCCGCGATCGGCACGGCCGGCTACACCGCGGCCATGAGCGTGCAGGCCCTGCTGGATCGCGGCCTGACCCCCGATTCGGGTCCGGTGCTGGTGACCGCCGCGACCGGCGGCGTGGGCAGCGTGGCCGTGGACATCCTGGCCGGTCTCGGATTCGAGGTGGTCGCCTCGACCGGCAAGACCGATGCGAGCGAACTGCTGTCCACCCTCGGCGCGAAATCCGTGATCGGCCGCCTGCCCGAGGATCCGGACGCCAAGCTGCGCCCCCTCGGCAAGGCCCAGTGGGCGGGCGCGGTCGACAGCGTGGGCGGCACATCCCTGGCGTACATCCTCAGCGCGATCAAGTACGGCGGCGCGGCGGCGATCAGCGGACTCACCGGCGGGGCCGAACTGCCCACCACCGTCATGCCGTTCATCCTGCGCGGCGTCGCCCTGCTGGGCATCGATTCGTCCCAGTTCCCGATCGACCGGCGTCGCGCCCTGTGGACCCGCCTGGGCCACGACCTCAAACCCCGGCACCTCGCGGCCGTCGAGAACTACGCGCCCATCACGCGGGTCGAGGAGGTCCTCGGCGCCATCCGTGCCGGGCATCACTCCGGCCGCACGGTTCTCGGTGTGGCGGGCGAGTTCTGACGGTTTTGGACTGATTGATGCAAAACATGCTAGGGTCGGGCCATGGCGCGACCCAAGCAGTTCGAGGAGGACCGGGCGATCGACGCCGCGATGCGCGCGTTCTGGTCGTCCGGCTACGAGGGCACCTCGACGCAGGAACTCTGTGCCGCAACCGGTTTGGGCCGCAGCAGCATCTACAACACCTTCAGCAGTAAGCGCGATCTGTTCCTGCGGTCGCTGCGGCGGTACATGGATGCCAGGAACGAGGCGACCTTCGCGACGCTCGATGGCCCCGGTTCGGTCAAGGATCGGCTGCGGCGGCTGCTGTGGAATGTCATCGACGCGCCGGAGGATGATCCGCTGGGCTGCCTGGTGGTGAACTCGATGGTCGAATTGGGCCCGCGCGACGAGGAGATCTCCGATCTGCTGCGCGCCGATATGGATCGGCGACTGACCGCGCTGACCGCGACGATCGCCGCCGGGCAGGGGGCCGGTGAGATCCGAAGGGCCAGGCCCGCGGCCGAACTCGCGAACTTCGTGACCGCCACCGTCACCGGGATGCGCGTGGCCGCCCGCGGCGGGGCCGACCGTGCGATGCTCGAGTCCATCGCCACCGTCGCGCTGGACAGTCTGTGATGTACCGCCCGAACTGATATCGCTTCGCGCCGAAGGTTTTCGCGCACTCCAGTTTTGAACCAAACGATACAAAACGACAAGGATCTCCGATGCCGTTAGCCGTCTACATCCTGGGCCTCTCGATATTCGCCCAGGGCACCTCGGAACTGGTCACCGCGGGCCTGCTCCCGGAACTGTCCAGCGACCTCGGCGTCTCGATTCCGCAAGCGGGACTGTTGATCTCGGCCTTCGCGCTGGGCATGTTGTTCGGCGCGCCGATCCTCGCCGTCGTCACCATGCGCTGGTCCCGGCGCACCGCGCTGATCGCCTTCCTCGCGGCCTTCCTCCTCGCCCATGTGGCCGCGGTCCTCACCTCGGACTACTGGGTGCTGTTCGCCACCCGCGTGATCGCCGCCTTCGTCTACGCCGGATTCTGGTCGGTGGGCGCCGCGGCCGCCGTCGCGATGGTTCCGGAGAATGCTCGCGGCCGGGCGATGAGCATTGTCGCGGGCGGACTCACCGTGGCCACCATCGTCGGGCTGCCCGCCGGCACCTTCATCGGCCAGCATCTCGGCTGGCGGGCCGCGTTCTGGGCGGTGACGATCCTGTCGGCGATCGCGATGGCCGGGGTCCTCTCGCGGGTGCCCGACAGTCGCCCCGACAGCACGCCGGATCTCCGAAAAGAGCTGCGCGCCATGGCCACCGGACAGGTCGCGCTGCTCTACGGCATCAGCACCCTGGCCCTCGCCGGGCTCATGGCCACCTTCGGCTACCTCGGTGCGCTGCTGATCGAGACGACCCGGGTGGCTCCGGCCTGGGTGCCCGTCCTGCTCGCCGTCTACGGCATCGGCGCCTTCCTCGGCATCGGCATCGGCGGCCGCACCGCCGACGCCCATCCGACGCGCACCCTCGTCGTCGGCATCGTCGGGCTGACGATCACCTCGGCCCTGCTGGCCCTCACAGCCCACCACATCGCCGCGGTGGTGGTCCTGGTATTCCTGTTGGGCGCGTTCGGATTCGGCACCAATCCGGTCTCCAGCAGCCGCGTCTACACCCTGGCCCCCGCCGCGATCACCCTCGGCCCCGCGGGCAACGTCGTCTCGTTCAACATCGGTATCACCCTGGGCCCCTGGCTCGGCGGCCTGGCCCTCGGCGCGGGTATGGACTACCCGTCGGTCGCCTGGATCTGCAGCGGCCTGAGCCTCGGAGCGCTCGGCTTGGTCGTCTGGTCGCAGCTATTGCATCGTCGTACCGAAACCAGCAGCGCGGCACCGCGATTGATCGAGGCGGTCGGCTGAGATACCTCGGCGGCCGATGCGGGACCGGTGTCGCGCAACCGGTCCCGCTCAGCCCTGCGGAGCGATGACCTCTCCCGAATCGGCCGCGCGGATCAGGATCGCCTCCACCGGACAGTATTCGGCGGCGTCGGCGACGGTGTCGTCCGGGGCGATGACCTCGGAGGTCGGGGTGGAGTGGCCGTCGACGAGGGTGAAGTGGTTCGACGCGGTGCCGACACACATGCCGGATCCGATGCAGATGTCCCGGTCGACCGTGACGCGCCATTTCTGTTCGGACATCAGGCTTTCCTCACCAGCTCACCGAGAGCTGCCGTGGGCCGCGCACCAGCAGCCCGACCTTCCACGGCACCTCGTCGGCGGGGACCGCCAGCCGCAGTGCCGGGAACCGCCGCAGCAGCGAGCCGAGGGCGACCTGCAGTTCCACCCGGGCCAGCTGTGCGCCCAGGCAGTGATGCACGCCGTGCCCGAAGGCCATGTGCGGGTTGTGTTCCCGGATGAGGTTCAGGATCTCGGGATCGGTGAAGACCGACTCGTCGCGGTTGGCCGCCTGGGTGTTGACGAACACCGCCTCCCCGGCGCGCACGGTGACACCGGCCAGCTCGAGATCCTCGGTCGCCACCCGCGCCGAACCGCCGCCGGAACCCAGCTGCACATAGCGCAGCAGCTCCTCGACCGCGCTGGGTACCGATTCGGGGTTGTCGCACAGGAACTTCCACTGTTCGGGCATCGTCAGCAGCAGATAGGTGAAGTTGGCTATCTGATTGGCCGTGGTCTCGTGGCCCGCGACCAGGATGCCGATTCCCATCTGGACCAGCTCGTCCTCGGTGAGCCGTTCCTTCTCGTCGCGGGCGGCGACCAGCGCGCCGAGTAGATCGTCGGTCGGGCGCTCGCGGCGCTCGGCGACCAGTTCGGCCAGATAACGCTCCAATTCGACTCGGGCGGCGTCGATCTCCTCGCGGGTGTAGGCGGTGGTCGACAGCACGGTATCGGAGAAGTCGCGGAATCGGTGCTGGTCTTTCGTTGGCACACCGAGCATTTCGCAGATCACGGTGACCGGCAGCGGCAGCGCGAAGCGCTGCACCAGATCGGCCGGGCGGCCGGAGCCCTCGAGCTCGTCGAGCAGCCCGTCCACGATCTCCCGCACATGCGGCCGCAGCTGTTCGACGCGGCGGCCGGTGAACGCCTTCGCGACCAGCCTGCGCAGCCTGCTGTGCTCGGGCGGATCCATGCTCAGCAGCGAATTCGGGCGCGGCGGAACGGGTGCCACGCGGGGGATGTCCTCGCGGTCCACCGTGACCGCGCGGCTGAAGCGTGGATCGGCGAGGACCTGTTTGACGTCCTCATAGCGGGTGACCAGCCAGCCCTCCCCGCCGTAGGGCAGCTTCACCCGCGAAATCGGTTCCTCGCGACGCAGTTTCGCATAGAGCGGGTGTATATCGAGGCGGACTGGTGCGCCGAAAGGGTATTGGCGCGCTTCGGTATTCACGGTCATGGGGGCTCCCTTACCCGACGCCGACACAGCATGTAAGCGAATGCTTACAACTCAATGTAAGCGCCGCCACGCCACCCCGTCAACGACTGAATCCCGTTATGCCGGTGGGAAATTCGTATCCAGATCGGGCAGCAGCACCCGCGCGGCGCGCAGCACATGCCGGGCAACGTCGGCCGGATCGGCCCCGGCCAGCGGTTCGCGCTGATGCACCGAACGGATCAGCGCGATGCCCAGCAACCAGGCCAACACCAGATCGGCGCGCAGCTCCCCATCCGGTCCATCGGCGAGCGTGGCCAGTTCGCGGACGTATTCGTCGCCCAGTTCCTGGCGAATGGCCGCCGCACCCTCGTCATGTCCGCTGGAGCGCAGCGCCGCCTGCAGCCAATGCCCCGGCATCGCCGCATCGGTGGGCTCCAGCATCCGGGCCAGCAGCCGCGCCAGCAACCCGCCCGCCTCGCCCTCCTGGAGCACCTGCCGCCCCCGATCCGCGATCGCGGACCGGAACAGCTCGTCCTTACTCCCGAAGTACCGGAACAGCAGCGCCTGATTCACCCCCGCGCGCCCCGCGATATCCCGCACGGTCGCCCGCTCGAACCCCCGCTCCGCGAACAACTCCTGTGCCGCTCCCAAAATCGCCGCCCGCGTGGCCCCCGCATCACGTTTACGCTGATCCCCGGCCATCTACCCTCCGCTGACGAATTCCTGCCCCCGCAGCGTAGGGGTAAGGACGCCCGCATGCGCGGGCGACAGCGGAAGTCGGTGCCATCGGACCGGATTCTTGTGCACTATGGCCTCTTTCGAGCCGCATGTACCCGCTCGATCCCGGGTGATACCGGCACGCACTGTTCACATGAACGACGAGACCTCGGTGGACGACTCATGAACGAGCGGCCGCCCCTCAGGCATGTCGAGCCTGTCTGCCGGGCGCATCCTCCCCGGGTCGATCGGACGGCGCCGCGCGCCGTCGCTTACCGCGGGCTATCTCGGTGGCGAGTGCGTCCAGCGGTTGCGCGAATTGCGCCAGCGGATCGGTCAATTCGGTCAGCCATGAGCGGGCCGCGTCCAGACCCGACCGATCGAGGGCGTAGAACCGGCGGGCGCCCTCGGCGCGGACGCTCACCAGTCCCGCATCGCGAAGTACCTTGAGGTGCTGGGAAACTCCGGGCTGGGAGATCGGGGTATGCCGTTGGACGGCGGCCACGACCGCACCGGCGGGCTGCTCATCCGCCGCCAGCAGGACGAGGATGGAGCGGCGGACCGGATCGCCGAGCGCGTCGAAGACATTGACGCCCATCAGGATTCGGAACTCTCCTCGGGCTCGATCGTATAGAAGGCGATGGTTCGCTCCGCGGCCGCGCGCGCATCGGCCGGATCGTCGCCGTCGGCGGCGGCAGCCTCCGCCCAGTCCAGCGCCGCGGTCCGGACGAATGCGATCCCCTCGGGGGTGGTCGGAAAGGCCAGTCCCTCCATGGGATCGACGGGCGCCGCGGTCGACAGATGGACGCCCAGACCCATCAGCGACAGATCCCAGCCGACCCCGACCGCGCCCGGCCCGAACCGCGTCCAGAACTCGGGGTCGACCGGCGCCTCATGCGCCAGCTCCAGCATCGTGCCGTCGGCGACCGGCGTGAGGGTGATCTCCAGCCACGAGATCTGCGAGCGCATCTCCCAGGTGACGCCGATCCGATGCGGCTGCTCACAGCGCTCGACGACACCGCCCGCATTGCCCTCGAACTGATAGCGCCCGCCGACCTTCAGATCGCCGCTCACCGGCAGGAACCAGCGCGGGATCCGCTCGGCATCGGTCAGCGCATCCCAGAGATCGCCCTGGTCGGTGGCATAGCCGCGCCGGGTGACCACGATCCTGGTCGGCATATCGTCGCGGGAACCGGAACGGACCTCGCGCACGACGAGTCCGGCGAGGGCTACGGGATCGGTGACCAGGGCCATGACCTTCTCCTCTCATAAGTTTTTACTTATATTACCGTACTCGCTCCTTCCTCGGCAGGGTGTCGGCGAGCCGGATGACCTCGTCGAGGTCGTCCGTGGCGGGGACGAAGATGATCTCGTCGACGCCGAGGTCGGAGTAGTCCGCGATGGACTGCTCGATCATTGCCGGGGTGGTGCAGAGCACCACGTTGGCGGCGATGCCTTCGGGGGCCAGCCGGTAGAAGTCCTGGATGTTCGCCCGGCCGGTCTCGGTGTCACCCAGTGCGAAGTAGGCGAGTACGACGAGTTTCGGAGCGCCTCGGCGGCCTGCCCGCTGCCAGGCTCGTTTCGCCGCCTCGAAGCTGGGCGCTGTCATGGCCGGCGGCAGCGAACCACCGATGTACCCCTCGCCCCAGCGCACCATGCGGTTCAGGGTGGGAGCGGAGTACCCGCCGAACAGCATGGGGACTTGCCGGGTTCCCGATGGCACGGCCGGGTTCGGTCCGTTGCCGACCGGATTGCCGCTCCATACATCGCGGTAGGTCGCCAGGTCGGATTCCAAGCGCGCGCCGCGACTATCGAGTCCGTGCCCGGGCACGACGAATTCGTCCTCGCGCGACCCGACCCCGACGCCGAGGGTGAGGCGTCCGCCGGAGATACCGTCGATGCCCGCGATTTCCTTGGCCAGCAAGGCACTCGGCCACGTCGGGGCCAGCAGGACCGCGCTGAGCAGGCCGATCGTTGTGGTCGCTCCCGCCGCGGCCGCCAGCGCGACGGTGTCGCTCACGCCCGGGTAGGCGTAGCGCCCGGTCGTGGCGAGTGTGGAAAACCCCGCGTCCTCGGCCCGCGCTGCCCAGCGCGGGATGATCGACGGGCTGAGGTCGCGCACCTGATTCGGAAGTCCGATGCCGATCCGCACGGGCGATTCCTTTCTGCGGCTGGGCCATTCGTGAGTCACAGCGTGTCCGGAAGGGAACGGAAGAACTCGCGGATATCGGAGGTGAGCTCCTCCGGCGCTTGCAATGCGGGGAAGTGCCCGCCGCGGTCGTACTCCCGCCAGCGCGTGACCACATTGGACAGCCCTGCCAGAACCTGAATGACGTTGTCCCCGGGGAAGTTCGCCACCGCCGTGGGAACCCCCGACGGAGAAGGTCTACCCGCCCGCAGCTCGGCCCCGGGCAATTCATCGGGCCATCGGATGCGGTCCAGGCGCTCGGCCAGGTCCGCGAGGTCTGCTTCGGGAATGGTGATCCGGAAGGGGCGAGGTGCGGATGACATCGTTTCAGGCGCCCATCTCGACCAGCGTCTTGAGCCGCGGCAGAGTCTTCTCGATGCCTTCGGCGTTCCAGCGCGGCCACGGTGTGCGCACCAGCAGTCCGCGTATCGGCGAGGTGGACAGGTCGCAGGTCTCGGTCACCCGCGTACCGCCGTCGACCTCCTCGAGTTCGTAGCGCCAACGGTGCTTGCCGGGATGGCACCACGCGATGCGCCGATCCACCTCGAACTCGACGACCGTATTGAGGATCCGGTAGCGCACACCGAACAGTTTCATGTCGGCCCTGAACGTGGCGTCCATACTCAGCCGATCCGGTCCCGAGATCATGTTCCGCACGGTGCCGGACCCGTCGAAATCGGTGTGGCGGTGGGGATTTGCGAGCACCGAGAACACCGCCGATGGCGGTGCGGCGATGACGATGTCGCGTGAGATCCGGAGTGGACGGGGTACGGAGGGCATTCGGCTCTCCAGGTTCACCTGTCGGTTGCCTGTGCTCATCAGAGTCCTTCGGCAGAGCGTCATTTCATGGGCAGGCCGAACATTACGAGTCTAGATAGTTTTAGTCAAGATGATTTGGTATCAACTGATACGACTTGGACCTAACTCGCCGGACCGGCTACCATGCCCGCTATGGAGACTTCACGACCGCCCGATGTCGCAGAGAACGGTCAGGTCTCCCGCCCGAACGATCTCGCCTTCCTGCTGCATGCGGCGAACGCGCACATGGCAAACCATC
Source organism: Nocardia sp. NPDC051570 (assembly GCF_044454005.1). NCBI lineage: Bacteria > Bacillati > Actinomycetota > Actinomycetes > Mycobacteriales > Nocardiaceae > Nocardia > Nocardia sp. NPDC051570. The sequence goes on along the minus strand of NZ_JBITDI010000005.1, from coordinate 249,659 downwards.
TCGACCGCGCCGCGGTCGAGATCGGATTGAAGGACATGCGCGACTGGCTCGTACTCGCCGCACTCGAGGACGGAGAGCACGCGAACCAACTCGAACTGAGTCGTATTGTGTGCGTCGACAAGTCGACCCTGATCAGCGTGCTCGACCGCCTCGAACAGCAGAAACTCGTCACACGCACCGTCGCTCCGACCGACCGGCGCGTGCGGATCCCCCGTATCACGGACGCGGGTAAGCGTATTTACGCCAAGTTCGCCGTGGCCCGCGACGCCGCCGAGGCCCGCGCGTTCGACGGAGTCCCCAGTGCGCAACGAAAGCTTGTGCTGAGCATGCTGGCACGGGTAGCCGAGCGCGACCTCGCCGCGACCTAGTTCGCCAGCGGGCTCAGCCGCCACCTTGACCCTGACCTTGGTTGAGGTTCAACAATTCGATGCATGCATGATGACGCCGACGTGATCCGAAAACTACTCGATCGCTATACCGAACTCTGGATTCAGCATGAGATGCAGGAGTGGGGACAGCTGTTCACCGAGGACTGCGACTTCATCACGCACCGTGGCGTGTGGTGGCGATCGCGGGAGGACAATGTGCGCGGCCACGAGGATGTACCCGAATCCGTTCTGGCGCAGAAGAAGAACTACAGCCAGACGATCGTCGACATCCAGCCTCTCGCCCCCGGAGTGGTCTTGATACATACGGAGTGGATATGGCCCGATCACGTCCTACCCGGCGCTACCGCTGGTGAGGACCGCCGTGGTCTCATCACCGCGGTGCTCGTCCAACGATCGGGGCGCTGGTTGATCCGGGCGGCACACAATACGCGACTCAACGGACTCGACGATTTCGCGATTCAGTAGCTGTTCGCAAGGCTGGCCTTGGAATTATGGGACGTCAGTCGAGGAGTGAGCGCTCCGCGCATTACTCTGTTATGCCGCAACACCTTCGGTGTCATCCGCGAACTGGGTGCGGTACAGCTCCGCGTATCGTCCGCCGGCGGTGAGTAGTTCGGTATGAGAGCCCTGCTCGATCACGCGGCCATCTTCGATGACCAGGATCTTGTCGGCGCTCCGGACGGTCGACAGGCGGTGTGCGATGACCAATGCGGTGCGGCCCTCGAGGGCTTCGGTGAGGGCTTCCTGTACCGCCGCCTCGGAGGTGGAGTCCAGTGATGCTGTCGCCTCGTCGAGGATCACCACGCGGGGCTGCTTGAGGAGCAGGCGGGCGATGGTCAGGCGTTGGCGTTCGCCGCCCGAGAGGCGGTAACCGCGTTCTCCCACAACGGTATCCAGGCCGTCCGGCAGGGAGGCCACCAGAGTGCGCAGCCTCGCCCGCTCCAGGGCGTCCCACAGATCCGATTCGCTCGCCTCGGGGCGGGCCAGCAGGAGATTGTCCCGAATGCTGGAGTGGAACAGGTGGCCGTCCTGGGTGACCAGGCCGACCGCGTCCTGGATGGAACGTCCGGTCAGTTCGCGCACGTCGACGCCGCCCAGCCGGACCGCACCGGAATCCACGTCGTACAGGCGGGAAACCAGTTGGGCGATGGTGGACTTCCCGGCGCCGGACGATCCGACCAATGCGATCATCTGCCCGGGCTCGGCGTGCAGGGAAATCCCGTGCAGCACTTCGATTCCGCCGCGCGTGTCCAGGGTGGCGACATCCTCCAGCGAGGCGAGCGACACCTTGTCGGCGGACGGATAGCCGAAGCGCACATCGTCGAACTCGACCGAAACGGGCCCGGCGGGAACGGATTTCGCATCGGGAGCGTCCTCGATCAGCGGCTTCAGATCCAGGATCTCGAAGACCCGCTCGAAGCTCACCAGCGCCGACATGATGTCGACCCGTGCGCTCGCCAGTGCGGTCAGCGGGCTGTAGAGGCGGGTCAGCAGCAGTGAAAGCGCCACCACCGCACCGGCATCCAGCTCACCGCGCAGCGCGTACCAGCCGCCCAGTCCGTATACCAGTGCCACCGCGAGCGCCGACACCAGTGTCAACGCGGTCACGAAGACGGTCTGCAGCATGGCCGTGCGCACGCCGATATCGCGCACCCGCCCGGCCCGCAGCGCGAAATCCGCCGACTCCTGACGCGGCCGCCCGAACAGCTTGACCAGCGTCGCGCCGGGTGCGGAGAAGCGCTCGGTCATCTGAGTGCTCATCGAGGCGTTGAGCTGCGCCGCCTCGCGCTGGATTCCGGCGATCCGCTCGCCCATCCGCCGTGCCGGCAGCATGAACAGCGGCAGCAGCACCAGGGCCAACAGGGTGATCTGCCACGACAGCCGGACCATGACCCCGAGCGTGAGCACCAGCGTCACGATATTGGTGACCACACCCGACAGCGTGGTGCTGAACGCCCGCTGCGCGCCCATCACATCGTTGTTGAGCCGGCTCACCAGCGCTCCGGTGCGGGTGCGGGTGAAGAAGGCGATCGGCATCCGCTGCACGTGATCGAATACGGCCGTGCGTAGGTCCAGGATCAATCCCTCGCCGATCCGCGCGGACAGCCACCGGATGACGATGCCCAGCGCGGCGTCGAGCACCGCGACCACGCCGATGATCGCGGCCACTCCCACCACCGACCGCGGCTCGGCATGGCCGACGATATCGTCGACCACCCGCCCGGCCAGCACCGGATTGGCCACCGCCAGTACCGCGGACAGCACGCTGAACAGCAGGAATCCGATGAGCGGTCGCCGATGCGGGCGGGCGAAGCGCAGGATGCGCGCGGCCGTGGCGCGGCTGAGCTTGCGCTGCTCCTGCGGCGCATGCATCTGCCGATACAGCTGACTCCACGCCACCGATTCGATGCTCATCCACCGCTCCTTCCGCTCCCGGATCATTCAACCCCGGCCCACCGACACTAAGACCTCAACAAAGGTTGAGAGCAAGACTTCCCGGCACGATCCGCTGTTCGCGGACAGCGAAAGGTTCCAGCCGTAGAGTCGGTGGGCGTGAAGGCCATTCAATTCGAGCGTTTCGGCGGACCCGAGGTTTTGGCACTGGTCGACCTGCCCGTGCCCGAGCCCACCGGGGCCCAGGTCCGGGTGGCGGTGCGCGTGGCGGGGGTCAATCCCGCGGACTGGAAGCGCCGCGAGGGTTCGTTCGGTCCGCAGCAGTTCCCGGCGGGTACCGGATTCGAGATCGCCGGTGTGGTGGATGCGGCCGGTCCGGACGCCTCCTGGCGGGTGGGCGACGAGGTGATCGGCTGGGCGGCCGACAACCGCGGTTATGCCGAATACGCGCTGTCCACGCAGCTGGCGCCCAAACCCGCGACGCTGTCGTTCCCGGATGCGGTGGCGGTGCCCGTCGCGGCCAATACGGCCTCCGGCGGACTCGAGGTGCTGGGCGTGAAGTCCGGCGAGACCCTGGTGATCAACGGTGCGTCCGGTGCGGTCGGGGCGATGGCCGTGCAGCTCGCGCGGGCGACCGGGGCGCGGGTCATCGGCACGGCGTCGCAGCGCAATCAGCAGGTGGTGCGCGATCTGGGCGCCGAGCCCGTCACCTACGGCGACGGTGTCGCCGAGCGGATCCGGGCGCTGGCGCCCGACGGTGTCGATGCGATCTTCGACTGCGCGGGCCACGGATTCCTCGATGCCGCAATCGAATTGCGCGGCGGCGTCGACCGCATCGTCACCATCGCCGATGGCGCCGCGGCCGAGAAGGGCGTGCCGTTCTACTCCCGTCAGGGCGGTGCGGCCCTCGATATCGTCGAGCGGGTGGCGCGCCTGGTGGCCGACGGCGAGTTCCGGCTGCCCGGCGCGGCGCGGAGCTATCCGCTCGCCGAGGCCGCCGCGGCGCAGCGCGAGAGCCAGACGGGCCACGGGCTGGGCAAGATCGTCATCACCGTCGGCTGACCTGGGCGGCACAGCGGTGCGGCGGCCTCGATCCGGAGCCGCGCCGCCGTCATGCCCGGCCGGTCGCATGCGGTCGCGGATTACTGTGGCCTTATGACCGATTCGTGGGTGCGGGCGCTGCGCGCCGGGATCGACGGTGAGGTGGACACCGATGAGCGGCGGCGCGCGGAGTACTCCTCCGACGCCTCCAACTATCGGGTCCGCCCGGCCGCGGTGGTCTTCCCGCGCGGTGAGGCCGATATCGCGGCGGCGCTCGAGCTGGCGCGGGCCGAGGGTCTGGCGGTCACCGCGCGCGGCGCGGGAACCTCGGTGGCGGGTAATGCGATCGGGCCCGGGCTGGTGCTCGACTTCAGCCGCCATCTGCATGCCGTCCTGGAGGTCGACCCCGAAAGGCGCTGGGCCCGCGTACAACCCGGCCTCGTGCTGGCCCGCCTGCAGCAGGCGGCCGCACCGCACGGACTGCGCTTCGGCCCCGATCCCTCGACCCAGAACCGCTGCACCCTGGGCGGCATGATCGGCAACAATGCCTGCGGACCTCGGGCGGTGGCCTGGGGCCGAACCTCCGATACCGTGCGTGAATTGAGGATTCTAGACGGGACCGGCAGCGAGCGGATCCTCGGCGAGGGTCTGTCGTCGGTCCCGGGTCTGACCGAATTCACCCACCGTCATCTGGGCCTGATCCGCACCGAGCTGGGCCGCTTCGATCGCCAGGCCTCGGGCTATGGCCTGGAACACCTACTGCCGGAACGAGATTCGTCGGCGGCCAGGGCGTTCGTCGGCGCGGAGGGCACCTGCGGGCTGCTGCTGGAGGCGACCGTGAACCTGGTCCCGCTGCCGGTGGCCACGATGCTGGTGGTGCTCGGCTATCCCGATATGCCCACGGCGGCAGACGATATCGCCTCGGTCATGGCCTGCGCACCGATCGCGGTGGAGGGTATCGACGCCCGCCTGGTGGATGTGGTGCGCGCCCATCGCGGGACGGTTCCTCCGCTGCCCCGGGGCGGTGCCTGGCTGTTCGTGGAGCTCGCGGCCGACAGCGCCGAACTCGCGCACGAGCAGGCGATACTGCTGTGCCGCAGCGCGAATGCGCTCGACAGCCGAATCGTCGACGACACTGCCGAGGCCGCACGGCTGTGGCGGATTCGCGCCGATGGGGCCGGGCTGGCCGGACGCACGCCCGACGGCCATCCGGCATGGCCCGGCTGGGAGGACGCCGCGGTGCCGCCCGAGAAGCTGGGCCCCTACCTGCGCGAATTCGATGAGCTCATGCATGCGCACGGCGTGGACGGGCTGCTGTACGGACATATCGGCGACGGCTGTATCCACGTCCGGCTGGATCTGCCGATCGCCGACGCGCCGAAGCGTTTCCGGGCTTTCCTCGAGGATGCGACGGATCTGGTTGTCCGCCACGGTGGTTCGCTGTCGGGCGAGCACGGCGACGGACGGGCCCGCTCGGAGTTGCTGGCGCGCATGTATTCGCCGCAGGCGCTGGCGGCCTTCGGCGAATTCAAGGGTCTGTTCGATCCCGACGACATCCTCAATCCCGGAGTGCTGGTGCGGCCGCGCCCGATCGACGCGGACCTGCGGCTGGCGGGCCTGCGGGCGATACCGCCCGCCGCGGGATTCGCCTTCCCGGTCGACGGCGATATCGGCGCGGCCGTGCATCGCTGCGTCGGAATCGGCAAGTGCCGGGCCGATACCCGCGCCACCGGCGGTTTCATGTGCCCGTCCTATCTGGCCACCGCCGACGAGAAGGACAGCACCCGCGGCCGCGCCCGCGTCCTGCAGGAGGTGACCCGCGGCGCCCTCGACTGGCGCTCCCCCGCCGTCGCCGAATCCCTGGACCTCTGCCTGTCCTGCAAGGCCTGCGCCTCCGACTGCCCCGCCGGCGTCGATATGGCCACCTACAAGTCCGAAACCCTGCACCGCCGCTACCACCACCGCCCCCGCCCCCTGGACCACTACGCCCTGGGCCAACTCCAGCGCTGGCTCACAGCCGCCACCCGAATCCCCCGAACGATCAACGCCCTCTCGGCCCTGGCCCCCCTACGCCGCTTGGCGCTGCGCGCCGCCCGCATGGACCCCCGCCGCGAGGTCCCCGCCCTGGCGCACAAGAGTTTCCGCACCCAATGGCATAACCTCCGAACCACCGCACCGGGCTCTGGCCTTTCCCAGACGCTCGGCGGGGAGGACACTCACATCCCGGATCCCAGTCGGGAGGTCACCCACATTCCGGGCCCCAGTGGGGAGGTCACCCACATTCCGGACCCCAGTCGGGAGGTCACCCACATTCCGGACCCTGGTGGGGAGGTCACCCACATTCCGGGCCCCGGTGGGGAGGACGCCCACGCCCCTGGCCCCGTCAGGAAGGTCACCCACATCTCTGGTCCGGGTGGGGAGGTCACCCACATCCCTGGTCCGGGTGGGGAGGTTACCCACATCCCTGGTCCCGGCGAGCTTTTGGCCGGGACGCAAGCTCCCCACTCGATGTCCGGAGAATCGGAAGGGCCGGTGCGGGCTGCGGTCATGCTCTGGGTGGACACGTTCACCGATGCGTTCGATCCCGAAATCGCCTGGGCCGCAGTGGAACTCATCGAATCGCTGGGATACGAGGTGAGTATCCCCGAGCGCCGGGTGTGCTGCGGGCTCACCTGGATCAGCACTGGTCAACTCGCCGGTGCGCGAAAGCGGTTGCGGGCCACGTTATCCGCGCTCGAGAAGCATGTGGCCGCCGGTGGGGTGGTGGTCGGGTTGGAACCGTCGTGCACGGCGGTGCTGCGCTCGGAGTTGACGCAGCTGTTACCGGAGGATCCGCGGGCCGCCCGGACGGCGCGGTCGGTGCGCACGCTCGCGGAGTTCTTGGAGTCCGATCCGGCGTGGCGGCCGCCCGATCTCACCGGACAGTCGGTGCTCGTCCAACCGCATTGCCATCAACACGCGGTGCTCGGTTTCGACGCGGACCGTCGAATTCTGCGGCGAGCGGGTGCGGAAGTGACCGAAATCACTGGATGCTGTGGACTTGCTGGGAATTTCGGTATGCAGTCCGGACATTACGACATTTCGGTTGCGGTCGCGGAAAACGGACTGCTGCCCGCATTGCGCGCGGCTCCGGCCGACGCCCGATTCCTGGCGGACGGTTTCTCCTGCCGCACCCAGGCCGCCCAACTGGGCGGCCGAGCGGGCCGGCATCTGGCCCAGCTCCTGCTGGGGCGGTGAGGGATTCGAGTGGAGGCTCAGCTACCGAACGGCAGAGTGCCCGGCGGGATCTGATAGCCCGAGCTACCAGCGGAAACGCCGCCCCAAGCATTCAACAGCCAGTTCACTAGATTGGTAAGCATCGAAAACCTCCGTCGCGGCGGAATGCCCGTCAATTGCCGACAGGCCGATCTGAATGCAGTAGATCTGAAAGCACATCGCCGCATGTGATCGTTTCGTTTCAACGTACTGGTCGCCACCGATCGGGGCTATTCATAGTTGCCATTCTCACGACGGGAGGCACAATGTCCCGGTGACGATCGATGGCGCGGCGCGCATGGTGACGGCGGACCGCCCGATTGATCTCGCGCACACCGTCGCACCGCTGCGGCGCGGCGCAGGCGATCCGTGCCACCGTGTGAGCGCCGACGGCGCGCACTGGCGAGCATCGCGGCTGCCGAGCGGCCCGGTCACCTATCGCCTGGCCCAGTCCGGTCCGCGGGAGGTATCCGCCCGGGCCTGGGGTCCGGGCGCCGAGGAATTCCTGGACCGACTGCCCCAGATGCTGTGCCTGGACGAGGACGTCACCGACTTCATCCCGGACCATCCTAGAATCGCCGAGGCGCACCGGCGCTTCCCGGGTCTGCGCATGCTGCGCACCGGCCTGGTCTTCGAAACCCTGGTCCCCGCGGTCCTGGAACAGCGCGTGCACACCATCTCCGCCCGCGCGTCCTGGCGAAAGCTGGTGTGGCAGTTCGGCGAACCGGCCCCGGGCCCGACGCCCGAGCCGATGCGGATACCGCCCGCCGCCGAGACCTGGCGCCACATCCCGTCCTGGACCTACCACCGCGCCAACGTCGATCCCCAACGCGCCCGCACGATCGTGCTGGCCGCGCGGATGGCCGACAAACTGGAGCAGGCCGCCACCATGACCCACCCCGAGGCCACCCGCCGCCTGTGCACGGTCCCCGGCATCGGCATCTGGACCGCGGCCGAGATCGCCCAGCGCGCCTTCGGCGATCCGGACGCGTTGTCGGTCGGCGATTTCAACCTCGCGGCCATCGTCGGATGGACGCTGCTCGGCCACCCCCTCGACGACGACGCCATGGTCGAATACCTCGAACCCCTACGCCCGCACCGTTATCGCGCGGTCCGCCTCCTGGAGATCTCCGGCCAGGCCCGCAAGCCCAAGTTCGGCCCACGCACTCCGCTGGTGGATATCGCCGGAATCTGAGCCGTCACTGCCGCCCGGCGGCCTGTTGCGCCGCGTCGCGGGCACGAGACAGCGCCTCGGGCACCGGAATTCGGCCGAGGAACATCTCGCCGAGAATCGGATCGATGGCCTTCAGCGCGGCGGCGAAACCGGGTCCGCCGCCGGAGCCGATCCGCGGTCCGTCGAGCACATCGAAGAACGGGCTCACGTCGATTCCCTTGCGGGCCCAATACTCTCGATAGACGCCCTGATCGGCCACGACCGCCGGAATGGTCGCTCCGTTCTCGCCCAGATACCGATTGCCCTCGGCGCTGCCCAGCCACGCGAGCACCCGGCGCACGGCATCGGGATGGCGCGTGGTGGCATTGCCCGCGACACCGATGGCGTTATCGGTGCTGACCCGCCCCGCCGGGCCCCGTGGCATCAGCGCCACGCCCCACCCGAAGTGTGCCTGCTGCGCGATCTGGGCCAGGTTGTAGGTCCCGGACTGGAACAAGGCCATGCGCCCCTGCAGGAACGCCGTTTTCGTGAAATCGCGGCTGGTATTGGTATCGGCCGCCGAGGGTGCGAGCCCCTCGGCGACGAGCCGGGTCAGATACGTGTAGGCGGTGACGCCCTGCGGATCGTCGAAGACGTACCGCTCACCGTCCTGGAATCGCCCACCGGCCGAGCCCAGATAGGGCAGGTCGATGGATTGAAAGTCGTGGGCGGCGTTGTACGCCCACGGCGCGACGGCCGCGAGCCGCCGCAGCAGTGGCCGCAGCGTATCGTCGGCGCCCGGACTCCACCGCAGCGTCGCCAGCTCGCCCGGATCCACCCGCGCGGCCGCGAGCAGCTCGCGGTTGTAATACACCGCCGTACCACCATCCACGAATTGCGGTACGGCCCATAGCCTTCCGCCACGGGTGTACTGAGCGACCGCCGACGGATCCCACGCCCGGACGGCGCCGGCCCCGAGCAGCGCGCCGATATCGAGCAGTCGCCCGGCGTCCGCATAGTCCTCGTACAGATTCGTCCAGAACAGATCCTCGGCCGCGCCCCCGGCCACATCCAACCGCAGCTTCTCCGGATACGAGGCCCACGGCACGACCGTGATCCGCACGCGCACATCGGGATTCGCCCGCTCGAACGCGTCCAGCGAGGCGCGATAGGCCGGTACGAAACTCTCGTCCCAGATCCGCAGTCGCAGCACCGTATGCCCGGAATCCTGGTCGGTGCGACCCAGCCACAGCGCCGTCGCGATGAGAACGACCGCGGCCAGCGCGATTCCGAGCACGGCCCGCGTCGAGGACTTCATTTCAGCCCTGTCCACGAGATGGACCGCAGCACCTGGCGCTGGAACACCACGAACAGCACCACCAGCGGCGCGATCGCCAGGGTGGTCGCGGCCGTCACCAGCGTCCACCGCGCGTTGTATTCGGTCTGCAGATTCGCCGTCGCCACCGTCAGCACCTGCCAGGTCCGCCCGCTGCTCGCCACCAGCGGCCACATGAAGTTGTTCCACTGCGCGACGATCGTGATCACCGTCAGCGTGGCCAGCACCGGCCGACTCATCGGAACTACCACGTGCACAATGACATCCAGCGTCGACGCACCATCCAGCCTCGCAGCGCCGAGCAATTCCTCGGGTATGCCGCGAAAGTACTGCCGTAACAGGAAGATCGCATACGGCGAGCCGAAGACGAACGGCAGCACCAGCGCCCAGAAGGTGTTGAGCCACCCCAGCTTCGCGAACAGCAGATACAGCGGGATGAGCGTGACCATGGACGGCACCATCATCGTGGCCAGATACACCCAGAACAGCCAGTCCCGTCCCGGAAACTCGGTGCGCGCGAACGCATAGGCCGCCAGGATCGAAAAGACCAACTGCCCGAGCGTGATACACGCCGTCATCAGCGCCGTCACCGCCAGCGCCCGCCCGAGCCCCTGATCCAGGACGGTGCGGAAGTTCTCGCCCGTCACCGGATTCGGCCATGCCAGCGTCGCGCCCGCGCCGAACTGTTCCGGCGTTTTCACCGCCGTGATCGCGCTCAGCACCAGCGGTGCGACCGCCAGCGCAGCCCCGGCCAGCAGCATCAGATAGGCCGCGCCGCCGCGCAGCAGATCAGTCCGCATCGGCGGTCCGATCCCGCAGATACCGATGCTGCGCCACCGTGATCGCGAACAGCACCGCGAAGACCACCAGCGCCATCACCGCCGCCCGCCCCGGCCGCGCCGCGTCGAACGCCTCGGAGAACATGCGCATCGCCACCACATCCGTGCGCCCGCCCGGCCCGCCCTTGGTGAGCGCGTAGACGGTATCGAAGGTCTGGAAGGCCGCCAACATCCCGGTGACGAGCACGAAGAACAGCGTGGGGCGCAGCAGTGGCAGGGTGAGCCAGCGAATCCGCTGCCAGCCGGTGGCGCCGTCGAGCTCCCCGGCGTCGAAGATCTCCCGCGGTATCGCCCGGATGCCCGCGACGAAGAACAACGCCACATAGCCCACATTCGACCAGATGCTCACCGTGGCCACCGACGGCAGCGCCAGCACCGGATCAGACAGCCATTCGATGCGCCGCCCGAGGATCGCATCGATCGCGCCCCCGGTGGGTGCGAACAACCACTGCCACACCACGCCGACCGCGACCGGCGCGCACATCCACGGCAGCGCGTACAACACCCGGAATACCGAGCCGCCCCGGCGGCGCGCCACCAGCAGCGCGACCACGAAGCCCAGAATCGTCTGCGCGGGCACCACCAATGCCGTCAATGCGAGCGTGACCAGCAGCGCATGCCCGAACTCCCCATCGCTGAGCACCGAACGCCAATTCTGCAGCCCCACGAACCGCATGGGCCCCAACAGATTCCAGCTCTGCAGGCTCAGCCAGGCGACCACCGCGATCGGAATCAGCAGAAAGCCGCCGACGCCGATCAGGCTCGGCAACAGCAGCAGATAGCTCGTCACCGCGCGACGAGCCCGTCGATTCATGATCAGCGACGCTACCGCCGATCGACCCGATCGGCGCGTCGCGGCACGGTTACAGCTTCTCGGCCGTCTCGACGAGCATGGTTCGCGACCGCTCCGGCGTCTCGGCCTGGACGACGAGCCGCTCCATCACCACGCGATACAGCTCGAGGTCGGCGCGGCGATCCAGATACAGCGCACTGGTCAGCTGCTCCAGATAGACGACGTCGGGCACCTCGGGATCGCTGAAGCGGAGCATCGTGAACGAACTGCCCGCCGCCGCATGGCCTCCGGCCAGATACGGCAGCACCTGGATGGTGACGTTCGGGCGGTTGGACATCTCCACCAGATGCGTGAGCTGTGTCCGCAACACGTCCCGCCCGCCGATCGGCCGGCGCAGCACCGCCTCGTCCAGCACGGCCCACAGCGCCGGACCGCCGGGAATGTCGAGGATCTCCTGACGCTTGCGGCGCAGCTCCACGCGCCGTCGCGCCGCGGTGTTGTCCTGATTGAGCGCGACCACCGCGCGGGCGTATTCCTCGGTCTGCAGCAGGCCCGGAACCAGCTGACCCTCAAAGGTTCTGATCGACTTCGCCGCACCCTCGAGGCCGAGGTAGGTCTCGAACCAGGCCGGCAGCAGATCGCTGTACTGATGCCACCAGCCGGGCTCGTTGGCCTTGCGGACCAGATCCAGGAACATCGTGCGCTGATCGGTGTCCGCGACGCCGTAGAGGGTCAGCAGATCTTCGATATCGCGCTTCTTGAAACCGGTGCGCCCGAGCTCGAGGCGGCTGATTTTCACATGTGAGCCGCGGATATGGTCGCCCGCGGCCTCCCGCGTGATGCCGAGCTCCTGACGCAGCTTGCGCAGTTGACCGCCGATCGCGATGCGCAGGGCTGTGGGGCCGAGATCGGCTACGCGCGATTCGACCAGTGGTGCGGTACGGACCGGTTCTGGGATCATGACGCCCTACTCCGATGCTCGGCGATCAGCTCGGCGCCTGTGCGCGCTCGTCTGCAAACACACCGCGTCGACTTCCCATAGTATCCCGTGAACGCCCGGGATCATTACGTTCCTCCGTTCCGACTCTTGTGATCCGGATGTATCCGGCCCACGGCGTATTCGAAGCCGCAGGGGTCTGAAGATCGGACACGGTTTCGAACCACCCGGTCGGTCCTTCCGGAATCCGGAAAGTCGGGTCTCGGCGCACCGGACGGTATTTCCATCCGAAAGGGGTTTCGGAGACGAATAGGGATCGCCGCTGTCAATCGGCGAATACTGAACCGAAGTCGGGTGGGTATGAATTGTCGCCTGCGCTCACGTCCTCAGACTTTGCGCCCGACCCCGCCCACGATGCAGTGCCGAACCTCCGAAAGCGGTGCCAGCCGTGGCCCGTCGGGCCACCACTCGTCGCACAGCACCAGCCCCGGCTCGACCATCTCCAGATCACCGAACATGGCCTGGATCTCCGCCCGGGTCCGGAAACGCCCGCCGCCCATCGGACTGTGCACGAACTTGTCCTCCATCTTCCGGGCCAGCTCGCTGTACCGGTCGATCTCCGGATCGAAGAAATGCGCTATGACCACATACGATCCGGACGCCAGCGCATCGATATAGGTCCGCATCAGCTCCGCGGCATCGTCGTCCAGATAGTGATGCAGCGTGCCGACCTGGAACAGCGCCAGCGGGCGGCTGAAATCCAGCTCCTCCCGCACGGCCTGGTTGCCGAGCACGTCGAAGGGCCGGAAGATATCGGCCTCGACGATGCTGGTATCGGTGTTCTCCTCCAGCAACACCCGAGCGTGCGCGAGCACCAGCGGATCGTTGTCCACATAGACCACCCGGGAGTTCGGCACGATCCGCTGGACCACCTGATTGGTGTTCTCCGCGGTCGGCAGCCCCGAGCCGAGATCGAGATACTGGTTGATCCCCGCCTGACTCGCGAGGAACCGGCAGGCCCGGATCAGGAAATCCCGATTGGCCCAGGCCAATTCGGCCACACCCGGCGCCACCGTGGCGACCTGCGCCAACACTTCACGGTCGACTTCGAAGTTGTCCTTACCGTTGAGCGCCGCGTCGTAAACACGCGCGATGCTGGCACGACTCGTATCCACCCCCACCGGCACGGCACTCGGGTAGGACTGCGGCTGCGACATCGGGGCTCCCCTGCATTGTTCCGCTGGTTATGACAGCAAGTCTGCCCCAATCAGCCTTGTACCAAGGCGAATACGGCCGGATCGCCCTGTTCGTCCTTTATCGGTCCCGATCGTGGCCTTGGTACCGATACAATCGGCTGGAAACAAACCGTTCGGTCAATTGCGGTGACGAAAGGACGACTCGTGATCGTTTTCCTTCTTCCGGACGCCGACTACGACCCGACCGAATCCGCAGTACCGTGGGCGGCGCTGCACGATGCCGGCATCGATGTCCGTTTCGCCACCCCGACGGGTGCTCCGGCCTTCGCCGACCCGCGCCTGACCGAACAAGGATTCTCCCTGCTCTCGCCGGTACTCATGACTCGGCGGGATGGACTGGCCGCATACGACCGGATGTGCCGAGACCCGCGGTTCCGCACGCCGATGGCGTACGCCGACGTCCTCGCGGACAAGCCCACCGGTGTATTCGTGCCCGGCGGTCACGCGCCCGGCATGAAATCCATGCTGGAATCGACTGCCGCCCAGGAGATTCTCGCCCGAGCGATGGTTTCCGAGCTTCCGGTCGGGGCCGTCTGTCACGGCGTGCTGCTCGCCGCCCGCGCCCGGCACCCCCAGACCGGACACTCGATCCTCTACGACCGCAACACCACGGCCGTCACCGCTGTCCTCGAGCTCTCGGCGTGGAACCTGACTCGGCTGTGGCTGGGCGGCTACTATCGCACCTATCCGACGACGGTACAAGCCGAAGTCACTGCCGCACTGCGAAATCCGAAGCAATTCGAACGGGGCCCGCTGATCCCGCGCCGCGATACATGGACCGAACCCGGGCGCGGTTTCACCGTCCGCGATCGCAACTACATCTCCGGCCGCTGGCCCGGCGACTGCCACCGCCTGGCCATCGAATTCCGAGACATGGTCATCGGGCACCGATGACAGCTACGGAGTCGGTTGGGCGACATGGTTTCCAACCGACGCGTCACGACCATCCGGTAACAACATGCCGAGCCGGGGGCTACTGTCGCCGCCTACCGCGCTGATGACGGCCGGGCACCGGAGCGTCCGGGCGGGGGTGGCCCGGACGCTCGGCTGGGGGATCAGTCCTTCGGGCCGCCTGCCACGTAGATGACCTGGCCGGAGACGAAGCCCGCTCCTTCGCTGATCAGGAAGGACGCGGTGTGGGCGATGTCCTCGGGGAAGCCGACGCGCTGGACGGGGATCTGGGTGGCGGCGGCCTTCTGGAATTCCTCGAATTCGAGGCCGACGCGTTCGGCGGTGGCGGCGGTCATATCGGTGACGATGAAGCCGGGGGCGATGGCGTTGGCGGTGACGCCGAACTTGCCCAGTTCCAGGGCTAGGGTCTTGGTGAAGCCCTGCATACCCGCCTTGGCGGCGGAGTAGTTGACCTGACCGCGGTTACCCAGCGCAGACGTGCTGGACATGTTGACGATGCGGCCCCATTTGGCCTCGACCATGTACTTCTGGGCGGCCCGAGTGAGCAGGAACGCGCCGCGCAGATGTACGTTCAGCACCGCGTCCCAGTCGTCGACGCTCATCTTGAACAGCAGGTTGTCGCGCAGGATTCCGGCGTTGTTGACCACGACGGTCGGGCCGCCGAGCTCGTTCGCGAGCTGCTCGACGGCCGCGGCGACGGAATCCTCCTTCGACACGTCCGCGCCGAGCGCGACCGCCCGGCCACCGGCCTTGGTGATCGCCTCGACGGTATCGGCGCAGTGCGCGGCGTCCAGGTCGAGCACGCCGACCGAAAGACCATCGGCGGCAAGGCGTTTGGCGACCGCCGCCCCGATACCGCGCGCGGCTCCGGACACTACGGCAACTCGATCAGCCATTGATCACACGTCCTCTCTCCGATGGCCGCGGCGCGGCCGACTGTGGTGCTCTCGAGTTTGAGCGTAGCTATTGGGGGTGGGGGAACTTGCTGGACTGGATGGTGGTGGTGAAGGTGTCCCACTCGGTAGGGGTGAACACGAGGGCGGGGCCTTCGGGGTTCTTTGAATCACGGATACCGACGTAACCGCTTGCAAGCCAGGCGATTTCGACGCAGTCATTGCCGCCCTCGCCACTGTATGACGACTTGAACCACTCTGTGCCGGAAAGGTTGGTGATCACCGCTCGTGTCTCCTTGCTGTCTTCCTGATCAAATCCCTGGATGGTTCCTCTTCCAGCGCCGATTTCCGAAGGATGTCGTGGGCGGCACGAAACTGCTTCACGACATCTTCGTCCTCAAATACCGAGGTCATGAGAGCTTCGGTGTAGACAATGGGTGGTTCATTGTCCGGGAACTCGAGAATGATGTGTGGCGTCAACAGGACACCGGCCGGGATCCCTGCCGCGAACGGCACGATCCGGATCGATATGTTGTCGCGTGTACTCATATCGGCCACATGCTGTAACTGAGCTGCCATGATCCGGCCGGATCCGACCAAGCTGTACAGCACGTTCTCCTGCAACAGGAATTCCGCACGCAATGCCAGGTGCGGTCGGGTGAGTATTCGCCCTCGCTGCATTCGGCTGTCCACATGTGCATCGATCTCGTCCATAGGGCGGTCCGGATCGGCAAGTCGGGTCAACGTCCGCGCATAGTCCGCCGTCTGTAGCAGTCCGGGAACGGCGATCGACTGGTGGAACCAACCGTTGGACGCATACGACTCCAGCGAGGTGTACGTCTTGAATACCGGATACGGCCGATGCTGACCGTTCTTGCACCATATCTTCGGACTGAGTTGGTCCACCAGGGATTTCAGGAATTGGATCCGGGCCTCCGGCAACCCGTAGTACCGGCCGAGAAAGTCGGCTTCCATCTCCCGGACCTTCGTGTACTGCCCCAACTCGATCCGACTCAGCGTGGGGCGGCTGATTCCGGTGGCCGCAGCGACCTGATCGAGCGTCAGGCCGCGGGCTTGGCGGGCGTCCCGCAGTACCTTGCCCAGTTGTCGACGCGGGAGTGTCGTACCGCTGAGATCCGCCTTGCTCGGCATCACCGTTCCCCCTGCTCTCTCAGCCGACGTGCCGTTTTCTCTCGGCTCGAGAATCGCGGTGGCAACATCGGAGAATCATTCTGGGCGTTTGGGTCTCTTAGCTGAACCGTGAGCGAGGGCCTTCTCGCTCGATGTGACTCACGCCACCATATCCGCATGCCCCGACAACCAGGAAGCCTCTCACCAGCCGAAGCCCGAATCCTGCAGGCGCTCAACCACGGCGGAATGCTGACCGAACGTCAAATCAAGATCTCCGCCAGCCTCACCGCCTGGACCACCCACCAAGCGATATCGAACCTCGCGAGCCGCAGCCTGATCGTCACGGGAGCACGCCCGGGCCGCTACGAGATCACCCGACTGGGCCGAAACACGTTGGCGGCGAGAGCCCCCGGCTATGCGCGGTGAACAGGGCTCCCCACTCCCCACCGAACCGGATGTGCACCTGTCGGTATTCCTCCAAGGCCTGCGCCTCGACTTCGCCGCATGTCACAGCGCCGCAACAGTATTCATGCGGGAATGGCAGGCCAGGCACTGGGTCGACGCCGTGACCATCGTCCCCGACGATCCGAGCGGCCTACCGCGCCTGCCCAACGAACGCCTCTATCTAGAGCCATAACGCCCTGGAGCTATCAGCCCCAACGCATTCCGTCAACAATGGTCACTGACCGAGTTCGAGCAACAGCTACAACAACTCGTATAGCTGATGGACCCGCTATCGGGGCCCACGATCGTCCCCCGCACTCATCCGCTGTCGCCGAGCCCGCTCGCTCGCTCGCGCACAGTGTTCTCCCGCCCGGGCGTATCCATTCCGGCCACTCGGATGCCATGGCGCGCACAAGCTCTCTTACTCCACCCAGAGCGTCCAGATGTTCCGCTCGCACACCAGCGCGTGATCATCGGCGGTGCGCCCCGTCTTATCGGTAGCCGGATTGCATTTGGTGCCACCGGTGTACACCGCCGTGGACACCGTGTACGGCCCGTTCCAGCGGTAGCCGCTGGTTCCGCTCAGGCACAGCAGGGTGCTGCCGTCGGCGGTGGTGCCGATGAGGGCGGCCTGGGCCTCGGTGCACACCTCGCCCTTGGTGACCGTGGTGGGCTGGACCGATGCGCTGGTGGTCGGGGCGGGGGCGGCGTAGGTCGGCGCGGTCGCGGTGGGGGGCGGGCTCGCGACGGTCACGATGGTGGTACCGACCGAGGCCGGGTCGCTGCGTAATGCGGGGCGTGGCAGGGTGACGCCGGAGAGTACGACGACGCCCGCGAGGGCGACGACCTCGGCGACGCCGATCATCAAGGCGAACAGGGCCATTACGCGGCCGCGGGGATGGCTGAAGGAGATGAAGCCGAAGACGATCGCCACCGGGAACAGGCCCAGGAGCGCCGCGACCAGTGCGACGATCGAGTACGGATTGACGATGGGCGGCACCTCGACTCGCAGTCGGCCGGTGCGGCGGCGACTCGGTGTCTCCCAACGTTCCTCGTCCGGTTCGACTGGTGGGCGTCGAGTATGCGCGACATCCCAACGCTCCTCGTCGGATTCGGCCATGCGGCGGCGATTCTGCGCCGCCTCCCAGCGATCCTCATCAGGTTCGGCCACCGGCCACCGTTCTTCATCGGAAACCTCAGGCCAGCGTTCGACCTCGGGATGTTGCTTCCTGGCCATACGGTTCCTCCACATCACCCTCGTGCAGGAACCTGGAACACACGGACCCGCCCCGATATCGATGAAGGATAGGGGGCGCAGCCGTGCCCGCAACCCCCTTCGGGCGGAGCAACAGGAATGATCTTGTCGATCGAGGGGCCGAATCAGTCCCAGTAGACCGGGTTTTCACCGATCAGGGCGATCCGCAGGCGCAGCAACCATCCGGCGCCCCAGAGGATAAAGCGGTCGTATCGGTCCAGCGCGGTATGCGATCGACGCACGCGCACCGGCGGCGCGACGGTATGCCGCGTCGAATCCGGGCGAACCAGATACAGCGGACGAACCGACCCGGCCCGCGCTCGCGCATGCCGTCCGGCATGCCGATGCATGACCGCGTGCCGGGCGCCGCGCGGGCGAGCTCCGAACAGCTGCACCACCTTCCGGCCGCCGCCGGCCTCGACCAGCGCGGTCACGGGAGTGCTCGTTCGTCGAGCACGCAGCGACCCTCCTCGACCAGCACCGCGCGGGCGCGCCGGCGCACCTTGCAGGTGTCGACCGCGCACTCCAGGTGCACTTGCATTGCGGCATGGGCATGTTCGACCGTCATCACACCCGGATCGACACCGCAGCCCAGCAGACCGGCCACGGGGAGGTGCAGGTTGGTCAGCTGCATGCCGCCACCTCCGAATCCCGTTCGAACACCGGTGACGCATAGCGCAGTACAGCCATGACTCCTCGTTCCTGCGAGCGGATCCTGAACGCGCCCGGAGGGTTCAGGAGTGCGAAGGGACCGAGCGTCTTACTGCTCCGGGCACACTCCTAGCATCCCTCAGCCGACCCGGCGGCGGGTGGATTTCCGCGAGATCCGAGCGGATTTCCGGCAAATGTTCAGCAGCGCTGCGCCCCATCGAGATCACGAATCGAATGCTGTTGCGTATCGAATGGATGTTTGCCCGGGCTAAGGGCGGGTACATACAACTCGTGGACCGTGGGCTGAGGAATACCTCCCACAGAGACCGCAAGCTGCTGCCCGGTGATTGGGTCGAACGACTGATCGTGGGATTGCTGTTCGCGGTCTCCGCGGCAGGCATATACATACTGACCGGAGCGGTGCTGTCGGCATTGCTGTTCGGAATGCTGGTCGCGGTGGTCGCGATCGGCGTGGTGTCGATGCTCTAGTCATACAGCTGTGGGGGGCGGTGTCGGGCCGCCCCCCACATTTCCCTGTGGCTCAATGACTTCCGGCTATCGCCGGAACAGTTTGTTCCCCAGCCAGACGATCGGATCGTACTTGCGATCGACCACGCGCTCCTTCAACGGAATCAGCGCGTTATCGGTGATCTTGATATGTTCCGGGCAGACCTCGGTGCAGCATTTGGTGATGTTGCAGTAGCCGAGACCGAAGTCCTCCTGGGCCATTTCGCGACGATCGGCGACATCCAGCGGATGCATCTCGAGCTCAGCGACGCGCATGAGGTAGCGCGGCCCCGAGAAGGCATGCTTATTGTCCTCGTGGTCGCGCACGACGTGACAGGTGTTCTGGCACAGGAAGCATTCGATGCACTTGCGGAACTCCTGCGAGCGCTCGACATCCTGCTGCTTCATCCGGTACTCGCCCGGCTTCAGATCCATGGGAGGTGTGAAAGACGGTATCTCCCGGGCCTTTTCGTAGTTGAACGAGACATCGGTCACCAGATCGCGCACGACCGGGAAGGTGCGCATCGGCGTCACCGTGACGACCTCGTCCTCTTGGAAGGTCGACATCCGGGTCATGCACAGCAGCCGCGGCCGACCGTTGACCTCAGCCGAACAGGATCCACACTTACCGGCCTTGCAGTTCCAGCGCACCGCCAGATCGGAGGCCTGGGTGGCCTGCAGCCGATGGATGATGTCGAGAACGACCTCGCCCTCGTTCACCTCGACGGTGTAGTCCACCAGGGCGCCGCCGTCGGCGTCGCCGCGCCAGACTCGGAATCGAGCGTCGTAACCCATTGCTACGCATCCCCTTTCGCTGCAGTCGCCGGATGTACGGCGATCTCTGCGGAGGTGTAGTACTTCTCGAGCTCGCCCAGGTCGAACAGGGCGAGCAGCTCGGCGCGCATGGGCGTCTGATCCTCGGGGGTGACGGTCACCGCGGGCACGGTCTGCCCTACCCCGTCCGGATCCACCCGGCAGACCAGCAGTTTGTTGCGCCACTGCGGATCCATCTGCGGATGGTCGTCGCGGGTATGCCCGCCGCGGCTCTCGGTGCGCAGCAGCGCGGCCTGCGCGACGCACTCACTGACCAGCAGCATGTTGCGCAGATCCACCGCGAGATGCCAGCCCGGATTGAACTGCCGATGCCCCTCGACGGTCACCGTGTCGAACCGCTCGCGCAATTCGGCCAGGTGCTCGATGGCCTGTTTCAGCTCATGTTCCTTGCGGATGATCCCGACCAGATCGTTCATCGTCTGCTGCAGATCGGTGTGCAGGGTGTAGGGGTTCTCGCCGGGGCCCTCGGCGGGCGGATCGAACGGCGCCAGTGCGGTTTTCGCGGCCGCGGCGATATCGGCGTCGGTGATCGCGGGGCGCTTGCCGCCCAGCTCCTCGACGTAACCGGAGGCGCCCAGCCCGGCCCGGCGGCCGAAGACCAGCAGATCCGACAGCGAATTGCCGCCGAGCCGGTTGGAACCGTGCATACCGCCGGAGCATTCACCGGCGGCGAACAGTCCGGGCACGGTCGCGGCGCCGGTATCGGGATCGACCTCGATACCGCCCATCACGTAGTGACAGGTCGGGCCGACCTCCATCGGCTCCTTCGTAATATCCACGTCCGCAAGCTCTTTGAACTGATGATGCATCGACGGCAGCCGCCGCATGATCTCGGCCGCGGGCATGCGCGAGGAGATGTCGAGATAGACGCCGCCGTGCGGGGTGCCGCGGCCCGCCTTCACCTCTTCGTTGATGGCGCGGGCCACCTCGTCGCGCGGGAGCAGATCCGGGGTGCGGCGCGCGGAATCGTTATCGCGCAACCACTGATCGGCCTCCTCCTCGGTCTCGGCGTACTGACCCTTGAAGACCGACGGGATATAGTCGAACATGAAGCGCTTACCGTCGGTGTTCTTCAGCACCCCGCCGTCGCCGCGCACGCCCTCGGTGACGAGGATGCCCTTGACGCTCGGCGGCCAGACCATGCCGGTCGGATGGAACTGCAGGAACTCCATGTTGATCAGCGAGGCCCCCGCCCGCAGCGCGAGCGCGTGACCGTCGCCGGTGTACTCCCAGGAGTTCGAGGTGACCTTGTAGGACTTGCCGATTCCACCGGTCGCCAGGACCACCGCGGGCGTCTCGAACAGGATGAATCGCCCGGATTCGCGCCAGTAGCCGAAGGCCCCGGCGATGCGGCCGTCATCGGTGAGCAGATCGGTGATCGTGCATTCGGCGAAGACCTTGATGCGCGATTCGTAGTCGCCGGTCTCGGCGTGATCCTCCTGCTGCAGCGAGACGATCTTCTGCTGCATGGTCCGGATGATCTCGAGTCCGGTCCGGTCGCCGACGTGCGCGAGCCGAGGGTAGGTGTGACCGCCGAAGTTGCGCTGGCTGATCCGGCCGTCCGCTGTTCGATCGAACAGCGCCCCATAGGTTTCCAGCTCCCACACCCGGTCGGGGGCCTCCTGCGCGTGCAGTTCGGCCATCCGCCAGTTGTTGAGGAACTTGCCGCCGCGCATCGTGTCCTTGAAATGGGTCTGCCAACTGTCCTTCTCGTTGGCGTTGCCCATGGACGCCGCGCAGCCGCCCTCGGCCATCACGGTGTGCGCCTTGCCGAACAGCGATTTGCACACCACCGCGACCGACAGGCCGTGCTCGCGGGCCTCGATTACCGCTCGCAGGCCGGCGCCACCGGCGCCGATCACGACGACGTCGTACTTGTGCCGCTCGACTTCAGGCATGGAACCGAATACTCCTGGGAGACTGTGTCATTGGATTAGTTCACGAACCGCGGGTCGGCGATGGTGCCGCTGGCGACGAGCATCACGTAGAAATCGGTGAGCATCAGCGTGCCGAGCGTGGTCCAGGCCAGCAGCATGTGCCGGGTGTTGAGCTTGGAGATCTGGGTCCAGAACCAGTAGCGGACCGGATGGGCGGAGAAGTGCTTCAACCGGCCGCCCGCGATATGCCGGCAGGAATGGCACGACAGCGTATATGCCCACAGCAGAACGACATTGACCAGCAGCACGAGATTGCCGAGCCCGAATCCGAAGCCGCCCGATTTGCCGTGGAAGGCCATGATCGCGTCGTAGGTGTTGACCAGTGAGACGATCACCGCCGCATAGAAGAAGTACCGGTGGACGTTCTGGATGATCAGCGGAAGCCGGGTCTCCCCGGTGTATTTCGCATGCGGCTCGGCGACCGCGCAGGCCGGCGGCGAGAACCACACCGCGCGATAGTAGGCCTTGCGGTAGTAGTAGCAGGTCAGCCGGAACAGCAGCAGGAACGGCAGCACCAGGAAGCCGAGCGGAATCCACATCGGCAGCGCGCCCACCCAGTGGCCGAGGTGGCTGGAGCCCTCGACACACGAGGTGCTCACGCACGGTGAGTAGAACGGCGTCAGATAGTGATAGTCGGGAACCCAATACGCCGTGCGCACAAAGGCTCTCACGGTGGCGTAGACGATGAACGTGCCCAGGCCGAGCACCGTGACCAAGGGCGGCACCCACCATCGGTCGGTG
This sequence comes from Nocardia sp. NPDC051570, assembly GCF_044454005.1. Taxonomy (NCBI): domain Bacteria; kingdom Bacillati; phylum Actinomycetota; class Actinomycetes; order Mycobacteriales; family Nocardiaceae; genus Nocardia; species Nocardia sp. NPDC051570. Next base: position 226,961 of record NZ_JBITDI010000005.1, on the reverse strand, counting down.
CGCAGGGTTCGCGCCGCGATCGCCGCCCGACCGGCGCTGGACACTCCCGTGCCCGATTCGGGCACCCGTGCCGGTGCGCTCACGACACCACCTCATCGGCGCTCGGTGCCATCGGACGCAGGGCGGGCTGTGCTGTCTGTTCGCTCGCAGGCTGGCTCACTGCTGGATGCCTCGCTGATCTACCCCGTGGAACGTCATCGTTACCTCCGGCATCGGATGTGATGCTGAGCACCATACGACACCCGAGCTATGACCCGTACGGGGTCCCGGGAATATCGACGGGGCTGGATTCATATGATTTGCGCCACATTGTCTGATCTTCGTCTGTGGCCCTCGCGGCAGTGAACCGTAAGCAAACGTCACGAACTCTCGTGAATCCCAGTGCGATTCGGGCAGTGGCGGCAATACGGTCAATTCCGGTCGGGTGGTCGTCGCGCTTGTCGTCACATACCAGCAACAAGTCTGTGACGGGCTGTCCGGGGTGGGCGCCTGCCTGGTGGCCGGGGGCGCCTGGCCGATTCGGGCCTGGAACCTATTGCCTACCTGACGGATTGGGCCGCTACCTCCTGCGGGATCCCCATGGTGCAAAAGGTGCTGTCCCGCAGCGGATTCGATGGACCTGCTCGGGATCGACGAGAAGGCCGCAGCAGACGTCCTGGTCCGAGGCTATCGCTCCAACAAGCCGGCCGCTTTCTGTGTTTGTTGGCCTTCGCTTCGCTGCGGCGGGCTCGCGGCCCTGAGTCTCGGCGGGGGGCCGGCGGGCGCCGCCGCCGGGGCGCTCCGCGGGGGGGCGCGGCCCCCGGCGGCGCGGCCCGGGGGTCCGGCGCGGCCCCCGCCGCCCCGGCCGCGCGCCGTCGCTCGCCCTGGGGCTCGCTCCCTTGTGGGTGCGATACGACAGACCGTGTTGTTCCGGAGCGGCATTCTGGGGCTGCTCGAGGTGCTTGTGGGTCAACTCGGGGTGCTCATGGGTCGACTGGTGCTGCGGTTCGGCCCGGCCGGTCCCTTGTTCGCGTGGTTCGGCCCGGCCGGTCCCCTGTTCGCGTGGTTCGGCCGGCCGGTCCCCTGTTCCCGCAATTCCGGCCCCTAGGGCCGGAATTGCGGGACCTCGGAACGTCCGTCGGCAACGTAACCCCGATGACACGAAAAGGCGCCGGGGCGGCTGATGGCTGCTCCGGCGTGTTTTCGTAGGGGCTATTCGGTGCGGGGGCGGGAGTGGAAGCCGAGGCCCTCGTCCTGGGCGCCCATCCAGGCGGCCTCGTCGGACTTGGCGTCGGGGACGTAGATGACCTCTTGTTCGCGGCGGTCGGAGACCTCCGGGGGTGGGGACTGCTCGAATTCCTCGGCATCGATGGCGAGCCGTTCGAGATCGTTCTCCAGGCGGCGGACCGTGTTGGCGTCCCCGTAGTGGGTACGCAGTGCGCCGATGCACTGCCGGAGCTGGCCGACTGCGAAGCGCAGTTCGGCAATCTCGCTGCGTGTCATCGAAACCTCCTCGAGCCATGTGATCGACCACACATCGTGATCTACAACACAGTACGTGAAGATCGGCGATTCGTCCGTAGGAAATGCGTGCGGGACGAATTCAGCTCGCGGCCGCGAGTGCGGTGTCCTGTCCGCCCATGGTGGTCATGGCCCGATCTACCAGGGCCGCGATGGCCTCGGCCACCTCCTCGGTGCGCTCCAGGATCACGCTGTGCCCGGCGCCGTCGAGTCGCACCAATTCGGCCCCGGACAGCTGTGAGGCGAGCACGACCGAATGCGCGAACGGGATCATGATGTCGGCCGAACCGGCCAGCACCAGGGCGGGCAGATCGGCCAGCAGGCGCAGGGTCGCGGTCTCGTCGAAGCGGATCAGCGAATCCAGGAAGCACGCCATGGTCAGCAGCGGCGTGTCGTTGAGCATGGCGGTGGCCACGGCCACCATCCGCGGGCTCACCCTGCGGGTGCCGAAGGTCGCCTCGCGCATGATCGGTTCGAGGACGCGCCGGCTCAGTCGCTGGGAGGCCTGCATCATCCGCGGCGCCCGCCGCACGGCCAGCCGCAGCGAGCCGACCGTATGCCGATTCAGGAAGCGCGCGAGCCCGACCGTGGTGATCCCGCCCGCGGCCCCGGCGAGCAGGCCGATGCCGATGACGCGCGCGCCGATCGCCTCGGGGAACAGCCGGGCGAAGGCCAGCACGACCATCGCGCCCATCGAATGTCCAACCAGCACAAGGGGTCCCGCGGGTGCGATGGTGCGCAGCACCGCGTCGAGATCGCGGCCGAGCTGGTCGATGGTGTAGGTGGCCGGATCGGCGGCGCCGGATTCGCCGTGGCCGCGATGGTCGTAGAACACCATGCGGGTATCCGAACCCCATTGGCGCAGCAGCTCGTCCCGCAGGAACGACCAGGATTCGGCCCGCAGACAATGCCCATGCACGAAGACGACCGTCAACGGCGCGGCGGGCGAGCCGAATTCGCGCACGGCGAGCGGTGTGCCGTCGTCGGCGGTGACGGTGACACGGCGGCCGTCGTATTCGGCCGCGCGGAGGGCGATCGTGGACATGTCGTGCTCCTGGAGAGTCCGCTCGTGCCCGGTTGTCGATAGGTATTACCGACGCGTCAACCCCTCGAACCTGGCGTTATGCACACGTTGTGGAACCGGTGCCGCGAATAGACCGCGCGGTCGGATGAGGTTCGTCAGGAGAATCTCGGCCAATCTAGTAGATATCCTAGAAACGCGTAGATTGCCCGATGAACGGGCTGATCATCGTTATCTGCACCTATCTAGCTTCTCGCCTAGACAGACTGAGAAATCGGAATGCGGCGGGACCGAACGATGACTCCGGCCGCTGCTGTCCCGGCGAACAATCAGTAACTTCGTCACGCCCGGTGGCCCTGACGTCAACGCGCTGGTGGTGACGCCAGGGTCGCGCAGTTCGGCGATTGCGTAAGCTGAGCGACCGATTGGCCTGCGAGACGAGAGTTTGCTGTGGAGTTACGCGATATCGAGATCTTCCTGACCCTCGCGGAGGAACTTCATTTCGGCCGGACCGCGGCACGGCTGCACGTATCTCCCGGGCGCATCAGCCAGGTGATCAAGAAGCAGGAGCGCAGCGTCGGGGCGCATCTGTTCGAACGCACCAGCCGAGCCGTACGGTTGACTCCGTTGGGTGAGCAGCTGCGCGACGATCTGCGGCCGCACTACCAGGGCTTACTTCAGAGCCTGGTCCGGGCGCGGCTGGCGGCGCAGGGCAAGACCGAGATGTTGCGGGTCGGGATGATCTCCACGAATGCCTATGAGCTGCGGCCGTATTGGGACGAATTCCGGGCTCGCCATCCCGCGTGCGGCCTGACCATCCGCCACAACGCCTTCATCGATCCGTTCGTGCCCCTGCGCAACGGGGATATCGACGTGCTGGTCGCCTGGCTCCCGGTCGAGGAGCCGGATCTGACGGCCGGGCCGGTCGTGTTCTCCGAGCCGAAGGTGCTGCTGGTCTCCTCGGATCATGAACTGGCCGAACGGATATCGGTGCCACCGGAGGTGCGGGGCGACTTCGCCGGAGCGACCGCGGTCCCGAGTCTGCCCGAATACTGGGAGGATTCGTTCCACCCGTTCTACACACCCACCGGCCGCATGGTGGAGAAGTCGCTGTTCGTCCGGAGTGTGGAGGACATTCTGGTCGCGGTCGGCAGCGGTGAGGTGATTCAGAATCTGGGCGCACACGCCAGTCGCCACTTCGCCCGCCCGGGCATCGTCTTCCTGCCTATCGAGGACTCCGCGCTGCTGCGATGGGCGCTGGTGTGGCGCTCGGATCGGGAGAACCGATGGATCCGCGGGCTGGCCGATATCGCGCGGGATCTCGGCACGATCGAGATGTGACCCCCGCCGGACCACCGGCCCGCGGCATCGAATGCGGTGCGGGCCGATGGCTTTCCGGGTTCGGCGTCCGGAGTTCTATGTTCCCGCAGTCGTTCTGGTCGAGGGCAGGAACGGGGTGAGCAGATTCGATTCGGTGGAGGCGCCGAACTGCCATTCGGCGATCCACGGTCCGGTGCCCTCGCTGGGGTCGAGCACGCCCTCCTCGAGCCAGCGGAACCGGCCGTCGAGCACCTCGCGGGCGAGTGCGGCATCGGCGTCATCGGTGTTGTCCCACAACGTATCGAACAGGCGCTCCACCCGCAGCCGCGCCTGCTTGCAGAAGGTGTCGGCCAGCTGTTCGGCGGCCGGGCCCTCCGGACTGCCCGCCACCCGCAGTGCCTGCGCGCGCACGCAGGCCGCCGACATGGCGAACAGTTCCGCGCCGATATCGACGACGCGGCCCAGGAAGCCCTGGCGGTATTCGAGTTTCGCCTGCCAGCGCGCCATGGCGTACATCAGCGACCGGGCCTGCTTGCGCGAGGACCGTTCCACGAAGCGCAGATGCTTTGCCAGCGACCCGAACTCGGTGTAGGCGGCGGGCACGGTTCCGGCGCCGACCGCGAGCTGCGGGAACCATTTGGCGTAGAAACCGCCCGCCCCGACCGCGGCCTTGGCCTTGGCCTTGAATTCGGCATTGCGGTCGACCAGCGCCCCGGCCGCGGCCATATGGGCATCGGCCATCTCGCGGGCGATCAGCAGCCGCATGATCTCGCTGGAGCCCTCGAAGATTCGGTTGATGCGCAGATCGCGCACCAATTGTTCGGCGCCGACGGCACGTTCGCCGCGCGCGGCCAGCGATGCCGAGGTCTCGTAGCCGCGTCCGCCGCGGATCTGCACCAGCTCGTCGGCGATGGTGCAGCTCATCTCCGAGGCCCACAGCTTGGCCAGTGCCGCCTCGATGCGGATATCGTTGCGCGCCTCGTCGCACATGGTGCCGGACAGATCCAGCGCGGCCTCCAGGGCGAAGGTCGTCGCGGCGATGAACGAGAGCTTCTCGCCGACGGCCCCGTGCTCACCGACCGGGCGACCCCACTGCACACGGGTGGCACACCATTCGCGGGCGATCTTCAGCGCCCATTTGGCCGCGGCCGTGCACAGCGCCGGGATCGCGAGCCGTCCCGCGTTGAGCGTGGTGAGCGCGATCTTCAGGCCGTCGCCCTCGCGGCCGATCAGATTGGCCTTCGGTACCCGCACGTCGTACATGCGGGTGACGCCGTTCTCGATGCCGCGCAGACCCATGAACGCATTGCGCCGCTCGACCGTGATACCCGGCGAATCCGCCTCCACCACGAATGCGGAGATGCCGCCGCGATGGCCCTCGCTCTTGGGCACCCGCGCCATCACCACGAGCAGCTCGGCGACCACGCCGTTGGTGGTCCACAGCTTCACGCCGTTGAGCGTGTACGCCTCGCCGTCCTCGGTCGGCGTGGCCGTGGAGGCCATCCGGGCCGGATCGGAGCCGACATCGGGCTCGGTGAGCAGGAAGGCGCTCACGGCCCCTTTCGCGCAGCGCGGCAGGAACTCTCGCTTCTGCTCGGGGGTGCCCGCGAGCTTGAGCGGTTCGGGGACGCCGATGGACTGATGCGCCGACAGCAGTACGCCCAGGCTCGGATGCGCCGATCCGACGATCATCAGGGCCTTGTTGTAGCCGACCTGTGAAAGGCCTTGCCCGCCGTACTCTTCGGGGATCTTCAGGCCGAAACAGCCCAGTTCGGCCAGGCCGCGCACGTATTCGGCGGGGATCTTCGAGGTCTCCTCGATCACGGCGCCGTCGATGGTCTCCGCGAAGGCGCGCAGTCGGTGCAGATAGGCCTCGGTCTTGGCCGCATCCGCCTCCGAGGGCTGTGGATAGGGGTGGATCAGGTCGAGCCGGAAGCGCCCGAGGAACATCTCCTTGGCGAACGACGGCTTGGCCCAGGTGGTTTCACGCGATTCCTCGACGAGCGCCCGGGCCTGTTCCTCCGTGGCGTCGACTTTCGCGGTAGTCGCCATGATGTCCTCCTCGGACGTGATCGGAATCACATTCGAGTGTAGGAGTGTTGGTTACTCGCCGGTAGGGGTTCGGGGGCAGGGAAATCCAACCGTCGCTAATGATCTTGGCGGATAAGAGGATTGCTCAGCTCACACTGCGGAGATATCGGCCGAAATGGGGCACGGTGAATCCGATGGTTCCCCGCTCCGCCGAGTAGATGAGGCCCTTCTTGATCAAGCCGTCGCGCGCGGGTGACAGTGAGGCGGGTTTGCGGCCGAGTTCCTGGGCGACCGCCGACGTCGCGACGGGCCCATCGTCGCCGGACAGATCGGCCATGGCGCGCATGTACTCTCGCTCGGCCGGGGTGGCGCGCTCGTAGCGGGAACCGAAGAATCCGACCGCCAACTCCTCCTCGGCCGCCGGGGCGGCCAGCTCCACATCCTCCGCGCCGATCGGGCTCTGCGCCGCGAAGTCCCAGGTCGCCTTGCCGTAGGCCTGGACGAAGTACGGATAGCCATCGGCCTTGCGGTACAAGGCATCCAGCGCGGTCTCGGTGAACTTCACCTGTTCGCGATCGGCCGGGGCGATGAGCGCATGGTCGGCCGCCGCACGGTCGAGCCGATCGATCTTGTGATAACTGAACAGTCGCTCCGAATAGCTTTTCGATGCCGACAGCACCGCGGGCAGATGCGGCAGCCCCGCGCCTACGACGATCAGCGGCGCCCCCTCCTGGCTCAGCTCGTGGCAGGCGCCGCAGACGGCCGACACATCGGCGGCGCTGAGATCCTGCATCTCATCGATGAAGATCGCGATCCCCACACCGATGTCCCGGGCCACCTGGCCCGCCTCCATCAGCAGTTCCACCAGGTCGATCTCGATATCACCGGAATCGGCACGCCCGGTTACCGCGGGCACATCGATACCCGGCTGCCAGCGCTCGCGCATGCCCTTATCGGCGGTGGAGCGCAGCGCGAAGGCCTTGAGGATGCCCAGGAAGTCGTCGACCATCTCCGGATTGCGATGGGCCACCGCGACCTGCCGCACCGCCATATGCAGCGCCGAGGCGAGCGGTCGGCGCAATTCCTGATCGGGCCGGGCCTCCAATTTGCCCGTGCCCCAACCCTGGGACCGCGCGGCCGACCGAAGCTGATTGAGCAGCACGGTCTTTCCCACCCCGCGCAGCCCGGTGAGCACCACACTGCGCTCCGGCCGCCCCCGCGAGACGCGCTCCAGCACGATATCGAAGGCATCCAATTGCCTGTCGCGCCCGGCGAGTTCGGGCGGCCGCTGGCCGGCGCCGGGGGCGTACGGGTTCCGCACGGGGTCCATGCCCATACACCGTAGCCAGTGCGCACTGAAATCTGGCGATATCTACGGTATGTCCTAGAAACAGCTATCGGCCCGCATACGGGGTCGAAAGCGCCTGGCGGACACCTAGGCTGGGGACTGTTCGCGTCCGGGTCCCAGCGCAGGGAGAAGGTTATGTCCGAGGAGCCCATCCCCACCGTGGCCGAGGTGGTCGAGTCCTGGAACGTACCGGCGGGGGCACCGGTTGCCGCGCGCATTCGCAACAGCATTCTGGTGGCCATCGAACGGGGTTATGACGATCCACAGCTGGTGGCCGATCTGGCGGTCGGGCCGTTGGTGATGGCGCTGGGGCAGCTGGAGGTCGGTCTGGCCGACGCGCGGCGGCGGATCGAGGAGTTGGAGCGGGCGCTGGACGACCGCGACGGCTCCGAGAACTGACGTCCAGCCCCGTAACGCTCGCGGCTCTCGGTTCTATAACACCGATGAGTGCTCCAAGATCGGGTTGTACCCACCGCCCGAACTCGTGAAACCGCAGGCCGCCCATGGTCGGTGTTAGTTGGGCCTTAACTATCGGGTTCTACCGGTGGACATCGACGCGGCGTGGCCGTAATCTTCTCGTGACTTCACGGAGTCTGTCGCTTCATCGGAGAGGCGGCCCGAGAAGTCACCCGCCTAATCGGTGGTCGAGCGGGCAGCTCGAACGCCGAACCGGGGACCCAGGTGTGTTGGGGTGAATCCCTTTCGGTCGCAAGGCCGATGGGGTAGGGCCGAAACTTCCCGGCCCGAACCCGTCAGCTAACTCGGTCGGCGGCGTGGGCAGGAAGAAACAGGAGATTCAGCTCGGTGGGTAAGCACAGTTTGCAGCGGGAATCCCGGCTGCCGAATTCGGTCAAGGGCGCGTTGGTTTTCGGCGCCGTGGCAGCGACAACCGGTGCGATGCCGGCGATTCCAGCCATGGCCGCGACCGTCGACATCCCCGGCGTAGGTAACTTCGACGTACCGCTGGGTGACCAGCAGGTCAACGAGGTGAACCAGGCGCTGGCCGCGCACGCCGATCAGATCAAGCAGGTGCAGCAGGCGCTGGCGCCGCAGGCCATGGCCCCCGGCCAGGCCGCGCCCGGCCTCCCCAACTTCGCGCCGCCGATGTTCCAGCAGCAGACGGCCGGTGACGTCGCCCTCGACGCGGCCAAGTCGAAGCTTGGCGCCGAGTACGTGTGGGGCGCTACCGGCCCGGATGCCTTCGACTGCTCCGGTCTGGTGCAGTGGGCCTACAAGCAGGCCGGAATCAAGCTGCCGCGCACCAGCTTCGAGATGGAGCACGTCGGCCGACCGATTGCCCTCTCGCAGCTGGCGCCGGGCGACATCATCGTCACGAGTAATGGCGGCCACGTCGTCATGTACGCTGGCGACGGCAAGATCGTGCAGGCGCCCACGTCCGGTGAGACCGTCAGTTTCGCGCACCTGAACACCGACGACGTCGTCACCGCACGCCGAGTCGCCGCCTGATTTCGCACCATGCCCGGTCGCATGGCGCGGCCGGGCATGAGGAGCGAATCTGGAAGTGTCACAATCAATCTCAGCCCGAGTCGACTCCTGGACTTGGGCCGTTCGGCTGTTCAAAACCCGATCCGCGGCCGCGACCGCGTGCCGTGGTGGGCACGTACGTGTCAACGGCGTAGCGGTCAAACCCGCACATCAGATCAAGCCCGGTGACGAGGTGCGGGTCCGGGTCAGCGGACTTGAGCGCATCGTGATCGTCGAGCAGATCGTCACCAAGCGTGTGGGCGCTGCCATCGCCGCCCAATGCCTGATCGATAAGAGCCCCCCGCCTCCGCCCAAGGAAATCGTCGCGTCGCTGCCCCGCCGCGATCGCGGCACCGGCCGACCCACCAAACGTGAACGGCGCGAGACGGATCGGTTACTCGGGCGCTCGCACGACTGAATCATTGCTCGCGGTGAGTCGCCCGATAGTCGTCGCGCGGCCACCTCTGCCCTGACGACCGCCGCGACATCCGTAACCAGTGCTCCGAGCATCAGAGCCGTGCACGCACTGGCGCAGGCGTTCATGCCATGCTCACCTGTACGTCCCACGCCTCCCGCTGCGACGACAGCGGCTGACCAAACGTTGACGGGCACCGGCCAAACTGGTTGACACAAACGACTTACGCCAAACGGTCAGTCGGCTCGCTTACGAGTGTGGTTCGGCTGACGGCATGATGGTTTCCTCGGCCGCGCGCTTCTCCAATGCCGCGAGGTATGCGGCGGCGGGTTCGGCTTCGGGTACGCCGAGGCGCTGGTAGATCTCGACGGCGGCACTCAGGTCGGTGACGGTGGCGGGGATATCGCCGAGTGCGGCCCGGCAGCGGGCGGTGCCGTCGAGGGCACGAGCCTGTTCGAGTTGGCCTCCGATTTCGCGGGCAAGGTCGAGGGCGTCGGTGAAGGCAGTCAATGCCTCGTTCAATTCACCTGTGGCCAGCGATACTCGCCCGATTCCGTTGAGTTCCTCGGCTTGGCCGAGGACGTCACTGACGTCACGGTAAAGAGTCAGCGCCTGTCGGTGTAGGTCTGCGGCCCGTCGGTGCTCTCCGGTTCGCTCATGCAGTAGACCGAGGTTACCGAGGGTGTCGGCCTGTTTCCGACGGCCACCGAGCTCCTGATTCAGTGCCAATGCTTGCTGCAGCAGCTCGGCGGCCTGCTCGTAGTCCCCGGTCTCCCGTGCCACGTAACCGAGAGATGTAAGGGCTTCGGCTTCCCCGTGTCGGTGCCCGACGTCTCGATAGCCGGTCAGGGCCTGACGATGAAGTTCGGCGGCTTGCTCGTAGTTCCCGGTTTCCCGCCGGACGAGGCCGAGGTAGTGGAGAGCGCGGGCTTCTCCCTGCCGGTAGCCGATGCCACGGTAGCGCGTCAGAGCGTCCTGCAGGACGGAGGCGGCTTGCTCGTAGCCTCCGGTCGCATGTCGCACGAGGCCGAGGTTGCCGAGGGCATGGGCTTCCCCGTAGCGGTCGCCGATGTCGCGGTAGCAAACGAGGGCCTGCTGCAGCAAGTCGACGACCTGCTCGTAGTCCCCGAGAGGCTGGTGCACGACGCCGAGGTTGTTGAGGGCGTTGGCTTGCCCGCGCTGGTTGCCGAGGTCGCGGTAGCGGGCCAGGGCCTGGCGATGAAGGTCGGCGGCCTGCTTGTAGTCTCCGCTGAGCTGGCACACGACGCCGAGGTTACTGACGGCGTTGGCTTCCCCGAGGCGGTTATCGAGGTCGCGATAGAGCGTCAGGGCCTGCCGGTACAAGTCGGCGGCCTGCTCGTAATCCCCGGTCTGCCACTGCAGTGTGCCGAGGTTGTTGAGGGCGTTGGCTTCCGCGAGATTGTCGCCGCAGCGGCCTGCGGCCTCGGCCGCGCGGCGGTGCAGTCGACTCGCAAACGGCCACGGTCCATCCCGGTCCAGCAGTCCAACCATCACCTCGGTGAACGCGATCATCCGTGCGGGATCACTTTCAGCGGTGCGGTCCAGGCAGGCCAGCAGATTGGCCCTTTCGGCGCGCATCCACGCCAGCGCCCGCATCTGGTCGACGAATTCGCGCACTGCGAGACTACCGGTATCGATGGGGGATGCGGTGTCTCCGTCGGCGGGGCGGGTATGGCGGGCCAACCACTGGTCGGCGTGAGCAGCACTGCGCTGGTAGTAGTCCAACAGCCGAGTCATTGCCGCGATGTTGTCTGCGGCCGGGGCGGTCGCGGCAAGGGTGCGGGCGAATTCGCGCAGTAGGTCGTGCAGCCGGTAGCGGCCGAGACTCGTCTCTTCGACCAGATGGTCGGTATAGAAAGCCTCCAGATGGCGCCGTGCGGTGTCGAGTGGGATATCCGCCAGCGCCGCCACCGCCCATAGGTCGAATTCGGCGCCGGGATGCAGACCCAGCAGACCGAACACTATCTGCTGGTCCACCGGGAGATCTCGATAGGACAGTTCGAACGCGGCCCGCACCGCTCGATCCGAGGTTTCGAGTTCGGCCAGCCGATCGGTTGTGGCAGTGAACATCTCGGCGAGATCGGTGATGTTCCAGGCGGGACGATGGGCCAGCCGACCTGCGAGCAGCACGATCGCCAACGGCAGATATCCGCATAGCTCGACGAGACGATCCACTGCCGCCCGATCTGCGGCATCGGTGATGGTGCGATGGGCCAGGGTGGCGAAAAGGCCTGCGGCGGAGTCGGGATCGAGCACGTCGAGTGCCAGGGGCGCGGCGCCGTCCAGGGCGATGAAGCGGCGTCGACTGGTCACCATCGTCACGCATCCGCTGCCGGTGGGTAGCAGAGGTTCGATCTGGGCGGGGCTGTGGGCGTCGTCGAGTAACAGCAGTACTCGCTTGTCGGCGAGCCGATCTCGCCACAGATCCCGGCGGCCTTCCAATGTATCGGGCAGGCTGCGAGGGTCGATGCCCAGGCCGGTCAGCAATCCGGCCAGCACTTCCGCCGGGTCCGCGACCGGTTGCCCTGGGGTGTGGGCGTGCAGGTGCACGAAGTACTGCCCGTCGGGAAACCGCGATGCCAACTCGTGTGCGGCGCGGATCGCCAGGGCCGTCTTGCCGACGCCCGGCATGCCGTCGATCGCGTGAATCGACACCACCCGCTCCGATTCTGCGGCCTGCACAATGCGCCGTAACTGATCCTCACGGCCCACCAGCGTGTCCACATCGCGGGGCAATGCCTTGGTCGCCACCGGCCGCGGCGGTGCTGGCCCCGCCGGAGTCTCAGCGATCGCGGAGGTCCACAACCGTTCCCACGCACGATGATCGATCAGATTCTCGCGAACGCGCCCCGGTTGAGCCTTGGCAAACGTGAACAACGTGACCAGCACCGGTACCACCGACTCGAACGTATGGGGCAGGTTGCGGCCGGATCGCCAATCGCTGATCCGCTGGGCCGTCACGGCCTGTTTCTCGCCGGGTCTGTGCGCGGCTCGCATTCGCTGTGTGGTCGTGCGCACTACCTGATCCAACGTCGGTTTCCCCGCCGCCTCGAACAGCTCGCCCAGCCGGTCGGCGAAAACTCTTCGCGGCGAATCCGATTCGTCGCCATGCCGCACGGGCGCCCTCTCCATGACAACCCATCCTACGAACGTGCGCCGACACGACAGCGCGACTGGTCCGATTCTCCCGTTTCTCCGGACCGGAATTCTCGTAGATGCCTTCTGACCGGATTACGGGTCCGGTTCGGTCGACGGCGTTGTGGTTTCCTCGGCCGTGCGCTCCTCCTTCAATGTCGCGAGGTATGCGGCGGCGGGCACGGCCTCCGGTACGCCGACGCGCTGGTAGATCTCGACCGCGGTGCTCAGGTCGGTGACGGCGGTGGGGATATCACCGAGGCCAGCGAGGCAGCGGGCGGTGCCGTCGAGAGCGTGAGCCTGTTCGAGAAGACTTCCGATCTCACGAGCTACCCCGAGAGCGTCGGTGAACGCTGCCAATGCCTCGACCAGTTCACCGGTGGCCAGCAACACCCGCCCGACGCCGTTGAGTTCCTCGGCCTGTCCGAGGCGGCTGCCGATGTCGCGGTAGAGGTCCAGGGCCCGCTGATGCAAGTCCGCGGCCCGCTGATGGTCCCCGGTTCTCTCATGCAGAATGCCGAAGTTGCCAAGGGTATCGGCCAGGTCGTGACGGTTGCCGAGGGTCTGGTTCAGGGTCAAGGCCTGCTGAAACAGGCCAGCGGCCTGCTCATGGTCCCCGATTTCCCGGTGCACGTAACCCAGCGATGTGAGGGCTTGAGCTTCTCCGTGGCGGTCGCCGAGGTCTCGCTGCAGGGCCAAGGCCTGCTGTAACACGCCAGCGGCTTGCTCGCAGTCCCCGGTTTCCCGGCACGCGAGACCGATTGCGCCGAGGGTTTGGGCTTCCCCACGGCGGTCACCGAGGCTGCGGTAGAGATCCAGAGCCTGCTGATGCAGCTCTACGGCCTGCTCATAGTCCCCGGCTTCCCGGCGCGCGTAACCGAGGTTGCTCGAGGCGGCGGCTTGTCCGAGACGGTGGCCGAGGTCGCGGTAGAGGGCTAGGGCTTGCTGATGTAGCTCTGCGGCCTGCCCTAGATCCCCGGCGACGCGGCGCACGAAGCCGAGGTTGTTGAGGGCGTTGGCTTCCCCGAGGTGGTGGCCGAGGTCGCGGAAGAGGACCAATGCCTGCTGTTGCAGGTCGGCCGCCTGCTCGTAATCTCCGAGGCGCCAGCTGACGACGCCGAGGTTGGCGAGTGCGTAGGCCTCCCCGAGATGGTCGCCGAGGTTGCGGCAGAGGACCAATGCCTGCTGCTGCAGGCCAGCGGCCTGCTGGTGGTTTCCGGCAAGCCCTTGTGCGATACCGAGGTTGACGAGGGCGTTGGCTTGCTTGAGGTGGTCGCCGAGGCGGCCGGCGGCATCGGCTGCGCGGCGGTGCAGTCGCGTGGCCAGTGGCCACGGCCCGTCTCGATCCAGTAGTCCGGCCATCGTCGCGGTCAACGCGATCATTCGCGCGGGATCATGGTCGGCGGTGTGCTCGAGGCAAGCCAGCAGGTTGGTCCGCTCGGCGCGCATCCAGACCAACGCCCGGATCTGGTCGCCGAACTGCCGTACCGCAACACCTCCGTTCTCCTCGATGAGTGTGGCGGGCCGGGTCTGCCGGGACAGCCACCGATCCGCGCGGGCAGCGGTGTGACGGTAGTAGCGCAGCAGGCGATCCATTGCCGCGGTGTTGTCGGCGGCCGGGGCGGTCGCCGCGAGGGCACGAGCGAATTCGCGCAGTAGGTCGTGCAGCCGGTAGCGACCCGGGCTGGTCTCTTCGATCAGATGGTCGGTGTACAAGGCCTCCAAGTGCCGCCGCGCAGTGCCGAGCGGGATATCACCCAGCGCAGCCACCGCCCACATGTCGAATTCGGTGCCCGGATGTAAACCCAACAGCCCGAATACGACTCGCTCCTCTATCGGAAGATCCCGATAGGACAGCTCGAACGCCGCCCGCACCGCCCGATCCGAGGTTTCGAGTTCGGCCAGCCGGTCGGTTGTGGCGGTGAACATCTCGGCGAGATCGGCGATGCTCCAGGCACTGTGGTGGGCAAGTCGCCCGGCGAGTAGCACGATCGCCAATGGCAGGTACCCGCACAGTTCGACAATGCGCTCGGCCGCTGCCAGATCCGTCGCTGCCTGAGCGGTGTCGCCGGTGATACTGCGATGCGCGAGGGAGGCGAACAGCCGCACGGCGGAGTCGGGATCGAGCACCTCGAGTGCCAAGGGGCTTGCCCCGTCGAGGGCTACCAGACGGCGGCGACTGGTCACGATCGTCACGCTGCCGCCACCTCCGGGCAGGAGCGGTTCGATCTGGGCGGGGCCGTGGGCGTCGTCGAGCACCAGCAGAATTCGCTTGTCCGCGAGTCGATCTCGCCACAGATTCCGGCGGGTTTCCAGGGTGTCGGGCAGGCTGCGTGGGTCGATGCCGAGATCGGTCAGCAGCCCGGCCAGTACCTCCGATGGGTCCGCGATTGGTTGGCCGGGAGTGTGGGCGTGGAGTTCGACGAAGTACTGCCCGTCGGGAAACCGATCTGCCAATTCGTGGGCGGCGCGAATTGCCAACGCGGTCTTGCCGACTCCGGGCATGCCGTCGATCGCGTGGATCGATACCACCCGTTCCGATTCCGCTGCCTGCGCGATGCGGCGCAGTTGGTCCTCGCGACCTACCAGGGTGGTCACGTCGCGCGGTAGCGCTCTGGTCGCCACCGGTCGCGGTGGGCCGCCGGGGGTTTCGCCTACCGCCGAGCTCCACAACCGTTCCCACGCTCGTTGATCGATCAGATCCGCGCGAATGCGGCCCTGCTGAGCTTTGGTCAAGGTGACCAGTGTGACCAGCACCGGTGCCACCGATTCGAATGTATGCGGCAGGGTTCGGCCGGATCGCCAATCACTGATTCGCTGTGCCGTCACGTTCTGTTTCCCGCTGGGACCGCGCGCGGGCCGCAGCCGTTGCGTGGTCGCCCGGGCCACCTGATCCAGAGTCGGCTTCCCGGCCGCCTCGAACAGCTCGCCCAGCCGGTCGGCGAAAACTCTTCGTGGCGAATCCGATTCGTCGCCATGCCGCACGGGCGCCCTCTCCATGACAACCCATCCTACGAACGCGCACCGACACGACAGCGCGACTGGGTCTATTGTCCCGTTTCTCCGGACCGGAATTCCCGTAGATGCCTTCTGAACTGCTGCTTTGCCGTCCGGACAACGGTTCGTCGTGGCTGCGCGCCGCGACTGCGATGACGATAAGGGACGTCTCGGCAGGTCGGGGGGACATGCGCGTCAGCGCGTAGGTCCGGGCCTGAGCCGGTATGAGAAGCGCCGCAGGTGGAGGGGATCAGCGGCGCTTCTCGGCACCGGCCCCACCGAACATGAACGGAGCGAAACGGATCGGCTACTCGGGCGCCCGCCCGGCCGAACCGTTGGTCTCGGGACCGCCCGACATCCGCCGCGCGGCGACGCCCGCCCCGATGGCCGCCGCGACGATGGTCACCAGTGCCCCGAGCATCAGCGCCGACGCCTCGCCCGGCACCAGCACACCCAACTGGGTCCCGACCGTCACCGCGGCCACCGGAACCCCGATCTGCGCGGCCGCCAGGGTGGCCAGGCTGATCGGCTGGCCCAGCAGGCGCATCAGGGCATGCGCCAGCACCGCCGCCAGCCCCAGCGTCACGCCGAGTGCGATCAGCCGTGGGTGTGCGCCGAAATCGCGCAGGTTCAGTCGCGCGCCCAGCCAGACGAAGAACAGCGGGCCGAGGAATCCCTCGGTGATCCCGAACAACTGACGCGCGACCCGGCGCGGCTCGCCGACCCCGGCCACCGCGAGCCCGGTGGCGAAGCCCGCCAACATGATCGAGACATGGGTACGGGTGGCCAGTGCCGCGATCCCGAACAGGATGGCGAGGCTGACGCGCAGTTCGAGGGCGAACTCGCGGCGCTCGGATTCCTCGTGGGCGCGCTTGCGCAGGCCGGATCGCTCCAGATAGCGCAGCAGGAAGAACAGCGCCACCGCGGTCACCGCGACCGCCAGCGCACCCAGGGCGGCCTGCCCTGCCGCACCGGTATCGATGACCAGCGGCAGCGCGACGACGCAGGCGGTGTCGGCGACGGCCACCTGCGCGGTCAGCGCCAGCACCGACTTACCCTGCAGCCGAGAGGAATCGATGATCGGCAATACCAGCGCGGCCGAGGACGAGGCGATCAGCACCGAATACATCGCCCCATGTCCGGTCCCGAACCAGTCGGCGACGGTGAATCCCGCCGCGGCCGCGAACACCCCGACCGCCACCGCCCGCACCGCACCGCTGCCCAACGCCGCCCGCACCGCCGGATCCCGCACCGGCACATGCGTCCCCGCCACGAACATGACCAGCGCGAACCCCATATCCGACAGAAACGCGAACATCGGATCCTCCGGATGCAGCACCCCGAACCCGGTGCGCCCGAACACAATCCCCGCGACCAACTCCCCCAGCACCACCGGCACATGCCAAGCCGCCCGCCACGACAGCAACGGCCCGGCCAACCCCAGCACGAAAACCAGCGCCAGCATGGAGAAGTCCATCCGCCCTACCTCCCCGCCACAGAACTTCCCGGCCCCGCCCCGCCCCGCAGCCAGCACCTCGTCATCCAGCAATCATCGGCCCCCCACCTCGACACCACACGCAGACACGCGGAATGCGACCAGCTGAGCACAACCAGCGACCTCGCCGAGTGCCCGAGATCCACCCGATGGCGAGGTAACCGGGCAGGCAACGGAATGGCCCCGGACGTCCACAGCCGCACAGGGAATCGAATCGGCAGATCACACGTCCGGCGCGCCATTCATTGGTCCAGCGCCTTACGCATGTTTTCGTCGGGCGTGGCCTACCGATGTTTTCGTCGGGCGTGGCCTACCGATGTTTTCGTCGGGCGTGGCCTACCGATGTTTTCGTCGGGCGTGACCGACCGATGTTCTCGTCGAGCGCGACCCACTGATGTTCTCGTCGGGCGCCACCCACCTATGTCCCCCGCCGAGCGCAGCGAGGCGGGGGTCAGCCGTTGTCCAAGGCCAGGAGGGTGGGTTCGCGGTGGGTGAGGATCTGGGTGAGTAGGGCGGTGGCTCGGGCCGGGTCGAGTGGGGTGATGCCGGTACGGCGGAGGTGGTGGGTGGATTCCCAGTTGCCCCAGGCGATATTCGTCGTTCGGTGGTCGTCGCGGGTGCGGGCGATGGTGTCGAGGGTTGCGGCGATGGTGGCTCGGGCGGGGGCGGTGGGGTCGCCGGGGATGCCGGTGACGGTGGAGAACAGCAGGGTGAAATCGATCGGATCGGTGGCGGTGAGGTCGAGCAGGTCGATGGCGGCTCGCACCGTGGGGGCGAACAGGTGCGTGAGTAGCCGGGCCGAGGGTGGGTCGGCGCCGGCGGGTGCCCCGACACCGGCGGCGTGTACCAGTCCGCGGATGATCGAACCGCATTCCCGGATATCGTCGAGCGCGCTCGCGAGATCGGCGCGATCGGTGATATCGCAGCGCGCCACCACGATTCGATCGTCCAGGCCATCCAGTAGCGGCGGCAGCGGGCGGGGGGTGCGGGTCAGCACCACCACATCGCGCGCGCCCGCATGGAGCAGCCAGCGCACCGCGACCGCCCCGAGCACGCCGAGACCACCGGTCACCACATAGGCGCCCTCGGAGGAGATCTCCCGGTGCCGCGCGGCGGTCGGCACGGACCGGAATCGGCGCGCCGTGACCATCGGACCGTCGAGCGAAAGCTCCTCGGCCACACCGTAATCCAGCACAGCCGCGGCGACCGAACGGGTATCGCCGCCCGGCGCCCACAGCAGCCGAACCGGCGGCGTCGCATCCGATCGCAGTGCGCGGACCACCCCGGCCACACCGTTCTGCGTGCGGTCGGCATGGTCGCGCAGCACCACGGTCACGGCCGCGACGGCGGGGCAGTTCCGCAGTAGCCGTAGCAGTTCGAACGCCCGCGCCACCGCCGTCGGCGCATCGTCGCAATCCCGGCCCGACCACACCACGATGGCGGCGGTCGGCTCCCGCAGCCGCGCGAGCGCCGCGGTGAGTTCGCGCGCCACGCGCCGGGTCGGCAACCGGCGATCCAGCGCCCGCGCCAGCCCGACCGCCAGGGGCGATTCGCCGATGACCAGTGCGCGGTCCAGTCGCACCGACGCGCCCGCGGGCGGCGTGATCCGGATCCAGCTTTCGGTGCGCAGCACCGACGCCGCCCATTCCAAGGCCGTGGCCACCGTGGGGTCGTAACCCGTTGCGGCGTGATATGTTTCGACATCACTCGCAGATACCACCGAACCGTCGAGCGTTGCCTCGGGTTCGTCGTTGGCGAGCGGAGCGGTAACCGGCGGGGCGAAAGCATCAGCCCGCCAACGCCTTTCGCACATCTGACCCGTGAACAACCCCTGCGCCGACCAATCCACCTCCCGCCCCTCGAGATACAGCCGCGCGATGCCGCCGAGATATGCCGCCACCTCGTCCTCGCGCCCGGCCATCGGATGAGTCGAATCCTGGAAGTCGGGATACTCGCGCACGATCGGGGTCAGCACCGGATCCGGCGCGATCTCGAGCACCGTCGTCAGGCCATCGGCCGCAGCCGCCTCCAGTGCGGCGGCCAAATGCACCGGGCCACAGGCATTCTCGGCCCAGTAATCGGCCCCCATGAGCGCCTCGGTGATCACCGCACCGCGACGGGTCGTCGAATAGACCGGCACGCCCGGCTCGTCCGCGCCGACCCCCGCGAGCCGCGCGGCGAACTCCGCCCGATCCACCGCCATCACGAGCCCGAGATCATCGGATACGGCCCGCGCGGGCACCCCGCGCCGACGCGCCCGGCGCAGCACCGACTCCAGCCGTCGCGGCGGTCCCGAGACCACCACCGCATCCGGCCCGTGCACGGCCGCGACGGCGACCTCCCCCCGCATCGGCTCCAGCAGTCGTCCCGCCTCGTCCGGCGTGGTCTCCAGCAGCACGGCGCGCGCCCGGTCGAGCGCACCATGCGCCACCGCCAGCCGCGCCCCGTCGAGCAAGGAGACCGCCCCACTCACCACTGCCGCGACGATCTCCCCCGGCCCGTATCCGGCCACCGCATTCGGCCGAATCCCCCAGGACCGCACCAACTCCGCCAACGCGATCTGGAAAACGAACATCGCCTGCGTCCCGGGCTCGAATCCGTGCCGCGGCGTCCACACCCGCGCGCCCCCGGCCCGCACCACCGCGTCGGCGGCCTCGGTGACCGCCCGGGCGAAGACCGGATACCGCGCCCCCAGTGCCCGTCCCATCCGCGCATGCTCGCCCCCGCGCCCGGGGAACAGCAGCAGCACCCCGCCGTCGCGGCGCACGGAATCGGGTCCGAGCACGACGTGGCGACCATCGTGGCCCCGCGCGAGCGTGCGCAACCGCGCGGCCGCCACGGCATGATTCCCCGCGATCACCGCCGCCCGCACCGATTCGGGCAGTAAACGTCCTGCCGCCGAGGCGAATTCGGGCAGCGCGGGATGGGTGGCCAGCAGCTCGTCGGCCCAACGCCCGGCGAGTTCGCGCAGCCTCCCCTCGTCAGCACCGCTGAGCGGAATCACCACCGGCGGATCGGCCCCACGGCCCGGCGTCTCGGCCACGCCGCGCAGCACGGCATGCGCCGTCGTGCCACCGGTCCCGACCGATCCGACCCCGGCCACCCGTCCCACCGCCGCGACCTCCTGCCAGCCGATCGGCTCGGTCGGCACCCGCAGCCCCCGCTCGTCGAGCCGCAACGATTCGCTGCGCTGCCGAAAGGCCGTGGCACCGACGATGATTCCCCGATCGATACATAACGCCGCCTTGGCCAGTCCGGTGACACCCGCCGCCGCCTCGAGCGGACCGAGCTCGGCCGTCACCGATCCGATCCAGATCTTGGCCGAGGGTTCGCCACCGTCCTGTAGCACCGCGGCCAGGGCATCGATCTCCACCGCCTCGTCGGAAGAGGCCGCACCGCCGTGACATTCGAAGTAGCCGCTCGCGCGCGGATCGAGACCGGCGCGCTCCCACGCCGTCCGGATCACCCGCTGCCGCGCCGACCCGTCGCGCCCCGACCGGCCATCCGAACCCACTGCGGTGCCGAGGATTTCGGCATACACTCGGTTCCCTTCGCGCCGCGCGTCCGCGGTGCGTTGCAGGATCAGGACCGTGCACGCACCGCCCCCCGCGTCCACGCCGCCGACGATCGCCCACGGCGCCGTGCCGTCGGCCAGTAGGCGCACGGCCAGATCGACCGCGGCCAGCCCCGAGGAGCCGGCGCTGTCCAGCACAAGACTCGGGCCGCGCAGATCCAATACCTGCGATACCCGATTGGCGATCATGTTCGATCCGCTCGCCCCCACCAGTACCGCCGCCGGTGAACCCCGCGCGCGATAACCGATTCCGGCATCGTCGAGGGCCTCGATCGCCACGGTCAGGCTCAGCCGCTCGCGCGGATCCATGGCGGCGGCCGCAGCGGCATCGATGCCGAACCAGTCGTGGTCGAAGACGGGCTCGACCCGATCCGCCGCAGTGCCGTCGAGCAGCAGCTCCCACAGCCGCCGCGCCCCCGCCGCGCCCGGCATACGACAGCCGATACCGATGATCGATACCGGCTGCGGTGCAGGCGCGGGGTCGGTCATCGCTGCGTTCTCCCTCCCTGCCTCCGGCGACATGCGCCGACAGTCGGGTAACCCCCAGCGATTATGCCGAGAACTGGCCTCGCGGAGAAGTGCTTTCGATGCGGCATCGGATGCCTTACGGTTGCGCTGTGTCATCGAAACGGACAGACGTGACCGATGGACGACCCGGCACGCTGATCACCCTCGCCCGCTGCTGTGCCGCGCTCGCCGCGACACCCGGAAAACTGCTGCGCCCGCGGCAGCCGGATCGGGCGTTTCTGGCGGATCTGACGGTCGCCTCGATTCCACAGGCGCGCACCACGGTCCGGCTGACCGCGCTGCTGCAGGGCCGGATGTCCGCGCCGGCCACGATCGTCGCCGAGGGCGTCCGCAGCCTGCGTGAGCTGCCGATGGCCATGGGCGCGTTCCTGGTCGAACATCCGCGGGCCCGGATCCTCGTCGATCCGGCGCTGTGCGCGGGCGTGCACGATCGGGTGCTGCTGCCGGGTATGTCGCTGCCGGTGCGGATGCTGGTCTCGCCGGACAAACCGGTGCTGGGGATGGCCGACGCGCTGGCGGCGCGGGATCTGACCGGTGCGGATATCGACTTCGCGCTGGCGACTCATCTGCATTGGGATCACGTGTCCGGTCTGCTGGAGTTGCCGGATTCGCTCGAATTGCGGGTTCCGGCAATCGAATACGAGTGGGCGATGACCGGAGCGTACGCCCCGTACGGCGTCGTGCGCGCCCCACTGCGCGAGCGCGCGGTCGGCCATCTGGAACTCGACGGCCCGCCGGTGCTCACCTTCCCCCGCAGCCACGACGTCTTCGGTGACGGCGCGGTGGTCCTGGTCGACCTCGCCGGGCATACGCCGGGCAGTATCGGCGTGCTGCTCGCCGTCGACGACGGCACCCGCGTGCTGCTGGCCGGTGATGCGATCTGGAACACCTTGCAGGTCGAGCTCATTCGCGAGAAGGCCCCGATGCCGGGTCGGCTCTTCGACGCCGACCGCGACCTCGCCTTCGAAACCATCCAGCGGCTGCACGCCCTTCCGGACGGTATCGAGATCATCGCGAGCCACGATTTCGCGGCCGTCGCCGCGCGAGCCTGAAACCCGCGGCGATCCTGGCCGCGGTCGGTACCGGGCTCATGATCGCCGCGTATACGACCGTCGACGGGCTGGGCGTGCGCCGGGCCGAGAGCACGCTCGGCTACATCGCCTGGTTGATGCTGCTCGAGCAGATCGCCATTCCGATCGTCGCCACCGCACTGCGCGGGCGCGAGCTGTGGACGAAGATCCGTCCGGTCTGGCATATCGGGCTGCTCGGCGGGGCGATGAGCGTGCTCGCCTACGGGCTGGTGCTGTGGGCTCAGACCCGCGGCGCGCTCGCCGATGTCGCGGCCCTGCGCGAGACGAGCATCATCGTCGGCGCGCTGATCGGCACGATCTGGTTCAAGGAAAGCTTCGGCGCCGCGCGAATTGTGGCCACCTGTGCGGTATTCGGCGGAATCGTGGTCATGATTTGATCAGCATGGCCCGGGCGTAGAGCAACTGGAAGCCGCTGCGCTGGGAGTTCTGCTGGGATTTGGAGCCGGGCATCGTCACGATCACGGCCAGATCGCAATTCGCCCGTGCCGCATCGGCGAGCCGGGCCGACAGCAGCGCGGTCTGCACGCCGTGGCGGCGGTGCGCGGGAGCGGTTGCGGCGCCGTTGAACTGGGCTATGCCGTCGCCGCATCGCATACTCGCCGCGCCCGCCGGTACGCCGTCGCGGCGCGCCAGATAGCGGCGCACGCCCGATACCGCGGCCATATCGCGCGTGACGGCGGCCAGCACATCGCGCGGGAATTCCTCTTGCGAGGCAACGCCCTGCTCGTCTGGATGGGCGAAGCCCTCGACCATGACGTCCACCCAGCTGTCGAGTTCGTCGTCGCCGCTGCGCTCGATCTCGAGGGCGGCCGGGACCTGTCCGGCGAATCCCGGTTCGATGACCCGGCCCAGCACGTTCTCGAACGAGGTCAGCCGATAGCCCCGCTCGGTGAGCGCGATGGCCAGCGCCGGATCGCCGAGCTGAGCCAGCTCGACCTGCGTCGGTGTTCCCGTTGCGGCATAGGCGGTTTCGAGTTCGTCCAGCTCCGCGGCCGACGGCAGCTCACCGAAGCCCAGGCCCGCCACCTTGTTCAGGGGCGAGCCGGGCTCGGTGAAGCAGGCCGCGCCGCCCCCGATGAGCCGAACGAATCCGGCAGCCTCGGGGCGACGGCGTCGCCCGGCCTCGGTGCCCGCGATGGTCAGCTCCACCGCGGCGCGCTCGATGCGCGCGGCCAATTCGGTGCCGCAGAAAAGGGATTCGCTCACAGGGCCAGTTATATCGGCCCTGTCCAGCGATTTCCGTGCACTCAGGCGACGAAGGACGCCAGCCGGTCGTTGATCAGCGCCTCGGCCTCGGAGACCATCCGCGAGATCAGCTCCGCGCAGGTCGGGATGTCATCGATCAGGCCCTGCACCTGTCCGGCGCTCCAGATGCCCGCATTCAGATCACCCTCCTCGAAGACCCGCCGCCCGCGCGCGCCCGCGACCAGATCGCGCACATCGTCGAAGGTCGCGCCGCCGGCCTTTTCGATCTCGACGACCTTGCGGCTGATCTCGTTGTCGGCGACCCGCGCGGTGTTGTGCAGGGTGCGGAAGATGAGCTGAGTGTTGCGCTCGGTATGCGCGACGATCTGCTCCTTGACGTTCTGGTGGATCGCCGACTCCTGGGTGCACATGAAGCGGGTGCCCATATTCACCCCGTCCGCGCCCAGCGCCAGCGCCGCGACCAGGCCGCGCGCATCGGCGATGCCGCCGGAGGCGATGATCGGAATCTCGAGCGCCTTGGCGGCGGCCGGAATCAGGATCAGGCCGGGCACATCGTCCTCGCCCGGATGTCCGGCGCATTCGAAACCGTCGATGCTCACGCCGTCGACGCCGATCTTCTGCGCCTTGAGCGCGTGCCGGACGCTGGTGCACTTGTGCAGCACCTTGATTCCGGCCTCCTTGTAGTACGGCAGGAAGGGCTCCGGATTGCTGCCCGCGGTCTCGACGATCTTGACGCCGGATTCGATGATCGCCCGCATGTACTCCTCGTACGGCGGCGGGTTGATCGACGGCAGGATGGTGACGTTCACGCCGAAGGGCTTATCGGTCAGCTCCCGGGTGCGCTCGATCTCGCGGCGCAGATCCTCGGGCGTGGGCTGGGTCAGGGCGGTGATGAAGCCGAGGCCGCCGGCATTGGCCACGGCCGCGACAAGCTCGGCCCGGCCGACCCACATCATGCCGCCCTGCACGATCGGATGCTCGACCCCGAACATCTCGGTGAACCTGGTCCGCAACATCTGTGTTGTCCTCCTGCCTGCGCGGACGCGCCTGCGCCCGGATGTCTCGATAGTGGCATGGCGGCTGTGACGCGGACAACCTGGATGTAAGTCACAGTTTGCTGATTGCTTCAAGTCTGGCGGAAATCAGCCAGACTGATAGCCGATCTCCTACGCCTCCGTTAGCGCTCGTGAACTGGGGAATGATCAAATGAGAAGAACTTGCCCCAATCTTCTCTGTAACCCTTGTCACGATGAAAAGTTAGTTGGTATTCTCACCGGCGTTCGAGAGGAGTTCAGATGACCCAGGTGCTCGGCGAGCCGATCCGGTCGCGGCGTAACCACTGGAACAACCAGCTGGCCACGCATGCGCTGATGCGTCCCGAGGCCGTCGCCCTGCGGTTCCGCGGGCGCGACACCACCTGGCGGCAGCTGCACGAGCGCTCGCTGCGCTTCGCCGATGCGCTCGCCCGGCGCGGGATCGGATTCGGCGATCGGGTGCTCATCCTCGCGCTGAACCATCCGGAGTATCTGGAGGCGGTCTTCGGCATCAACGCGCTCGGCGCGATCGCGGTGCCGGTGAACTTCCGCCTGACCCCGCCCGAGGTGGCCTATCTCGCCGCCGACTCCGGCGCCCGGGCGATCGTGACCGATACGGCGCTACGCCCCCTGGCGGCGGGCGTGCGCGCGCAGTCCCCGGCGCTCGAGTTCTGCGTCGTGATCGGCGGGCCGAGCGAGGAGGGTGTGCTCGGCTACGACGATCTGCTGGCCGAGGACGGCGAATCCCATATGCCGTGCGATATTCCGGAGGACACGCCCTGCCTGATCATGTACACCTCGGGCACCACCGGCAGCCCGAAGGGCGCGGTGCTCTCGCACGGCAATATGAACGCCCAGGCCCTCACCTGTATCCGCGCCCTGAATCTGACACCCGATGCGATCGGCCTGTGCACCTCGCCGCTGTTCCATATCGCCGGATTGGGCAGTCTCGCACCGCATTTCCTGCTCGGCGCGACGACCGTGCTGCATCCGCTCGGCGCGTTCGATCCCACCGAATTCCTCGACGCCGTCGAGGCGGAACAGGCCACCTCGGTGTTCTGCGTGCCCGCGCAGTGGCAGTTGATCTGTGCGGAGCCGACCGTCAAGCGGCGCCGCCTGGCGCTGCGCGTGCTCAGCTGGGGTGCGGCGCCCGCCTCGGATACCGTCCTGCGGGCGATGGCCGACTGCTTCCCCGAGGCCCAGAACGTGGCCGTCTTCGGTCAGACCGAGATGTCGCCGATCACCTGTGTCCTCGACGGTCCCGATGCCCTGCGCAAACTCGGTTCGGTCGGCAGGCCCATCCCGACCATCCAGACGCGCATCGTCGACGACGAGATGAACGATGTGGCGCCCGGCGAGGTCGGCGAGATCGTCTATCGCGGACCGACTCTCATGCAGGGCTACTGGAATAAGCCCGAGGCCACGGCGGAGGCGTTCGCGGGCGGCTGGTTCCACTCCGGTGATCTGGTGCGCCGGGACGAGGAGGGTTTCGTCTGGGTGGTCGACCGTAAGAAGGACATGATCATCTCGGGCGGTGAGAACATCTACTGCGCCGAGGTGGAGAACGTGCTGTACGGCCATCCCGAGATCCACGAGGCCGCGGTCGTCGGGCGCGCGCACGAGAAGTGGGGCGAGGTGCCGGTGGCGGTCGTCGCGCTGGTCGATCCGGACGCCGGGCTGACCCTCGCGGCGCTCGAACCGTATCTGAACGAGAACCTGGCCCGCTACAAGCATCCGAAGGAGCTGGTGATCGTCGCGGAACTGCCCCGCAACGCCAGCGGCAAGGTATTGAAAGTTCAACTGCGCAAGGACTATTCGAGCTGAGTGGGCCCGGCGCATGGGGCAGTATGGAGTCATGTTCCTCGATCGCTCCCGAACCGCCGTCCTCGCGTTGCACTGGCAGATCAATGTCGTCAAGCCGGAGGGGTTCTTCGGGCCCATGCTCGCCGGACCCGTCGCCGCCGGCGGGGTGATCGAGCGGGCGCGGACCTTCCAGGATGCCGCGCTGGCGGCGGGGATTCCGGTGCTGTTCACCCGCTTCACCGTTCCGATCGGTGAGGGCGATCTGGTGCGCAATACCGGATTCATGCGATCGGTGGCGGCGGCGCAGACCGAGTTCCGGCCGGATTCGCCCGGCGCGCAGATCGTTCCGGAGATGCGCGATCAGATCACCGTCGGCTCGGTGTTCGACAATCAGAAGCTGTCCGGCCTGGCGGGGAACGCGCTGGCGGACTGGCTGTTCGCGCGCGGGGTGACCACACTGCTGATCACCGGCGTGGCAACGAATCTCACCGTCGAGCAGACCGCCCGGCACGCCACCGACCTCGGCTTCGTCGTACATCCGGTCGCCGACTGCATGACGGCCGCGACCGTCGAGGCACATATCGCCTCGCTGGCGAATCTCGAATTGACCACCGCGGGCAGCCTTTCCGCGGAGCAGGTGCTGCCCGAACCGGGGGCGGTGCGGCCCGCCTAGATCATTTCCTTACTCGTGAGCCAGCGCATGATGAACCAGCCGCAGAACACGGGCAGCCAGCAGGTCAGCACGCGGTAGAGCAGCACCGCGGGCACGCCGATGCCCGCGGGCACGCCGAAGGCGGCCAGCCCACCGATGAGCGCCGCCTCCACCGCGCCGACACCGCCGGGTGTCGGCGCCGCCGAGGCCAGCGTGCCGCCGATCATGGTCACCACGGTGACGGTCACGAATGTCGTGCTGCCGCCGAACGCCTCGATACTCGCCCACAGCGCCCCGGCGGCGCCGAGAGTGATCGCGGCGCAACCGCCCACGATCATCGCCAGCCGGCTCGGGCTGCGGGACAGATCGCGCAGCTCGTGCACGACCTCGGCCAGCTGCGGCCGCACCTCGGTGCGCAGCCAGCGCCGCACCGTCGGGATGAACATGGCCGCGCCCACCACGCCGAGCAGCGCGCCCGCCGCCAGATACAGCACGGTCGCGCTCGGCACGATATGCGCCAGATTCGCCGATACCCCGGCCGCGACGCTGAAGAACACCAGCAGGACCACATGCGTGATCACCTGCACCGCCTGCTGCAGCGCGACCGCCGCGGTGGCCCGGACCGCGCCCAGCCCATTGCGTTGCAGGAAGCGCACATTCAGCGCCAGGCCGCCGACGCCGGCGGGTGTGGTGGTGGCGGCGAAGGTGTTGGCCACCTGGGCCAGCAGCAGCCGGGGGAAGTTCACCGATTCCGAGGTGCAGCCCCACAGCGCCATGGCCGCGCCGAGATAGGTGCCAGCCGACACCGCCAGCCCGAGCAGACCCCACCACCAGTTGGCGCTGCGCAGTTCGGTGATGAAGGTCGGCACCTGGCTGATGTAGGGGTAGGCCACGTAGACCAGGCCGATCAGCAGCACCAGCTGAACGATCTGATTGCGCGAGAAGCGGGTGATGCGTGCCGATTCGATGCGGTCGGCGTCGGTCTGATGCACGACCTCCTCGCGCATCGCCTTCATCAGCGCCCCGGCCTCGGGGACGGATTTGCGCACCGGGGCGGATATGGCCGATTTCGTCAGTCGCCGAGAGGCGTCGACCACGGCCTGTTCGCCGAGCATCTGGATCGCGACGCGCACCGCGGTATCCGCGCCGAACAGTGCGCCGGTCGTCAGCAGCAGCTGCGCGGCATCGGCGGAGAAACGCGATTCGAAGGCGCCGAATTCGGCCCACATGAACCCGCCGAACAGGACGCGGCCGTCGACGATGCGGATCTCCTCGGCGCGCAGATCACCGTGTGAGATCTGCGATCGATGCATGTTCTGCAGCGCCCGCCAGACATTGGCCAGCACGATCGCGTTATCGGTGGCCGCCAGCGGCGATCCGCGCAGCGCGGTATGCGCGTAGAGCGTCCAGCCGCGATCGAGCGCCGCGACGGTGAGTGGCTTGTTGCTGGCCAGGCCGAGATCGCCGATGGCGATACCCATCAGCGCGCGATGTTCCACCGCACGGCGCATCGAGGCGAAGGCCGCGGGGCGCTCGCTGCTGCGGAAGGTCAACCAGCGCCGCAGCTGTCGCAGCATGCCCCAGCTGCGCTGGTTCTGCCCGTACATCTCCACCACCAGCCGGTGATGCGGACCGGTCTCGGCCGACAGCAGCAGCGGACCCGGCCCGGCCGGGCGGATCACCGTGAAACCGGTGACCGTATAGCCGCGCCCGGCCAGCACCCGCACCGCGGCGTCCAGCGGCACCTCCAGCGCGGGCGTGCCGACCAGCAGTGCGATCACCGCACCCACGAACCACCCGACGGCCAGCCCGAACATCGCCCGCGAGGGCACCACCAGACTCACGAACAGATGCAGCGGGACGAACGCGCCCAGCAGCGCCCACCACCAGCGTCGCCAGGAGGCGGGCAGCCAGGGACTCGCGACCGTGAGCACCGCGGCCAGCATGGCGATCCAGCGCGGATCATCGAGGAATTGCGAGAGGAAGGTGTCGAGCTGTCTGGGCACCGCCAGATGCCATTGCGGCGCGGAGATGCCGGTGCCGGTGATCGACAGGGCCAGCACCGCGAGCAGTCCGGCCGTCAGATAGCCCGCCAGCAGCTTCCACTGCCAGCGGAAGATCAGCCGGACCAGGATCGCGAACGGCAGCGCGCAGATCGCGACGCTGTAGAGCAGATAGACGATATTGGACTGCTCGGGAGTGAGAATCCCCAGAATGTCGGAGACCGAGCGCTCCAACGCCTCCCACCGCGGCCGGGTGATCAGCGAGCCCGCGACGACCAGCGCCACCAACAGGGCCGACAGCACCACGCGCAGAATATCGCTGGTGCGCCGGATCCGCGGCTGCAGCAGGCTGCCGGAGACGGGGATCTCCCGCCCGTCGACTCGCATGTCGTATCGGAACTTTCGGATCGAGGGAGCGGCGTCGGTCCCGGGGTCGGCTCGGGTGTGAGTATGCAGCAGGGCCACGAACGCCTCGACGGCAACACGCCGTCGCGGGCGTGCCCGGCGGGTGGTAAGCGCGTTCAGCTCCTCGATCTTCATGTCGCCTCCCTCCCTTGATCAACCAGGGAAGATCTTATGGGGTCAGGGGTAACCGACCGGTAGCGACGATTTCGCCCTGAAAGCCGCATCGCGCGTGCAACCATCACACGGTGAGCCGAGATGTCCGTATCTGTTTCGTTGGTGATTCGCTGGTGGCGGGGCTTGGTGATCGCCAATGCCTGGGCTGGCCCGGGCGGCTGGCCGCGCGGGCGATCGGGGCCGGACGCCCGGTGACCTACTACAACCTCGGCGTACGGGCACAGACCTCGGCCGATATCGCGGCGCGCTGGGAGTCCGAATGCGAACAGCGGCTGCCCGAGGGCATCGATGCGCGCGTGGTCTTCTCCTTCGGCATCAACGACACCCTCCTCGACGAGGGCAAGGTGCGCGTGCCCACCGAACGGTCCCTCGCGGATCTGACCGCGATCCTGCGCCGCGCCAAGGCCCGGCGCTGGGAGACGATGGTGGTGGCACCGCCGCCCGTCATCGACGACGAACAGAACGGCCGCATCGAGAAACTGGATGCGCATTTCACCGAAATCTGTGAGGCCGAAGATATTCCGTACGTCCGGATACATCAGCCCCTGCGGCACAGCGAGATCTGGATGCGCGAGATGTCCGCGGGCGACGGCTACCATCCCGGCGCTGCGGGCTATGAGGAATTCGCCGCGCTGATCGTCCCGCTGTGGCTGCTGTGGCTGTCCGAACCGGGATCGGGCCTGCCTGTCGTGGGCTGAACCTCAGCGCGTTTCGAGCACGGCCATCGCGGCGTTGTGCCCGGCGATCCCGCTGACGCCGCCGCCGCGCACCGCACCCGCACCGCACAGGAAGACGTTCGCGTATTCGGTCCGCACGCCCCAGCGGGCGGCCGGGGCCGGATCGTCGTCGGTGCGGAACGGAAAGGCCAGATCGCGATGGAAGATATGGCCGCCGGGCAGGCCGAGTTCGTTCTCCAGATCGATCGGCGACTTCGCCTCGAGGCAGGGGCGGCCGTCGGGTGTCGTCGCCAGGCAGTCGCGGATCGGCTCGGCCAGCACCGAATCCAGTTGGGCCAGCGTCGATTCCACGAGTTGGTCGCGCATCGTGTCCGGGTCGCCAGCGAAAAGCCGTGCGGGAGTGTGCAGGCCGAAAAGTGTGAGGGTGTGCATGCCCTGCGCGGCGAGTTCGGGGGACAGGATCGAGGGATCGGTGAGCGTGTGGCAGTAGATCTCCGACGGCGGTGCGCTCGGCGGCGGCCCGGCCGCGGCCTCGCGATAGGCCCGCTCGAGTCCGGCGTAGCCCTCGGCGATATGGAAGGTACCGGCGAAGGCCTCGCGCGGATCGAGATCATCGCGCAGCCGGGGCAGGCGGCGCAGCAGCATGTTCACCTTCAGCTGCGCCCCTTCGGGTTTCGTCGACGCGGTCGTACCCAGCAGCCGGGCCAGCTCGTGCGGGGCGGCATTGATCAGCACCTGGCGCGTGCCCACCGCGCCGCCCTCGTACCGGATCTCGGCGCGCACACCGTCGGTCTCGATCGCGGTGACCGCGCGCCCGGTCACCAGCTCGGCCCCGGCCGCCCGGGCGGCGTCGGCGAGGGCATCGGTGAGCGCGCCCATCCCGCCGACCGGTACATCCCAGTCGCCGGTGCCGCCGCCGATGACGTGATAGAGGAAGCAGCGGTTCTGCCGCAGTTCCGGATCGTGGGCGTGGGTGAAGGTGCCGATCAGGGCGTCGGTGAGGACGATCCCGCGCACGGTGTCATCGGCGAAGGTGGCCTCGATCGTCTCGCCGAGCGGGCGTTCGAAGATCGCCTCCCAGGCAGCGGCGTCGTCGACGATCTCGCGGAGCCCGGCCCGGGTGGGTAGCGGTTCGGTCATGGTGGGGAACACCCGCCGCGCCAGCCGCGCCGTCGTGCCGTAGAACCGTTGCCACGCTTGATAATCCGAATCCGAACCGGTGAGCCGCGCGAAGCCCGCCCGGGTGCGTTCCGGATCGGCGGTGTCCACCAGCAGCCCGCCGTCGCCGACCGGGGTGTAGGAGGAGATGCGCCGACGCCGCGTCTCGAATCGCAGCCCCAGCTCCCGCACGATGGCGGGTGGCAACAGGCTCACCAGATACGAGTACCGCGACAGCCGGGCGTCGAAATCCGGGAACACCCGCTCCGAGACGGCCGCCCCACCGGTGTGCGGGCCGCGCTCGAGCACCAGCACCGAACGCCCGGCCCGGGCCAGATAGGTCGCCGCCACCAGGCCGTTGTGGCCGCCGCCGACGATGACGACGTCGTAGCTACTAGGCATCTGCCCTGAATACCACGTCGGCGTCAGGTGGTGGCGAGCAGATATCCCTGCGGACCGTTCTCATCCGGATCGGGTTCGCGCGACATCCGGGCGATCGGGCGAAATCCCGTATCGCGCAGCTCCTTTTCCAGACCGCGCAGCGACCACCAGTACCCCGGGGCAACCGCATGCTCATGCGGCACCACCTCCACCGAATCGTCGACGGCCTTGAAGCCGAGCAACAGATGTCCGCCGTCGGCCAGTACGCGCCGGAATTCCGTCAGCACCGCGGGCACCCGCTCCGGTGGGGTGTGAATGATGCTGTACCAGGCCACGATTCCACCCAGCGAGGCGTCCGGTAGATCCAGATTCTCCATCGTGCCCTCGTCGAATCGCAGCCCCGGATACGTCGCCCGGGCCAGCCGGATCATCTCCGGTGACAGATCGATCCCGAACACCTCGAGCCCGAGACCGGCCAGATGCGCCGCGATTCGCCCCGGCCCGCATCCCACCTCCGCCACGCGCCCGCGCACCACATCTGCGAACGCCCTCAACATCGCCCGATCGAACGGCCGCTTCGCCATCTCGCCCGCCGCGAATGCCGCGTACCGCTCCGCCATCGCGTCGTACGCCGCGCGCGTGGCCACCACATCCGCTCGCTCACTCGTCCTCGAATCCCGCACCGCGCCACCCTATCCCCGCCGCGACGGCACAATCGCGGCATGGAGACGCTCGGATCGAAGACGGTCTACATCAACCCCTGGATGGAGGTCCGCGAGGACAATGTGCGCCGATCGGACGGCTCCCCCGGCATCTTCGGCGTGGTGCACTGCCCGGATTTCGTCATGCTGGTGCCGATGGACGGCGACCGACTGCATCTGGTCGAGCAGTACCGCTACGCCCAGCGCCGGCGGTGCTGGGAATTCCCCGCCGGGACGCTGCCGGAGCGGGCCGTCGGCGATCCGCTCGAGCTCGCCCATCGGGAGCTGCGGGAGGAGACCGGGTTGCGCGCCGGTCGGCTGATCCGGCTCGGCGCGGTCGATACCGCCCCCGGCTGTATGGCCCAGCGCGGGGAGATCTTCCTCGCCACCGAACTCACCGAGGGCGAGCCCGACCGCGAACCCGAGGAGCAGGATATGCGTTCGGCGTGGTTCGACCGCGCGGTGGTGGAGCGGATGATTCGGGCGGGCGAGATCACCGATTCCCAGACCCTCGCGGCGTATTCGCTGCTACTGCTGCACGAGCGGGGCTGAGGGGAGGAAGGCCGGGATGCCGTGCGGGATGGCCCGGGCCAGCAGGGCCGTGGGCGTCGTGCCGAGCCGCGCGGTGAGCAGGAAGCCGTCGCGATCGTCGACGGAGTGCTCGGGTTCGAAGGCGATGTAGGCGAAGGGCGGATCGGCGGCGGCCAGGCGATCCAGTTCCGCTGTGACCGCGCGCCATTCGTCCTCGGGGACGTACTGCCGCATGACCGAATGCCAGACGATGGTGAGAGTGCCCGGCAGCGGCTCGATCCCGGCGAGGAAGTCGCGGGCGGAGGTGCGCTCGATGGTGACGGGCACCTCCCGGGCCAGTCGCAGGGCGCCGTCGAGGCGGGCCAGGCGGCCGGGCTGATCGGGCCAGATATAGGCACGCAGGGCCAGTGCGTCGCGGGATGAGCAGGGATCCAACGGATTCGGATCACAGCCGCGGCGCTCGATGATCTCGACCCGGGGGTGACGCGCGACGGCGGCGCGCAGCCAGTCCGGCACCGGTCCCCGCCACGCGTGGTCGATCGTGACGGGAGAACCCTCCGGCCCCCAGGCGAGATCGCCTGCCGCCCAACGGAAATGGTCGGCGCGCAGATTGAGGCCCGCACTGCTGCCCAATTCCAGCAGCCGGATCGGCAGCGGCGTCGCATCCACCGCCGCCAGCAGACCGGCCAGCAGCGGGACGGTCCGGCCCACCTCGTTCGTCTGCGGCGGCCGGGTCAGCCAGTCCCGGATCCACTCCGGATGATCGGCCACCACGCGCCGAAAGGCCGCCCACACCCGGCCGTTCGGCTGCGGCTCGGCATGCGGATTCGTGCTCGGATAGTAGGCGGCGAGTTCCGGCGCCGCACCGGACAGGGCGAGCGCGTGCACGGCCGCCAGGAAGCGCAGCGGGATCGCGGCATCGCGTTCGGCGTCCTCATATCCGGCCAGGGCCGCCGCGCACGGGCCACCGGCGGCGACATCGTCGGCCACCTCGGGCAGCAGGGCGGCATAGAGCGGGGATCCGAGTTGGGCGCAGGCCCGGGCGTGTAGGTCGAAGTTCGCGGCGAGGGACATATCCGAACTCTGTAGGTCGCGGGCCGGTGACGCAATGGGCGCGCGGAACCGAGGTTCCGCGCGCCCATCGTCAGGGGGTGCTGCCGCTACCGCACGGGGGCCGTTGTCGGGGTCGTCGACGGCGATGTCGTCGTGATGGGCGCGGGTGTGGTCATGACCGGCTTCGCGATCTGGGGCGTGGTCGGTGCGGCCGGGGTCGTGGTCGGTGCGGTGGTCGTCGCCTCCGGAGCGGTCGTCGCTTCCGGAGTCGTTGCCGCTTCCGGAGTCGTTGTCGCCGTGGCTGATCCGGTTGGCGTGGTGGTCGGTGCGGCCGAGGTCGTGGTCGGCGCGGTGCTGCTGGTCGTGGTGGGCGCGGTGCTGCTGGTCGTGGTCGGTGCTGCGCTGGTAGTGGTCGGCGCCGCGGCCGGTGTGGTCGTGACCGGCGGGTTGGTCTTCTCCTTGGCCGCGGAGTCGGCCGCCTTGTACGCGGCGGCGAGGTCGGCCGAATTCGGCTGGTAGTTCGTATCGACCTGCTGACCCGCCTGCGCCTGCTGGGCCAGATGGGTGAGCCACGCGGCCGCGTATTCGGCGGAGGTCATCGGCCGGCCGTCGGCCGGATCGGCGTTGTGCCAGTAGTCGAAATGATGTCCGGACGCGTTGGGGCCGAGGGTGAGCTGATACGGATCGCTCATGATGACCGGAATGGTGTTCTGGTTGGTCACGATGAGGCCGACGATCTCGTTGAAGACCTTCTGCGGCAGATAGGCCAGCGGGGACATCTGATCCTTGGCGATCGCATCGGCCTTGGCCGGGGCCGGGGGCGGCGTCTGACCCGGCTTGTAGGCCGGATCCGAGACCCGCAGCAGCACCGAGAGGAAGGTCTCGTTGCTGGCCATCCAGTTCGGCTGGGTGGAGATGTAGTTGAACGCGTTGAACGCGATATGCCCGAGGGTGACCGCGACGTCCTGGCCGGTCGCCGGGTTCAGTCCCTCCTTCTCCAGCTTGTCGGCGTTGATCTGGCGGCCGACATTGACCACCAGCTGCAGCAGCGAGACGTTCTGCGGTGCGGCACAGGTCAGATCGCCCTCGGAACAGAACGACGCGACCTTGCCGTTGAGCGCGCCGAAGCCGCCGGCATTGTCCGGCAGTGCGCCCTGACCGGAGATCGGCTGCACGCCGCCGTTCTGGTACTTCTGATCGAAGCCGTCGGGGTGGTTGGGATCCTTGGCACCGGGGAAGGGGCCCTCGCCCGCGGAGCGGCCCGAATCGGCGAGGATCACGACACCGGTGACCTTGTTCGGATCGACGATGCCGTAGTTGCCGTCCTTATCGGCCTGCTGATTGCCCACCTGCATGGCGACCCGGCGGGCGACGTCGGCGCCCTCGCTGTAGCCGACGATGGCGAATTTGGTGTTCGGGCAGGCCATCCGGATCTCGGTCATGACCTTTTCGGTATTCGCGACACCGGCATTGACCGCATCCTCATAGGTCGCCATATCCGCCGGATAGGCGATGTACATGGCGGCATAGGAGTTGGGATCGGAGACGGCCCCGGCCGGGGCATTGATGATCGGATCCTCCCACTGGCTCTTGTAATCCCCGGCCATCGCCGCGGGCAGCTCCTCACCGTGCGGTCCGACCAGCAGCTTCGTGGTTCCCGCCGCCGGGCTGTCGCCGCGACCGGCCACCGAGATGGTCACCATGTCGTGGCATTCGGTGACCGACGCCTTGAGCTGCGTATCGGCGGTGCGGGTGGCGGTCGGCGGCGTCAGCGAGACGGCGACGATCGCCGCCACCCCCAGCGCCGTGGGCGCGGCGATCGCCGCGGCGATCTTCCGGTGCCGCACCAGGAGCTCTCGAAAGGACATGAACCGATCCCCATTTCATTACCGATAAGCAAAACGAGCAGGCCCCCCGACGGGCCGTGTGCCACCAGAGACGTCGGAATCGGGGCGGTCAGTGTTACCGGTTGGGATCGGTTATGTGCTCGAGCTCGCGCTTATGCGATCTCGGACACCGTCAAGCCCCTGGAAATACGGTTGTCCTTTTCATTGGTCGTCCTCGACGAGCCGCAACCGCCGCGCAAGATCGGAAACGAAAACCCGCTCCGGATCCACGGCATCGCGGATCCGCCGCCACTGCTCGAGCCGCGGGTACATCGCCCGGATCGTTTCCGGTGTGGTGCGGGAATCCTTGGCGAAGTACAACCGGCCGCCGACGGCGAGCACGCGCCTGTCGAGCTCGTCGCAGAGCTCGCCCAGCCCGGCCCGCAGCGGGAAATCCAGGCTGAGCATGAAACCCGGATGCGGCCACGACATCGGGGCCGGATTGCCCGGACCCATGCGCTTGAACACGTTGAGAAACGAGCGATGTCCGGAATGGGCGATCGCGCGCACCGCGTCGGCCAGTTGCTCCTCGGCGCCGAACGGCATCGAGAACTGATACTGCATGAATCCGCGGCGACCATAGGCCCGGTTCCATTCCCCCAGCAGATCCAGCGGGTGATAGAACTGCGTCAGATTCTGGATCCGTCCGCGCGCCCGCTTCGGGAAGAAGCGGTAGGCCACCTCGCCCGCGATCTTGGTGGTGAGGTTGTTGACCATCCCGTTCGGGAAGACGTCCGGGACGGTGAACAGCTGCGGCGCATCGAATCTCAACGGATCGCGGCGCAGTTCGGGCGGCAGCTGATCGAGTGTGGCGAGCGATCCACGGCTGAATCCGGCGCGACCCAGCCGCGCGCCGGTGCTGATCGTGTCGGGCACCGACATCGAATACTCGTAGCCGTCGTCCGAGCCGCCGGTCAGCAGCTCCATCGTCTCGTCGAGGCTGTTCGTGCGGTCGTTGTCGACGATGAAATACGCGGATTCGGTGTGCTTCATCCGCACTCGCGCCCGCAGCACGATGCCGGTCAGGCCCATACCGCCCACGGTGGCCCAGAACAGTTCCGCCGCATCGCCTTCCGGGCCGATCGTGCGCACCGAACCGTCGGCGGTCAGCAGATCCATCGACAGCACATGATTGCCGAAGCTGCCGTGCGAGTGATGGTTCTTCCCGTGGATATCGGAGGCGATCGCGCCGCCCACGGTGACCTGACGGGTGCCCGGCAGTACCGGAACCCACAGCCCGTGCGGTAAGACCGCGCGCATCAGCGCATCCAGGCTGACACCGGCATCGACATCGACGACACCGCTGTCCGGATCGATAGTGTGGATATGGGCGAATGCCGTCATATCGACCACGAGACCGCCGCCGTTCTGCGCCGGATCCCCGTAGCTGCGGCCCAGCCCGCGGGCGATGACCCCCCGCGGCCCGACCTCCCGGACCGCGCGCGCGACGGCGTCGATATCGGGTGTGGAAAGTACCTGTGCCACAGTCGGCGCCGTCCGGCTCCAGCCGGTCAGCGGGCGCCGATCGATCACCGTCCCACCTCTAGTGTAATTCACGGTGCCCACCGTACCGGCAGGCGTCCGATGCACTGGCGAATTACCGCTAATGCGCTTGACGAATGATGTATTGGGGTGCCATTATTAATGGGGAAAAGCGCTGCTGTTCAAGTGCTTCCATTCTTCATGCCCTCGACATCGATCGAATTCGGGTGTAGTTTGAGACTTCGCGCGGGGCGCGCGCTGTCCAATTCTCGAAATGCGCAATGACTGTGGAAGCGGCGCTGGCCGCGCGCTGCTGGAAGGACGCATCTTGACAGTCTCGAATCAGACCGAGATCACCGCGAAGCGACTCTCGTTCGCCAAACTCCGTGAGCCCCTGGATGTTCCGGCGCTGCTGGCCATCCAGAGCGATTCGTTCGACTGGTTGACCACCACCGGGCTGGCGGAGCTGCTCGTGGAGGTCAGCCCGATCGAGGACTTCGCCGGGACGATGTCGCTGACCCTGTCCGAACCCCGTTTCGAGGATGTGAAGGCCTCGGTCGAGGAATGTAAGGACAAGGATCTGACGTACGCGGCGCCGTTGTTCGTCACCGCGGAGTTCATGAACAACAACACCGGTGAGATCAAGTCCCAGACGGTCTTCATGGGCGATTTCCCGATGATGACCGGCCGCGGCACGTTCATCATCAACGGCACCGAACGCGTCGTCGTCTCGCAGCTGGTCCGTTCGCCGGGCGTCTACTTCGACGAGTCCAGCGATAAGGGCACCGAGAAGACGCTGCACAGCGTGCGCATCATCCCGTCGCGCGGCGCGTGGCTGGAATTCGATATCGATAAGCGCGATACCGTCGGGGTCCGCATCGACCGCAAACGCCGCCAACCCGTGACGGTCCTGCTCAAGGCCCTCGGTTGGACCACCGAGCAGATCACCGAACGTTTCGGATTCTCCGGGATCATGATGACCTCGCTGGAGCGGGACAACACCGCGGGCGTCGACGAGGCGCTGCTCGACATCCATCGCAAGCTGCGTCCGGGCGAGCCGCCGACGAAGGAGTCGGCGCAGGCCCTGCTGGAGAATCTCTTCTTCAAGGAGAAGCGCTACGACCTCGCGCGCGTCGGCCGCTACAAGGTGAACAAGAAACTGGGCATCCACACCGGCGAGGTCGTCGGCTCACCGGTGCTCACCGAGGAGGACATCGTCACGATCGTCGAATACCTGCTGCGCCTGCACGCGGGTGATTCGGTGATGACCGCGCCCGGCGGCCTCGAGGTCCCGGTCGAGGTCGACGATATCGATCATTTCGGCAACCGCCGCCTGCGCACCATCGGAGAGCTGATCCAGAACCAGATCCGGATCGGCCTGTCACGCATGGAACGCGTGGTGCGCGAGCGCATGACGACCCAGGACGTCGAGGCGATGACGCCGCAGACGCTGATGAACATCCGCCCCGTCGTCGCGGGGATCCGGGAGTTCTTCGGCACCTCGCAGATGTCGCAGTTCCTGGACGAGCGCAATCCGCTCGCGAGTCTGACCCAGAAACGCCGCCTGTCCGCACTCGGCCCGGGTGGTCTGACCCGCGAACGCGCGGGTCTCGAGGTCCGCGATGTGCATTACAGCCATTACGGCCGGATGTGCCCGATCGAGACGCCCGAGGGCCCGAGCATCGGGCTGATCGGTTATCTGTCGGTCTATGCGCGGGTCAACCCGTTCGGCTTCATCGAGACGCCGTATCGCAAGGTGATCGACGGCACGGTGACCGATGAGGTCGACTATCTCACCGCCGATCTGGAGGACCGGCATGTCGTGGCGCAGGCCAATGAGCCGCTCGATGCCGCGGACCGCTTCGTCTCCGATCGAATCGCGGTGCGGCGCCGCAATTCCGAGGTCGAGCTCGTCGATTCCGCCGCAGTGGATTACATGGACGTCTCACCGCGCCAGATGGTGTCGGTGGCGACCGCCATGATTCCGTTCCTCGAGCACGACGACGCCAACCGTGCCCTCATGGGCGCGAATATGCAGAAGCAGGCCGTGCCGCTGATGCGTTCCGAGGCCCCGATCGTCGGCACCGGTATGGAGCTGCGGGCCGCGATCGATTCCGGTGATGTCGTGGTGAACGAGAAAGCCGGTGTGGTGGAGGAGGTTTCGGCCGATTACGTCACCGTGATGGCCGACGACGGCACGCGGAAGTCCTATCGCATGCACAAGTTCGCTCGGACGAACCAGGGCACCTGCGCGAATCAGCGTCCGATCGTGGACGAGGGCATGCGGGTCGAGAAGGGCCAGGTTCTGGCCGACGGGCCGTGCACCGAGAACGGTGAGATGGCCCTGGGGAAGAACCTTTTGGTGGCGATCATGCCGTGGGAGGGGCACAACTACGAGGACGCGATCATCCTGTCGGAGCGCCTCGTAGAGGAGGACGTCCTCACCTCGATCCATATCGAGGAGCACGAGATCGATGCCCGGGACACGAAATTGGGTGCGGAGGAGATCACCCGGGACCTCCCGAACATCGCCGACGAGATCCTGGCCGATCTCGATGAGCGCGGCGTTGTGCGTATCGGTGCCGAGGTTCGTGACGGTGACATCCTGGTCGGCAAGGTGACCCCGAAGGGTGAGACCGAGCTGACTCCGGAGGAGCGGTTGCTGCGTGCGATCTTCGGTGAGAAGGCGCGTGAGGTCCGTGATACGTCGTTGAAGGTGCCTCACGGTGAGTCGGGCAAGGTCATCGGTATCCGGGTGTTCTCGCGCGAGGATGACGATGATCTGCCTCCGGGTGTGAACGAGCTGGTGCGCGTGTATGTGGCGCAGAAGCGCAAGATTCAGGACGGTGACAAGCTCGCCGGTCGTCACGGTAACAAGGGTGTTATCGGCAAGATCCTCCCGAAGGAGGATATGCCGTTCATGCCCGATGGCACGCCGGTCGACATCATCCTGAATACCCATGGTGTGCCGCGTCGTATGAATATCGGCCAGATCCTGGAGACGCATCTGGGCTGGATCGGTAAGGCGGGCTGGAACATTCGGCTCACCGACGGCGTCCGTCCGGACTGGGCGCGGCGATTGCCCGGGGAGTTGTTGTCGGCGGATCCGGATACGAATCTCGCGACACCCGTCTTCGACGGCGCGCGCGAGGAGGAGCTGACCGGTCTACTCGCCTCGACCCTGCCCAACCGCGACGGCGATGTCATGGTCGGAACCGATGGTAAGGCAACGTTGTTCGACGGCCGCACCGGCGAACCGTTCCCCTACCCCATCGCCGTCGGCTACATGTACATCCTGAAACTGCACCACCTGGTCGACGACAAGATTCACGCGCGTTCGACCGGTCCGTACTCGATGATCACGCAGCAGCCGCTGGGTGGTAAGGCGCAGTTCGGTGGTCAGCGTTTCGGTGAGATGGAATGTTGGGCCATGCAGGCCTACGGCGCCGCCTACACCTTGCAGGAGTTGCTCACCATCAAGTCCGATGACGTGGTGGGTCGTGTGAAGGTGTACGAGGCGATCGTCAAGGGCGAGAACATCCCCGAGCCGGGTATTCCGGAGTCGTTCAAGGTTCTGCTCAAGGAACTCCAGTCCCTATGCCTCAACGTCGAGGTCCTCTCGGCAGGTTCCGCCGTCGAATTGAGCCGCGGCGACGACGATTTCGACCGCACCGCCGCGAACCTGGGAATCACGCTGTCCCGCAACGAATCCGCGACCGTATACGACCTGCCGAGCTGACCTGTCGATCGGCCGTATCACCCCCGCCGCGGACGAAGCAGCGCGACGCCGATGCCGAGTCCGGCGGTGGAGGCGATATGGCTGATCAGGGCGCCCCGATTGGGGGACCATTCGCCGATCGCGGGCCCGCCGGACCAGAGGGCGGCCGCGAAACCCCCTGCGGCCCAGGCCATTGCCCGCCACAGCTGCGGCGATCGCGCCGAACCGGCGGCCGCCCCGGTCGCGATGGTCCCGAAGGCGCCGAGGGTGATCAGCGCCTCGCGAGCCATGTGGTACTGGGCATGTCGCTCGCCGAGCCGATCCCCGGCTACTCGATAGGTCTCATCGGTGATGTGGCCGATCGTCTGCCATATCGACGGGACCGCGGCGATCGCTCCGAACAGCAGGGCGGCATTGCCGAGTTTCTCCGGCATCGGATTCTCCTTCAGAGGTACGAATTCTGTTGGGCACCGGTCCATTCGGCGATGACATCGGATACCGCGGCGGTGTCGGCCAATTCCTCGCCGTGCCATGCCGCCGCCGCGTACCCGTCGGGCCGGACGAGAACCGCCGCCCTGCCCTCCCAGCCGCGTATCGACCGCAACGGGATCACCCGCTCGTGATGGGGGATCGGTATCGCCGTCGAGTCGAGCGCGATCAGTGCGAATTGGTCGGGATGCAGTGCGCGGTGCAGGGTTTCGCCCGTCGTCAGCGGCAGATTCGGCACCCGTCGTCCGGCCGGCGCGCCCTGCGGGCCGATACCGGCCGGGGCATAGGCGATATCGAGGCCCGACACCCAGCCGCGCAGCTCGTCCGCGGTATCACCATCGCGAGCGATGAGATTCGACATCAGTTCTCGCAGAGCGGCATTGCCCGGGGTGAACGTCGTCATCAGTGCGCCCTGGGCCAAGGTGTTCGATGCGAGCCGTGCCGCGATCGGGCGACGTTCGGCGTCGAACGATCGCGGTCCGTCGATAATGCTCGCGGGCGCGCGGCCCGACGCCTCGGCGGCGAGTTTCCACGCCAGATTGGCGGCGTCCTGCATGCCGACGTTCATGCCCTGACCGGCCGCCGGAAGATGAACGTGGGCGGCGTCGCCGGCGAGGAAGACCCGGCCGGCGCGATAGCGATCCGCATGCCGGGTGGCGTTGCCGAGGCGGGCGGTCCGAAGGATTTCGCGCAGGCCGAGGTCGTCCCCGGTCAGTCGCCACAGCAGTGCTCGCAGCTCGGCCTCGCCGAAATCCTCGGTCTGTCGGATGCGTGCCCGCTCGGGCGTCAGATTCGAATCGCCGGGCTCCAT
Organism: Nocardia sp. NPDC051570; assembly: GCF_044454005.1. Lineage (NCBI taxonomy): Bacteria > Bacillati > Actinomycetota > Actinomycetes > Mycobacteriales > Nocardiaceae > Nocardia > Nocardia sp. NPDC051570. The sequence goes on along the minus strand of NZ_JBITDI010000005.1, from coordinate 184,836 downwards.
CCCGAAGAGGCGATGCACCCCGTCCGTCAGCGGCACCACGCTGTACCAGCCGCGCTCGACATCCCAATGGTGTGTGGTCGTCGGCGGGCGATCGAGACGGACATCGGCGAGGAAGCCGACTCCCGTGCTGTCGGTGCCCGGGAAGTCGATACCGGCCGACTTCCGTACCGCGCTGTGTGCGCCGTCCGCGCCGACCACATACCGAGCCCGGGCCCGTCGGCCGCCCGCGCCGGTGACGGTGACCCCGTCGTCGTTCTGCTCCAATCCGGTAACCTCCCAACCGGTTTCGACGACGACCCCGGCCGCGGCGAGATGCTCGTCCAGCAGCCGCTCGGTCTCGGGCTGGGTCAGGGTCAATACGAACGGATACGAGGTGTCGAGATTCCCGTACGGCAGATGATCCGGAAGCGAGGCGAAATGTGCTGACGGCCGGGGTATTCCGGTGTCGACCATGCGGGCCGCCAGCGAGGCGCCGCCGGTGACCGCCGGATCGGCGGGTAAGGATTCCAGGATCTCCAGTGTGCGGGGATGGATCACCGCGGCGCGCAACTGGCCGACCCGGTCGGGGCGCGCATCGAGGATTCGGATCGACAGCCGGGCCCGGTGCAGCAGGGCGGCCACGGTCATGCCCACGGGTCCGGCCCCGACCACGATGACGTCGGTACTGTTCATGCTTCCTACTTCCGGAGGAGCGAATTACCTTGATATCAAGGCTTCTCCGCCGTTGCCTTGATGTCAAGATAAAAGGAGCGACGATGGCCGCCACACCACATGACCCGGTCGACGACCTCATCGAGTTCATCGCGCGCTCGCACGGTCCGCAGGGCAAGCACGGCGACCTGCGCGCCAAATCGACGGCCTACCGACTGCGGCAGGTGGCCCATCGCCTGGAATTGGAGATGCGCCGGGAACTCTCGCGATACGGCATCGATCTCTGGGAGCTCGAACTCCTCGCGGCGCTGTTGCGCGCACCCGGCGAGCGGCTCAGTGCGGGCCAGCTCATGAACGAAATCCAGCTCACCTCAGGCACTGTCACACATCGCGTGACGCGGGTGCAGGACCGCGGCTGGGTTCGTCGCGATCCGGATCCGGCCGACGGCCGCTCGGTCATCGTGTCCCTCACCGAGGCCGGCCGCCGGCGCGCACTGGAGGTCTTCGACGTCAAAACCGATGTCGAGCGCCATGTTTTCGCGGTGCTCGAACCCGAGACCCTGGACCTGATGAACGATGCGCTCCGACGGATCGCTGCGCGGTTGACCAGCCTGAACGAGATAACCTGACGGCATCTCGCGCCGCGGTGCTCACGAATGGATCAACTCGGCATCTCTTCGGTTCGAATCCGGTCGTCGAAATGCGCGCGGGCACGCTCGACATCGGGCAGCGTGGCGGTGGACCAGTGCAGGAGTGCGTCGATGAGATCCTGTAGGGACTTTCCCAGCGGTGCGATGCGGTACTCGACGGCGATGGGCCGTGTGCTCGTGAGAACGCGCTCGACCATCCCGTTGCGCTCCAGGCGGCGCAGCGCGGTCGTGAGCGATTTCTGCGTCACGACCGGGATCGCCCGGCGGAGTTCGTTGAAGCGCAACGGCTGTGCGCACAGCGCGTCGAGAATCTGCAGTGACCATTTGTCGAGCACCTGATCGAGCAGGTCACGGTGCTGTTCGGTGAGCTGCGGGCTGTTCGATCGCGGCGCTGTGGTTTCCGGCATGACACCTAGTCTCGTTGAAGTTCCCTTCGAGTACCAGGTAGACATCGGATACCTACTCCACGGCGAAAGGGATATCCATGACAGTGCGGCTGCTGACTCCGGAAGATATGTTCACTCCCGTTCCGTACCAACATGTTTCGATCGGCACGGGCACCCGCCAGGTGCATGTGGCGGGCCAGATCGCGCGCGACGCCGAGGGCAATCCGGTGGCGCCGGGCGACCTCACCGGCCAGCTCGCACAGGCGCTGCGCAATACGGCACGCGGATTGGCCGGTGCCGGAGCGGGTTTCGCCGATGTCGTACGCCTCCGGTTCTACGTCACGCACTGGAGCCCCGACAAGTACCACGCCTTCATCGCCGGTATCGACTGTGTCGCAGACGAACTCGGGATCCCGCGCCCGTTGCCGCCCGTATCGGCGATCGGCGTCGACTACCTGTTCGAACCCGATGTGCTCGTCGAGGTCGAGGCCTACGCCGTGCTCGACTGAGATTCCTGGGGAACGGCAGGGGCCGATCCTCGGCCTATCAGCCGCCATCCTGCCGTGACTCGCCGGATTCCGGCACGCAACCACCGGCTCGGATGCTCGAAACGAACGACCTGCCAGTCGATCCCGTGTGCGGCCGATCCGTGTTTGTGCGTTTACTGCGGCTGACACTGATCGCCGGTGATGATCATTTCGTTCGTGCAGGCGATCATGGCGTCCAGTTCATCGCGGGTGTGGGTCAGGTCGCCGATTTGGCGATCGATTCGATCACGTTCGGCGGCAAACCTTTCCGCGAGTTCCGGTGTTGCCATGCCCGCGGCCATGCACGGCAGGATGTCGAGGATCGACTTGCTGGACAGGCCGGCCGAGTACATTCGCTGGATCATTTCGACGCGGACGATGGCGTGGTCGGGGTAGTGGCGCTGGCCGCTGGGGCTGCGGTCGGCGGCGAGCAGGTGGTGTTCCTCGTAGTAACGCAGGGCGCGGACGCTGACTCCGGTCTTGGCGGCCAACTCGCCGATTCGCATGGTGCCTCCTGGTGATCCGGGTCACTGCTAGTTGCCTCTGACGTCAGCGTCAGGTTTTAGCGTAGCGGGTATCCGATCGAAGTTTCCACCGGCACTGAGGAATTGAATCGTGACCAGCTTGTTCGACAGCTACCGACTCGGCACTCTGCGACTGCCCAACCGGGTGGTGATGGCGCCTATGTCGCGCGTCAGGGCCACCGCGGACGGACTGCCCACCGCATCGATGGCAACCTATTACGCGCAGCGGGCCACCGCGGGGCTGATCGTCACCGAGGGGGTGTATCCGAGCCTGGTGGGGCAGTCGAATCCCGGCGCGCCCGGCCTGCATACCGACGCGCAGGCGGTCGCGTGGCGCCCGGTGACCGATGCCGTACACGCCAATGGCGGCCGCCTCTTCGCGCAACTCATGCACGGCGGTCGGGTCGGACATCCGGATGTGGCCGGATATCAGCCGGTCGGCCCGTCCGCGGTCGCATTGCGGGCCGAAGTGTTCACCGGTGCAAGGGGTCTGCAGCCCGCGCCGGTGCCTCGTGCCCTCGAGATAGGCGAGATTCCCGGCGAGGCACAGGCTTACGCCGATGCCGCGCGGCGCGCGATCGACGCGGGATTCGACGGCGTCGAATTGCACGGCGCCAACGGATATCTGATCCAGCAGTTCCTGTCCTCCGGGGCCAATCAGCGCACCGACGCCTACGGCGGATCCCTTACCGGCCGAATCCGTTTCGCCGTCGAGGCGGCCGAGGCCACCGCCGACGCGATCGGCGCCGACCGGGTCGGCATCCGGCTATCACCGGGTGGCACGGTCTGGGATACCGTCGAAGACGATGTGCCCGAACTGTACGGCGCCCTGTTCGCCGAGCTCGCGCGGCTCGACCTCGCCTACGTCCACGTACTGGCCACCGCCGCGGAGGATCTGCTGATCACGCTGCGCAAAGCCTGGCCGAACGCGTTCATCCTCAACCCCGGCGGCCAGATCGGCCCCACCCCGACCGGCCACGCCGACGGCGAACACTGGCTGGCCCAGGGCGCCGACCTGATCGGCTTCGGCCGGGCCTACCTCGCCAATCCCGATCTGGTGGAACGGCTTCGCACCGGTGTGCCGCTGCGCGACAACGACAAGGACACCTGGTATCAGGGCGGCGACACCGGCTACCTGGACTACCCGAGCCATCAGTACTGACGACGCCCGTCGTGTAGGTTCTCGGAATTCGTGGCCATCATCGGTTTGCTGACCTGCTCCTTCTCTTCTGGTCTCAGTTCGATGGCAATTCTTCGATGCGGGCTCGGACGTCCACGCACGGTCGCGATAGCGATAGTGACGGCGGCCAGTTCGATCAGTGCCCCGGTCCAGGCGACGCCTGCGGTGCCGATGCGGTCGAGCGCGAACGAGCCCGCCAGGCTGCCTGCGCTGATGCCGACATAGACGGCACTTGCGTTGAGCGACAGCACTATCCCGGCGGCCGATGGTGCCAGGTCGACGAGGCGGTGTTGCTGGATGGGGGCGAACGACCAGCCGAAGATGCCCCACCCGATCATGGCCACGGCTGCCAGCACCGCACCGAGTCGTCCGGGACCGCCGGTGCTGCACAGCAGCCCGAGTATCGCGAGCGCGACGGCGAGTCCCGCCGTACTGATCGGGAGCAGGCGGACGGTCGGGTACCGGTCGGCGGCCCGGCCACCGAGAGTGTTGCCGACGACCGCGGCGACGCCGAAGATCAGCAGCCAGCCGCTGAGCGCCGTCTCGTGCACCCCGGCCGCGGAACCGAGCACCGGGCCGATGAAGGTCAAGACGGTGAATGCCCCCGCGATCCACGTCGCCGTCAACAGCAGTGCCGCCCACACGCGCATGCTGGCGAAGGCGATCGATCCCGTGGTGGTCTGCTCCGCGCCGGCCGGTATCGGCGGGAGCAGGGCCACCAGTCCGATGGCAGTGATCGTCGCGAGCACCGAAACCCCGGCGAAGGTCGCTCGCCAACCCAACCACCCGCCGACGAGCGTGCCGAGTGGGACTCCCACCGCGGTGGCCACGCTGATCCCGGCGCCGACGGTGGCCAGCGCCCGGCCCCGGCGCTCGGCAGTGACCAGGGTGGCCGCGGCCGCCGACGCGGCCGGTGTGAATGCGGCCGCGGTCAGCGCCGCCAGCACCCGGGCGGCGAGCATCGTGTCGTAGTCGCGGACAACCGCGGTGGCGATGTTCGCGGCGGCGAATCCGGCCAGGCTGACGAGCAGGACACCGCGCCGGGAGAATCGCGCGGTCAGCGCGCCCGCCACCGGTGCGCCGACGGCGTAGGCCAGGGCGAATACGGTCACCAGCCGCCCGGCCGCGGCGGTTCCGACACCGAGATCCGCGCCGATGGGCGACAACAACCCGGTGATGACATAGCCGTCGGTACCGATCGCGAACAATCCGGCTGCCAGCAACAGCAGAACGGATCGTTCGGAACCGGGCTTCGGCACAACACTTTCCGACATACCCGGCAATCTAGGAAGACATCACTGACATCTTGTGTCAGCGAATTCGTCTTTCTCACACGCTCTTTCGCCGTGGTAGGTGCGGACCAGAGCGGCGGCGATCTCGCTCATGTGCTGCCGCAGGGCGGCCGGGCCGAGGACCTCGGCATCCGCGCCGAGGCGTAGCACCAGACCCGCTGTGTGCTCGATGGTTTCCAGGGGGATCTCCACGACGGACCATCCGTCCGGCTCGATGCGGGCGGTGTCGCGTGCGGCGCGTACCAGATCCGGATCGAGCAGATGGTCGAGGCGACTCAGCACGTGTGCCGACATCCGCACCGTGGCTGTTCCCTGTCGGCGGCGGGTGTCGAACTCGTCGAGATAGTCCTGCCAGTACCGTGCCAGGTCGAATTCGCCGGGGTGCTCGAAGGTTTCGTCGAGTATCCGCAGCGTGACAATCTGCGACACCCGATAGGTCCGGATGACCGCTCCGGCCGCGGCCACGAGATACCAGCGGCCGGATTTGAGGACCAGGCCGTAGGGGGCGAGGGTGCGTCGCGCTTGTCGAGGATCGGCCCAGCGCCGGTATCCGATGCGAAGGCGGCGTTGATTCCACACCGCCTCCACCACGGCGGGCAGGTGCGCGAGGTCCTCCTGGAGGGTGTACCACTCGACGGTATCGAGGTGGAATCGTTGTGAAATTCGTCCGGCCGGTGCACGCACCTGTTCCGGCAGCGCCGCCATCAGTTTCCGCTGGGCGGTGGTCAGCATCGCTCCCAACCCCAGATCGGCGGCCGGACCCGGTAATCCGGACAGGGACAGGGCCTCTGCCTCGTCGGCCGTCATTCCGGTCAGCCGCGTCTGGTAGCCGTCGAGCAACCGGTAGCCGCCGTCGTGGCCGGCCTCGCTGTAGAACGGAATGCCCGCGAGGCTCAACGACTCCATATCGCGATAGACCGTACGAACCGACACCTCCAACTCTCGCGCCAACTGACCCGCCGTCATCCGCCCTCGCGTCTGCAGCAGCAACACGATGGACAGCAACCTGCTCGCACGCACCACCTCAGTCTGGCAACCACCACCGACAGCGAGTCCGTCGCGACCATCGCTACCGCACCGAATGTGATGCGCGCCACGAGATGCCGCGCGTCTTCACTGACAACATCTGTCAGTAGTCCGCTCCTACCGTGTGATCCGACCGAAACGACCACCGGAGGACCGAATGATCGCGGCAACCGAAACCTTCGACGGCACCTGGCCTTTCCCCGCCAGCTTCACCGAAGCGGCCGCATTCCGGCAGCACTACATCGACGTCGGCCCCCGCCACGGAGAGCCGATCGTGCTCCTGCACGGGGAACCGACCTGGGGATATCTGTGGCGGCACCTCATCGGCCCACTGTCGCGCACCCGGCGCGTGATCGTTCCCGACCACATGGGATTCGGCAAGAGCGCCACCCCCGTCGACCGCGGCTACCTGGCGGCCGAGCATATCGACAACCTCAACACGCTACTTGCTCGCGAACTCGACCTCACCGACATCACACTGGTCATGCACGATTGGGGCGGCCCGATCGGCACCGGATTCGCACTGCGCCACCCCGACCGAACAGCGCGGCTCTTCGCCACCAATACCGTTGTGCCGCTGGGTCTTCCCCGATACGACGAGTTGATGGCCGCCAATATGGCCGACAGCTCCTGGTTCCGCTGGGCCGCGGCCGCGCATACCGACGGCACCCTGGAGCAGCTCCTCGGCAACGCCGGCTCCACCGTCTGCCACCTCATGCTCGCCCTGCAGACGATCACCCGGCCCGAGATCATCACTCCCACCTGGGTCCGCGCCTACTCCAGCCACTTCACCAGCCCGGCCGAATGCCGCGGCGTGATCCGCTTCCCGCACCAGCTGGTCGCCCCCGACCCCGCCGCCTCGGCGGCACCGCCGGATCCCGAGGCGGTAGCCGCACTGCGCTCGAAACCCGCAGTCCTCGTGGAAGGCATGCAGGACACCGCGCTGCTGCCGCGCCACATCATTCCGGCGTTCGAGCTCGCCTACCCGGACGCGCCGATCATCGAACTACCGCACTCCGGCCATTTCACTCCCGAGGACACACCGCACGAGCTACTGGCCGCACTCGAACTGTTCCTGCACAGCAACTAGCTGTGCATATCGAGGGGCACAGACACTGCGAACGCGCACCACCTCCGCCAACCTCGAATTCTCCTGCCCTGGGACGTAACTGGTGAAGAACACAGACCGTGTAGGGCCTCAAACCCACGCACCGGCCCTGAATGAGATGCTGGGTCAAGGTAGTTGGTGCGCTAGGGCCTGCCTCGAAGTGGTGGTCTCGAGCACTGGCGCGCGGGGTGTCACCGTGATGATGCGCTCGAGTTGTTGCCTGCGTGGACGATTCGATGCCCCCAGGTAGTGGCTCTTCGCATGTCTCGTATCAGATGACTGTCTGATTTGTCTTATTGGTTCGGTTGTGATGGGATCTGCTGTTCTGTTCATCGAACTAGGGGATGTTCTCGATATGACCGTGCGACGGTTGATCATTGGTAGTGGTGTGGCGATCGGCGTGATGGCCACGGCACTGGGGGCGGGCTCGGCATCGGCCGCCGATTTCAGACTTGATCCTGCGAAGGGCTTCGCCGGTGTATACCTCGATCACGCCGATACTGCGATGCTGGCGAACACTCCGGTGCCCGACTGGCTCAACCGGATCGCCACTCCTGACAACTCTTTCTTCAACTTGTCGGACGATTCCCGCTTGCCGCTTGTCCAGGAGCCCGACGGTTCCTTCTGGTCGCCCGCGACCGCGGCAGATGTGTGGCGAGAGGCGGCGCGGCAGCCCAACGGCAGGTTGAGCGTGTTCTGGCTCGACCCGGCTCGATACGACGGCTACTCCTTCGAGGTCCGACAGGAGGTGCCGCGGCCGGCCAGTCGCGGCCGGTGATGCCCGGATAGGCGAGAACCGATCGGGAGCACCGCCTGGCGGCGCTCCCGATCCACCACTTCGAGACAGGCCCTAACCGCCTGAAGCCGTTGGGGCATACAGAGTTAGGGTTCTATGAGCATGAAATCTCGAGTCCTCATCGGCGCTATCGGTGTGGGCGGCATGCTGTCCGGCTGCTCGACGGCACCCGGCGCGGGGCCGTCTCCGTCCACCGCCCATGAAACCGCTGCGGCCACTTCGACATCGCCCGCTCGACTTTCCCCGCCGACGGCGAATGCGACACCACCGGCTCGCAATGCCGAACCGCCGGTGAAAGTCCCCACAGACAGCGGCCCGAAACAAGGCACGTCTTCCGAGGATTCCTCGTTGACGGTCACTGGTGTGCGTACGGGGCAACACCCCGGATTCACCCGAGTCGTCTTCGACCTCGAGGGCCCCGGTAAGCCGGGTTGGTACGTGAGCTGGGTGGACAAGGCGTCGTGGGACGGATCCGGGAAGCCGATCGCGCTCAACGGGCAATCGGTTCTTCTGGTCAGTATCGACCATGCGGCGTCTGCGTTCGACGGTCCGCGGTACAAGCCCGTCTACTCGCCCGAGCCCACGATCGCCGAAGTCTTTCCAGCAGGATCGTTCGAAGGGGTGCACAGGCAGTTCATCGGCGTGAATAGCGGCCGCGTCGGATTCAACGTCACCAGTCTCACCAACCCCACCCGGCTCGTCGTCGACATCGCCGCCTCCTGACCCCGGCATACCTTACGGCAGCGGGCCACCGGTGAGCAGCGCCGGAACGGGAACCGCGCACAGAACGGCCGAGTCAGCCCCGGGCCATATCCACGAAGCGGCTCAGGTGCAGCTGGTGGGCGACGGTGATTGTCGCGGTGGGGCCGTTTCGGTGTTTGCCGAGGATGAGGTCGGCCTCGCCGCCTCGGGGGTCGTCGCGTTCGAAGGCGTCGGGGCGGTGCAGCAGGATGACCATGTCGGCGTCCTGCTCGAGGGAACCGGATTCGCGGAGGTCGGAGACCATGGGGCGCTTATCGGTTCGCTGTTCGGGGCCTCGGTTCAGCTGACTGATCGCGATGACGGGGACCTCGAGTTCCTTCGCGAGCAATTTGAGGCTTCGGGAGAATTCCGAGACTTCCTGCTGTCGGGATTCGACCTTCTTACCGGAGGTCATCAGCTGGAGGTAGTCGACCACCACGAGCCGTAGATCATGCCGCTGCTTGAGCCGGCGCGCCTTCGCCCGAATCTCCATCATGGTCATATTCGGCGAATCGTCCACGAACAGCGGCGCTTCGCTGATCTCACTCATTCGCCGCGCCAACTTGGTCCAGTCGTCATCGCTCATGCGCCCGGCACGCATATCCCCGAGTTTGATCTTCGCCTCCGCCGACAGCAGACGCATCACAATCTCGGTCCGGCTCATTTCCAGCGAGAAGATGACACTCGCCAGGCCGTGCTTGATCGAACAGCTCCGCATGAAATCCATGCCGAGGGTGGAGTTGTGCGTCGGAATCATCGAGCGACCGGCAAGATACAGATGTTCGGCGTTGTCGACCTCGACGCAGCGCACCGGCACAATCCGGATCCGTCTGACATCCACGATGTATCGAGCCCCGGATCGGACAGTGCGGTTATCGGCCCGACGTTGCTTGTGCAGCAGATGCTTTCGATGCAGGCCGAATACGTCGTCCGCCGTCGCGAAGGTGAGTGTGTATGCGGTCGAGGTCGATTCGGTGCGGCCGCGCACCTTCTTCGTGGTGACGCCGCACCGATAGCCGAGACTGACGATCAATTCCTCGACATCACGAGCCAAACGCTCGTTGGTGACGGTGAATTGGACCGAGCCACCGTGCGTCACGGTTCCGTCGGTGTCCAGCAGGCCCGCCAGCAGATCGCGGCGCTGCCGCTCCGACGCTCGCAGGTAGTCCGTCGGGATGTGCTTGTCCGCCAGCACTCCGATGGTCCGGAGACGAGCCTGCACGGAACCGATCGAGTTGCGGCAGTGCTGGCAGAGGCGAAGCCCGATCGATGACCCGCCGCAGTTCGGGCAGACCGGTCGGGGCATGGGCTGCGATACGAAACGCGCCTTCCCGCCACACGACCGCCCGCAGGTCTCGACTTCACTTGTGAAGGGTACGAATTCGATGCCACACACCACGCACTCGCGCGGCGCTCTCATTTCATCGGCAGGCAGTTGGAGGCTGTACCGCAGCGTGGCCGTCTCCGAGGGGACCGCGACGATACCCTCGCCCTCGATGCGAGCGATGATTTCTGGATCGGCGGTAGTCAATTGGGCGGCTGCCGCGGTGCCGTCACCCAGCCACGCTCCGAGGGTGTAGGGCGGCACCAGCAGATCGCGGTTCGGTAGCTGCAGCGGTTCGGTATTGGCCACCGAATGGTTGATCCGGCGATCGGCCGTCTCGCAGCGCAGAGTGGCCGCGATCTCCGCTGTCGTTCGAACTGTCGCGAACGTCCGCTGATTTCGATAGCGGTTGCGCCCACTGGCCGCCTGTTGCGCGGATCTCCGCGATGCACGGGTCTCGGTGAGCCACTGGTGCTGCTCGTCGGCGACGATGACTGTGCCGTCGGAGAATTCGATCTCGTAGCAAGGGCGGTCGGTGAGGACTTCGGTGGCCGCCACGACACGGGTGGGGCGGCCGTGCGCGTCGAGCAGATGGTCTCCGACGACCACCTCGCCCATGGTGGTCCAGCCGGTGGGGGTGGGCAGTGGAGTGTCGAGGGCCAATGCCTTACCGACGCCAGGACGCGCGGCCACGATGATCATCTGGCCCGGATGCAGGCCGTTGGTGATCTCGTCGAGTTCGGTGAAGCCGGTGGGGACGCCCAGGGACATGCCGCCGCGACTGGCGATGGAGTCGATCTCGTCCATCGTGGGCTGGAGCAGTTCCTCGAGGGGGAGGAAGTCGTCGCTGGAGCGGCGCTCGGTGACCTCGTAGATCTCGGCCTGGGCTCGGTCGACGACCTCGGCGACATCCTGGCCGTCGGAGCCCGCGTAGCCGTACTGGACGATGCGGGTGCCGGCCTCGACCAGGCGGCGCAGGATTGCCTTCTCCGCAACGATTTCCGCGTAGTAGGAGGCGTTGGCGGCGGTGGGGACGGTCTGGGTCAGAGTGACCAGATAGGGCGGACCACCGATGCGCTTGAGCTCGCCGCGGCGGTCGAGGGTCGCGCTGACGGTGACCGGGTCGGCGGGTTCGCCGCGGCCGTAGAGGTCCAGGACGGCGTCGTAGACGGCCTGGTGTGCGGGGCGGTAGAAGTCGCCGGGGCGCAGGACCTCCACCACATCGGCGATGGCGTCCTTGGACAGCAGCATGCCACCCAGCACCGACTGTTCGGCCGCCATATCGTGCGGCGGCTGGCGACCGAAATCCTCACCGGGGGAGTCCGAGTAGTCCGAGTGTCCGCGATCGTCGACGACTGCCACCAGCTCGACCGTCCTCTCTCATCACGCCCGGTTCCGAGGCTATCGATGTCTCGTTGTACGCCCGGGGTACGACACGTTGCGGTTCTGCGCCGGGCCGAACGACACCGGTTGCGGCGGCCTCGTTGCGCTGGGCAGCAAACCGATGGTGTGCACGGTGGAGAACACGGAACGCGACACTCCGAGGCGTCGGACCACGACACCGGGAAGAACTCTAGGGACCGAACTGGGGACTACCAAACCGAAATGTGCACACGTCTGTGGATAGTCTGGGGACAGTTCACCTGCCGTTGTGCAGCCCCTGTGTACTACCTGGGGAAAACGTGCGCCAATTCACTGATATCAGCAGATAGCGGCCCATTTTCGAAGATATCCACCTGTGGATCGATAACGCCTCGGCGTGTCGTTCAAGATGAACGGCCGGGCGTGTTGGGTTAACAGTGCTCTCGTCGTTTATGGCGTGGATCACAATACGGGTGGTCGGTTCTGAAAGTTGTCCCCAAACCGTCCCGAACTGGGGTTGAACCGGATTCCGGCAAGTTCGAGTCGGTGACACCAGCGTGCAGCGATAAGAGAGTTAACTAATAGCTATCCCGGCGAAAAGCGTGCCGGGAACTAAAGGTGTGGCATGCCGGGGACTAAAGGTGGGGCTAAAGGTGCGGCATGCCGGGAACTAAAGGTGGGGCATGCCCGGACTCAAAGGTGGCTCGTTGGGGCGAAAAGGCGCAGCCGAAGGCCACCCTCGGGATTGCGAGGGTGGCCTTCGAACGAATTCGCGCCGGCCGTATTACCCGGCGGCGAGAACCTGCAGGTCGACCTTGGCGATCACGTCGGGGTGCAGGTGCACCACGATGTCGTGCTTGCCGGTGGTCTTGATGTGCGCCTTCGGCAGCTCGATGCTGCGCTTGTCGACGACCGGGCCACCGGCCGTCTTGATGGCGCCCGCGACGTCGGCCGTGGTGACCGAGCCGAACAGCTTGCCGCTGCCGGCGGTCTTCACCGACAGCGACACGCCGGTCAGGCCCTCGAGGGCCTGCTTGAGCTCATTGGCGTGGTCCAGGTCGCGCACGCGACGGGCGTCCTGCGCCCGACGGATGCCCTCGACCTGCTTCTGCGCGCCCTTGGTGGCGGGAATCGCCAGGCCGCGCGGCAGCAGGAAGTTACGGCCGTAACCGTCCTTGACCTCGACGGTGTCGCCGGGGGCGCCGAGGTTGTCCACATCAGCGGTCAGAATCAGCTTCATCGTGTTCCTCCCGTTCCTCAGCGAGCCGTGGACACGTACGGCAGCAGCGCCACTTCGCGGCTGTTCTTCACCGCGACGGCGATATCCCGCTGGTGCTGCACGCAGTTGCCGGTGACACGACGGGCACGAATCTTGCCGCGGTCACTGACGTACTTGCGCAGCAGCGCGGTGTCCTTGTAGTCGATATTGACCGTGCCCGTCTTGCTTTCCTTGCAGAAGGTGCACGCCTTCTTCTTCAGCACCTTTTCGCGCGCCGGTGCTTTGGCCATTGTCTTACTCCGTTACGCCTGGGAGCCGTGCGTGGCTCCTTATGAAAGCCGTTGTCTAGAACGGCGGTTCGTCGTCTGTGCCGCCCCCGAAGGAGCCGGCCGCGGGGGCGCTGCCCCAGGGATCGTCGCCGGCGCTCTGTCCGCCGCGACCACCACCACTGGGACCGCTGAAACCCCCACCACTCCCACCGGAATTGCCACTGAAACCGCCGCCGCCACCACCGCCGCGGGTGGTCTTGGCGACCTTGGCGGTGGCATACCGCAGCGAGGGACCGACCTCGTCGACCTCGAGCTCGACGACCGTGCGCTTCTCACCCTCACGGGTTTCGTAGGAGCGCTGCTTGAGTCGTCCGCTCACGATCACGCGAGAGCCTCGGGTCAGGCTCTCGGCGACATTCTCCGCAGCTTCACGCCAAATGTTGCAGCGCAGGAAGAGTGCTTCGCCGTCTTTCCATTCGTTGCTGTTCCGGTCGAACACGCGCGGTGTCGACGCGACGGTGAAATTCGCCACCGCCGCCCCCGCGGGCGTGAATCGAAGCTCCGGATCGGCCGTCAAATTCCCGATGACGGTGATGACCGTGTCGCCTGCCATGGTTCCTCCTGGTCTCCGGTGCAGTCCGCAGTGCACTCGCCTGTTGCGCTAGAGCCTAGAGACAGGCACCGACGACTACGAGTGTCTATGCGGGGAGGGGGGATTACTTCTTGTCGTTGCGCAGCACCTTGGTGCGCAGCACCGACTCGTTCAGCCCCAGCTGACGGTCCAGCTCACTCACCGTGGCGGGCTCTGCGGTCAGATCGACGACCGCGTAGATGCCTTCGCTCTGCTTCAAGATCTCATAGGCCAGACGACGGCGGCCCCACAGATCGACCTTGTCGATCTTGCCACCCTGCTGGGAGACCACACTGAGCATCTTGTCCAGGTTCGGACCGACGGTGCGCTCGTCCAGGTTCGGATCGAGAATGACCATCACTTCGTAATGACGCACGGGAACCCATCACCTCCTGTGGACTGTGAACGGCCCACGGACGTTCCGTGGGCAGGAGGGTCGTTGCGTCAGCAACCCGACAAGGCTACATGAACGGGTTCCGACCAGCGAAATCGATCCCCACCGGAGAGGTATACCGGCGTCGACGGGGTATGCCACTTATCGTGGTGCCCATGCCGAACCGACCCCCGCCTCGACCCCTCGCCGGTGTCGCCGCGGGCCGGATCGCCGCCGTCGCCGCGACCGTGCTCTGCGGGGTGACGCTGGTGTTCGCCTACCTGAACAAGGCCCGCTGCGCGGGCGGCCCCTACACCGTCGACGGCCGCAGCGAGCTGTTCGACCGGATCAAGGATGCGCGGGTCTGCTACTCCGATATCCAGTACCTGTGGCTGGGCCGCGATATCAACGAACATGTCTTCCCCTATATCAACGGCGGCATCACTCCCGACGGCACGCTGACCGGCGGGGCCGTGGAGTATCCGGTGCTCAGCGGGTTGCTGATGTGGCTCGGCGCGACCGGGGCGCATGACGACGCGGCCTTCCTGTTGCATTCGGCGTTGCTGCTCGCGCCGTTCGCGCTGCTGACGGCGTGGCTGCTGGGGCGGATGTCGGGCGCGGCCGCGCTGCTGTGGGCGGCGGGTCCGCCGCTGGTGCTCTACGCCTTCCACAACTGGGAACTGCCCGTGGTGTGCACGTCGGTGGCGGCGGTGTACGTGGTGACCACGCTGACCCGATATTCGTTGCGCACCAGGGGGATCGCCGCCGCGGTGCTGTTGGGGATCGGCTTCTGTCTGAAGCTGTATCCGGGCATCTTCGTCGTGCCGCTCGCGCTGTATGTCCTGGTCGGCGAGTGGGGCCGCATCCACCCGCGGCGCTATGACGTGCGCGGTGCGCTGGCCGTGCTGGGTGCCGCGCTGGCGACGGTGGTGGTGATCAATCTGCCGTTCGCGCTGGCTGGCTACGACGGCTGGCGGGCCTCGATCACCTTCCAGCAGTTGCGCCAGGCCGACATCACCACGAATTCGATCTGGTACTGGGGACTTCGGCCGATGTTCGGCCAGACGCCGGGCAGTGAGGCCTCGTTCCAGGAGGTGGTCTCGACCGCGTCGCCGATGCTGGTGCTGGCGGCGTTCGCGCTGGCGCTCTGGCTGGGTTGGCGGCGCTTTCAGCGCACCGGGACGTTCCCCTGGGTCGGGGTGAGCGGGGCGATGCTGTGTGGATTCCTGTTGTTCCACAAGGTGCATTCACCGCAGTACACGCTGTGGCTGATTCCGTTCCTGGTGCTGCTCGAGGTGCCCTGGACCGCGGTCGGGTGCTATCTGCTGGCGGATGCCGCCATCGGCATCGGCGTGTTCCGCTACTTCTATGCCCTGGGCATGGGGGAGCCGGCGCATGTCCAGGAGAACATCGTGCAGTTCGGGGTGTGGGGGCGCGCGCTGCTGCTGGTGGTGTTCTACTTCGCCTTCCTGCGCGCCCGCGAGCGCGGGCGATGGAGCGGGCCCCCGCCGATCGAGCGGGCGGATACCGGCGAATTGGTCTCGGTCGCTTCCTGATTCATCGCGCCATCCGCGAAAACGGCTGCGTCGAAACTGGTTTCGGTCCAGTCGGAGTCGCCGTGCGCGGCCCGGATCACGCCGTCGAGTACTTCCCGGGCGCGGTGCAGATCCCGTAGGCAGGCGTCGATGCGATCGCGTTCGGCGGCAAGGGTTTCGGTCAGATAAGGCGTGGCCTGCGCGCTGGGCGAGCCGTCGGAATCGTGGATACAGGGCAGCAGATCGGCGAGGGTGCGGCTGTGCAGGCCCGCGGCGAACATCTCCTGGATGCGGATCACCCGATCCACCGCCGACTCCGCGTATTCGCGCTGCCCGCCTGCGGTCCGGGTGGATTCGAGTAGCCCCTGGGCCTCGTAGTAACGCAGCGATCGCACGCTCACACCGGTGCGATATGCCAGCTCACCGATCCGCACGGCGTACTCCTTGCACCTGACATTGATGTCAGGTCTTACCGTACGCCCATGTTGCTGCTGACCGACTACCGCACAGACCATCTCGCCCTGCCCAATCGGATCGTGATGGCGCCCATGACCCGTCTGCGCTCGGAGCCGGACGGTTCGCCCACCGCCGATGTCGCGGACTACTACGCGCAGCGGGCCGCGGCGGGACTCATTGTCTCCGAGGGCATCTGGCCGCACAGTACCGGCCAGAGCGAGGCCTGGGTGCCCGGCCTGCAGACCGACGGGCACGTGGCGGCGTGGCGTCGGGTGACCGAGGCCGTGCACGCGGCGGGCGGGCGAATCTTCGCCCAACTCATGCACGGTGGCCGCAAGGGGCATCCGCTGGCCCGCATCGATGGCACGCTGCCCGCGGGACCGTCGGCGGTATCCGATGCGGATGTGCTGCATCTGATCGACGGCGGTAAGGCGCCGTCGCTCATGCCGCGGGCGATGACCCGCGACGAGATCGCCGCCGCGATCGAGCGGTACGCGGCGGCGGCCCGTAATGCGCTGACCGCCGGATTCGACGGGGTCGAAATCCACGCGGCCAACAGCTATCTGGTGCATCAATTCCTCGCCGGCAACACCAATCTGCGCACCGACGAATACGGCGGCTCGCTCGTCGGTCGCATGCGATTCGCGCTGGAGGTCACCGACGCCGTTGTGGCCCAGGTGGGTTCGCGACGCACCGCGATCCGGCTCTCGCCCGGGAATCCGCAGTTCGGTATGCGCGAGGACGATCCGGCGCCGCTGTATCGGGCGCTGGTGGCGGAATTGGACCGTCGCGAGCTTGCCTATCTGAATCTGACCGACAACGACGACTATCGCGCCCTGGCCGATCTGCGTCCGCGCTGGACGGGTCCGTTGATCGCGAATGTGGGCGAGAATCGCGCGCCGACCTCCGCGGCCGCCGCCGAACGGGTGCTGCGCGCCGGTCACGCCGATCTGGTGTCGTTCGGTCGGGCCTTCATCTCGAATCCCGATCTGGTGCAGCGAATCACCGACGATCTCCCCCTCGCCCCGATTCGCGAGGACGTGCTGTACGGCCGTACCGCCGAGGGTTACACCGATTACCCGGCATGGACACCGGAGTCCGTGCGGAATGGTTCGGCGGCGTGATCCGGTAGTGGAACGCAAATCTCCGGCGACATGGGATGATTCGGGCGGTTCCGCGAAACGGGGAGCCGAAACCCACCCGGTTATCGGAATTCGGCCCGGTTGCCGCTACGCTGCCCGACTATGACCCTGATCTCATCTGAGGCGGAGTTCGCTGCCGACGCGCATATGGCGGAGCGCTGGCGTCGACCTGCCTGGATCCAGCGGGTTATCGACTTTCGACCCGGCCCGCTGCACGCGTCGGCAATCGTTTCGTGTGTGGTGGCCTACAAATCCTTCGAGATGTCCTACGCCGCATTGCACAACCTCGCGATCCGCAATCTGGTGTCGTCGGATCTGGCCGCGAATGTCCCGATAGTCACCGATGGGCTAATGGTGGGATCCATCATTGCTACGGCATCATTCCGCAAGGGCGGCATGGGATGGTGGTACGCCACGCTGCTGTTCGTGTTCTCGACGCTGCTGTCGGTGATGGGGAATATCGAATACGCCCGTGAGATCGGTGGTGACTATGTATCGATCGGTATCTATGCCGGTATGCCGATGACTATGATGTTCGCCGTGCATCTCACGCTGATGCTGTGGAGCCGACGGCAGGAACGCAAGCCGCAGCAGCTCGTTGCGCTGGTCGAATCACCGTATCCGTCCGAATTCGTCGACGAGCCGGTGTCGGATCCGGAGACCTTCTCGGTGCCGGATATGTTCGACATGTCCGACCTCCCAACGGAACCCGAGCGCAAACCCGTATCAGGGCCGTTCATCGCCGCCGCGCTGACCGAGCCGAATCGGTTCGCGCCCGCGGCGGATCACCGCCCGCTCGTCCACCTCGGTGAACGCTAGTACCCGTACAGTCCGTCCGAACTCGACCGATGGAGCCGACACATGTCGTCAAGCGTTGGGCAGTACCAGGATATGGGTCAGTATCGCGAATTGGCCGGCCGATTGGCCTCGTTGATGCAGGCCGGGCCGGAGCGGGCCGGGGCACTGAACCAGTTCATCGAGGCGGTCGCCAATCCGCAGATGTTCACCGACATGCTGATCGCCTATGCCGGGCGCTGGTTCAACGAGACCGGCGGTGCGTCGGTGCTGCTCGGGCCGGAGATGTTCTGGGCCCTGTCGGCTCCCGACGCGCCCAGCGGCAACTCGATCGCGGCGGAGATGGCGGCGTACGCGGAAATCAGTGGCGGCGAGCGCAATCGGAAGATGCTGCTGATCTGCCTGCTCGAACATCTGGCACAGAATCAGTGGCAGGCCGCCACCGCGGGCCTGTCCGAGCCGCGGATCGTCACCAACGGGCTGGTCTGAGCGTCAGTGCCAGCGCGCCAATAGCCGGTTCGCCTCGGTCGCCAGCGCCGCCTGCAGGAACGGGCCGAAACTGACTCGGGCGACACCGAGTTCGCCGAATCCGGCGCGGCCGCCCGCATCCGGCAGTGCGATGGCGTTGACCGGCAGCGGCAGCTCCGCGCACAGGCGGCGCTGCGTCTCCGGCCGGTGGCGGCCCACCGGATACAGCACATCGGCGCCCGCCTCGGCGGCCAGCCGCAGCCGCTCGATCGCGCGCTCGATACGGTCGGTGGGATCGCCGATCTCGCGCAGCAGCAGATCGGTGCGGGCGTTGACGACCATATGCACACCGGCGGCGTCCGCGGCCCGGCGCAGCTCGCCGACGAATTCGGCATGTTCGGCCGGTTCGCGCAGCCGCCCGCCCTCGCTGTGCACGGTGTCCTCGATGTTCAGCCCGACCGCACCGGCCTCGAGCAGACCGTCGATCAGCTGTTCCGGCTTCAGTCCGTAGCCGGATTCGATATCCACCGAGACGGGCAGATCCACGGCCGCGGTGATCTCGCGGATCCGGCCCATCGACTCGGCGAAGGTCATCCCCTCGCCGTCGGCCTTGCCCAGCGAGTCGGCGAGCGGATGGCTGCCGACCGTCAGGGCCGCGAATCCGGCCTCGGCCACCAGCTTCGCCGACCAGGCGTCCCAGACCGTCGGCAGGATCGCCGGATCGCCGGGGCGGTGCAGTGCGAGGAATGCGGTGGCCTTGTCGCTCAGTGCGGTCATGGCTCGATCCTTCCGCAGGGACCGGAGCCGCGCCAGGGTCAGCGCGCCGCCGTGGCCGGTTCCGGCGGCCCGAGCCGGGGGCGCAGCGCACTCGGCAGCCACGGCAGCAGCGGATCGGTCGCATGGTCCAGGATGCCGCCGACCGGATCGTCGACGCCGTCGCGGCGGACCAGATCCTCGGCGGGCCGATAGATCTGCCGCACGATCAGCAGGCAGACCACGATCACCGCGAGATCGCGCACGATCACCGCGCCGGTGAACCATTGCTCCGGCACGCCCTTCTTATCGATGCCCAGGTAGTAGTACATCCGCGGGAACCACACCAGCGCGTCGATCGTCATCCACGCCAACAGGATTCGCCGATGCGGCAGGGCCAGCACCGCCAGCGGCACCAGCCACAGCGAATACTGCGGGCTCCACACCTTGTTGGTCAGCAGGAACGCCGCCACCACCAGGAAGATCAGCTGCGCCACCCGCGGCCGCCGGGGCGCGGTCAGCCCGATGTAACCGATTGCGGCACAGGCGAGCACGAACAGCAGCAGCGAGACCGCGTTGAGCACGCCCGGGGTATCGGAGGAGGCCAGCGGCCCGTCGAAGCCCTGCCAGCCGGTGAACGAGGTGATCACGTTGTAGATCGAGTCCGGATCGGCATGCCGTTCGGTGTTGAGCCGGAAGAACTCTCGCCAGCCGTCGAAGAACGGCGCGGCGATCGGCAGATTCACCAGCAGCCAGGTCAGCCCGGCCGATACGACCGCAAGCCCGGCCGCGCGCAGCGGCCGGATCCGGGCGCCGTCCAGATACTCGCGCAGCCCCGCCATCCGTCCGGAGCCGTTGTGGCGCAGCTGTTCCCAGAGTGCGGGCAGGCGCTGGCGGCTGTCACTGCGCAGGCACAGCACCACGATCGGACCGAGCAGCAGCAGCGGATACAGCTTGGCCGCCCCGCCCAGTCCGAGCAGTACGCCCGCGAGTACGGGCCGCCGCCGCGACCACGCCAGCAGGCCGGTGGCCGCGAAAGCCGTTGCCAGCGCGTCGAAGTTGGTGAACACGTGCACGAGCACCAGCGGGGACAGCGCCACCAGCGCGGCGTCCCAGACCCGCCGCCCGGACAGTTGCGCCGAGGCCCAGACCGTCACCAGCCAGGCCATGGCCAGGCCGATCACCGCGACATTGAAGTAGACCACCACCGGCAGCGCGCCGGGCAGTCGCAGGCCCTGCCAGGCATTGGAGACCTCCATGGCCAGCCATTGGTACAGCCCCGACAGCACCGGATACTCCATGTAGCGGGTCTGTGGCTTGCCGTCGGAGCCGGTTTCGGTCCACTGCTTCTTGTACGGGAACGCGCCCTCGTTGAGATGTTCGGCGCCGTACAGCGGGACGGTGTCCGAATAGCACATGGCCACGTACTGACGGCCGTTGTTCCAGTCGAGCGTGACATGCCCCGCGCCGTCGGTGGTCTGCTGGATGCACCCGGCCTTACCGGCCCAACCCAATGCCAGGAACACCACCGCGAAGGCCAGCATGATCCGCAGCGGCGTCCAGAATCGGCTGCGCCCGATCATCGCGTGGTCGCCGACCGGGCCGCCGACGACCGTGGACAGCTGGGCGGCCAGGGAGTCGGTGCGGCTCGGCTTGTCCCGCCAGTCGGCCGATCGCAGATCGGGTGCCGGCGGTGCCGGAGACGTGGATCCGGTTGGGGTATCCCGCGTTTCGTCCCCGGCGGCCGCGTTCGTCGCCACGTGCTGCTCGATCACGGCACCCGAGGCTACCGGCGCCCGGCGTTACCGTCTCCCGCGCCCGTGGTCGGCCGGGTATTCCCGCCGGTCCCACCGGATTGCGCGGTCGACGGTGTCGAGCCGTCGGCCCCGACCACCGGCTGACCGGGCAGCGGTCCGGAGTCCGGCGCTTGCTGTTGCTGCTGGGCCTGCGGCTGCGAGCGTTGCTGCGATTGCGGATTCGGCGCCAGACCGGGCACCGGGATGCGGATGCCCGGCGCGATCTCGATCTGACTCGGGACCACTATCGACGGCGGCACGAACTCCGGCTGGGTCGACGACGGCGGGGTGTAGGGCGCGGTGAAGGACGGCACACCGGCCTGGCCGCCGATCGGCTCCGGCTTCGGGAAGTCCTGGGTGGGCGTGCCCTTGAGGGCGGCGTCCATGGTGCTCTTCCAGATGTCCGCCGGCAGGCCCGAACCGTAGATCGGGCCGCCGTTGGCGTTGATCAATCGCTCGGTTCCCTGCTCGGTGCCGACCCAGACGGCTGTGGCCAACTGGGGGGTGAAACCGACCATCCAGGCGTCGCGGTTGCCGTTGTTGTCACCGCCGGCGCCGAGCTGGGCGGTGCCGGTCTTGGCGCCGGACGGCCGGCCACCGGCCAGTCCGTGGCGCAGCGAGGACTGCGCGATCGGCTTCATGGCATCGATCAGGTTGCTGGTGACCGCCTTGGACACCCGCTGCTCACCGGCGACGGTGCCACGGTCGAGCAGGATCTGATGATCGGCCGTCTCGACCTTCTGCACGAAGTGCGGTTTGTGATACATGCCGTTGGCGGCGATGGTCGCGTAGGCCGAGGCCATGTACAGCGGTGGGACGGGGTACTCGCCCAGGACGATGCCGGGGTTCGGCACGCCGTTCTTTTCGGCGAGCGATTTACCGTCCTGGCCCGGAATCTGATCCGGAATGCCCATCTTGTGCGCCATATCGGCGATCTTCTGCGGCCCGGTCGCCTCGCCCATATCCATCTCCATGCGATAGAAGCTGGTGTTGAGCGACAACTTGAGGGCCTGGGCGATGGTGCACGTACCGCAGGCCTCGCCCTCGACGTTGGTGATCGGGATGCCGTGGTAGTTGTACGGCGAACTGTCGTACATGGTGTTCAGGCCCTTGCCCATCTCCAGGTTGGCCGCCAGGCCGAACACCTTGAACGATGAACCGGGCTGGACGCCGGGGGAGGTGGCGAAGTCGAAGCCGATGCCGTTCTCGCCGCCGTAATACGCCTTGACCGCACCGGTATTCGGATCGACCGAGACGACCGCGGTGCGCAGGTTGTCCGGCTCACCCTTCATGTTCTTCTGGGCCGCGTTGACGGCGGCCTCCTGCGCCTGCTGATCGATCGTGGTCGTGATCTGCAGGCCCTCCTTGTTGATCTGGGTGTCGGAGATACCGGCATCGGCCAGCTCCTGCATCACCTGACGCTTGATCAGTCCCTCCGGCCCCGAACTCGAGGGACCCGCCTCGTTGGCGCCGGACGGCTGCACCTTCGGATAGACCATCTTGGCGCGATCGGCGGCCGGCAGATTGCCCATCTCGACCATGCCGTTGAGCACATAGTTCCAGCGGGCCTCGGCGCCCTTGGGGTTGTTCTCCGGATCCAGGCCGTAGGGCTGCTGGATCGTGGCGGCCAGCATCGCGCCCTCTTCGACCGTCAGATCCTGGATCTTCTTGCCGAAGTACGCGTGTGCGGCCGCGTCGATGCCGAAGGTGTTGCGGCCGAAGGGAATCGTATTGAGGTAGGCGGTGAGGATGTCGTCCTTGCTCCACTGCCGCGCCATCTTGGCCGAGATCACCAGCTCGCGCATCTTGCGGCTCAGCGAGTGCTGATTGCCGACATACGCGTTCTTGACGTACTGCTGGGTGATCGTCGAGCCACCGCCGGCGCTCTCCTTGCCCATCAGGTTGTCGCGCAACGCGCGGGCGAAGCCGGGGATGGAGAAGCCGGGGTTGGTGTAGAAGGAGCGGTCCTCGGCCGCGATCACGGCATTGCGCACATGCGGCGGGATGTCGTTGATCGTCACATCGGTCCGGTTGCCCTGCGGCGGAACGATCTTGCCGATCACCGAGGTGCCGTCGGAGGCGAAGATGGTGGCGACCTGATTGGTTTTGAGATCGCCGGGCTTGGGTACCGTCACCGTGGAGTAGGCGACCAGGAAGACCGCACTGGGTACCACGATGGCCAGGGCGATCAAGACGTAGATCACCCGGCGCACGAGGCGCCACGGCGACTTCTTCTTGGTCTTGGCCTGCGGGCGTCGACCACCGGGACCACCCGGACCGTCGCCACCGCCGTTTCGGCGCGGCGGAGGGCCCGGCGGGGGCGTCGCGCCGCCGACCGGGCGACGGCCGCCGGTGTCCAGGCCGTTACGGTCGTCGGTCGGGCGCGGGCGCGCGGCCGTGCCGGATCGCGGAGCCGAAAGATTTTGTGCCGCTTGGGCGTTGGGCGCTCCAGGACCGGGCCGCTGTGGGGGCGGCGGGCCGGGGCGTCGCGGGGGCTGGCCGCCGGGACCACGCGGCGGCATGCCGCCCGGTCCGCGCGGAGGTTCGCCGCCCGGTCCGCGACCGGGCACAGGGCCGGGACCGACCCGCGGGCCGCCGCCTGTCGGCGGACCCTGACGCATCGGCGGCAGTGGCCGCGCACCAGGCGGTGGGCCGGCCGGGCGCTGAGGCGGATAACCACCCGGCCCCGGTTGCGAGCCGCGCGGTCGGCGGTCGCCGTTCGGTCCATCGTCGTAGGGCGAAGTCACAGCCTGGATCTCCATAACTCGAAACGGTCCGGGTCGCGGTCCTGCGACCGCGCGGGCATGGGTACATCGGTGCTACCCATGTCAGCGGGCAGGGCCCGTCATTCGGCGGCGGTCCGGCGGGTGCCGGTGCGGCGCCGCGACGGCGTCGGGGCGTGACCCAACACGTAGGACTGCACCAGATGATTCCAGCTGCAGGTACGGCACACCTCTACCACGTGCACCGTGAACTCCTCGCGGGACTCTGCCAGCCGGATCAGCTCCTCGGGCGTGCGGGCCGAGCCCGCCATCTGCCCCAGCCCCTCGCCGTAGACCCACGATACGAGGGTGAGCTGCTCCTTCCGGCAGATAGGGCAGGTGACCTCGCTCCCGCGCCCATGAAACTTGGCCGCCCGCAGCAGATACGGATTCGCGTCGCATACTTCCGCGACATCCACCCGGCCCGCATACACGTCGGCCAGCAGCGACCGGCGCCGAAGCGCATAGTCCACTACCTGCCGCTGAATTCGCACGACACCCAGAGTAGCGGCCACCCCCGACCACCGCTGTGGCGTCTTCGAGCTCGCGGGGCGATGTGGTGCATGACCTATCGCACACTATATCGGTCCGATATAGTGTGAAATCGTATCCACGGTTAGATTTGCAGAACACAGTCAGGAGGTGTGGCCCGTGCTCGAGCTGGCGATTCTCGGGCTGCTCCTGGAATCTCCGATGCACGGTTACGAGCTGCGCAAGCGGCTGACGGGCCTGCTCGGACCATTCCGGGCCTTCTCTTACGGGTCGTTGTATCCGACCCTGCGGCGCATGCAGGCCGACGGCCTGATCGCCGAGGAGAGCCCCTTGGGAGCGGTCACGCGGCGCGCACGGCGGGTCTACCAACTGACCGAGACCGGGCGGGTGCGGTTCAGCGAACTGCTCGCCGACACCGGTCCGCAGAACTACACCGACGACGGCTTCGGCGTACATCTCGCCTTCTTCAGTCGCACTCCCGCCGAGGCGCGGATGCGGATTCTCGAGGGCAGGCGGCGGCAGGTCGAGGAGCGCCGAGAAGGACTGCGGGAGGCGATCAAACGGGCCAGCGGGACCCTCGATCGCTACACCCGCCAGCTCCACCAGCTCGGTCTGGAATCCAGCGAGCGCGAAGTGCGCTGGCTCAACGAGTTGATTGCAGCGGAGCAATCACTGAAGGCGGCACCACAGAAAGAGGGAAATATCGGCCATGAGTGATGTCAACACGGCTGAAAACGCCACCGAGATTCGCGTGGCCATCGTGGGTGTGGGTAACTGCGCCTCTTCGCTGGTCCAGGGTGTGCAGTACTACAAGGACGCGGACGCGAATGTGACCGTGCCCGGTCTCATGCACGTCAACTTCGGTCGCTACCACGTCCGCGATGTGAAGTTCGTCGCCGCGTTCGACGTCGACGCCAAGAAGGTCGGATTCGACCTGTCGGATGCGATCTTCGCCAGCGAGAACAACACCATCAAGATCGCCGACGTGCCGCCGAGCGGGGTCAGCGTGCAGCGCGGCCCGACGCTGGACGGTATCGGCAAGTACTACGCGGAGACCATCGAGCTCTCCGATGCCGAGGCGGTCGACGTTGTTCGGACGCTGAAGGACGCGAAGGTCGACGTCATGGTGTCCTACCTGCCGGTGGGCTCGGAGGAGGCCGACAAGTTCTACGCCCAGTGCGCGATCGATGCGGGCGTGGCCTTCGTCAACGCACTGCCGGTGTTCATCGCCTCGGATCCCGTATGGGCCAAGAAGTTCGCCGATGCCGGCGTCCCGATCGTCGGCGACGACATCAAGAGCCAGGTCGGCGCGACCATCACCCACCGCGTGATGGCCAAGCTGTTCGAGGACCGCGGCGTGCAGCTGGATCGCACCATGCAGCTGAACGTCGGTGGCAATATGGACTTCAAGAACATGCTCGAGCGTGAGCGGCTGGAGTCGAAGAAGATCTCCAAGACCCAGGCCGTCACCAGCAACCTCAAGAAGGAGCTGGGCGCGGGCGATGTGCACATCGGCCCGTCCGACCACGTCGGCTGGCTCGACGACCGCAAGTGGGCCTATGTGCGCCTCGAGGGTCGCGCGTTCGGTGATGTGCCGCTGAACCTGGAGTACAAGCTCGAGGTGTGGGATTCGCCGAACTCGGCCGGCATCATCATCGATGCCATCCGCGCGGCCAAGATCGCCCAGGACCGCGGCCTGGGCGGCCCGATCCTGCCGGCCTCGGCCTATCTGATGAAGTCCCCGCCCAAGCAGCTCGCCGACGACGTCGCGCGCACGCAGCTCGAGGAGTTCATCATCGGGGCGGAGTAGCCTCGATCGAAAAGGGCGGGCCCGCAATCACTTTCGCGGGTCCGCCCTTTTCGTCAATCCAGGGAGACGTACACCTCGACCGATGTCGGCCCGGTGTAGCGCTCGATCTCCGCGGCATGCGATCGGGTGATCGTGCCCGCGTTCTCCGCCTTGGCGACCTTGGCCCAGGCCGTGCGCAGCAGATCGTAGGGCTTATCGGAGACGACGAACTTGGCGTACCGGCCCGCCGGGATGCGGGTGAGCACATCGCCGGTGTCGAGGTCGTCCAGTGAGCCCAGCTCATACCCCAGCACCGCGACGGCGTGATCGTTCTGGCCGATATAGGCCGCCACGCGGGGCACGGTCTTCTCCCGGGCCAGATAGCGATCCCAGGTGAAGTTCACCAGATCCAGGTCACGCGCGGTGACCTCACGTCCGGCCAGCGGCACGGTCAGCCCGCCGACGAAGCTGCCCTCCAGGGTGATGATTTCGAAATCCACTGTGCATCCCCTACCTGTCGCCCTCGGCCGCGCTCTCGTCCTTCAGCGCGACGAACACCTCGACCGTGTCCCTGTCCGGATAGTGCTCGAAATCGCCTGTGTAGGCCCGGATCAGGGCACCGGCCGCCTCGAGATCCCAGACCGCACGCCAGATGGACACGATGATGTCGCCCAGGTTGTCACCGCTGCGGATGAATCGTGCGAAGCGGCCCGCCGGCACGCGGGCCAGCACATCGCCGGGCAGCAGATCGTCCAGGCTGTCCAGGCGATAGCCGACGATATGGGTCAGATACGACCCGATCTCCGGCGCGTGATCGACGAACGCGCTCGCCGGCGGTCCCGGCAGGCTGCGCGCCAGATTGTGTTTCCAGGCCTCCTCCACCTTCAACCGGCGCGGCCCCTCGACCGCCAGCGCCGGGCTGCGTAGCACCGTCCCTGCCACCAGGGTCTCGTGGCGCTCAACGACATTGAAATCCACCGGTGTCGCCCCTATGTCTCGTGCTGTGTGATGTCTCGCGCGGCTCTCGTCGGCGCGCCACACCACTCTGCTCTCAGCCGTGCCCGAACCCTGCCCGCCGCTCGCGTCTGCGCCCAGCGTAACCGCACCCTTCGCTGGTCCTTCTCTGCGAACATCCTCCCGCATCCTGCCACTGTCGTCGCCTACCGGCCCGCACGAACATCTCCGGGGCCGACCCCCGCCACCTACCGTTCCCGAATCCGGCCACCCGCGCGGCTGGGCCTTGTGGGCCACGATCGCCGCGGGTCGGATGCACCGAGTACCTCACCTTCGTTCCACCCTATCGGCGTGTCTCGGGTAACGGTCAGGGAACGCCGATTCGCTTGGTCACAACGACGCCGTCGGCCCAACCGAGTCGTCAGCCCGGGACGGGGATGCTCAGGCCCGGGAAGATCTCGATCTGTTTGGGCGGGGGCGGCGGCGGGGGAACCGGCATCGGCATCGGCGCCGGATTCGGTGGCGGGGCGAGCACATCGAACGGGCCCTGACCGGATCGGCTCGTCGGCGGCGGTGCCACGCCGAACGGTCCGACACCGACTCCGCCGGACTCCTGCTGTTGTTGCTGCCCGGAGTCCGGGAACTGTTCGACCGGTGTGCCCGCCAGCGCACCGTCCATGGTCCGCTTCCAGATATCGGCGGGCAGGCCCGAACCGTAGATGGCCGCGCCGCGCGCGGTGTGGATCGGCTGGGGCTGTTCGGTGCCGATCCACACGGCCGTCGACAGCGCGGGGGTGAAGCCGATCATCCAGGCGTCCTTGTCGGCGCCGGTCTCGCCGAGCTGGGTGGTTCCGGTCTTGGCCGCCGACGGTCGCCCGGCCAGCGCATGCCCGTTCGAATAGGCCGCGATCGGCAGCATCGCCCGGGCGGTGGTGTCGGCGATACCGCGCGGAATCCGTTGTTCGGACGGGCGCTGGTCGGGCACGCCGCGATCCAGTAGCACGCGGCCGTCCCCGGTGACCACGCGCTGCACGAAGTACGGCTGGTGATAGACGCCGGAGTCGGCGATGGTCGCATAGGCCGAGGCCATATCGATCGGCCGAACGGAGTACACCCCCAACACGATCGACGGTTGCGACGATCCGTCGCCCTCGGTCAGGGTGTGGCCCGGCACGCCCGGGATCTGATCCGGGATACCGGCCTGATGGGCGGCGTTCGCGATCGACTGCGCGCCGACGCCCTGGGCGAGGCGGTAGAAGCTGGTATTCAGCGAGCGCTTGAAAGCCTCGGCGAGCGAACAGGTTCCGCAGGATTCGCCCTCCACGTTGGTCACCTTCACCCCGTTCACCGTGACCGGGGAGCTGTCGAGCTGATACGACAAGGTGATGCCCTGCTGCAGGGCCGCGAGCACCGCGAAGGTCTTGAACGCCGAACCGGTCTGCAGCGGTGCCTGCGCGAAATCGAAGCCGACCCCGTCCTCGCCGCCGTAGTAGGCGCGCACCGCACCCGAGCGCGGGTCGATCGACACCACGGCGCTGCGCAATTCGGGCGGCTGACCCGACAGCGTGCCGTGCACCGCGTCCACCGCCGCCTGCTGGGCGCGCGGGTCGATGGTGGTGACGATGTTCAGCGCCCCGGTGTCGATATCGCGTTCGCTGATCCCGGAGGCCCGCAATTCGCGCAACACCTGGGTGCGGATCAGGCCGGTCGGGCTGCGCGCGGAACCGTCGGTCGACACGACAACCGGTGCGATGACCGGGAATTCGATCGTCGCGCGCCGATCGGGCGCCAGCGTGCCCATCGACACCATGCCGTCGAGCACGTAGTTCCACCGTGCCTTCAGCTGTTCCAGATGGGTCTCCGGATCCAGGATCGACGGTGTGCGCACCACCGCGGCCAGTACCGCGCTCTCGGCGAGCGTCAGCTGCGGCACCGGCTTGTCGAAATACGCCCGGGCCGCCGCCGCGATGCCGTACGCGCCGCGGCCGTAGTAGATGGTGTTGAGGTAGGCGGCGAGGATGTCGTCCTTACTCCACTGCTGCGCCATCTTCGCCGAGATGATCAGCTCCCGCATCTTGCGCGAGAGCGTGCGCTCGGAGCTGAGGAAGGCGTTCTTGACGTACTGCTGGGTGATGGTCGAGCCGCCGCCCGCATCCTCGCGCCCGATCAGATTGTCGCGGGCCGCGCGCAGGAACGCCTCGGTGGAGAAGCCCGGATTGCGGTAGAAGTCGCGATCCTCGGCCGAGATGATGGCATCGCGCATCCATTGCGGCACGTCCGACAGCGGTACCGGGGTCCGATTGCCCTCCGGCGGAACGATTGTGGCGAGTTCGGTGGTGCCATCCGAGGCGGTGATCGTGGCGACCTGCTCGGTCTGCACGGATGCCGGATCGGGGATGTCGGCGCTCCAATACGCCAGCACCACCAGCAGCGACGGTATCGCGACGAAGATCAGGAACAGTGCCAATACCAGGCGTCGGATCCGCTGGCCGCGGGTGCGGGGCGGACGGGGCTGAGGCCCTTCGGGATCGGTCGGCCGCTCGCGTCGGCGCGGCCGTCCCCCCTTCGCACGCTCGCGCCGTGCGGTGACCGAAGGCAGTTCGTTCCACCCGGCAACGGAGGCATAGGGCACCTCAGGACGCTCGCGTCCCTTGCGGAACAAGCCCACCGCAACCTCCCGGAGCTTCGGCGAAACCACACGAGCAAGATCGAACTGCCGCATCGAAGGGATCCGAAACCAGATTACGGCGGATCGACCCCGGGTCCGACATGCCGCGACCGGGAGAGTTCGCTAACTCTTCACGCCACCAGCGGTGAGGCCGGAGATGATGCGGCGCTGGAACAGCAGCACCATGATCACCAGCGGAATGGTCACGATCGTGCCCGCCGCCATGATGGCCCCGTACGGCGGCACCAGCGGATCGTTACCGGAGAACCGCGCGATGGCGACGGTCACCGGTTCGGTGGCGTCGGCCGACAGCAGCCGCGACAGCAGGTACTCGTTGACCGCGGCGATGAATGCCAGGATGGCCGTGGTGAATACGGCCGGGGCGGCCAGCGGCAGCATCACCAGCCGGAACGCCTGGAACCGGCTGGCGCCATCGATGCGGGCCGCCTCCTCGAGTTCCCATGGCAGTTCGGAGAAGAACGAGGCCAGCGTGTATACCGTCATCGGCAGCGCGAAGGAGATATTGGGCACGATCATCGCCTGGTAGTGCCCGATCCAGCCGATATCGGTGAACAGCTGGAACAGCGGGGTCACCAGCACCACCACGGGGAACATCGAGGCGCTCAGGATCAGCCCGGCCACGATCCGCTTGCCGCGGAACTCGATTCGCGCCAGCGTATAGGCCGCCATCATGCCGATCACCAGGGCGATCACGGTGGTGGCCGCGCCGATGATGATGCTGTTGGTCACCGCCCGCCCGAAGTTGTTACCGCGCGTGGTGTCGAAGGCGTTCTGGAAGTTCGCCAGGGTGAGATGCGTCGGCCACGGCGTGGTGTCGAAGGTGTAGTCCGGATCGCGGAAGGCGGTGACGGCCATCCAATAGAACGGGCCCAGTCCCCACACCAGGATGATCAGTGCGCCGAGATACACCCGAGCCGAGCCGAGTCGTTTGGTCCATGGCATCGCTGTCAGTGTGCCTTCCGCTGTTCTTCCTGGGTCGCGACGGCGTTGGCGCCCAGCACCTTCACCAGCACGAAGGCCACCGCGAAGATCATCAGGAAGGTGATGACGGAGAGTGCCGAGGCACTGTTGGAGCCCTGCCGCACCTGGTCGACGACGAGAATCGAAATGGTCCGGGTGTTCGGATTGCCCTGCGTCATGATCGCGGGCAGGTCGTAGAGCCGCAGCGCGTCCATCGTGCGGAACAGCACCGCCACCAGCAGCGCGGGCCGCAGCAGCGGCAGCGTGATGTGGGTGAACCGCTGCCACGCCGAGGCGCCGTCCATGCGGGCCGCCTCGTACACATCACCCGGAATGACCTGCAGCCCAGCCAGAATCAGCAGCGCCATGAACGGCGTGGTCTTCCAGACGTCGGCGACCACCACAGCGACCCGCGACCAGGTCGGATCGGTCTGCCACAGGATATGCGTGCCCAGTATGTGGTTGACCACCCCGTCGTACTGGAACATGAACTCCCACAACCGCGCCGTCACCGCGGTCGGAATGGCCCACGGGATCAGCACCGCGGCGCGCAGCACCGCGCGGCCGCGGAAGGTCTTGCCCATGATCTGGGCCATGCCGAGCCCGATCGAGGCCTCCAGCGTGACCGTGACGACCGTGAACAGCAGCGTGACCGCGATCGCCCCCCAGAACTGGGAGCCGAGATTGCCGGTCGGACAGGATTCCATGCTGCCGTCGGGCAGCTGACACTGCTGCAGCAGCCAGTGGGTGTAGTTGCTGAAGCCCGCGCCGCCGCCCTCGACGAACATGCCGGTGGCCTCGTCGATCCCGGCGTCCTTCTGGAACGACATCCACACCGCCCGCACCACCGGATATCCGATGACGACGGCCAGGGACAGCAGGACGGGGGCGACGAACAACCAGGCGCGCCCCGGACCGGGCAGGACACCCCGCACTCCGCCGCCGCGCGGGCGCGGGGCGGGGGGCGGCGCGAGGTCGATCGCTCCCGAAGGATCCGACACGTTCAAACTCTCCTACGGGGCTGACTCGACAGGGGGCGATACCGTCCGTCAGGCGCCGGCGGCCTCGATGCCCTTCTTCATGCCGGTGACCGCGTCGTCGACCGACTTGCTACCGGTCAGGGCAGCATAGGCGTTGTCCTGGATGGCCCTCGACACGGCGTTGTAGTACGGGGTCACCGGGCGCGGCACGGCGCTGGCGATCGAATCCTTGAGCGCGGGCAGGTACGGGAACTTCGCGATCAGGGCCGGATCGTCGTAGAGCGAGGCGCGCACGGGCGGGAACGCGCCCTCGGCGACGATGCGCTGGGCATCCTCACCGATCAGGTAGCGCAGGAAGTCCAGCGCGGTGGCCTTGTGCTTGGAGTAGGTGCTGATGCCCGCGTTGTAGCCACCGAGCGTGGACGCGCCGATGCCGTCCTTACCGGGCAGCGGTGCGACGGCCGTATCACCCTTCACCGCGGACGAATCCGCGTTCGCGACGCCGAAGAAGTTCGGCCAGGTGCGCAGGAACAGCAGCTTGCCCTGGGCGAAGGCGTTCTGGCTCTCCGGCTCCTTGTAGGAGATGGCCTCCTTGGGGATGTCGCCGTTCTTGTAGGCGTCGACGAGTACCTGCAGACCGGCGCGCGACTGTGGGCTGTCCACGGTCGGGGTCTTACCGTCCGGGCCGACGAAGGTGCCGCCGAAGGCGTTGATCACCTCGGCGGAGTTCACCGTCAGACCCTCATAGGGCGCGAATTGCCCGGCGTAGCAACCGATGCCCTTCTCCTTGGCGACAGTGCAGTCGCTGATCAGCTCCGACCAGGTCTTGGGCGGGTTGGGCACCAGATCCTTGCGGTAGTACAGCAGGCCGCCGTTGGTGTTGCGCGGCGCGGCGTAGAGGACGCCCTTGTAGGTGGCGCTGGCTACGGTCGGCGAGAGCAGGGTCGAGGTGTCGATGGTGAAGGAGTCCTTCAGCGGCTGAATCCAGCCCTTGGCGGCGAATTCGGCCGTCCACGGCACGTCCAGCGCCATCACGTCGTAGTCGGACTGCTTGGCCTTCAGATGCTGGGCCAGGTCGTCGTACTGCTGCGAGGCGTCGTTGGACTGCTCCTTGAAGGTGACCTTCTCATCGGGGTGCGCGGCGTTCCACCGATCGATGAGCTGTTTCACCACACCGGTTTCGGTGGTGTCCTTGCCCTCCACATACGTGATCGGGCCGCGGCCGCCGAGGTTTTCGGTGGTGGGGTTGTTGCCGCCACTACTCGAGCATGCGCTCGTGAAGGTCGCGGTCAGCAGCGCGGCCGCGGCGGCAGCCAACGCGGCACGGGACACGAGGGACGAGCGTCGTGACGACACCGTGTTCAAAGCCATTGATACTCCAGGGTCGAAAACCGAGTACAGCCGCCTTGGGGCGTGAGCGCCAGCACACTCAGCCGGTTGCACAAGGCAAGATACATTGTTCCCGCCGGATTGTGTCGTTCGGTTCTCGTATCCTGGTGCGGATGTCGACCCAGCTGACCCCGGACAAACTGCTCACCCGCATCGGTGGGCTGCTGCGCCAGGCCGAGTCGACCGACAACGAACACGAGGCCGAGGCGTTTCTGGCTGCCGCGCAACGGCTCGCGACACGTTCGTCGATCGACCTCACGATGGCGCGCGCCCATGTGGCCGGGCGCGAGCGCCGGCCCACGCCGGTGCAGCGGATCATCCCGATCGGCGAGGCCGGTAAG
Source organism: Nocardia sp. NPDC051570 (assembly GCF_044454005.1). NCBI lineage: Bacteria > Bacillati > Actinomycetota > Actinomycetes > Mycobacteriales > Nocardiaceae > Nocardia > Nocardia sp. NPDC051570. Next base: position 151,476 of record NZ_JBITDI010000005.1, on the reverse strand, counting down.
CGCGGGCTGCGCACCTATGTGCAGCTGTTCGTGGCGATCGCGGCCGCCAACGATGTGCGCTGCGATGTGGCCCGCTCGTCCACGCAGGTGTACGCCTACGGCTTCGATACCGATATCGACACCTGTGCGGCGCTCTACACCAGCCTGCTGGTGCAGATGGTGCGTGCGTCGGATCACTACATCAAGTCCGGCGGATACCGCTCGGCGACGGTGGAGAAGGTCGTCGTCGAAAGCCGCTGGGGCCGAAAGGTTCAGCGGCGCATACAGGCACCTGTCGCAGCTGTGACGGCACGATTGAATTTCCAGATGGCCTTCGCCGCACGGATCGGCAAGCGCCTGGCCGAGGTCAAGGCGGATGTGGAGGCCGAGGCGAAGGCCGAACCCGCGGCCGCGACGAGCATGGCGGTAGCCCTGCGCGATAAGGACATCGAACTGCACGACTTCTACCGCAGCACCTCCGAGGCGCGCGGGACGTGGCGGGGGCCGCAGGAGTCGGCGAGCTATTCGCCCGCGGCGCGGCGCGCGGGGGACCGCGCGGGCCGCGCCGCGCGCCTGGGCAACGCACCCGAACTCGGCGCCGCCCGTGGGCAGTTGGGCTTCGGCCGGGAATGAGCCCGCGCGATACGCAGCGGGCCAGGGTCTACGACGCCGAGGGCCTGGTGCGGCGCATCTTCGACCGCGCCGACGAGAGCGGTGTGCGCACCGTCGAACTGCACGGCTCCCAGATCACGCTGCCGATCGAGCGGCGTTTCGCCTCGGTGGAATCGGTGCAGAACTACGCCGATCGCGTGCTGGCCCTGAATTGGGTTCGCGCCCGCTGGGACCGCGCCACGGCGCCGCTCACCGTCCGATCGCGCGCGGGCGCCGCCGCCGCCCACTACGAATCCGAACGCGCCGTGCTGGCCGTACCCCTGCACACCCGCGGAACGGCCTGGGCCCTGCGCGAATTGGTCATCCTCCACGAACTGGCCCACCACCTGGAACCCCACCCCACCGATCTCGCCCCGCACGGCCCCGAATTCTGCACCCGTTACCTCGATCTCGTCGACGGCGTCATCGGCCCCGAGGCCGCCCTCGTCCTGCGCACCACCCTGCTCGGCTGCGGCGTCCGATGTGGCTGATTCCCGCGCACTTTCGGGTGCGAAGTACGAGAAAGAGTGCGGCTGTGCTGCCGATCTCGCATGGCCGGACTTCGTCGCCGATATCGAACCGCGGTGGTCGGGCGGCGACGCCGCGGGCGTGGACCGAATACTCAGACTATCGAGCGCACCCGATCCAGACGCTCGCGCCACCACCGCTCGCGTTCGGGGTCGGGGTGGCGGAAGCGGGACAGGAGTTCGGGATCCGGCCGCGGGGGCGCGGCGGGGACCGGGAGGTAGCCGTCGACCGGAAGCAGGGATTCGGTGACCACATCGCCGTCGAAGAGGTTCACAGTGCCCAGGCCGCAGGCGAATTCGAGGGTCGGGAGCGCGGCGGCGAGGGCGATCTGGGCGCTGAGGCCGATGCTGGTCTCCAGGGCGGAGGAGACGACGCAGGGCAGGCCCGCGGCCTCGGCGACCCGCAGCGCGCGGCGGACGCCGCCGAGGGGGGTGCATTTGAGGACGGCGATATCGGCGGCCCCGGCGACGGCGACACGCAGGGGATCCTCGGCGCGGCGGATGGATTCGTCGGCGGCGATGCGGACGTCGACGCGGCGGCGGACCGCGGCCAGCTCCTCGATCGTGCGGCATGGCTGTTCGACATACTCCAAACCGCCTGCGGCACGGTCGATTCGGGTAATGTTGCGCACCGCGGTATCCACATCCCAGACGGCATTGGCATCCACCCGGATCGCCCCGTCCGGGCCCAGCGCGTCCCGGACCGCGGCCACCCGCTCCAGATCCCCGGACAGGGAATCCGGATGATCGGCGACCTTGACCTTGGCCGTGCGGCACCCGGATCCCGCGACGATGGCGTGGGCACGGTCGGGATCCACCACCGGCACCGTGCAGTTGACCGGTATCCGGTCGCGCACCGGCGTCGGCCACCCCACGGTGACCTGCTCGATCGCGGTGGCCAGCCAGCCCGCGGCCTCCCGATCGTCGTATTCGGGGAACGGGCAGAACTCCCCCCAGCCCAGCGGCCCCTCGATCAGCACACCCTCACGCACCGTGATCCCCCGGAAACGCGTGCGCATCGGTATCGCGTAGACGACGGCGGCTTCCCACTTCGGCTGGTCGCTCACCCCGGGGAGCCTATCCACCCGCCTGGATACGGGCATCTCGGCACCGACGGCACGGCCCCCGGTCGGTTGGCGCCGTGGCGTTGGGAGCGGGTCGGTGCGGGGCACCGGCCCGGCCGACTCACAACCGTTCGTAGATCGTGGCGTTCGCCAAACCGCCTGCCTCGCACATGGTCTGCAGGCCGTAGCGGGCGCCGCGCTCCTGCATGGCGTGCACGAGGGTGGTGGCCAGGCGGGCGCCCGATGCGCCGAGCGGGTGGCCCAATGCGATGGCGCCGCCGTTGACGTTGACCCGCGACAGGTCGGCGCCGGTGTCCTTCTGCCAGGCCAGCACCACCGAGGCGAAGGCCTCGTTGATCTCGATCAGATCCATATCGGCCAGCTGGAGTCCGGCGCGCTGCAGCACCTTTCGGGTGGCCGGGATGACCGCCGTCAGCATCAGCAGCGGATCGTCGCCGGCGACGGCGAAGCTGTGCAGCCGGGCCAGCGGCTTCAGGCCGAGCTGCCGGGCCTTCTCGCCGGTCATGATCAGCAGCGCGGCGCTGCCGTCGTTGATCTGGCTCGAGTTGGCGGCGGTGATGTTCCAGCCGATCTCCGGGAAGCGGGCGGTGTATCCCTCGCTGTAGAACGCCGGGCGCATACCCGCCAGGGTCTCCAGCGTGCTGCCGACGCGAATGCCCTCGTCGGTGGCGAGTCCGGCCAGGGGCGCGAGCTGGGCCTCGAACGAGCCGTTCTTCGTTGCGGTCGCGGCCTTCTCGTGGCTGGCGAGGGAGAACTCGTCCATGGCCGTGCGGCCGATGCCCCAGCGCGCGGAGATCAGCTCGGCGCTGATGCCCTGCGGGACAAGATCATCCGGGTACCGCTCCCGGAACGCCACACCCTCGAGATCGGTGGCGCCGATCAGGTTGGAGCCCATCGGGAGTCGGCTCATCGACTCCAGTCCGGCGGCCACCACGACGTCGTAGGCGCCCGCGATCACGCCCTGCGCCGCGAAGTGGACGGCCTGCTGGCTGCTGCCGCACTGCCGATCGACCGTGGTGGCGGGCACCGATTCCGGATAGCCCGCGGCCAGCGCCGCCCGGCGGGTCACATTCGCGGCCTGCTCGCCGACCTGGGTGACCACGCCGCCGATCACGTCGTCGATCAGCGCCGGATCGATGCCGCTGCGCCCCACCACCTCGCGCAGGCTGTGTGCGAGCAGATCCACCGGATGCACGTCGTGCAGCGCGCCCGTCGGCTTGCCCTTGCCGATGGGTGTGCGTACGGCCTCGACGATCACTGCGTCTCTCATGGCGATGTCCTTCCGATCCCGCGACGATGCAGTATCCAACTCTGTCGCTCTATAGCCAGGTTAGACAGCTGGCAATAGTTGCCACAAGTCAGAGGCGGTATGATGAGCGTCATGTCCGCTGTACTGGAAGGTCCGCTGCGGGATCTGAACGCGTGGAAGCCGGACGAATGCTCGATCGCCAAGGCGCTCGACGTCGTCGGCACCCGCTCGGCCCTGCTGATCCTGCGCGAGGCCATCTACGGCACCACTCGCTTCGACGGCTTCGCCGCCCGGGTGGGCATCACCGATGCCGCCGCGGCCGCCGCCCTGCGCAAACTCACCGTGGCCGGCCTCCTGCGCAAACAGCCCTATCAGGAAGAGGGCAAGCGCACCCGCCACGAATACGCCCTCACCGATATGGGCCGCGACCTCCTCCCGGTGGTCCTGGCCCTGTGGCAGTGGGGCGACAAGTACCTCCAAGACGGCGTCCCCCCGCTCGAACGAGTAGAGGACTCCACCGGCGCCCCGATCCAGGTCGAAATCCGCAGCGCCGCAGGAAACGAGGTCTCCCTGGAGAGCCTGCGCATCCGCAGGAACGAGAACTGGCAGCGCAAGTCCTCAGCCGAAAGCGCCTCGGAGACTTAAGGTTCCGAGGCGCGTAGCGCCCCCAGTCCCCGCACCGTCCGCCCAGCGGGCGGTGCGGGGCTTTCGAATCAGTTGAGGCGCTTGCCGCTGGTCGGTTCGAAGAAGTAGAAATGCTCGGCGGTCGAGATCAGGGTGAGCTTTTCACCCTTGGTCGGGGGCTTGCGCCAGTCGGCGCGGGCGACGATGGTTTCGCCTGTGCCGGAACCGTTCTCGCCGAGGCTGCGGCCGTAGATGTAGGCGTCGGAGCCGAGTTCCTCGACCACGTCGACCTCCATCGCGATGCCCGCGCCGGATTCGCCGAGTTCGAAATGCTCGGGGCGGATGCCGACGACGATCGAACCGTTGCTGGCATCGGAGACCGTGCGGGGCACCGGCACCTCATGTCCGCCGAGGGTGACCGAACCATTCGACAGCGGCAGCGTGAACAGGTTCATCGCCGGGGAGCCCATGAATCCCGCCACGAACAGATTCGCCGGATCGCGATACAGATCCCGCGGGGCGGCACATTGTTGCAGCAGACCGTCTTTCAGCACCGCGACCCGATCGCCCATGGTCATCGCCTCGACCTGGTCGTGGGTCACGTACACCGTGGTGGTGCCGAGCCGGCGCTGCAACTGGGCGATCTGGGTGCGGGTCTGCACGCGCAGTTTGGCGTCGAGATTGGACAGCGGCTCGTCCATCAGGAACACCTGCGGCTGGCGCACGATCGCCCGGCCCATCGCCACGCGCTGGCGCTGACCGCCGGACAGCGCCTTGGGCTTACGGTCCAGATACTGCTCGAGATCCAGCAGTTTGGCCGCCTCGCGGACGCGCTGATCCTTCTCGGCCTTGGGCACCTTGGCCATCTTCAGCGCGAAGCCCATATTCTCGGCCACGGACATATGCGGGTAGAGCGCGTAGTTCTGGAACACCATCGCGATATCGCGCTGTTTGGGTTCGGCGTGCGTGACGTCGTTGTCGCCGATCAGGATTCGCCCGCCGTCGACATCCTCGAGCCCGGCGAGCATGCGCAGCGAGGTGGATTTGCCGCAGCCGGATGGGCCGACCAGAACCAGGAATTCGCCGTCGGCGATCTCCAGATTCAGCTCGTCCACAGCGGGTTTGGTGGCGCCCGGATACAGCCGGGTCGCGCGGTCGAAGGTGACCGTAGCCATCAGAAATCATCCCTTCACCGGCAGGAACGTGCCGGACGATCCGAGTAGAGGGTGGGTATTGCAGATAACTCGCAGGTCAGATGCCTGAATCAGGCGGCCATGTCGCTCTTGTCGGTCTCCGTGACAACGATTTGACAAGGTTTCCCGGAACCGTACTTGTCGTGAATAGCGGCGGCGACCCTGTCGAGGTCATCGTCGAACAAGTCGGCGTAGATGTTCAACGTCATCGAGGCATCCTTGTGTCCAAGCATCCGTGCGAGTGCCATCACATTAGCCCCAGCAGCGACCGCAAGCGAGGCGCATGTGTGCCGAAGGTCGTGCGGAGTGACCTCTTGGACTTTGGCGCGCTTCACGGCTGAGACGAACCACCCGTTATAGGAGTGGGGACGAGACAAGTACTCGGTCGAGTCGTTGGGGTCCGGGAACACGAGTGCATCGAGGCGCTTCCCCTTCACTCTCTTCTTCAGCTCCCGAAGCACGAACTTCGGTACCGGGACCTCGCGGACGGTTCGGCTCTTGGTCGCTCCCTCGTAGTGCTTGGAACCCAGCTGTACGGCGTTGTCGGCGACGGTGAGCCGTGCCCGAATGAAGTCGATGTCTCGGACGCGTAGCGCGATGGCCTCACCCCAACGACATCCGCAGTAGGCGAGCACGAGCACGAGGAGTCGGTGTTGCCCTGATTCCTCGGCGAGACGGGCCACGTCCTCGGCGGTGAGGTAGATGTGGCGCTTGCGGGTCTTCTTGGGCAGGTTCTCGGCTCCGCGAACGAGATTCACGTTCAGGCGCTTGCTTTTCACGGCCATGTCCACGATGCCAGCGAGGACACCGTAGGCCCGCAGGATGAGGTCTGTTCCGTCGCCCGGTTTGTTCCCCAGTTCTTTCTGCTTCACGGCGCGTTCCTGGGCTGCCAGCTGCATGTCGGTGATCCATGCCTCCACGCCCTCCTTGGTGATGTCGGAGAGTCGGACGTGTCCCCAGCGGGTCTTGACGTGGTTACGCCAGGAGCTTTCGACCTGCTTGTAGGTGGATACGGCAAGGCTCGCCTTCTTGGCCTTCAGGAAGTCCGGGGCGAGTTCCGCCACCGTTACGCGGCCGAGGGCGGGGGCGACATATTCGCCGGTCATCTTCTTGACTTCGACCGAATTGGCGAAGGCGTTGGCCTCGCCCTTGCGGAGGAATCCGCGCTTACTGGTCGGCTTCCCGTCCGGCTTGTTGTAGGCGACCAGGTAGCGTTTTCCTTTGTCTCCCTTGATCTTCGGATCTGGCTTCACCTGGTATTCGTGCACTGACGCCACTTACTCGTTCTCCTCGGATAGCTGCTCGGTCAGCAACGGCATGATGACTTTGCGGAGCGCTTCAGCCCTCCGGCGCGGTGTCAGCGCCCGATACATCGGAATCACCACGTCGGCGAACATCTGTACGGGGTCCGGCTGACCCTCTTCTGGTGCCATCCGGGCATGTTCCTCGTGGTGTTTGCGGATGCCTCTCGTCAGTGCGAGCAGGGTTGAGGTTTGAGGTGTGCCCCCGGCGGCTTCCATGTGCTTGATCGCGCGTAGTGCTACGCCGGACAGTTCTGCCAGCCGGGCCTGTGTGAGCTTCGGCGTAGCGGCCTTTCGGTCCCGTCTGATCTTGTCGGCGAGAGTACGACGATCGGCCAGGTCGAGCCGCTCTCCGCGATCCAGCTGGTACAGCAGCCAGTCCATCTCGACGCTGCTCTCGCGACCTTCGCCGCTTCCTTCATCCATCCCGATCCACTCCTCTCATTCTTGGGGCATAAACATAACACATCGTGCACCTCACGAGGTGTGTGGTTTCAGTGCTTCCTCGGCCCACCTGCTGCTATGTTATCAACGTTGATGCACGAACACCGACAGTCATGCACCTTTGTTGGGGACGAGGTCTCTGGCGGGGGTGGGCTCAGTCCTGAGCCTTGGCGGTCGGGAGGAACGCCGATCGACTGGAATTGAACTGTGCGCCAACGTTTTTCATCGCGACAAGAAGGAGCGGAGGTCTTCCATGACCCCACCAATGAGCCCGGCCGACGCAGCGGCCGTAGCCGGATATCACGTAAATCACATCTATGCCGCACTACTGTCCGGCGAACTGAAGGGCTATCAGCGTCGTGCGCCGAAAGGCCGTTGGCACATCTTCCCTGAAGACCTGGACCGCTGGCTGCGCGGAGAAGCGGTGGCAGCGTGAGCGTCCTCGACCTCGCAGGCGTCCCCATCGAGATGGGCGAAATCGACGCGCGGGCAATCACTTCCAAGATCCTCGCGTCGGCGTGCGAGCTGACGGAACTGCATGTGATGGATCCCAGCGTCGCCAAATAAGCAAGCGTCGAGAGCCTGAGATCCAATCTCTGAAACACGCTGGGGCGCAAATGGTTTAAGCCAGCACAGGCTGGCTCTATGTCCAAAAACTGCTGCGGCGATTCGCTCGGAAGGAATACATGAACACACATCCCGAAGCCGGGCGTCAGCTAACGGCTGACGAGCAATGGTCCGACTCGCACGTCTCCGAGCTGTTCGCCGATCAGATCCGCGACACCCACTATCACGCTGAAGGGCTGGGCTGGATGCGCTGGAACGGAAAGATCTGGCAGCGTGTCAGCCGGGACGAAATCATCGAAAGGTCCCGTACGTTCGCGCTCGAACTACAGCGGCAAACCACCGAGACCGGCGACCCGTACCAGATCAACATGTGTGCGCGGCGACTCAAAGCCTCATCGGTGCGGGCAGTGGTCGATCTCGCCAAGGGGCAGCTACTCGCCGATGCCGCCGATTTCGATGCCCGCCCGGATCTGCTGAACGTCGGCAACGGAGTGGTGAACCTACGCACCGGGAAGCTGCGGCCACACGACCCGAAGTACATGTTCACGAAGATCACGGCCGTCAACTACATGCCTGATGCTATCCATTCCGATTGGGGCACAGCACTTTCAGCGTTAACCGAAGAAGTCGCCGACTGGATGCAAGTCCGGTTCGGGCAGGCGATCACCGGGCATTCGACCCCGGACGATCTGCTACCGGTATGCCAGGGGGGCGGCGCGAACGGCAAGTCGACCGTCGTCTCGGCGATCCTGCGCGCGGCAGGCGATCACGCTGTCGCCGTGCACGATCGAGTACTGATGGGCAACCCGAACGATCATCCGACCGAGCTGATGGTGTTGCGGGGTGCTCGACTGGCCATCGTGGAAGAAACCCCCGAGGGTGGTCACCTCAACGTCAAGCGGCTCAAAGACACACTCGGCACCGATCGGATGACGGCGCGCTATATCAGCGCGAACCCAGTTTCGTGGGAATGCACGCACTCGCTGTTCCTCACCACGAATCACCCGCCGCGTATCACCGAGACCGATCACGGCACCTGGCGGCGGTTGGCACTGGTGCGATTCCCCTTCACCTACCGCAAGCCCGGCGAACCGCTATCGGGCGACATGGACCGCCACGGCGACCCGAGGCTACGAGACCGGCTGAAAACCGGCCAGGCACAGCAGGAGGCGGTACTGGCATGGCTGATCGAGGGTGCCCGCCGCTGGTATGAGGCCGACCAAGTTCTACCGCCGACCCCAGCGAGCGTGGTGGACGACACCAAGGTGTGGCGCGGCAAGTCCGACCAGATCCTGTCCTACTTCGCCGAACGTCTCGCGGCCGATGCCGGGGCGTATGTGATCTCGAGTGAGCTGCACGCCGATTTCGTGGCGTGGCAGACGGCGGCGGCGGTGCGTCTGGTGTGGGACTCCAAGACATTCTCGGGAAAGTTCGCCGAGTGTGACGAGGTGCAGCGGCATGGGATCACCTACAAGCAGTTCCGGCCTGCCGGTAAGCCGCTGCGGGCGTCTCGGCCGGGTGGCGGCTGCGATACCGAGGCAGTGAAGGTACGCGGCTGGATCGGAGTCCGGTTCCAACCCGAGGAAGACGACGAGGAGAAAGCTGAAACGGCTGTGACCTGCACTGTCCCGAGCGTCCCGCCTGTAGATGGAGATTTCTCCACTACGCGGACTTCAGAACCGCCATATGGATCTGGGACAAGCGGGACAGATCTCCTCGAAGGTCACTGGGCCGACCACCTGGCCGACCAAGAAAACGCGGCGTAGCGCCTGAGGTGTCTGCTGATCGCAGACGGGGCGGACGATTACCGGTTCCAACCCACCGCCTCGCCAAATACACCGTTAAGGACTTCTGATGCAATGGTTGAACAGCTGGGAAGCCAAGAGGCTTACCGGTAAGGACCTGCGGACCCTTTATCGCTGGAAGGAGCGTGGGTGGGTTACCAGCGGTAAGCGTGGCACTGAGCGGATGTGGGAGAAGCAATCGGTGCTGCATGCATTGGCGCTGTCCAAACAGAAGCACGGCGGCAAACGTAACGCCTATGGCGGGGGGAGGCTTGCCGATTGGGGCAGCGATCGTAAGAGGGAGTCTGAATTGCTGCCACTATTCGATCTGACCTCAACTGGCAATGACGATTGATACCTTTGTTACGAGCAGGTCAAGAGACCTCTAATAGAACTTAAGAACACGAAGCCGTCACCCCAACAGGTGGCGGCTTTTTCTATGCCCGAGGAGGGGAAATGCTTCAGAACCACATCACCGTCACCGAGGCGGCAAAACGGCTCTCGGTCTCCCGTCAAACCGTCCACCGCTACATAGACCAAGGACTCTTGCCCGCACAACGGGTAGGTACCCGAGACCTGCGCATCGACCCCGCGCACCTCGCAAACCTGATTACCGAGGTCAGCTGAATGAACGACCACCAGGCATACGGCATCAACCAGTGGGAGATCGAAGACCATCGTGAGGACGCATATGCCAACGGATACCAGCAGCTCTGCGAAGCCGCAGGGTACAGAGCCCGCATTCATCGCACCTCACCCCAAACACTATTACAGCCGCAGCTACGGCACCGGCTACGCCCCCGGAGAGGAACACGACAGGTGAACCGCAACAAGGGCAAACGGCAATGAAGAGGTCACCCCGCGAACGTTGGGATTGCCGACTGTCCCGCCTATCCGCACGATGGCAATGCAATATTGCCGTCACTGCTCCCGATGAGAAACATATCTATTGGTTCGGCGAAAACGATGCTCGCGACTTTTGCGCTGTTGCTTTAGACGTAATCGAGGCCGGCCGCGGGGGCAAGGAAACCCATTGGGCAGCGACCTATATTAACGATCGCTACCGGATGGAATTCAAATCCGGCAGCAGGTGCATTGCCTTCGCTATACCGAAACCGGACCTAATGCATCTCGTCACTGAAATAGCCGATCTGCTACCGCCACGCAAGGCGTAGTAGAGCAGCCGAAGCTATCCAGGCTATCCAGCCGAACGTCAACGAACCTGTCGCCGATCGGCGACATCCAGCAGAGAAGAAAGAACACCTAATGACCAACACTGTGAGTATTCCCCTTGAAGCCGCGAACCTCCTGCCCGACGTCTATGCGTCCGGCTGGGCAGGATCAATGAGCCAGCCGGACCCTGCACGAGCCATCATCGAGCACGTACACGAATTTGGGCTATCCATCGACAAGCCCACCATCGACGCCCTGAACGCCTTCAAGAAGACGCACGACAGGTACGCGAAGCTCGTCGCCGATTTCGAGCCCTTCGAGCTCACCGAATCGGATCTGTTCGGCAAGAACTCCGCCGCACGACTCACCGACCTCGCTGCACGCCAGATCGCGCACCCCGCCGCACAAGAGTTCGCAGACCAGGCAATCGGCCAAGCCGCCGACACCGTCCGCTCTGCCGTCCGCGCCAATGCTGGCAAATGGCTTGCCGCCCTCTCCGATCTCTTTGCCAGCGAACACGAATACCTGTACCTCGTGGACGATGACGCTATCGACTCCAAGGCTGAGGTTCGCGACCGTGAAGCACGCCGGGAGTCCATTGCCTCGCTGTATGAAGCACTCCGCAAATACCTTGGACTCGACGCGCTCGGAGCCTCCCGATATATCAATGGCGTGTTCATCGAACGATACGAACTGACACCGGAACAGCTGCGGCAGATGAAGGAACCGACAGTGCACAACGTGATCGAGCTGGAGCGGGCCCTTGCCGAACTCGTTGCCAATGTTGGAGGCGGAAAGCCACGCCTGTACGTTGGATCGCTTTCTGAGTTCGAAGGTGAGGTTAGAGAGCTCAACGACGGGGTTAAGGCTTTGGATAGGGCAGGATTGCGGCCTACATCTGCCGAGATGGTTGCAAAGCAGATGGGCCATTACTTTGAGATGGGCGAGGTCGGGAGCTCCTGACACGCCAGCCGATAGCCATCGCTGATCGGGCCATCACCCCCTCCCTCCCCTTTTACTGGCCTCCCCTCAGGCATACGGGCCTAATCTATCTCAGGTAGGGGGAGGGGGGTACAAGATTGCCCCGATGGCCGTAACGGTCCGTCTGGCGAATCGACGGACCGTTACGAAGTGCTGATCACTACTCAGGCGTGGCAGAGCTCGGCGTTATGGTCCCCTTTACGGTGAGATCAGTCGCTGAAGCCCGGCCTTTGATGATTGCAGATACTTCGCTGGCGTTGAGTTGCTGCATTCGGGCGGCCCCAGATGCGACTGCTGCGACCGCTGTAGGGCCGGTGACCAGCAAGGCGTAAGCGCGGGCCAGTTCTTCGAGCGCTGTGGACGCTTGGCCCGCTTGGTTGTCCGCGAGGTAGTCGGCTTCCCGGCCGATGGCCCCCAACAGCTTCTCGCGGGCGACGGTAGCGGTGGGGTCCTGCACCGCCTGAATTGCAGTGGCCGGAATCTGTTGTATGCCTGCATCTTCGGCGGCGACTTCGGGTGTGGCTTGCTCGTCAGACATGGCACTGCCTCCATCTAGTCAGCCCGGTGCCGACCGCTACAGATCGTCCCATGGCGAAGCCCGCCACGTCACCAGATCGGTTGCGCCCCAAGGTGATGCAACGCAGAAAGGAGGGTGACCCTCTATGAACCACGCAGAGCCAGGAAACCGCCTCGCTGAAGTAGCGAAGCTGGGCAATGAGCTGGAGACGCTGAAGGTTCTCCGCGATGAGATGGCGTTGAGGTTCCCTGAACTGTCTCCCGGCGTCATCCCCCAGTTTTCGAAGATGTTCATGGATTTGAACGCTCGCATTGCCGAGCTTGCACCACCTAAGCGGGAGGCGTCCGACATTGACGACCTCCGCGACGAAATCGAGGCCCTTACCGGCTACGTTGAAGAAGACGACGAAGAAGACAATGACGGCATTGATTCTATGCTGCGCCGTATACATAGTTAGGACGAAGAAGATGACGGATTTTATGCGGCAGGCCATTGCCGACAAGGACGGCGCGAAGGCCGATATGTACGCGCGACTGTTCGGCTTCGAGACATCAGCCGAGAGGCAAGTGCGAGAGGCCAACACGCTTCGGGAAGCTACCGCGAGCTATGAGCGGATTCAGCAGGCGAAGCGGGATCATGAAGCCCGCAATACGCCCGAAGCCCGTGCAGCAAAAGAGGCTGAGGAGATCGTACGCAACACGCACCGGAACGCCCGTTGGACTTAGACGGCTAGTCAGCGCCCCGCCTATGCTTCGGCATGGGTGGGGCGCTATTCGTCGTTTAGGAACCCTCCGGTTCTTGTAGTCCATCGAGCGCTTTGCGAATCAGATTACTGGCAGCCCGCCCGTGCACGGCTGACTGCTGAAGAAGGCCAAACGCCTTGATGTGCACTGCTACCTCTCGCGGCTGGGTAATGTCTAATCCCGACGAAATGCCCTCCGTCTGGACCCGTTCCTCATCAAATATCCAGAAACTTCCTTGAGCAAGGCAATGCCGGTCCGCTCCGGCGGGGATGATTCCGAGACTCACTCTAGGTAGGGACATTACTGCGAGCAGGCGATCTAGTTGCCCAAGCATCACATTGACTCCGCCAACATGTGTACGCAGGGTTTGCTCTTCCAGTACGAATGAAAAGCGCCGATTTCCAGTGTAGAGAATCCGCTGCCGCTCCATGCGCGCTTCTACTGCTTCGTCTATGTTGCTCGATAAGTCGAGGAAGTTATTCCAGAACTCCAGGATTGCTGTTGCGTATTCGGCCGTATGAAAGAGGCCAGGAAGAAAGGTATTCTCGTAGCCTCTAAATAGTTTGGTCCGCTCATACAGAGGAACCGATGAGCTTTGCGTCCTCTTAAGTCCTGCTCGCAAGTGGCGTTGCCATTCGATATACATGGATTCTATGGCACGTGCCGTCGCGATCAGGTCCATTACCTGGTCCTGAGCATTGCAGGATCGACACCAGGCGGTTATGTCTTCGGCACTGGGGGTTTGAGTTCCGTGTTCAATTTTGCTTACTTTAGTGAAATGCCAGTTATGTGAAGCAGCAAGAGCCCGCCCCGTCAATTTCGCTTCGATGCGAATATCTCGGAGGCGGGCTCCTAGGGCTGCACGAGCCTGCTTGACCGGTGAAGTGGACAAGTTACGTAGGCTTGTACTCGTTGTGCGGAATGGCGCGCTTCCACGCTTCCTCGAAAGCAGATTCACAATTGCTGACAGTGGCCGGATCGGTTGTTACCTCATGGCCCAGCACGTGCCCATCGCCGGAGAAGTGAGTAAATGCGACTGTTTCACGGTCGAACATCCAGAAATCATTACCTGGCAGCAGAATAGTGGATGCCTTACGCCGTGGAAGCCAGCGAACATCCTCACCAGCCTTCACCAGCTCTGCTGCGTCCAACCATTCAAATCGGATATAGTCCGTAACTGGCTCTGAAACAATACGCAACCTGCGTAAAGTTTTGCCAGCCTCGGTATTACGCCGCATCAGATCAAACCACGGACGCCACCACTCCGCCTCCGAATCCGGGTCCAGTGGTTCGCCGCGCAGCCACGTAGTGAACCGATCCCTTTCTATGTTCGTGGCATAGATGTCACGCATTTCCAAGTGAACGGCTTCATGCCTGAACGTCGAAAGGAACCGATCCCGCTCGTCTTCGGAAATTGATTCCAACGAACTACCCTCCGACCAGAACTGAGACGGCCGATCGCGACACATGGATACAGGTCTCGTGATCGGGAATACTCATCTGACTCAACACACCGGCGTCGGTGACTCTACGGCCTTGGATGATGTAGTTGCCGTTTTCCTTGACGTGAACAATCGGAGGCACAAGATTTCGCATCGTAGTATCCAGGCCATCCAATGAGAGATGCTCCAAAAGTGCCGCAGGTACCTCCACAATCGTCTCATCGTTGGGAACTGCAAGCTGAGCAAGGATGGCTTCGTCGTTGACGATCCATCCCTGAATTACATAGGAATCCTGGTCGGTTGCGTACAGGGTGGGCGAGTTGGTAGGTGTCGAATTCTTGCCGAGAAACCTTAACTGCATGGTCTTATCCACTTGCCTTCTCCATCAGACGGAGTTGCCAAAGGTTGCACGAACATGACCCAGGATCGACGTATCCGAGCAACACGTCAAGAGGTTGACTACAGGGGCACTGCTGTGGCACACCTCGGCTGTACTGCGCGGGCTGAAGCATCACTCACGCGACTCAGATCCCATGACTTGAAGCAACATTGAGCAACTTCCTTCCAGTGCCGACGGGCCTACCCATAGCGTCGGATACGGGGCTTGGGGCTGGTCGAGCCCGCCCGGCGAGTCGACGGACCGGGACTCCCGCCCTGAGCTGATCTACCAACGACGCGACTAGGGGTTGAGATGAGCGAGCGCGCAAAGGTGTTCGAGTTCGACGGTGGAAGGTTCGAGACGTACACCGACGCAGACGACGACACCGACGACTTCCCGGCCGGGGTGTATCTGGAGATCTACCCCCGTGGCACCGCCAGGGCCGTACTGACCGAGGGGCAGGACGACGACCAGGCCGACACGAAGGTTTCCTGATCATGTTCGACTGGCACATCGGATTATTAGTCGTGATCGGCATCCCGCTGGGGGTATTCCTGGCCCTGGTGGTGCCGTGGCCGCGACGGATTCCCAAACACAGGTCCGTGCAAGCGATCCGGGAACGGGTCGAGCGTGAGGCTGATTAGAGGTTCTGCGATTCATGGGCGCGCCGATGCTCGCGGCCCGCCTTGCCATCCGGCCATCGTGAGGAACGGTGAGCCGGTGACACGACGCGACAACGTTGACCGACACCGACACCCCCGGCCTTTCGGATACGTTCGCGCTCCGGGGGTGTCCCGTACTCCCAGTGCCCCAATGGAACTCGAATAAGATGGCCGAAGGCGTTCACAACCCGCATGTATCACGGGCGTCTGCATCCGTGTCCGACCATGACCGCTGATCGAGCCTCGGCTGACCACCGGCCCCACGTGATGCAGACGGGTACTGGGTAGATGCGGGTGGCTCGAACACCACACCCGCAGCGACTACCTGGAAGCGGTCGAGAAGTTCGAATATCTGAAAGCTGAAGAGCCACAGGGACAATCGGGCAGTCAGTAGACGGAGACAGCCGGGCAACGCGAGTGCAGAACGGAGAAGACCCCCAACCCCGAATGTGGGGGCTGAGGGTCCTACTTGCCGACAAGATTCCAACAAAGAACCCCGCACATTGGGGGTGGATGACCTGAGATCAGAGTGGTTCGGCTTCTGCTCTGATCTGCGTGTTTGACATATTCTCCCTGGTCGTGCTAGCGCTCCGATAATGGTGCCGGACGATCCGAGTAGAGGGTGGTGCGGCCGGTGGCCACGGCTCGAATACTAACGCGAGTAGCCTCGGAAACGGCCTACAACCAGGATGAGGAGCACTCATATGAGTCGACCGATTCGCATCGGAGTCCAACTCCAGCCCCAGCACGCGCCCCGCTACGACCTCATTCGCGACGCCGTGCGCCGCGCCGAGGACGCGGGTGTGGACGTCGTATTCAACTGGGACCACTTCTATCCGCTGAGCGGCAATCCGGACGGCGAACACTTCGAATGCTGGACCATGCTCGCCGCGGTCGCCGAGCAGACCGAACGCGTGCAGCTCGGCGCGCTGGTCACCGGCGGCGGCTATCGCAATCCCGATCTGCTGGCCGATATGGCCCGCACCGTCGACCACATCTCCGGCGGCCGCCTGATCCTGGGCATCGGCGCGGGCTGGTTCCAGCGGGACTATGACGAGTACGGTTACGAATTCGGCACTCCGGGAACACGTCTGGCGCTGCTGAAGGAGTATCTGGTCCGCATCGATGCCCGGTTGAAGAAGCTCAATCCCCAACCGCTGCACGATATTCCGATCCTGATCGGTGGCGGCGGCGAGAAGAAGACGCTGCGGTTGGTCGCCGAATACGGCAACATCTGGCACACCTTCGCGGATGTGGATGTGCTGGAACACAAGTCGAAGATCCTCGCCGAACACTGCGCCGACGTCGGCACCGATCCGGCCGGTATCGAGCGTTCGGTGGACTGGCCCGGTGCGGAGAAGGCGCGCGCCCTCGTCCAGGCCGGAGCGACGCTGTTCACCGTCGGCTCCAGCGGCCCGGACTACGACCTGTCCGAGGTCGAGGCCGCCATCCGCTGGCGCGATGAGCAGGCCGGATAGCCAACTCGAATCACCCTGATTCCATTGCTTCCTCATCGGTGTGGCGGGCCTCACCATTGCTGCTGATCGCGGAAACCGGTCGCGATCAGCAGCGATGAGGAGTAACTCATGAGTGAACCGGGGCCTGGCGGGGAAGGATCCGTGCTCGCACGGATCGGCGCCGACTGGTGGGCGGTGATCGTCACCGGTGTCATCACGCTCGCGGCGGTCGCCGGGGTCCTGCCGAAGATTCCGTGGTGATCGCGATGACCACCGAAAGCGCCGCCGCCGCAACACATTCCGTAAATAAACCGGCCGGAACTGCCACGCGGTCCCGGCGCGTCCCCGGCGGGGAACTGCTGGTCTACCTGCCCGGTATCGCCCTGCTGATCGTCATCGGCCTGCTCGGCAAGTACACCGAGACCTGGGTGAACAGCCTCGCCAAGCAGCATCACCTCCGTGTCCCGGATATCGAATACGTCCTGTGGGCGATCGTCTTCGGCTTGATCATCGCCAATACCGTGGGTGTGCCCAAGGTTTTCAAGCCCGGTATCGGCACCTACGAGTTCTGGCTGAAGGTCGGCATCGTCGCGCTGGGCTCCCGCTTCGTCCTGGGCGATGTCGCCAAGCTCGGCGGCACCAGCTTCGTGCTGATCCTGGTCGATATGACGGTCGCGGGCGCGATCATCCTGATCGCGGCCCGGCTGCTCGGGCTGTCGGGCAAGCTGGGTTCGCTACTCGCGGTGGGCACCTCGATCTGTGGCGTCTCGGCGATCGTCGCCGCCCGCGGCGCGATCCGGGCCCGCAACTCCGATGTGGGCTATGCCATCGCCGCGATCCTCACCCTCGGCGCGGTCGCGCTGTTCACGCTGCCCGCTATCGGGCACGGCCTCGGACTGAGCGATCACGAATTCGGGCTGTGGTCGGGTCTGGCGGTGGACAACACCGCCGAGACCACCGCGACCGGTTATCTGTATTCCGATGCCGCGGGCAAGCTCGCGGTGCTGGTGAAGTCGACCCGCAACGCACTGATCGGCTTCGTGGTGCTCGGCTTCGCGCTGTACTGGGCCGCCCGCGGCGAGGCCGATGCGCTCGCGCCGGGGCTGCGCGCCAAGGCGGTCTTCGTCTGGGAGAAGTTCCCGAAGTTCGTGCTCGGCTTCCTGGCCGTATCCGCGCTGGCGACCGTGCACTGGCTGGACATATCGCAGATCGCGAACCTGGGCAACGTCTCCCGCTGGGCATTTCTGCTGACCTTCGCGGGCGTCGGGCTCAATACGAACTTCCGTGAGCTCGGTCGCACGGGCTGGCGGCCGCTGGCGGTGGCCGTGGTGGGCCTGGTCGTGGTGGCGACGGTCTCGCTCGGCCTGGTGTTGTTCACCTCGCGCGTGCTGCACTGGGGCGTGGTCGGCTGACCGACATCGCCTCCGGCTAATGTTTTGGGCTATGGCCCGTTTGCCCGTATCGCGATCCCGTGTGCTGTTCGCGGTGATGTCGGCCGTCACCCTGCTGCTCGTGACGGCCTGCGGTTCCGATGGCAGCAATTCATCAGCAAGCCCCGATCTCTGCGCACCGCCGGGTGTGGCCTCGGCCTCGTCGGCGCCCACGAATCTGGCATCGGGTGCGGCGGCGGGTGCGGACCGCTACACCACAGCGAACACCGTGCCGCTGGATCGCATCGATACGAACAAGCTCGGACTGCTCACCCCCGGCAAGCTGAGCGTCGGCACGCTGTCGGATGCGCCGCCGAGCATCTGCGTGAATTCGCACGGCACCTTCACCGGCTTCGACAACGAACTGCTGAAGGCGATCGGCGCGAAGCTGGGCCTGCAGGTGCAGTTCTCGGGCACCGAATTCGCGGGTCTGCTGGCCCAGGTGGCCACCGGGCGCTTCGATATCGGCTCGTCGAGCATCACGACCACCGATTTGCGCCGGGAGCAGGTCGGCTTCACCAACGGCTACGACTTCGGCTACTTCTCGCTGGTCGTGCCGAACGGCAGTGCGATCAAGGGCTTTCCGGATCTGCGTCGGGGTGTGCGGATCGGCGTCGTCCAGGGCACGGTGCAGGACGAGTACGTGGTCAACACCCTGCATCTGGATCCGGTGAAGTTCCCGGACTACAACACCGCCTACGCGAATCTGAAGTCCGGCCAGATCGATGCGTGGATCTCGCCGTCGGCCCAGGCCACCGGCATCATCAAGCCGGGTGACGCGGCCTCGATCGTGCAGAACACCTTCAGCCTGGACAACTACACGGCCTGGGCGGTGCGCAAGGACAATCAGCCGCTGATCGATGCGCTCAACGCCGGCCTGGACGCGATCATCGCAGACGGCACCTACGCCAAGCTGTACGAGAATTGGGAACCGCGACCGCTCCCGCCGGGCTGGAAGCCGGGCTCGAAGGCCGTTGCCGCGCCGCAACTTCCGGACTTCGACGCGATCGCGGCCGAACATCGGAAATCCGATACGCCGCTGGTCGCGCCGAAATCCACACTGGCGCAATTGAAGGACACATTCTTCGATTGGTCGTTGTACCGCAAGGCATTTCCGGACCTGTTGAAGACCGGTCTGCCGAATACCCTGATCCTGGCCCTGGTTTCGGGCGTGCTGGGCACGATCATCGGCATGCTGCTCGCGGTCGCGGGCATATCGCGAACGCGCTGGTTGCGCTGGCCCGCACGGATTTACACCGATATCTTCCGCGGGCTGCCCGCGGTGGTGATCATCCTGTTGATCGGATTGGGCGTCGGCCCGGTGGTCAAGAACGTCACCGGCAACAATCCGTACTGGCTGGGCGCGGTCGCGCTCGCACTGCTCGCATCCGCCTATATCGGTGAGATCTTCCGCTCCGGTATTCAATCGGTGGAGGCCGGGCAGCTGGAGGCCGCCCGCGCCATCGGATTCGGCTACCGCCAGGCCATGACGCTGGTGGTGATTCCGCAGGGCGTGCGGCGGGTGCTGCCCGCGCTGATGAATCAGTTCATCGCGCTGATCAAGGATTCCTCGCTGATCTACTTCCTCGGCCTGCTCGCGACCCAGCGGGAACTGTTCGCCGTCGGCCGGGACCTCAACGCGCAGACCGGAAATCTGTCCCCGCTGGTGGCGGCCGGTCTGGTGTATCTGCTGCTGACCGTCCCGCTCACTCATCTGGTGAACTACATCGATCGGCGGCTGCGTACCGGCCGCCGGGAGGATACGGCCGATCCGATCGAACAGGCCGTGATCACGGAAGGGCGTGGGGCATGAGCGGTCAAGGCCCGGAGGAGGCAGCTTGCGTTACCACGCAGGGCCTCCGAGCATGCCCGAGAGGACAGAGCGCATGAGCGGTCAAGGCCTGGAGGAGGCAGCTTGCGTAACCACGCAGGGCCTCCGAGCATGCCCGAGAGGACAGAGCGCATGAGTGAATTCCGGAGTTCTTCGCTGACGGGCACCGGTCTGCATCTGACCCTGGGGAACAATCAGGTGCTGCGCGGGGTCGATGTCCACGTCGACGCCGGGAAGTCGACCACGGTCATCGGACCGTCCGGCTCGGGCAAGTCGACGCTGCTGCGCGTGCTGAACCGGCTGCACGAACCCGATTCCGGTGATGTGCTGATCGACGATGTCTCGGTGCTCGCCGAGGATCCGGATCGGTTGCGCCAGCGCATCGGAATGGTGTTCCAGCACTTCAACCTATTCCCGCATATGTCCGTCGCGGACAATGTGGCGCTGGGGCCGCGCAAGCTGCGCGGGCTGTCCAAGGAGCAGGCCCGCGCGGTGGCGTTGGAACAGCTCGAGACCGTGGGGCTGGCCGGGCGTGCCGACACCCGTCCGGCCAATCTGTCCGGCGGTCAGCAGCAGCGGGTCGCCATCGCCCGCGCACTGGCGATGAAGCCGGAGCTCATGCTGTTCGACGAGGCCACCTCGGCGCTGGATCCGGAGCTGGTCAAGGGCGTGCTGTCGCTCATGGCCGATCTCGCCTCGGGCGGTATGACGATGATCGTCGTGACCCACGAAATGGGTTTCGCCCGTTCGGTCTCCGACAACGTCGTCTTCATGGACGAGGGCAAGATCGTGGAATCCGGCACGCCGGATCAGATCTTCGATGCGGCGCAGACGCCGCGATTGCGGCAATTCCTGTCCCAGGTGCTGTGAATCCGCGAGGCGCGGCGTAAATCGCAAACGTATGGCTATTACTGTATGTGTTCGGCATCACTTGTCCATCCGGGATACGGAACGAGGGGAGTTCGATGACAACAGCACACGCGCCGCATACCGATCACGATCACAAGCACGGACAGGATTGCGGGCACGTCGCGATCCCGCACGGTGATCACGTCGACTACGTCCACGACGGTCATCTGCACCGCGCCCACGACGGGCATTTCGACGAATGCGAAGCGGCCGGGCACCGCGAGCACAGCGGGCACAACCATGTCCACGGCGAGGGCTGCGGACATGTCGCGATTCCGCACGGCGATCACATGGACTACGTCCACGACGGCTGCCGCCACGCCGCCCACAACGGCCACTACGACGAGCACTGAGCTCGATCACCGCGAGATACCGAGGTGGGCTGCGTGAATCACACAGCCCACCTTCCGGTTTCAGGCCATATTGGCGAAGTGGGCGAAATCGCCCTGGGCGCCGCTGTAGACGTTCAGATCCGTATTGCCCGCGATCCCCGGAATGCTGCCGGAATCGGTGGTCTGCCAGAACGTCCAGGCCGGCCATCCGCCCGGAACCTCCGGCTGGGGATTACCGCGATAGTCCGCGATCCACAGCGGGTAGTTGGTGAACTCGTGCGAATCGGCCATCGCGGTTCGCCAGAAGTTCGGATAGGTATAGATGATCGGCACCCGGCCCGTCATCGCCTGCACCGTCTGGAGATACCGATGGGTCCAGGAGACGAGTGCGGCCGGGGGCAGCCCGCCCGCATTCTCGAGATCGAGCACCGGCGGTAGATCCAACGGCCCGTTCTGCCCGAGTGCCACGCCCGCGTACAGCGCGGCCTGCGGTTCGGGCGGCAGGTTCGGGCGGGCGTAGTGATAGGTGCCCCGGGCCACGCCCGCGGCACGCATGAGCAGGGAGTCGGGAACGATATAAGGATTGACGTAGGACATTCCCTCGGTCGCCTTGACCATGGCGAAGTTGTTGCCGGAGGCGCGAACCTCGAACCAGTTGATCAAGCGACCATCTATATGTTGCCAGGACGAGACGTCGGGTCCGGTCGGCGCGGCCGCGGCGATGCCGGTAGCCGTGAGAATGCTCATGGCCGTCACGAGGGACAGCGTGAGCGCCGTGCGACGGACCTTGGAACGAGCCACTGTGCGTCGATACATGGTTACGAGAGTAAACATCCGAGGCTCATGTGACCATAGTCATAACTGTGAATCGGCCATGGAGATTGCTCGAGACTAGCCTAGCCAGTCCAAAACCGATGCGGCAGTCCATGATTGCTGCATACTGCCCAGCGGTTCGCCCGTGAACGGCTCGTAGTATTCGGCGAAGCTGCCGTCGCTGGCCTGCCGAAGTCCCTCGGCGCGCAACATCAACGACCGCTCCGCCCAGCCCCGACGGGCGAACACCCAGGAGAACAGCCAGCTCATCACGGGCCAGACCGGTCCGCGCCAGTATTCGCGCGGGCGGAAGTCCCGCGACACCGGCGAGGTGGACGGTGGCAGGGCGTAGCGCAGATCCGGATGGCCGCAGAACCGCGGCCCCTCGAACAGCCGCAGCAGGTTGCGCTCGGTATCGCGGGGCAGGCCGCCGCACAGCAGCGGCGCGAACATCGCCAGCGTCTCGGTGTGGATCGGGCGGCCCAGGCGCAGATCGAAATCGCGGGCCGCGCCGCTGCGCGCGTCGGTGGTGGCGATGACCCCGGCGCGGAAGTAGTCGGCCCATTCGTACAGCTCGCGCACGTCGGCGTTCGGCATCCGGTAGTCCTCGCCGATCCCGGCCAGAACCTCGCAGGCCAGCGCGAAGACGGCGGTCACGAAGACGTCCTCGACCGCGAAGCTCAGCGTCGACGCCATTTGGAAATCGTCGTATCCACACCGGCGCATCTGTTCGACCAGCCAGAGGTAGCGGTCGTATTCGCGATCGGTGGGTCGTTGCGACGCGTCGACCAGATGGATATCGGCCCGCTGATAGGGCGGCAGATCGGGGCCCGGGATCACGTTCTCGTAGGCGCGATCCCAGCGCGGCGAATTGTCCATACCCGATTCCCAGCCGTGGTACAGCGTGATGCGGCCGTTGCCCTTCGGATCGCGGGCGTGTGCGAGCCAGCGATGCCAGCGCATGAGCTGGGGCCAGCGGCGATCGAGGAATCCCTCGGCGACGGCCCGGGTGCTGCGGCCGTGCCGGCGGGAGTGATCGAGGATGCGCTGCACGGCGATGGCGTGCACGGGCGGCTGGGTGATGCCGGAGGTGTCCACGCCGTCCGGGGCGTTGGCCGCGAGCCGATGGCACTCCCAGCGGGCGGGCCCGGGGAAGTAGCCGTCCCGGCCGCCCGCGAACACGATGTGCGGGATCATCCCGTTCTTCCACTGCGCCGACAGCAGCGTATCGAGCTCGACCACGGCCCGTTCCACGCTCAGCGGCGCCAGGCCGACCGCGACGAACGCCGCGTCCCAGCTCCACATATGCGGATACAGCCTGGGCGCGGCGCTGGTCATGGTGCCCAGGTCGTTGCCGCGCAGCAGATACGCGGCGCGGGCCGCCAGCTGCGTCGGAGTGAAACCCGGTCCGTTCATCCCCCTATTCTGCTGTGCCACCGGCGGGTCTGCGCGCCGCACCGGTTTCCTGCCCGAGGAGCCCCCGGCGGGCGGGTGACAATCGGGCATTACGGTGAGGGCATGGTGACCGACAGCTCTGACAACATGCCGACAGCCCTGATCACCGGGGCGGCCCGCGGACTCGGTGCGGCGATCGCCCGCGAGCTGGCGCCCACCCATCGGCTGCTGCTGGGCGCGCGGTCCGCCGATTCACTGTCCGGCATCCTGGCCGAGCTGCCGGGGGCGACGGGCTGGCCGGTGGAGCTGACCGACTATCCGGCGGTGGCGCGGGCGGCCGCGCCGATCGAACGGCTGGATGTGCTGGTGCACAACGCCGGAGTGGCCGATGATCTGGGACCGATCGCGGATTCGCCGGTGCGAGTGTGGCGGGAGACGTTGGAGGCCAATCTGATTGCCGTCGCCGAGCTGACCCGGCTGCTGCTGCCCGCGCTGCGCGCCGCGAAGGGGCATGTGGTGCTGATCAATTCGGGTGCGGGGCTGCGGGCCAATCCGGGTTGGGGCGTATATGCCGCGAGCAAGTTCGGGCTGCGGGCGTTCGGAGATGCGTTGCGGCAGGAGGAATCCGCGCTGCGGGTCACCTCGATTCACCCCGGACGGATCGATACCGATATGCAGCGGGCCATCGTGGCCGGGGAGGGGCGCGACTATCGGCCCGAGGAGTTCCTGACCGCGGAAACCGTTGCGCGCACGGTGCGCACCGCGGTCGAGATGCCGCGCGACGCGCATCCCACCGAGATCGTGCTGCGCCCGATCGCGCGCTGATTGCGACAAAACAGACCGCAAGGTTCGACGGGTCGTCATGCGGCGTTCATGCGGCGTGGTGAACGGTCGCATACCGTGGCCGCGTTTACCGTAGGTCGCAAACCGCCAGTGACCCCGAACCGTTTGGTGTGCTATGAATTCGACCTGGTCCCGGCGCCAGCTGCTGACCATGCTCGCGGCCGGAACCGTCGGCGCCGCGGCCGCCGCGATCGCCGGATCCACGATGGCCGAGGGTGATCCGCCGCTCCCCAGTGGCTCCGGCGGCGGCCTGCCGCTACCCAGTGGCTCCGCTGGCGGCCTGCCGAATGCGGCGGCGCCGCCTCCCCCGCTGCTGCCTCCCCCGCCCCGCGGGCCGAAGACCCCGCTGCGGCCGGGGACCATCACCGCATTGCCCGGCGCGGGTACGAGTCTCGCGCTGACCGTGGACGACGGGGCCAGTCCCGAGGTGGTCGGCGCCTATATCCGATTCGCCCGGGACACCGGCGCGCGCTTCACCTTCTTCGTGACCGCCTACTACGATTCGTGGACCATCCATCGAGACGCGTTGCGCCCCTTGGTCGATTCGGGTCAGATCCAGCTGGGCAACCACACCTGGGACCACCCCGCCCTGACCAAACTCTCCCCCTCGGCTGTCGCCGACCAACTGAACCGCGCGAAATCCTTCCTGCACAACACCTTCGGCGTAGACGGCACCCCCTACTACCGCCCGCCCTTCGGCTACCACGACGCCACCGTGGACCGAGTGGCCGCCGACTGCGGCTACACCGTCCCCACCCTCTGGTACGGCACCCTCTCCGACTCCGGCGTCATCACCGAGGACTACCTCCTCCAGATGGCCCGCCAATACTTCAACCCCCAGGCCATCGTCATCGGCCATGCCAACCACCCGGCCGTAACCCACTGCTACGGCCAGTTGGTGGACATCATCAAGGAGCGCAACCTCTCCCTGGTGACCCTCAACGACGTCCTCCTCCCGCCCTGACCCCCACCTCGCTGCGCTCGGTGGGGGACGTGGATGACGCTGCCGCTCGACGGCAACGGCCGGGCGACTACGCTTCGACGGCTATGGTCAGGCGACTACGTTGACCATGCGTCCTGGGACGACGATGACCTTGCGAGGGGTCTTGCCGTTCAGGAATTCCTGCAGTTTCTCGTCGGAGAGGGCCGCTGCCTCTACGGTTTTCGCGTCGGCGTCGGCGGGGACGCTTACTCGGCTGCGGACCTTGCCGTTGACCTGGATGGGGTATTCGACCGAATCCTCCACCAGCAGAGCGGGATCGGCGAGGGGGAAGGGGCCGTGGGCCAGGGCGGTGGTGTGGCCCAGGCGTTCCCACAGTTCCTCGGCGATGTGGGGGGCGGTGGGGGCCAGCATCAGGATCAGGGGTTCGACCACCGCGCGGGGGGCGCCCTGGGGGTATTCCTTGGTCAGGTGGTTGGTCAGTTCGATCAGTTTGGCGCCGGCGGTGTTGTCGCGCAGGGCGGCGTAATCGCCGTCCACGCCGTCGATCGTGCGGTGCAGCAGGCGCAGGGTGGCGTCGGCCGGCTCGGTGTCGGTGACGCGCATGCCGCCGGACTCCTCGTCCACGACCAGTCGCCAGACGCGCTGCAGGAAGCGGTGCGCGCCGACGACATCCTTGGTCGCCCACGGGCGGGAGGTGTCCAGCGGGCCCATCGACATCTCGTAGAACCGGAAGGTGTCCGCGCCGTACAGGTCGTACATCTCGTCCGGCGAGACGGCGTTCTTCAGTGATTTGCCGATCTTGCCGTACTCCTGGAACACCTCGATCTCGACGCCGGATTCGTTGGTCCAGAAGAACTTTCCGTCGCGCTCCACGATCTCGGAGGCGGGCACGTAGGTGCCGCGCTCGTCGGTGTAGGCGTAGCCCTGGATGTAGCCCTGGTTGAACAGGCGGCGGTACGGCTCGGGGCCGGACACCTCGCCCAGATCGAACAGCACCTTCTGCCAGAACCGCGAGTACAGCAGGTGCAGTACCGCATGCTCGACACCGCCGACGTACAGGTCGACGCCGCCCGGATCGTTCGGGCCGTGCTCGGCCGGACGCGGGCCCAGCCAGTAGTGCTCGTTCTCCGGCGCGGCCGGCGCCTCGGTATTGGTGGGATCGGTGTAGCGCAGCTGATACCAGGAGCTGCCCGCCCAGTTCGGCATGACATTGGTGTCGCGGCGATAGGTCTTGGGTCCGTCGCCCAGATCCAGTTCGACCGTCACCCAGTCGGCGGCCTTCGCCAGCGGCGGCGACGGCTCGGAATCGGCGTCGTCCGGATCGAAGGTGACCGGCGCGAAGTCCTTCACCTCCGGAAGTTGCACCGGCAGCAGCGATTCCGGCAAGGCATGCGCCCGGCCGCTCTCGTCGTAGACGATCGGGAACGGCTCGCCCCAGTAGCGCTGCCGCGCGAACAGCCAGTCGCGCAGCTTGTACTGGACCGTTCCCCGGCCGTGACCGTCGGCCTCCAGCCGCTCGATGATCTTGGCCTTGGCGCCCTCGACGCCCAGGCCGTCCAGATAGCCGGAGTTGACCAGAGCGCCGTCGCCGGAATACGCCGCCTGCGAAACATCCCCGCCCGCAACGACTTCCACGATCGGCAGACCGAAGGCCGTGGCGAACTCCCAATCGCGCGGATCGTGACCCGGCACGGCCATGACCGCTCCGGTGCCGTAGCCGCTCAGCACGTAATCGGCGATGAAGATCGGCAGCCGCTCGCCGTTGGCCGGATTGGTCGCGTGCGCGCCCAGGAAGACGCCGGTCTTGTCCTTGTTCTCCTGACGCTCCAGCTCCGATTTGGCGGTGATCGAATTGCGGTATGCCGCAACGGCTTCCGCCGGACTCGGCGACTGGAAGGTCCAGTGCGAATCGACGCCGTCGGGCCACTGCGCGGCCACCAGGCGATCCACCAGCTCGTGTTCTGGGGCCAGCACGACATACGTCGCGCCGAACAGGGTGTCGGGCCGGGTGGTGAACACCTCGACGGTCTCGCCGTTGGCCGCGAACCGCACCTGCGCGCCGCGCGAACGCCCGATCCAGTTGCGCTGCATGGCCTTCACGTTGTCCGGCCAGTCCAGCAGATCCAGATCGTCGACCAGCCGGTCGGCATAGGCGGTGATGCGCATCATCCACTGGCGCAGACGCTTGCGGAACACCGGGAAGTTGCCGCGCTCACTGCGCCCGTCGGCGGTGACCTCCTCGTTCGACAGCACCGTGCCCAGGCCCGGGCACCAGTTGACTATCGAATCCGACAGGTACACCAGGCGATACGAGTCCAGCGCATCGTCACGTTCGGCCGCGGTCAGTGCGGCCCAGGCCCGGTTGTCGGGGGTCTGCCTTGCGCCGGAGGCGAATTCGGCCTCCAGCTCGGCGATCGGGCGGGCCTTACCGGCCACGGTGTCGTACCAGGCGTTGTAGATGCGCAGGAAGATCCACTGCGTCCACTTGTAGAACTCGGGATCGGTGGTCGAGAACGAACGCCGCCGATCATGGCCCAGGCCCAGCCGATCCAGCTGGCGGCGCATATTGGCGATATTCGATTCGGTGGTCACCCGCGGATGGGCGCCGGTCTGCACGGCATACTGCTCGGCGGGCAGGCCGAATGCGTCATAACCCAAGGCGTGCAGCACATTTCGTCCGTGCATGCGGTGGTAGCGGGCGAAGACGTCGGTGGCGATATAGCCCAGCGGATGGCCGACGTGCAGGCCCGCGCCCGACGGGTAGGGGAACATGTCCTGGATGAACAGCTTGTCTCCGGGGGTGTCGCCCGCCAGCGGGCCGACCGGATTCGGTGCGAAGAAGGTGCCGCGCTCGTCCCAATTCTGCTGCCACTTGCGCTCGATGCGCCCGGCCAGAGCGGAGTTGTAGCGGTGTGCGGGCACGTCGCTCTCACCGGCGGCGCCGGTCGTTTCGGTTGCACGGGTGTCCTGCACGGTCCTGCCTTCGTTTGGCTTTCGTCCCCGGATAAAGGTCTTCACCAGGGTAAAGCGTGCCCATGCCGGGGCCCAAAAGGGGGCGGCGGGGCGCGCCGAGTAGCGTGAGCGGAGTGTTCGTGGTGGCGCTGATCCTGTTCGTGCTGGCGGCTGTGGCCGTCGTCACCGGGGTACTCGGGCTGATCGGTTCCCTTCCTCCCAATCGCTTCGTCGGAGTGCATACCGAGGAGGCGTTGCGGACCGAGGAAACCTTCCGGGTCGCCAATCGGGTGGCCGCGCCCACCTCGCTCGGCGCCGGTGTGCTGCTCGCGGCCGGTGGTCTGGTCGCACTGGTGGCCGGGAGCGTGATCGGCATCGTCGTCGCCGTGGTGGCCGCGGTGATCGCGCTGTTCGCTCTGGGTGCCGGTGCCAATGCCGCCGCGCAGGCGATCGTCGGGCTCGCGCCCGCGCCGGAGGTCGGCGGCTGCGGAAATGCCTGCGGTGCCTGCTCGCTACGCGATGCCTGCGAGCCCGCCAAGCGATGACATCGCCCGCCTTCACGGTCGGCTTCGACCTCGATATGACCCTGATCGATTCTCGCCCCGGCATCCGCGCCTGCTATCAGGCCCTGTCCGATCGCACCGGCGTCTACATCGACTGCGACCTCACGGTCACCCGGCTCGGTCCGCCGCTGGAACTGGAACTCGCGCACTGGTTCCCCGCCGAGCGGATCGCGGCCATGACCGAGCTGTACCGCGAGATGTATCCGACCCATGCCATCACCGGCACGCTCGCGATGCCCGGCGCCCGCGAGGCCGTCGCGGCGGTCCGAGCCGCGGGCGGTAGGGCCGTGGTCGTCACGGCCAAGTTCGAACCCAATGCCCGGCTGCATCTGGAACATCTGGATATCGGCGCCGATGCGGTGATCGGCGATCTGTGGGCCGAGCGCAAGGCCGAGGCCCTGCGCGAGCAGGGGGCGAGTGTGTACGTGGGCGACCACATCGGCGACGTCCTGGGCGCCCGGACCGCCGAGGCCTATTCGGTCGCGGTCACGACCGGCCCGTGCGATGCCGACGAATTGCGCGCCGCGGGGGCCGACGTGGTGCTGACGGATCTGACGGCGTTTCCGGACTGGCTGCGGGATTACCGCGCGGCGTGAGCGGTAATTACACAGCCTCAGCGCATTTCGGCGGTGGGACGCTCCGGGAGAGCGCGCTGCCGGCCGGGTTCAGATAGACGACCGTCAGCATCAGCGGTTTCGTGCCGCTGTTGCGTGCGAGATGGGCGTGGTTCGGTCCGCTCGGCTCGCGGAAGATGCGGCCGGGGCGATGGACGACCGGGACGCAGTCGATGCCGGGATGATCGAGCCCGCCGCCGGTGACCAGGACGTAGAGCGTGCCGTCGTGATAGTGCCAGCCGCTGTCGCCGCCCGGCTCGATGATGGTCTGGCGCAACACCACCTCCCAGCGGAACATCCGCAGCCGCAGCAACAGTCGGCTGCGTGTGTGCGTGGCCGGTGCCGGATTGGGCCGGAATTCCATGCGCTCCATGATCCTCCGCGCAGGCGAAAGCCCCGCCCGACCCGCTGGGCGGATCGGGCGGGGCATACCCCTCGTGATCAGTTGGCCTTGCGGCGGAACCGGCTGGTCGACCATAGGTAGCCGATCACCGCGAAGGCGATGCTCCAGCCGACGGCCAGGATCGCGTTGCCGCCGATAGGTGTGCCCATCAGCAACCCGCGCAGGGTTTCGATGATCGGCGTGAACGGCTGGATTTCGGCGAACTGCCGGACCCCGACGGGCATGGTGTCGGTCGGCACCAGGCCGCTGCCCAGCATGGGCAGATACAGGATGATCGAGGGCGTATTGCTCGCGGCCTCCGGTGAGGACGCCGCCATCCCGAATCCGGCGCCCAGCCAGCACAGGCCGAACAGCAGCAGCACGATCAGTCCGAACGCGGCCAGCCACTGAAGCAGGTTCGCGTGCGGCCGGAACCCGATCGCCAGTGCCACACCGAAGGTGAGGAGCAGTCCCAGCAGGCCCTGGATCATGGTGCCGAGCACCTGACCGCCGAGGAAGGACGAATGCGCGACCGGCATGGCCCGGAATCGGTTGACGAAACCCTTGCTCATATCGGTGGCGATCGCGACCGCGACGGTGACCACCAGCATGGCCGGAACGATCAGCAGCAGTCCGGGAGTGATGTAGTCGATGTACTTGCCGCCGCCCACGCCCTTGCCCAGCGCGCCGCCGAGTACGTAGTTGAACAGCATCAGCAGGGCGACCGGCATCACGACGAGATAACCGGTCATGCCAGGATATCGCCTGGCGTGCAACAGATTCCGGCGCAGCATGGTCCTGGTGTCGACCAGGGAGTCGGTCATGGCGCTCATCGCGAGGATTCCTTTTCGGGAACGGATTGTCCGGTGAGAGTGAGGAAGACGTCGTCGAGGTCGGGGGTGTGCACCACCAGGCCCTCGGGCTCGATTCCGGCGGCATCGAGCCGATCCAGAACGGAGCGAAGCGATTTCACGGCCCCGTCGCTGGGCACCGCGAGGGTGAGATCCTCGGCCTGTGCGACGCCGCCGAGCAGATCGGCCGCGATGTCGAGGGTGCGGCGATCGGGGAGGGTGAGCCGGATATGGCCGCCCGGCACCAGGCGTTTGAGCTGATCGGGGGTGCCCTCGGCGACGAGGTGACCGTGGTCGAGTACGGCGATGCGCTGGGCCAGTGCGTCGGCCTCCTCGAGGTATTGCGTGGTGAGGAAGATGGTGACGCCGTCGGCGGCCAGGCCGCGGACGATCTCCCAGACCACCCGGCGGCTGCGCGGATCGAGTCCGACGGTCGGCTCGTCGAGGAAGATGATGTGCGGGCTGCCGACCAGTGTCATGGCCAGATCGAGCCGCCTGGTCATACCCCCGGAGTAGCTGGCCGCGGTCTTGTCGGCGGACTCGAGCAGATCGAATCGCCCGAGCAGTTCATCGGCCAGCCGACGGCTCTCCGGGCGCGGCAGATGATGCAGATCGCCCATCAGGATCAGGTTCTCGCGGCCGGTGAGCAGTTCGTCGACCGCCGAGAACTGGCCGGTCACACCGATTGTCGCGCGCACCGCGCCGGGATCGGCGCTGACATCGTGGCCGCCGACCCGGATCTCGCCGCCGTCGGCGCGCAGTAGCGTCGACAGGATCTGCACGATCGTGGTCTTTCCGGCGCCGTTGGGGCCCAGCAGCGAGAAGATCGTGCCCTGTGGGACGGTGAGGTCGATGCCGTCGAGCACGAGGTGATCGCCGAAGGCTTTTCGCAGGCCGACGGCGGATATGGCCGCGCCGGGGGCTCTGGTGGACATGGTTTCCTCTCATCAATGTATAGCGATTAATGCATGCGTCCACTGAGCCGTGACCACCGGAACGTGGTCAAGGTGTGGAGCCGTATTCGGTTGTGCCCGAACGCTTCAGGCGGTCCGGATCAGATGTCGAGATCCTCGATCTGGGGATGTTCGGCGAGATCGAGCACCCGGGCGTAGAGGCTGTCGGGGATGCGGCCCTTCAATTCGGTCACCGAGTCGTAGAGGTCGAGGGTGAAATCACCCCAGTCCGGATCGCCGACCCCGAGCATGCGCCGCCAGTCGGTGAGCTCCTTGATCCAGTTCTTATGCGTCTGGGTGGGGTACTCCGACCATTTGGACACCTGGGCATGCAGCACCAACTTGCCCTTGCGGCTGCGGTAGACGCGGATGTATCGCCAGTCCTTGTCGTTGATATCGCGCCACTCGCCCAGCAGGGCCCCGGAGAATCGGACCTGCCGGGCGCCGTTGCGCCCGACCCGTACGATCACCTCGTCATAGCCCTCCTGCCGCCCCTCCTCCAGTTCGATGAATCGGCGCAGGGCCGTCACGATCGCCCCGGACAGATTGCCGCCGACCAGCTCCTGTGCTCGCTGGAACAGGGGTAGGTCGTCGTCGGATACGTACACGGTCTTGTTGGGCATGACTCCACTATATGTAGACGTATACGTACATGGCAAGAGGATTGTGCGGATCAAGTGAACCGTGGGGTAGGGGTATCTCGTATATGGGGGTGGGAGCGGCGGTGCGGGTGCCGCTAGCGTGCCCGGCAGGAAGGAGCCCCCATGCCGTCACGCGCGGTGGATTATCTGGTGCGGGCCGTGGCTGATCTCGGTGTGCGGTACATCTTCGGCGTCGATGGGGCCAATATCGAGGATCTCTACGATGCGATCTTCGCCTCCCCGTGCGGGGTGACCGGCATTGTCGCCAAGCACGAATTCTCGGCGGCGACCATGGCCGACGGCTATGCCCGATCCACCGCCGGACTCGGTGTGGTCGCCGCGACATCCGGCGGCGGCGCAATGAATCTCGTTGCGGGACTTGCTGAATCCTTCACATCCCGGGTGCCGGTCCTGGCGCTGGTGGGGCAGGCTCCGACTACAATGGAGGGCAAGGGGGCGTTTCAGGACTCCAGCGGCCTCGCCGGAACATTCGACGCCGCAAGGCTTTTCGAGCAGATCTCGCATTACTGCGCCCGGGTGCACGACGCCGCGGATCTGCCCGATCACCTGGCACGTGCGGTGCACGCGACCAGGCGTGGCGGTCCGGCCGTCCTGCTGCTGCCCAAGGATGTGCAGCAGGCCCCGCTCGCGGCCGTGCCGTTCCGGCCGCCTCAGGCCGAATCCCGGTTCGACACAACCGGATTCGCTCGGGTCCGCGCCGAACTGCGGGCGGCGCGGACCCGGGGCAAGATCACGATCATCGCGGGCGATCAGGTGGCCCGCGACGATGCCCGGGCCGAATTGCGCCGCCTGGCGGTCGCGGTCGAGGCCGCGGTCGGCGTGGCACCGGACGCCAAGGACGTCTACGACCACGACGAACCCGGATTCTGCGGGGTGGCCGGAAGTATGGGCCACCCCGAACTCGTCGATGCGGTGCGCGGCGCGGCGCTGTGCCTGCTGGTCGGTACGCGGCTGCCGGTCACCGCGCGCACGGGGCTGGACGATGCACTCGCCGGCCCCTGCCTCGTCAGCGTCGGGGCCGAGCGGCCGTATCTGGATTCGGTCCACGCCACCAGCACCGATCTGGCCGCCACCCTCGGCGCGCTCGCCGATGAATTGGTCGGTGCGGGAACGGAATTCGGGTCGACTCCGCGATCCGTGCCCACCCCGCTGCCGGTCCCGGCCTCGACCGGCCCCGGGATGCGCTACCGCGATATCGTCGAAATCCTCAATGCGGCACTGGAACCCGGTACGGACGTCTTCGCCGATGCGGGCAATACCGGTTCGGCCGTGGTGCATCATCTGCGGCTGCCGCGCGACGGCCGGTTCGTCGTCGCGCTGGGGATGGGCGGTATGGGCTATGCGTTCGGCGCGGGGATCGGCTCGTGTTTCGCGCGTCGGCGCCGCCCGGACGGGAGTGTGCGGCGCACCTTCGTGATCGCCGGGGACGGTGCGTTCTTCATGCACGGCATGGAGGTGCACACCGCGATCGAGTACGCGCTGCCGGTGACCTTCGTGGTGTTCAACAACAACGCGCATGCCATGTGCCTTACTCGCGAACAGCTCTTCTACGGAGATCGCTACAGCTTCAACCGCTTTCATCCGGCCCATCCCGGCGCCGGGGTGGCGGCGATGTTCCCGGAACTACCCGCGTACTCGCCCACCGATACGAGCGAACTGGCCGTAGTCGTCCAGCGCTGCATACAGAGCACGGGTCCGTCGTTCATCTCGATCGACTGCGATCCGGACGAGATTCCGCCGTTCACTCCGTTCCTGTCGGCCTAGAGGAGGCATTCGTGACCACCAGCGCCCTACCCGCTCTCAGTGATATCCCGGAGAAGGAGATTCCCGGGATACTGCGCATCGAGAATTCCGATCGCGAGGCGACCACGCCGATCATCATGGATATGCTGCGGTCGGTCTATCCGCACGATCAGATCTTCGGCGAATTCTGTCCCGTACAGTCCTATATCGCGGCGCCGCCGCGCGCGGTGTACGAGTATCTGGCCGAGACCCGCAGCCTCGAGGAATGGACCTACAGTCTGCGCGGATTCGTCGAGACCGAGCAGCCGGGCCTGTGGCTGGCTTCCGACCGGCTCGGTCCGGACACCCGGATCTACACCCGCACGGTCGCCAATCCCGATGCCATGACCGTCGACTACCACTGTGCCTGGGATCAGGGCGAACACCTGTGGATGATCTATCTGATGCGAGTGGTCGACGCCGCGGTGGTGTTCGACAAGCCGGGTTCGGTTGTGCTGTGGATGAATTGCCGACACCCGTTCTACGAGGAGAATCCCTATCCCGAGGCCGCGCCCCCGAAGCGGCCGGTCTGGGTCGGTGACTTCTGGGAGATGTTCTCGGCCGGACATCAATTGGAAATGAACAATCTCAAGGCGATCTGCGAATACCGTGCCGCGCATGGGCTTCCGATCAGGCCTGATTGGATGAAGTGAGGCATAATGGATTTCACCGATTCGAGATCGACGATGCCTGTTCCGGTGAGCCTGGTGGACGTGGCGAGTTACCTCCCCGGAGAACCGGTCGGCACGGAGTACTTCACGCAATTCTCCCGCTCCGAGCGCATGGCCAAGAACGTGATGTTCCGCGCCCCCAAGGCCCGGCATCACGTCGGTCGCGACGAAACCGCGGTGGATATGGTCGAGCGCGCGGTCGCGCCGCTCGTGGAACGTCATGGGGCCGAACTGCTGTCGAGTATCGACGTGCTGCTCACCCACACCCAGCTGCCCACCAATCCGGTGATGGGGTGCGGGCCCGAGGTGGCGCGGCGGCTCGGCATGCGACCGGGATGGGTCTTCGATGTGCATAACGGCGGCTGCGCGGCTTTCATGCATATGATGCAGCTCGCCCGGATGATCCTGCAGACCACCGACGCCCGCAGCGCGCTGATCGTGGTCACGCAGAACGCCGCGGGTCCGGTGTTCACCCAGTCCGAGATTCGCGGGCTGGCCCAGGCGCCGGTGCCCGGCGACGGCTGCGGTGTCGGACTGCTGCGCAAGAACGACCAGGCCCCGATTCTCGACATCGAATGCCGGACCTATCCGGAATTCGCGGGCGATATGGATTTCGATACCGGATCCGAGCGCAAGTATTGGGAACCCGGTGTGGGTCAGGGCTGTGTGAGCTTCTCCGAATCGAAGATCACCAAGGTGTTCGCGCGCGGCAATCGGCTGGTGCCCGAGGTCGCGCTCGCGGTCTGTGAGCGGATCGGGGTGAAGGGCCGCGATATCGACACCTTCGTCACCAATCAGCCGAATCGGCTGTTCCTGCGCAACTGGCACGACGCGCTGGAACTGCCCGCGGAACGCCATCCCGACACCTTCGATCGCTGCGGAAATCTGTTCGCCGCGGGCATTCCGGTGACTCTCGATATCGAGAATCGGGCGGGCCGGCTGCGCAACGGCTCGATCGTGCTGATGTCGGCCTTCGCCCA
This sequence comes from Nocardia sp. NPDC051570, assembly GCF_044454005.1. Classification (NCBI taxonomy): domain Bacteria; kingdom Bacillati; phylum Actinomycetota; class Actinomycetes; order Mycobacteriales; family Nocardiaceae; genus Nocardia; species Nocardia sp. NPDC051570. Next base: position 115,812 of record NZ_JBITDI010000005.1, on the reverse strand, counting down.
CGCCGGGGATTTCGCGGGCGCGGCGGCCGTGCGCTGGGGAGCCGCGTGATGAGCACGCCGATGGCCCGGACCGACCTCGACACCATGCGGTGGTCGCCGTCCGCCGCGGTGCGCTTCGACCTGAGCCTGAGTGAAAACCCCTTTCCGCCTTTGCCTTCGGTGCTCGACGCGCTGCGGCGGACGCTGTGCCACGCCCATCGCTATCCGGAATTCCTGCCGGAGCGGCTGCCGCGCCTGATCGCCGGTCACCTCGGGGTGCGGGCCGATCAGGTGGTGGTCGGCTCGGGCGCGACGGGTGTCGTACTACAGATCATGCAGGCGCTGACCGGTCCGGGTGGGCGCATGGTGTTCGCCGCGCCCACCTTCGACGGCTATCCGATCATGGCCGCCATGGTCGGGCTGGAAGCCGTTGGGGTGCCGTTGGATTCGTCCGGGCGGCAGGATCTGTGGGCGATGGCGCGCGCCGTGGACGAGCGCACCGCGCTGGTCGCGGTGTGTCGCCCGCACAATCCGACCGGCACCGTGGTGTCGGCCAGCGAGCTGAAGGCGTTCCTGTTCGGGATTCCGCGGCGGGTGCCGGTCATACTGGACGAGGCCTATGTCGAATTCCTCGGTGCGACAGACGGTCTCGATCAGATCGAACTCATCGAGCGTTATCCGAATCTGCTGGTGCTGCGCACCTTCTCCAAGGCGTACGGCCTGGCCGGGCTGCGGATCGGCTATGCCTTCGGCGCCGCGGATCTGGTGCGCCGGGTTCGCACCCTGCAGCTGCCGTTCGGGACTCCGGAGTCGTCGGTGGCCGCCGTCGCCGCCTCGTATGCGGCCGGGGCCGAGCTGGCCGAACGTGTCCTGCGCATCACGACCGAGCGGGAGCTGCTACGAACTACGCTGCGGCACAGCGGAATGCGAGTTCCACGCAGCCATGCCAACTTCCTCTACCTGCCCGGGCCCGGCATCGTGGAGGCGCTGGCGCGGGCCGGTATCGTGGCCAAGGGCTATCCGGACGGCAGCGCGCGCATCGCGATCGGCGATCCGGCCGCCGATGCCGCGGTCCGGCGTGCCCTGGCCAATCCCGCGCCCGACGGTATCCGCCGGGGCCTGCGGCGCGAGGACAGCGGCCTGTACTCGTTGACGGTGCGCGAGCCGCACGACTGACCTGCCTCGACAACTCGAACCAGCGCCACCGCGCTCGCCGCGCTGTGCGCTGGTCTGCTGCTGCTCCGACTCAGATCGTCGACCGCAGGATCGTCGACCCGCCGCTCGCCCGGACCTCCAGGGCCGTGATCTGATCGGGCGGCAGATCGGTGGTCCGGGTCATCGTCAGGGCATTGCCGGGCCCGGCCGACCAGCCCATGAGCTTGACGGAGGTGCCCTCCTTCGAGGTCATCCAGAGCTCGAAATCGGCCTGATACGGTTGCCCGCCCTCCGCGTACTGGCAGGACATCTCCACCGTCGCCTTGCCGTCCGCGTCGATCACTCGGACGCTCGCCGAAACCGGCGTCGCCACAACGGGTTCCAGCTGCCGCTCGGCCACCACCTGGGTGGCCGCGGGCGGTGTGCCGTGCTGGGCGACCGACGTGGTGATCGGAATCGCGATCGCCACCGCCGCGGCCGCCGCGACCACCGCCCCGCCGACGGCCGCCCACCGGCCGCGCCGCCGTTGGGTCCGGGTGCGCTCGGCCAGCCGGGGCAGCAGATCGGCGGGGGAATCGGAGGGTTCGGATATGTTCTCGCCGGGGATGATTCGGGGCGCGGCGGAGCCGGGATATCCGTTGGACTCCGTCTTGATCGGATCCACCAGCGCCAGCGCGATATCGGTGTCCACGTGGCCGAGCAGCCCGGGTAGTCCGGCCAGATCCGCGACGGCGGCACGGCAGTGGGGGCAATCGGCCAGATGCTGCTCGTACTGCAGCCGTTCGGTCCGTTCGAGCGCGCCGAGTACATACGGCGCGTCCCACGTCGCGTACTCGTCGTCGGTCATTTCGTCACCCCCATCTGCTGTAGTGCCGAGCGCAATGCGCGCATTCCGTAGTGCATTCGGGATTTCACCGTGCCCTCGGGGATGGCCAGTTCCGTCGCGATCTGCTGGGTCGACAGGCCACGGTAGTAGGCCCGCACGATCACCTCGCGGTGATCGATGCTCAGTTGAGCCAGCGCGTCGGCGATCAACCAGCCGTCCAGGGCGCGATCGGCCTGATCGGGACTGGCCTGTTCGGGCGGATTATCGGTGCGGAATTCGCGCCGGGACCGAGCGCTGCGATGTTCGTCGACTGCCATGTTGCGGGCCACGGTGAACAGCCAGGCCCGGGCGGATGCGGTCGATTGGTCGAGGACATGCGGGCGCTGCCACGCCCGCAACAGGGTCTCCTGCACGATGTCCTCGGCCCGCCCCGAATCCCCGACGAGGCGGTAGGTATATCGCCACAGTGCCGTCGCATGCTCGTCGTAGAGCGCCCGCAACAGCTGTGCCTGCGTCGAATCCTGGTCGGCCCCGTCCGGAATCGGCGGACCAGTGCGAGACGGTTGGGTATCGGCCCCGTCGCTGGGCATCCGTGATGAGCCGGCCATGCGCTCACCGCATCAGCTGTCGCGGGGTTCTCGAGATAGTGCCCACACTAGGTATATACGTATCTCAGTTACGTTCGAGTTCGATCGGATGTGTGGCCAGCAGCGACAGCGGTAACGGCTGGCGGCGCAGCACCTGCGCCCACAGGTCGGTGCGCCCGGCGATGGGATCCGATGGCAGCGCCGACAGCACGATCCAGTCGCCGCGCTCGAGTTCGCCCTCGAGCTGACCGAAGGTCCAGCCCGCATATCCGGCGAAGATGCGAATGCCCTCGACCAGCGGTCCGATCAGATCCGGATCGGAATCCAGATCCAGCAGCGCGACCCGGCCGTCGACCCGGCGCAAGCCCGGGACACGGTCGATCGCGGTGCCGACCCGGACGGTGGTCAGGCATAGGGCCGCGTCCCGTTTGACCGGTCCGCCGAGATACAGCGCCTGCGGTGGGGCGGCCAGCTCGGCCCAGCGCGGCAGCACGTCGCGGACCGCGGTATCGCTGGGGCGGTTCAGCACCACACCCAGGCTGCCCGCGTCGTTGTGCTCGACGATGTACACGACGGTGCGCCGAAACGAGGGCTCGACCAGATCGGTCGACGAGAGCAGCAGTGTGCCGGGCCGGACAACTTGGTCCTCGTGCCGGAATTCGCGTCGCGAACGATCGCCGTGTTCCTCTGCGCGTGCCACCCCGCCATCATCGCACCGGAACAACCCCTATGCCGCTCAAGCTTTGTCCATTTACCGCGCATGCCGTCCCCTCGCGGGCACTCGGTGACGACACGCGGTGCGCGCCGTGCCGATGATTCGCTCGCAAGCTCGCTCAGCGCGGCAAGTCGAATCGCTCCCGTGCCCAATGCGGTACGAGCGCCACGTATTCAGGCCTGGATTCGACGAAATGCTGGACCATCGGACACAGTGGCAGAATCCCGTAACCCTCCGCCCGGGTGGTGTCCAGCGCCGACTGCACCAGTTTGCGTCCGTAGCCCTGCCCCTCGTAGCGGGGATAGATCTCGGTGTGCACGAAGGCGCGCTCGGCGGCGGTGTCCTGATATTCCGCGATACCGGCGAGATTGCCGTCGACGCGTAACTCGAAGCGGTCGAGGGTGGAGTTGTTGCTGACTGTCAGGGCTGGTGCCACCCGCTGAGCCTAGAACCTGAGGGTTGCCGTTTGTGTGCAAGTGGCCCGGGTTGTCGCATTCGAGTTGTTCATGGGGCTGAAATGGGTCGGGATCCTCGGCGCGTTCCCGGCCGCCCACGCGCCCCTTGTACGCCCAACTGCCGCCCAGCACACGCCGGAATTCGCGCGAGTGCCGAAATGGCCGGTCGGCAGCACAATGGCGGGATGCAGAACAGGCGGCCTCGGGTTGTGCTCGCGCCGGACAAGTTCAAGGGGTCGCTGGAGGCGGCCGGGGTGGTTGCGGCGTTGGCGGTGGGGATCGGGCGGGTTCGGCCGGATGCCGAGATTCGGCGGTTGCCGGTGGCCGATGGTGGGGACGGGACCGTGGCGGCGTTTCTGGCGGCGGGGTGGGAGCCGGTGGCCGTGATGGTCGCGGGGCCTACCGGGGAGCCTGTCGAGGCCGTTTACGCCGTGCGGGGGAAGACCGCGGTCATCGAGCTGGCGAGGGTGGTGGGGCTGGTGAGGATGCCGGGTGGGCGGTTGGATCCGTTGCACGCCAGTACCTTTGGGCTCGGTCAGGTGATCGGGCATGCGCTCGATGGTGGGGTGCGGGAGATCGTGCTCGGGGTGGGTGGGAGTGCGTCGACCGATGGCGGGGCGGGGATGTTGCAGGCGCTCGGGGTGCGGGTGCTCGATGCCGAGGGGCGTGAATTGGCCAGGGGCGGAGCCGCTCTCGCGCGGGCGGATCGGATCGATGGCTCGGGATCGCATCCCGCGCTGCGCGATACCGCCGTCACGCTCGCCAGCGATGTGGATAATCCGCTACTCGGAAGGCATGGTGCCGCAGCCATTTTCGGGGAGCAGAAGGGGGCCGATGCTCGGCAGCGCGGCATCCTCGATGCGGCGCTGGCCAATTGGGCGCGATTGATGGGCCCGGAGGTGGCCGATCGGCCGGGTGCGGGGGCTGCCGGTGGTACCGGATTCGGGGCCATGGCGATGCTCGGTGCGGTGGAACGGCCGGGCATCGAGGTGATTCTGGAGCTGATCGACTTCGCCGATCAGGTCGCCGAGGCCGATCTCGTCGTCACCGGTGAGGGGTCGCTCGACGAACAGACCCTGCACGGTAAGGCGCCCGTCGGTGTCTGCGCGGCGGCGCGGGCCGCCGGAGTTCCGGTCGTGGCGGTCGCCGGGCGATGTCTTCTCGACGAAAGCGAGTGGCGCGCGGCGGGTTTCGCGGACTGCTATGCGCTGTCCGAACTGGAACCCGATCCGAAACGCTCGATGGCCGCGGCGGGCCCGCTGCTGGAACAGCTCGGCGCCCGCATCGCACTCGACCACCTCCCGTCCTGAATCAGGCCGGGGCCAGGGGTCGTCCGAGCATGCGGTCGCGGTGCCGCTCGCCCCACTGTTCGAGCGGGCGCAGTGCGCGGCCGAGCTCCTCGCCGATCGGAGTCAGCGAATACTCCACGCGCGGTGGCACTTCCGGATAGACCTCCCGGCGCACGACGCCGCTGGCCTCCATCCGGCGCAGATTCTCGGTCAGCACCTTCTCGCTGACGCCGGTCAGCAGCGCCCGGATCTGCCCGAACCGCTGCGGCCCGTCGCCCAGCACCCACATCAGGTGCAGCTTCCACTTGCCCCCGACCACATCGATGGCCACCGACATGCCACACGCCTCGTGATCCGCACCACTGTCCGTCGTCACGGCGACCCTCCTGACCGTATTTCGTACCTCCGGGTTAGCAACCGCAGCTGGAGGTGCGTTATTGCCCGGCCCCGAATTCGTGGTGAGTATCGCTGTAGGCGCCGCATCCACCCGAAGATCTCGAACCGGAGGAATCACCATGTCAGAACGTCGCTCCGTCACTGTCATCGGCCTCGGGCCGATGGGCCGATCGATGGTGCGGGCCTTCCTCGACGCCGGTGTCGCGGTGACCGTGTGGAACCGCAGCGCCGATAAGGCCGAGGCCATGGCCGCAGTGGGCGCGACCCGCGCCACCACCCTCGCCGAGGCGCTCGACGCCAACGAGGTGATCGTGCTCAGCCTCACTCACTATGCCGCGATGTACGACGTGCTCGGCCAGGCCGCGGACCGGCTGCCGGGCAAGGTGATCGCGAATCTGTCCTCGGACTCGCCGGAGAATGCCCGCAAGGGCGCGGCCTGGGTGCGTTCGCACGGGGCCGAATTCCTCTCGGGCGGTTTCATGTCGGCCGGTGACAACATCACCCACCCCGCGTCCTATCTGTTCTACAGCGGGTCGCGGGAGGTCTTCGACCGCCATGCCGAGCTGCTGCGGCCGCTGAGCCCGCAGGAGTATCTGGGCGCCGACGACGGTCTCGCACAGGTCTTCTACCAGGCCCTGCTGGCGATCTTCCATCCGTGGTTGATCGGCTATCAGCAGGCGCTGGCGCTGATCGACCGCGCGGGCCACGACCTCGAGCAGTTCCTGCCCTACGCGCTGCGGTCCAATGCGGCCTTCCCGTACTTCATGACCGAGTACGCGACCGCCGCCAAGGCCGGGGGCTGGGGTGATCCGGCGACCTACACGATGATGGACGCCGGCGCCCAGCACGTCATCGACGCCCTCGACGAGGAGGGTGTGGACGCCTCGCTGTCGCGGACCGCACAGGATCTGTGGCGCAAGGGAGTCGAGGCCAACAGCGCGGCGGACGGCTCGATCACGGTGTACGAACTGATCCGGGGCGAGCGTCGATAGTGCCGCCCGTTCAAGCCGTTTCGCTGTCGGAGCCCAGCCTCGGGAACGGCCGGACCGAGAAGACCACCTCCATCGGCACCTCGAAGTACTCCGAAATCCGGAGTGCCAGATGCAGGCTCGGGCTGTACTCGCCGCGTTCGAGATAGCCGATGGTCTGGTAGTGCACCCCGAGTGCCTCGGCCAGCTGCCGTCGCGAGATGCCGCGCTCGGCGCGCAGCATCGCGATGCGGTTGTAGATGACCTCAGTGGGCACCGTGGATCGCCCTTTCGCGGCGGGCGGCGACGCCCGATCCGGATTCCCGACGAGCCATGCGCCGCAACATGATCGGGGCGCAGGCCAGGCCGAGGACGGCCCAGGCGCCGAGCACCCCGAAGGTCTCCCAGTGTCGCCAGGAGTGGCCCAGTTCCACGGCGGCGGCCTGGCCGGGCAGTAGCGCCGATCGCATTCCCAGGCCCAGCCAATACATCGGGAACACCTGCGCGATGGCCTGCACCCAGCCGGGCATCGAGGTGATCGGATAGAAGATTCCGGAGATCCCGACCAGGCCCATGATGGGGAGCGAGACGAACGCCATCGTGCGGGGACTTTCGAACAGCGACCCGAGGACGGCTCCCGCTGGCAGTGTCGCCAGCATGCCCAGGACGAAGACCCAGATCAGGGTGAGCCAAGCGCCGGGATGCCCGAAATCGAGGCCGCCTACGAGGAATGAGCCGATGATCAGCACCGTCATGATCTCCAGTAGCAGGAGGTTCGTGAACATGACGATCTTGCCGATGAGATATCCGGCCATGCCGTGGGGAGTCGCCTTGGCGCGCAACAGGGTTCCGTCCTCCCGGTCCACCGCCAGGAACTGCGAGATGCCGAGCAGGCCGCCGGAGGCCACCAGCATGCCGAGGATGCTGGGCAGCGCCAGCGATCCCAGGCCGATCCCGGTCTGCTGGAAGTGGCCGTGCCGCATGAAGTACAGCGCCACCAGAATCAGGACGGGCCAGAAGAACTGGGTGAACAGATCCGTGCGGCTGGTCAGCATGTGGCGGGTCTCGATCAGCCCGCGTGCCAGTCCCGTGCGCGTCGCGCTCGTCAGCGGAATCATCGGATCACCTCCTCCAGGGTGTGCGCGGTGTCGTCGCCATGTCCGGATTCGGCGCGCCGCACCAGTGTCATATACGTGTCCTCCAGGGAGGCGCGGCGCACCTCGAGTTCGCCGATCTCCTCCCCGTACTGCTTGAACAACTCGTAGACGTACTTGGTGGATTCGGTCGAGCTGTGCACGAATCGCTGCCCGTCGCGCGTCCAGCGCACCTCGGCCTCACCGGCGATCCTGCGTGACAGATCGTCCGCGGAGCCGTCGGCGATGATGCGCCCGCCGACCAGGATCAGAATCCGGTCGGCCAGCTTCTCCGCCTCGTCGAGGTCGTGCGTGGTGAGCAGGATGGTGGTCTGTCCGTCGTCGGCGAGATGATGGATCAGATCGTGGAATTCGCGGCGGGCCTGCGGATCGAAGCCCGCGGTGGGCTCGTCCAGGAACAGCAGTTCGGGGCGGCCGACGATGCCGATCGCCACATCGAGGCGGCGGCGCTGGCCGCCGGACAATCTGCTGATCTTGGTGCCGGCCTGGGCGGTCAGGCCGACCGCAGCGATCAATTCATCGGTGTTCCATGGCCGTTCGATCGCCGCCGTGGAATACGGCGCGTAGTAGGACCCTAGATGCGCGAGCAGTTCGCGGACCCGCCAGCGACCGTGATCGCGCCAGGACTGCAGCACCACGCCGATCCGCGCCCGCCAGTCCTCCCGGCCATGCGCCGGATCGGTCCCGAGCACCGAAACCGTACCGGCCGAACGCATTCGGAAACCTTCCAGCACCTCGATGGTGGTCGTCTTACCCGCGCCATTGGGCCCGAGCAACACCAGCACCTCGCCGCTGTGCGCTTGAAAGGTGATGTCCTGCAAGACATCTCGTGTGTCGTATCGCATTCGCAGACCGCGGATGTCGAGTACGACATTCTCCCCTGCCGTCATCCTGTCCTCCGTAGCATCCCCAGGATGCCATGTAGCATAGATGCTACATCCAGAGATAGGCAAGGCCCCGGTGACCCGTGGCGAATCCTGCCGGGATCAGCCTCGTAGGCAGAGGAATTCGATGGCGGCGGCGTAGCCCTGGACGCCCATTCCGGCGATGACGGCCGTGGCTATGGGGGAGATGTAGGAGTGGTGCCGGAACTGCTCACGCGCGTGGACGTTGGAGATGTGCACCTCGACGATCGGGACCTCCGGGATCACCAGGGCGTCCCGGAGGGCCACGGAGGTGTGGGTGAGGCCGCCCGGATTGATCACGATGGCGGACTCGGCCCCGCGCGCAGCGTGGATGCGATCGATCAGCGCCCCTTCGGAATTCGACTGGAAGGCGACGATCTCCCGGTCGAAGCGGGCGGCGGTCTTGTGGCACAGCTCGATGACATCGTCGAGCGTCTCCGAGCCGTACACCTCGGGCTGGCGGGTGCCGAGCATATTCAGATTCGGTCCGTTGAGCACGAGGATCGGCGCCATGGGGCCAATCTAGTCGGTCATCGGCCGGTCACAGCCCGCGCGGACCCTCGGCGCGCAGATCGTCGACCTTGCGCATGGCCTCGCGCAGTTCGTCGAGCCATTCCTCGGCGTGCTGACCGGCCAGCCTCACGGTCCAGGCCAGAGCGTCGGCGCGGGAGCGGGCGACGCCCGCGTCCACCAGGGTGTCGAGCACCTTGCGTTCGGGCTGGCGCAGCCGGGTCATGACCGGAACGGCCAGATGGGTGAACAGGATTCGCTCGCCGTCCACCGAGACGCCCCAGGCGACATTGCGGCCGTAGCGGGCCTGGGCCTCCTGGGCGATCTGCATGCGGGCCGGTCGGGTGGATTCGCGGAACCGCGCGATCAGGCCCTCCCGGGTGGCCTTGGGCACCTCGCCCGTCGGCGGTTCGGCATCGGCGGGCTGTTCGGCGTCGACCGGTTCGGCGGCGGGAATCGGCAACTCGCCGATCACGACGATCTCGTCCCGGTCGATCTCGATGGTCGGCGGTCCGGCGAACCAGTCGGCGGGCAATCTCCCCGCGAACCAGTCCGGGGCCTCCGCGGCATCGGGGAGATCGGCCTGCTGCCAGCCGCCCGGCCGGCCGAATCCGCGTCCTCTGTATCCGTGTCTCATGGGTGATCCTCACTTGCTTGTGCAAGAACTGTTTCAGTGATTACAAGATTACGTCGAAAGGCGGCGTGGCGATTCCGCCCTGGGAGAACGACGTCGAGATGGCAATTCAGTGAACACGGCTAACGATTCCGCGGCCGGTCCCAGCGATGTATGGAAACGGGCACTATTGTGGTCGCTGAGCATGGAGAATGCGGGCGGCGTCGAGGTGACGTCGCAGAAGACTCCTTCGGGTACCGTTGGTCTTGTTGCAGAAGTGACAAGAGTGAAGAGTGGGCGATATGGATGTGTGGGGATCCCGCCGCTTTCGCGTTCGCGGCGCAGCGGCAGTCGGGGTGACGGCTGCCCTGGCGATCGCGATGGGATCATGCGGTTTTCATGACAAACCCAGCGACCCCCAGGGCATCGTCAAGCGCTTCGTCGAGCTGCTGGACAACCAGGACGCGATCGGCGCGGCACAACTGACCTCGTACCCCAGTGGGGCCGAGGCGACACTGAAGCAGATCTTCGGCGGGCTCAATCCCGGCAAACCCGATTACTCGGTGGTGCAGTACATCGGTCTGGACGCGGATTCGGCCATGTTCAACCTCAAGGCGGACTGGAACTTCGGGCCGGGTAAGGACTGGAACTACGATCTGCAGGGCAGTATTCGCAAGCTGGCCATCGGCTGGCGAATCTCCTGGGATCCGACCGTGGTGATGCCGCAGCTGGACTACAAGCGGACGGTCAAGCTCGTGAAGACCGATGCCACGCCGTCGCCGAAGGTCGACGACAACGCGGGCGCGCCGCTGATGTCGGAGCAGATCATCAACGTGATCAAGCTGGATCCGACCAAGACCTCCGATCCGGTCGCCTCCACCAATGCCCTCGCTGCCGCCATTGCGCCAGTGGCGCCTTTGATCACCGGACCCGCGCTGATGCAGCAGCTGGCCGCGTCCCAGGGCAAGCCGATCGTCGCGGTGAATCTGCGCGAGGACGACTTCGCCATCCTGCAACCGCGTATGGCGCCTATTCCGGGCGTGGTGATGGAGAAGCAGCCGCAGCTGGTCGCCGCCGATCGCCGGGTCTGGTCGCCGCTGCTGGACGCGCTGCGCAAGGTGTGGCAGGACAATCGGGATCAGCACGCGGGCTGGGGTGTTCAGATGTTCGAGCCGGACGGCAAGTTGGTCACCCAGCTCGCCGGGCAGCAGGGCCCGCCGGGTCCGGATATCGCCTCCACGATGGATCAGCGCCTGCAGCGCGCGGCCGAGGATGCCGTGGTCAGCGCGGGTACGGCGGCCTCGATCGTGGCGATCCAGCCGTCCACCGGTGCGGTGGTGGCCGCCGCGCAGAACACCTATGCCAGCTCACAGGGTTCGGTCGCCTTCACCGGCGCATATCCGACCGGCGGCATGAACGAGCTGTTCAAGCAGGTGGCCGCGATCGTGAAGAAGAAGGCACCCCAGGACGTTTCGACCCAGGACATGGCCGAGGCGGCCGCATCGCTCGGCGTCGGCATCGGCTTCAAGGTGCCCGGCCTGGACGAGACCACCGGCCGGTTGCCGCTCGGTATCCGCGGTGTCGAACAGGTTCGCCAGGGCAGTAACGATCCGATCCTGGCCAGCCCCTTCGGCATGGCGATCGCCGCGGCCACGGTGGCCCGGGGCTCGGTGGCGCCGCCCATGATCGAGATCGGCCGACCGGCCACCACCGAGGCCGAGCTGACCCCGCCGCCCGGCGAGGTCGTCGACCGTCTGCGCGGCATGCTCCGCGATGCCGCGGGCGGCCCCGAACTGGCGAGCCTGCGCCGCTATGCCGATGTCACCGCGTTCTCCGCGACCGCGGGTTCGGCGGGCTGGCTGATCGGGACCATGGGCGATCTGGCCTTCGCCATCCATATCGACGACGTGGATTCCGGCGATGCCACCGCCCGCATGGCCACGCGCATGCTGCAGTCGCTGGCCGCGCCGGACGACAAGTGAGCGTCAGCTCAAGGCTTTCCACGCGCCGCGCCAGCCGAGCAGGAAGAAGGCCAGCACCGCCGCCGCGACCAGGACGAAGCTGAACGCGATGCCCTGACCGCTGAGCACTCGCAGCGCCATACCGCCGAGCAGCGTGCTCAGCCAGATGACCACACCCGTCGGCCACATCCGGCGGCCGTCGAAACGCTTGATGGCGCGGGCCCATTCGCTGCCCGCGAACAGCCATAGCCCCAGGGCCCAGCCGATGATCAGTCCGGTGCCGAACGGCCAGAACGTGTGCAGGAGGCCGGAGAAGGCACCCTCGCCGTGATTGCGCCGGCCGATCGCGCAGAAGACGATCACCAACAGGGCGTCGAGCACGAACGGCACCAGTTTCTTCACGCCGACAGGGTAATCGGGGCGATGTAGCCGACCGCTCACCCGGTCTGCGCGTCGTTGTTCGGGCGCGGGTCGGCCTCGCCCGTCAGCCGTCGCTCGGCCAGGATCGTCGAGCGCTGCTCGAACTCCTTCTCGAATTCGGCGTCCTCGGCCTGCGGCTTGCGGAATACGAAGGCGAAGACGATCCAGCCGACGACCGCCACCAGGATCAGGCTGACCAGCCGATAGACGAAGGCGGCCGAAACCGCCTGTGCGAAGGGCAGACCCGCCGCGGCCGACAGGCTCGCCACGAGCGTCAGCTCGACATAGACCAGCCCGCCGGGCGCGAACGGAATCGTCCCGACCGCCTTGCCGACGCTGAAAGCGATCATCACACCCGCCAGCCGCGGATCGGCGCCCACGGCGTAGCAGGCCGAGGCCAGACAGGCGACATCGCCGAGCCGATGCATCAATGCCCACAGCACGACCAGCGCGCCGTCGCGCCGGCCCAGATCCACCGACTCGAGCTGATTCAGCATCTCGGCGACCGTCTCGATGCCGTCGTCGGGCCGCTGGCGGCGAATCCGATTGACCAGGCGCAGAATCCGCAGCGCCAGCGCGCGCACGGCCCCGGGGTGATGGGAGAGATAGTTACCGGCCCACACCAGGACGACCACGCCGCCCAGCGGCAGGATCAGCTTCCACGGCCCGATCTGATTCCCGACCAGCACCGCGCCGCCCACGCCGAGCAGCACCATGCCCGCCGCGGCCACCACCCCCGACACCGCCAGCTGCCAGGAGGCCAGGATCGGGCTCGCGCCCCAGCGCCGGGTCTGCCGATAGGTGAACGCGGTGGAGAACACCTGTCCCGCCGGCAGGGTCACCGACATCGCGGTGGCGCCGTAGACCACCGCCACCGATTTGCGCTGTGTCACATTCACGCCACCGGCATGCAGCAATTGTTTCTGAATGCGACCAAATCCACTCATCGAGACGGCCTGCATCACGATGGCGGCCGTGACCCAGCCCCAATGGATTTCGGTGAGGGTTTGCCACGATTCGTGCAAACGGGGCCATAGGTATACGCCCTCGGCGATCAGAACGGCCGACACGGCCACGCCGAGCACCCATTTCAGCCAGCGGAACCGTCCCCGACGCGCCGGCCGTTCGGGGCCGCCGGCAGGTTCACCATGGGCCGTCACGAGGTCAGCCTAACAGCGCCGAAGCCTCCTTCGGCCAGGCCAGTTTCGTCTTGCGCCGCCGCCCGCGCAGCTGGACCTCGTCGCCGGATTCCCAGGATCGCTGTTCGAACTCGTCGGCGAAATACAGCGCACTACCCGAGGCCAGCACCCGGCCCGGATGTTCCTTGGCCAGTTCCGTCAGCCGTGAAGCCTCATTGACGGGATCGCCGATCACCGTATATTCGAAACGATTGGCGGCACCGATATTCCCGGCGACGGCAAGCCCCGCCGAAACGCCGATTCCGATATCCAGCCCCGAAACCTCGCGCAATGCCTCGCGCAGTTCTCGCGCGGCCGCCAGCGCCGCGGTCGGGGCGTCCGGACGGTCCAGCGGCGCACCGAAGATGGCCAGCGCGGCGTCGCCGACGAACTTGTTGATCAGCCCGTTGTGCCGGTCCACGACATCCACGACGATCCGGAAGAACTCGTTGAGCAGGCTGACCACCTCGGTCGGCGGGCGCTCGGCCGCGGTGGCCGTGGAGCCGACCATATCGACGAACAACACCGCCACGAACCGGGTCTCGCCGCCCAGTTCGGTGCCGTACTCCAGCGCGCGGCGGGCCACCTCCTCGCCCACATGCTGGCCGAACAGCTCCTGCAGTTCGCGCCGCTGCGCGGCCTCCTCCATCATCCGGTTGAAACCGACCTGCAGCAGCCCGATCTCGCTGCCGTCGAAGACCTCGACCTGTACATCGCGCGCGCCCTCCTGCACCCGGTCGATGGCCCGGGACAGCTGGCGTACCGGATCGGAGATGCTCGAACCGGTCAGCATCGACAGCGCCAGCGCCTGCAGGATCACCACACCACACAGCAGCAGGATCGATACCGCCAGCGAGCGCGCGGAGAACTGCACCTGCGAGGTGATCTGGGTGACACACAGCAGCACGATCGCGATGGTCGGCGCGAATGTGCCCATGCCCCAGGTCATTCCCATCCGGGTGCCGACGCCCGGGGTGAGGGTGTGGTCGAAGGTGCCGGTCTGCAGCGCATGCGCCGCGACCGGTCGCAGAATCCGCTCGCCCAGCATGTAGGTGAAGCCGAACACGATGGTGGCGGCCATACATTCGGTGACGATGACCGCGCCTGCCAGCCGCGGCGTCTCCGCGATGATCGACCAGGCCAGCACCGCGCCACCGACCAGCCACAGCGCCAGATGCACGATCGCCTGCCGCAGTGGCGCGTGCAGGGCGGCCATCTGCTCCTGGCGGCTCGGCGGACCGCCGCGCATCTGCCAGCGCATCACCGGGCGCAGCATGAGCGCCGAGGCGGTCATGCTGAGCGTGCCGCCGACGACGAAGACCAGGGCGGGCACCAGCAGGCCGGTGCGGCGGATGCCGTTGGGGCTGCCCTCCGGTGCGGGCAGGCCGTATTGAATGAACGCGTACACCAGAATCGCGCCGAAGGCGTTGGCCGCCAGCATCGATGCGAGGTATAGCGGCCAGCGCGTTCGCATGGTCTGTTTGACCGCTTCCAAGGGCGCTGACACGAGACCAATCTAGCGTTTCGAGTGGTGTCGGCTCGGCGGTGCTCCCGTGTCCGGGAACGGCCGGGTCCGTGCGGATGCGGTCTATCTCCTGGTCCGCATCGGGCGTGCCCTTCGCTGTGGCCTGTCTCGCCGGGTGCCGGTGCTCGCGCTGACATGACCACCAATCCAGCGTCACCGCACCGTGGACACGTGCTCGCGGCGGTCGCGGCGGTTAGGCTCGCGGCGTGAACGAGGCCACGGGTACCCAGTCGACCGGCGGCTCGGCGCGCCGGGCGCGCGCGACCCGCGCTCAGCGCTCGGCGCCGGACGCGGTGCATCCGCTGGTGCGCGAGGCCGCCGAGTGGTGCTGGCGGCTGTTGATCATTCTGGCCGCCGTCCTGGCCGTGGCCTATCTGGCGCATAAGCTCACCACCGTCGTCATCCCGCTGGCCCTCGGGCTGCTGGCCGCGGCGCTGCTCTCGCCGCTGGTGGACTGGATGCAGCGGGTCGGATTGCCGCGCGGCATCGGCGTGTTCGTGGCGTTGATCGGATCGCTCGGGCTGGTGGCCGGGATCTTCACCTTCGTCATCGAGCAGGCCGTCACCGGCATCCCGCAGCTGACCGACGAATTCAAGACCAGCATCCATCAGGTCCAGGACTGGTTGATCAACGGACCGCTGCATCTGAGCAACGATCAGATCCGCGATGCGGGCAACACCATCATCAAGACCATCGAATCGAATCAGGCGTCGCTGACCAACGGCGCGCTGACCACCGCCGCGGCGATCGGCGAGTTCTTCACCGGTGCGTTCCTGACGATGTTCATCCTGATCTTCTTCCTCTACGGCGGCGACCACATCTGGGAATTCCTCACCCGGATCGTCCCCACCGCACAGCGCGAACGGGTCCGCACCGCAGGACGATTGGGCTTCGGGACGCTGATCGGATTCGTGCGGGGCACGGTCATGGTGGCCGCGGTGGATGCCATCGGCATCGGCGCCGGACTGGGGATTCTCGGCGTGCCACTCGCCCTGCCGCTGGCCTCGCTGGTCTTCATCGGCGCGTTCATCCCGATCATCGGTTCGCTGTTGGCCGGATCGATCGCGGTGTTCCTGGCGCTCATGACGAAGGGCTGGGTGACGGCGGTGATCGTGCTCGGCATCACGATCGCGGTCATGCAGCTCGAAGGGCATGTGCTGCAACCGTTGTTGCTGGGGCGGGCGGTGGATATCCATCCGCTGGCGGTGGTGCTGGCCATCACCACCGGTGTGGTGCTCGCCGGAATTCCGGGCGGACTGCTGGCGGTGCCGTTCGTGGCGGTGCTCAACACCGCGATTCGGTCGCTGCTGGCCGACAGTCCCGAGGATCTGTACGACGAGCTCAATACCGGCAGCAAGGAGCCCATGTTCCACGCCGAGCCGGACAAGCCGACCGACTGACGTATATCGGGGATTGCCCTGATGTGCCGAATCCGGCGCGTCGGTAGCCTCGATCGCATGGGCGAGACGGTTTCTCCCTTCACGCGGCCGGTCGAGCCGGGCGGGGGCGCGGTGGGCGATCGGGATCTGCGAGTGTCGGATGTCGAGCGCGAACATGTGGGCACGTTGCTGCAGCGCGCGGTCGGGCTGGGCATGCTGTCGCTGGGGGAGTTCACCGAGCGGATGGATACGGCGCTGGCGGCCAAGACGCGCGGCGAGCTGAACGCCGTGCTCGTCGACCTGCCCGGGATTCGCCTGGCGGGACAGCCGAATCCGGAGCCGCGGCAGTTCGCGCCGCCACGGCAGGCCCCGCCGCCCGCATCGGGCAATGTGATCCGTACGCGGCTGTCCGGGGTGACCCGCAAGGGCATGTGGCAGGTGCCGCCGACGCTGTTGATCAACAGCTATCTGTCCTCGGTGACGCTGGACTTCACCCAGGCGATCATGAGCACGCAGGTGGTCGAGCTGCGGATCGACGATTTCTGCAGTTCACTGACCCTGATCGTGCCCGCCGAGGCGACCGTCGATCTCAACGGCATCGAGCTGATCAGCGCCAGCGCCAACACCAAGGTCCGCACCGGCCCGCCGATGGGACGGCTGCATCTGGTGGTGCACGGGCGGTCCCGATTCAGTTCCGTCACCGCCAAACAGCCGTTCGGGGTGCAGTGGCGGCGCATGATGTCGGGGTTCTGAACGGGCCGACGCCGTGCCCGCCCGGTAACCTCAGCGCATGGCGGAGGGCGTGATCCAACCGGAGTCCCGATTTCGTGCCGGGCGAGGCGAGCCACTGCTACTGGTGCACGGCCTGCTGCTCACCTGGCAGTCCTGGGGTGTGGTCGCCGACGAATTGGCAAGGGATTACGAGGTTCTCGCGCCCACCCTGCCCGGGCATTGGGGCGGACCATCGCCCCGCCGACCCGCGACCATCGCGTATCTGGCGGACTTCGTGGAGGCCGTGCTCGATGAAACGGGCTGGCCCACAGCGCATCTCGTCGGAAACTCGCTCGGCGCCTGGCTGGTGCTGGAACTGGCCGCCCGCGGTCGCGCCCGCTCGGTGACGGCGATCGCGCCGGGCGGACTGTGGGATTCCGATACCGATGCGGGCCCCCGCCTGATCCGCAAGTACCGCGCCTTCGCCCCCATCATCGGCATCGGCACCGGCGCGGGCGCACATCCCATGGTCCGCAGTCTGGTCACGCCCCTGCTCGCCCACCGCCCCGCCCTCGTCCCACACCGCCTGGCCACCGCGAACGCCCTCGCCCCCGCGCACTGCACGATCGTCGACGACCTGATCGAAGACCCCGCCATCCCCACGGGTTTCACCCGCTTCGCCGAGATCACCGCCCCCGTCACCGTCCTCTACTGCGCCGAGGACCGCCTCCTCCCACCCCGAAACCCCAACCCGCTCCCCACCCACCCCACCCTGCATGCCCACACCCTCCCCGCCGTGGGCCACGTCCCCATGCTCGAGGCTCCCACCCTCATCGCCACCGAAATCCGCACGGCCACAACCCGACCCGGCCGGACATCCGCGATGTGATTCGCCGCTCAGGCGTATCGCGGCAGGCATCCGCTGTCGACGGTGAACCCGAACGGCCCCGGCAGCGGAATGTCGAGGCCGTATTCGCCTTCGAGTTCGCCGTGATACGAACCGCTTCGGGGATGTGAATACAGGGTCCACTTCCCGAAGCGCGGGTCGACGACCAGCAGCAGGCGGACGCCCGCGATGCTGTACCAGCCGTTCTTGTCGGTGATCCGCCGGGCCTTCTCGGTCTGGGAGATCACCTCGATCGCCAGTTCGGTATCGGTGGGATCGGCCAGCCACTCGTCATCGGTATCCCAGGCCTCCGGCAGAATCACGAGATCCGGTGTGCAGTAGTCATCGGGGTCGCCGGGCATGGCGAGCGAGGTGACCTCATAGGCCGCGAGCCCGCCGGGCATCCGAGCCTCGAGTTGCTGGCGTATGCGCCTGATCGTCCCCGCATGTTTGCCACGGGGAGTCGGTGACATCACGAGACTTCCTCCCAGAATCTCGACACGTAGACCTGTCGCCTTCTCGATCTGTTCGGCGACCGTGCGCAGATTACCGGGGCGCGGGTGCATTGCGGGGACAGTCACGGACGATCACTCCAATCCTTACGGACGGGCCCGCCTCGAGACTAGCTCGAGCGGGTCAGTCGCGGTTCTGGCGGCGGAGGAGTTCGTTGACGCTGACCGTGCGGCCCGGGGTGCCGGTGTGTCTGCCCTCGCTGGGGTCGGGGGTGTTGGTGCGGCGGCGGGAGGAGCGCAGGTCGGACATCCACTTTTCGATGCTGCTGCGGTTGGTGGTGTCCGGTTCCTCTGGTTCCTCCGCGGGCTGGGCGGGTTCCGCGGGCTGTTCGACGGGGTCGGGGTCGGGCTGGGGGTAGGCCTGGGCTCGGCTGGCCGGGTGCGGGGGGACCATGGGCAGCGGCTGGGGCGGCAGGATTCGGGGGGTCGCGCCGACGGGGGCCGTGGGGGCGGATGTGTCGGTGGGCGGGAAGTCCTGGTCGGGGGAGCCCAGGCGCGGGGGTGTCGCGGGGCGGGAGATCTGGGGGGTGGAGATGCTCGGCAGCGGTGGGGGCTGGGGCGAATCCGCCTGGGGTGCGGGCGGAATGGGCTGTGGGGGGGTCGGGACGGCGTCGGCCGCGGTCGCCTCCGACGGCGGGGTCAACGGAATCACCCGGGGCCGCGGGGTTCCCTCCGCGCCGCGCATATCGAGCAGACTCGGCGATGGGTCGCTCGGGGACTTGTCGGCGGCGGGGGTCTGCGTCAGACGTTCGGTCGGCGCCTCGCTGTCGGCCTCGCGAACGAGCCTGGCGCGCTTGGGTTTACGGGCGGGTTTGGCGGGCGTGCCGTCGGGCAGCATCGGAATCTGCATGGTCACCGGATCGGTGACGGGTGTGGTCTTGACCAGGTCGACCACATCGCTGTCGCCGGGGCGCTCGCTGTGCAGGATCGGCTCGCCGAGGCCGATCCTCCGCTGGATGCGCTTCATCCACGCCGGCGCCCACCAGCAGTCGTCGCCGAGCAGTTTCATGGTGGCGGGCACCAGCAGCATGCGCAGCACGGTGGCATCGATGAACAGCGCCGCGACCATGCCGTAGGCGATGTACTGCATCATCACCAGATCGGAGAATGCGAACGCGCCGACCACCACGAACAGGATCAGCGCGGCCGCGGTGATGATGCGGCCGGTCTGCGCGGTGCCGATGCGCACCGCCTCGGTGGTGCTCGCGCCCTGGGCGCGAGCCTCGACCATGCGCGAGAGCAGGAACACCTCGTAGTCGGTGGACAGGCCGTAGATGATCGAGATGATCAACACCAGCACCGGTGACATGATCGGCTGCGGGGTGAAGTTCAACAGTCCGGCGCCATGCCCGTCGACGAAGATCCAGGTCAGAATGCCCAGCGTCGAACCGAGACCGAGCCCGCTCATCAGGGCGGCCTTGATCGGCAGCACCAGCGAGCCGAAGGTCAGGAACATCAGCAGCGTGGTGGCGAGCACGACCAGCAGGATCATGAGCGGCATGCGCTTCATGAGCGAGTCGATGCTGTCCTTCTGCATCACCGGCTGGCCGCCGATCAGCACCCGGACATCGCTGGGGACGTCCATCGATCGCAAGTAGTCGACGGTGTCGTCGGGGTGGTCCGGATCCTTCAGCTGGGTGGTGGTCTTCCAGACGTCCGAGCCCGTGGGCGGTACGCCCGGCGTGGAGAACTTCCCCATCAGCCCGGGCGCCTGATTGGACGCGTTGATGACCGCGCCGATGGCGTTCTTATCGGTGCCCACGACGACCAGCTGAATCGTCTTGGTGCGGAAGGCCGGGAAGAGCTGGTCGAACTCCTGCTGCGCGACGCGCGTCGGATTGTCCGGCGGCAGATAGGTTTCGCTGATACCGCCGAACGTCAGGTTCTTCACCGGGATGATCAGCAGCAGCAGGATGATGCACAGCGGGATCGCCACCTTCAGTGGATGTTTCATCACCCACTGGGTGCTGCGACCCCAGAACCCGTTCTCCACCTCTTCGGCGGTCTTGGTCTTGCGCATCCACTTCAGGCCCAGCATGTCCACGCGCGGGCCGATGATGCTGAGAATGGCCGGCAGGATCGTGATGGACGAGACGGCCGCCAGCACCACCGTCGCGATGGTGCCGTACGCCAGCGACTTCAGGAAGCCCTGCGGGAACAGCATCATGCCCGCACTGGCCGCGATGATCATGATCGCCGAGAAGGTGACGGTCCGGCCGGCGGTCACGACCGAGCGCCGCACCGCCGTCCGGGTGTCGTAGCCCTCGGCGAGTTCCTCGCGGAACCGGCTGACGATGAACAGGCCGTAGTCGATGGCCAGGCCGAGGCCGATCATCGAAACCACGGCGCTGACGAACGAATTGACATCGGTGAAGTTGGTGATGATCCGCACGATGCCGTTGGCGCCGACGATCGTCAGCCCGCCGACGATCAGCGGCAGCGCTGCGGCGACGATGCCGCCGAAGATGAAGAACAGCAGCACGCCGACGGCCGGGATGGCCAGCAACTCCATGCGCTTGGTATCCGCGGCGATGGTGTCCTGCAGCGTGCCGGAGACCGCCTGCAGACCGGCGACCTGGACATTGACTCCCGGGATCAGGAAGGCGTCCTTCACATCCCGGTAGTTGTTCATCGTGTCGGTGTCGTTGTCGCCCTTGATGGCGATCGTCGCGAAGGCGACCTTCTTGTCCGGACTGGCGAAGACGGCCGCGGACTGGGTCTTCGGATTCGCCAGCCGCCAGTACGAGACGTTGACGCCGGTGATCTGATTCGGATACTTCTGCGGCAGGCCGTTGAGCGAGCCGACGACCTGACCGCTGAACTGCGGATCGTCGACGGTCTTCCCGTCCGGGGCGGTGTACAGCAGGACCACGTCGCCGGTGTGGTCGCGCCCGTAGGCGTTGTCCACCAACTCCCCGGCCTGCGACGACTCCGCGTTCGGATCGAACCACCCGCTGGAGCTGAGGTGCTTCTCGAGCCCGAACCCGTAGCCGCCCAATCCGAGCAGCGCGGCTACCACCACGCCGAGTACGGCGAAGCGGAATCGGTAGACCAGGTCGCCCCAGCGGGTGAACACTAAGCGACTCCTTGAGCGGGGCGGGAGGTGAGCAGGGCCGACAGCGGTCGGAAGGGCTGCAGCCAGGCTCCCTCTTCGGGCAGCGAGTCGAGGCTGACCCGGGGCAGCGGTTCGCGGAACACACCCGGGATGTCCTCGAGGTCGATGAACTCGAGGATATCGGACGTGACCGCCCAACTGGCATGCTCACGGAAACCCAATATCTGCACCGGAACTCCGCTCGCCGCGATCTCCTCGAGCGGTTCGCGGAAGGCCTGGCCATCGGCCGAGGCCACCATGATGCCGGCCAATCCGGCGCCGCGGCGGCGTAATTCGATATGCCCCAGCATGTCGCTGTCGACGTCGGAATCCTCGTCGATCTTGGGCTTGGCGAAGACCGCGTAGCCGACGTTGCGCAGCGCCTCGACCCAGGGCCGGACCACATCGGCGGTGCCGGGGGCGATATTGGTGAAGACGGTCGCCTCGGCCTCCACGCGATGCGCGCTGCCGACCGACAGTTCCGCCGTTCGCGCGAGCAGCCACCGTCCGAGCGCGTCGAAGCGCGGCCGGTATGCGGCCGTGGGTCTTCCGCCGAGGATCGCGCCCAGGCCCATATCGAGATTGGGCGCGTCCCACACCAGCAGCACCCGGCGCATATCGCCCCCGGGTGGTACCGCCGATACGGCTCCCGGACCCTCCGAGGCGGTGCCGTGCACTATCTCGGCAACATCCATGACCTCGTGGGCCATCTCGCTCAGGCTCATGATGCGATCTTCCCCCAGATGAGCTCCGTAATGGCGCTACCGGCCCGATGCGCCTTACCTTCGAACTTGGTGACGGGCCGCTCGAAGCCGATCGGGGCGCTCGCGCGGAAGGCCTCCGGATCGCCTCCGGTCGCCTCGTTCATGCCGATGAACTGCGGTTCCGCCCCGCCCACCTCCGCGATGTGCTCGGCGTAGTCGGCGTGGTCGGTCGCCACGTGCAACACGCCGCCGGGCATCAGCCGACTCGCGATGAGCGACATCGTCTTCGGCTGCAGCAATCGCCGCTTGTGGTGGCGGGCCTTCGGCCAGGGGTCGGGGAAGAAGACACGCACACCGGTCAGCGAACCCTCGGCAATCATGTGCTCGAGGACGTCGACGGCATCGCCGCGCAGCAGCCGGATGTTCTCGATGCCCTCGCGCTCGATGCGCTGCACCAGCTGCGCGAGGCCCGGCTTGTAGACCTCGATGCCGATCAGGTCGAACTGCGGTTCGAGCTGGGCCATGGCCGCGGTCGCGGTACCGGTGCCGCAGCCGATCTCGACGATCAGCGGGGCTCGGCGGCCGAACCACGCGGCGGTGTCGAGCTGTTCGTCGCCGACCTCACGTCCGATTCGAGGCCAGGTTCGCTGCCAGGCTTCCTGCTGGGTCGCGGTGAGTGCGCCACGGCGCGACCGGAAGCTGGTCACCCGGGGATACAGGCGGGAGCCGGTGGCTGTGGAGCCGCCTGCGGGCCCGTCGCTCCCGGCGGTGGGATTCGCGGCGTCGTTCACGGCCTCCATTGTCCAGTATTCGACGATCACCGCAGCAATCGACCGCGCCTACCGGGACTGTCAGGGGTCAGGCGGCGAGGGTGCGGGCCGGGCGCAGCACCGGCTCGGACTCCTGCCGCAGCGGCAGGCCCAAGGCGACTCGCGTTGCGGTGCCGATCATTTCGAGTAACCCGCGCCGGCTCGCCGGCGCCGTCGTGACCGACCACACGGTCCGTGTCGTGGTATCCGTCACGGGGCGCCCGGCGATCCGATCGGCCAGCCAATCCAGGCTGAGCGGAGTGCTCAGCGGAAGCAGTGTGAAGTGATCGCTGCATCGGTCGCGCAGATAGGTGACGGCGGCGCCCGCGCGACGGTACCGATCGACCTGTCCGTCGATGCCGTCGACGTGGATGATCTGGTCGTGCACCGGCTGCAGCACCAGGATCGGGCAGTGCGGCGCGCTGCCGCCGAGGCGCATATCGTCGAACATCGCCCGCAGTTCGGGCTCGTCGAGAATCTCCTCGAGCGATCGGTTCAGATGGTCTGCCACGTTGTTGTGGGCCAGCCGCAGCATCGCCACGAGCGGGGTGAGCCGGGCGGCCTGGTCGATCAGCCGCAGCCCGCTCGCGGTCAGATCCTCCGCCATCACCCGGCCCAGCGCCGGATACACATGGCGCAGCGCCGCGATCACGATCGCCGGGAATCCGGCGTAGCGGCCGCCGTTGAGCCGGAGGAAGACCTGGCCGGGATCGCCGACCGGCGCGCCGAGCACCGCGCCGACGATATCGAGTTCGGGTGCGTAGGCCGGGGCCATCTCCACCAGCCATGAACTGGCCATGCCACCACCGGAATACCCCCACACCGCGACCGGCGTCCGCGCGTGCAGGCCCAGCGGTGCGAAGCGCAGCGCCGCGCGGATGCCGTCGAGCGCGCGATAGCCCGGCTCACGCGGCGCGCCGAAGTTGCCGTGCGGGCCTTCATGATCGGCGAT
The DNA here is from genome assembly GCF_044454005.1 of Nocardia sp. NPDC051570. Lineage (NCBI taxonomy): Bacteria > Bacillati > Actinomycetota > Actinomycetes > Mycobacteriales > Nocardiaceae > Nocardia > Nocardia sp. NPDC051570. The sequence continues at coordinate 92,129 of NZ_JBITDI010000005.1, read as the reverse complement.
GCTCACCGCCCAGCCGCGCCGCAGCGCCCCGGCGACCAGCGGCCATTCCAATTGCGTGATGGAACCGGGCGCGAAGGCGCCCGCGCGCAGGACATAGGAAGGCGCGCAGCGTTCGGAGACGGCATCGATGGCGGATTGGAAGGCCAGCAGCGGGCGCTCGGCGGTGGGGTCGGCCCCCGCGGGCAGCAGCACCGTGGTGATCGCGGCCTCGGGGCGGCCGTGCAGATCGTTGCTGCGATACAGCAGCTGCCAGGCCGAGACCTGCTGCGGCACCAGGCCCAGGAGGGCCACCCGGACCGGGCGGCTGCGCAGGATCGCGCCGGGGGCCCGGTCGGCCAGATCCACGGGAGGTCGCAGGAACGGATCCCGTGACGGCGGCAGCGGACGCCCCGTGCCGATCTCCTCGATGACATCGCCGATGACGGTCATCGCAGCCTCCTTCACCACCCGCGGACCGCGACGCCGTCGTCGCGGATCGAGTCAGCGTAATTCTGTTCTCTTAGAGCACAAGCCATGACCCATGGCGGAGAATTCCCGCGAGTGATCCCGATATTCGATCGGGATGCTGTGAGCGATGACACAGTGAATCCGCACGCCATGCCGACAATCGCCTCCGCTTCTGACAGAATTTCCCGCCGGAAGGGGGTGCCAACCGTGTCGACAGGCATCACATCGTTGGGTCTGGTCAGCGATTACGGCGGGCGCACACCGGGACTCGATCAGCTGCTGACCACACTGCGCGCCGACGCCGATCCGAATCTCACCGCGGCGGTGGCCACCGCGCTCGCGAGCCGGCGGCGGCCGTTGCGGATTCAGGTCACCGGCCGCGCGCGGGCGGGTAAGAGCACCCTGCTGCGGGCCCTGGCGCTGATCTCGGCGGAGGAGACCGATCCGGTGGACGAACCGGGCCGGCCGGATCCCGCCCTCGACGGCGATCTGGTGGTCTACGTGCTCGCGGCCACGCCGCAGCCCGCCGACCGCCGGATCCTGGCCGATCTGCCGCGGGATCGGACGGTTGTCGTGGTGAACAAAGCCGATGCGATCGGATCGCGCTGGGCCGACGCCGTCGCCGCGGCGCAGGGCTGCACCCGCGAACTCGGCATACCGGTGCTCCCGGTCGTATCCACCTTGGCCGCGCACACCCGCGCGGGTATGCCGAGCGAGGACGATCTGCGCATCCTGCGGCGGCACGCGGATCGCGCCGATCCGGCGTTCACTCTCTCGCCGGAGTTGTTCACCGCATCCGGCGCCGGGCCCGACGGCGCGGATCGTCAAGCGCTGCTGGATCGTTGGGGCCTCTACGGCGTCGCCTGCGCGCTCACGGCGGTGCGCCACGAACCGGCGCTGCGACCCCAGCAGCTGCTGCAGCTGTTGCACGCGGTCAGCGGTATCGATGCGGTGCACGCGCTGGTGCATGTGAACTATCAGCGGCTCGCCAGCCAGCGCGGCGGCGATCTGCTCGACGAACTCGCTCGCCTGGCCGCCCGCGCGGTCCCGGACGCGCGCTCGCGGGCCCGCGATCTGATCGAGGACTATCTGGCCGGTGACGAGGCGCTGTGGCTGGGCGTACAGGCCGGCCTGGCGTGCCCGCACGTCCGCCATCTCGCCGCGGGTTATCCGTCCGCGGAGCCGTCCGATGCCGACGATGCGCTCGCCCGCGCCGAACGCTGGCGCGCGGTCCTGTCGAGCGATATGCCCGCCGACGCCCGGCGATCGGCGATCCGCGTGCACAACGGTTACGTCCGGATGTGGGAACGGATGAGCAGTGCCGGACTCTGAATCGCCCTCACCCCAGGTGCTCGCCGTCGTCGAGCGCTGGAATCCGCAGGGCGGCGCGCTGTTACAAGCGGTTCCGGCCGAGCCGCGTGACCGATCCGCCGCGGGCGGACCGGTCACCCTGATCGGCCCCGACGATGCCAACACCGCGCTGTTGCGCACCGAACTGGCCCGGCTCGAGCCGCATATCGCCCTGGCGGGTCCGATCGCCGATCCGGCCGGTCTGGCGACGCCGCCCGATGTGGCGCTGATCCTGCTCGACGCCGGCGCCACCCTCGGCGCCGCCACCCTGGAGCTGATCCATCGGCTGCATGCGGGCGGATCGCGAATCCTTTTCGCGCTGAACGGATTTCACGCACACGCGGATTGGCGTATCGTCGCCGAACGCGATCGTGCGCTGCTCGCCCCGGTGCTGGGCGGCGAGCCGGAGATCGTGCCTGCCTCCGCGCGGCTGGCCGTGGCGGCGCGCGGCAGCGGCGACGCCGCCCTGCTCGATCGCTCGGGCATCGCCGCCCTGCACGCCCGCCTCACGGCCGTGGTCGGCGCGCCGGGCGCGGGAACCAGGCCCGGGGTCGTCGAGCGGGTCCTCGCCGATACCCGCCAGCGCATCCTCGATCAGGCCGAGGCGCTGCGATCCGGCGCGACCGCGCGGCAGGTCCGCGAGGAGCGCGCCCTGCTGTCGGCCAATCGCGACGGCGGGCGCGCCCAGGCCATGGCGACCCTGCGCAACCGCCTGCATCTGGCCCGGATGGATCTGCTGCACGAGGTCGGCGCGCGCATCCGCACACTGAACACCACCGCCCGCACCGAATTGGATCGGCTCGCCCGTCGCGAGGCCGACACCTATCCGGACCGCCTGCAGCATGCGGTGAACGCGCTGACCACCGAACTCGATGCGATGGTGGGCCGCAGGCTGATCGAGCTGATCCGCCAGCTCGACGCCGTCACCGGTCCGACCCCCGCCGAGGCGGCCCTGATCCCGCGCACGGATCCGCCGCCGCGGGTCGGCGCGGATCCCGAACCGCGCCACCGCGGCGTCGAGGATCATCTGATGGTCGCCCTCGGCGCCTCGGGCGGTTTCGGCCTGGGGCGGCTCGTCGTCGCGCCGCTGTCGCTGGTGCCCGCGCTGGACTATGCGACCGTGCCGGTGACGCTGCTGCTGGGCGGTGGCGTGGCGTACTGGGTGGTCCGGGCGCGCGGACATCTGGCGGATCGCGCGCACCTGCGCCAATGGGTCTCCGACGTGCTGGTCAATGTGAAGGCCCACCTCGAGCAGCGGGTCGCCACCGCCCTCGTCGAGGCGGAATCCCAACTCACCGATCAGGTGGTCCGCGCGAGCACCGCGCGCGTGATCGAGGCCGATCACCGCATTGCCGAACTCGAGGCGCAATTGCGCCAATTGAATTCGCATCGGCCCGCCCAATTGGCCGCCTGCGAACGCGACCTTGCCGTCCTCGACGGGGAGCAGTAGCACATTCTGGGGGTTGACCGGGGGAGGTTTCGACCGGCTACCGAGTGAGCAACCCCATTCCGTACCGGCCGTCACATCGCGTTAACCTCTTTACACAGGAACCTGGGCGTCCGCTTCGTCCTTGTACGCCGTCCAGCCGGGGCGTGCTTTCGGCAAAGCCGGAGCGGGTACCCTCCGCCAACGGTGGCTCTCCGGCGTCGCGAGTTGCCGGAAGCAACCCCATTCAGGAGAGTTTTCATGACCTCAGTGACCATTCCTGGTCTTCACGGATCCGATGGCACCGCACCGACAGAGCACGCGGGTCTGCTCGCCTGGGTGCAGGAGGTAGCAGAACTCACCCAGCCGGATCAGGTGGTCTGGGCGGATGGTTCCGAGGAGGAATGGAGCCGGCTGACCGAGCAGCTGGTGAAGGCGGGCACCTTCAAACAGCTCAATCCCGCCCAGAAGCCCAATTCGTTCCTCGCGCTGTCGGATCCGTCCGATGTGGCCCGCGTCGAATCGCGCACCTACATCTGCTCGCGCGAGGAGTCCGACGCCGGCCCGACCAACAACTGGGTCGCGCCGGACGAAATGCGCAAGACGATGACCGAGCTGTACCGCGGCTCGATGAAGGGCCGCACCCTGTTCGTGGTCCCGTTCTGCATGGGCCCGCTCGGCGCCGAGGATCCGAAGCTGGGCGTGGAACTCACCGACTCCGAATACGTGGTCGTGTCGATGCGCGTGATGACCCGGATGGGCAATGCCGCGCTGGAGAAGCTCGGCAGGGACAAGCCGTTCGTGAAGTGTCTGCACTCGGTGGGCGCGCCGCTCGAGCCGGGCCAGGCCGATGTGCCGTGGCCGTGCAACGACACCAAGTACATCACCCATTTCCCCGAGGATCGCGAGATCTGGAGCTACGGTTCGGGTTACGGCGGCAACGCGCTGCTGGGCAAGAAGTGCTACTCGCTGCGCATCGCCTCGGCCATGGCCCACGACGAGGGCTGGCTGGCCGAGCACATGCTGATCCTCAAGCTGATCTCCCCGGAGAACAAGAACTACTACATCGCGGCGGCGTTCCCGAGCGCCTGCGGTAAGACCAACCTCGCGATGATCCAGCCGACCGTGCCGGGCTGGCGCGCGGAGACCCTGGGCGACGATATCGCCTGGATGCGCTTCGGCGAGGACGGCCAGCTCTACGCGGTGAATCCGGAGTACGGCTTCTTCGGCGTCGCGCCGGGCACCAACCACAAGTCCAACCCGAACGCCATGGCCACCATCGAGGCCGGAAATACCGTCTTCACCAATGTCGCGCATACCGACACCAATGACGTGTGGTGGGAAGGCCTGGAGGGCGAGCCCGATCATCTGATCGATTGGAAGGGTAACGACTGGTTCTTCCGCGAGACCGAAACCCTTGCCGCCCACCCGAATTCGCGCTACTGCACGCCGATGTCGCAGTGTCCGACCCTGGCGCCGGAATGGGACGACCCGCAGGGCGTGCCGATCTCGGCGATCCTGTTCGGCGGCCGCCGCAAGACCACCGTTCCGCTGGTGACCGAATCCTTCGATTGGCAGCACGGCGTATTCATGGGCGCCACCCTGTCCTCGGAGCAGACCGCCGCGGCCGAGGGCAAGGTCGGCACCGTCCGCCGCGACCCGATGGCCATGATCCCGTTCATGGGCTATCACGTCGGCGACTACCTGGGCCACTGGATCAACATCGGCAAGAACGCCGATGCCGCGAAGCTGCCGAAGATCTACTACGTCAACTGGTTCCGCCGCGGCGCCGACGGCCGCTTCCTGTGGCCCGGCTTCGGTGAGAACTCCCGCGTGCTGGAGTGGATCATCAACCGCATCGAGGGCAAGGCCGACGCCGAGCCGACCGCGATCGGCAATGTGCCGACCGCCGCGCATCTGGACCTGGACAACCTCGACGTGAATGCCGCCGATGTCGACGAGGCCCTGAAGGTCGATCCCGCCGAGTGGCGCAAGGAGATTCCGCTCATCGAGGAGTGGTTCGAATTCATCGGCGACAAGCTGCCCTCGGGCGTGCGCGACGAATTCGAGGCGCTGAAGCAGCGGCTCGGATAGGGGTCTGCGACTCCCGTAGCCAGCCGGTTCATCAATCGCCCGCACCGCGTCCAGCGCGGTGCGGGCGGTCCACTATTGTGTGCCCTATTCTGGGTGTTCTACATCTCATGACTGACCAGTTCGATTTCAGGTAGATAGCTATTCGAGTGAACTGATTGCCACGCCGTTGCTCGCGGATTCTGGCCCGTCCGCGACCGTCGGGCCGAACGTGTGAGAGATGGGTGGTTGGGATGACCGATCTGCAGTTCGACGCCCACGTTGTCCCCGAGTTGCCCGACGCCGGGGCGAGTACCCCCCTGCGCCGCGCAGCGCAGCGCTTGCAGGCGGTCCTGCCGCCCGGCTGGGCGGTCGACATCGTCGATCCGCCGCTTCGCTCCGATCGTGGATACCAGCCCATTCTGCGCGTGCGCATGCCGGAAAACTGAGCACATCAGGCATATCGGTTAATCCGCAGCAATTCCAAAAGCGAAACCCTACCCGCCGGTTCGCTTTTCGCGGAACGCACTATTGCGTTCTGTAGTCCGTCGGAGCATGCTTATAGCAATCTGCTTTGCCCTCCCGATTTTACAGATGCAATCGCAGGGGAGTCCGAGTCATGGCGGTGCAAGTGGTCGGCCGGTCCTTGATGACCAGCGATCAGACCCCACATCAGGCGAGATGTGTCGGCATGGGTGGTTGGGTGGTCTCCTTCCTGCCCGGCCGCACCCTCACACTCGAACAGGCCGCGGCCGCACTACAGGCCGCCGAGGCGGTTGCTGCGGTGCGCGCGCTGGCGGATCGGGTGGGCCTCACTCCACTCGAGACCGTCGGGTTGGCTATGCAGGAGCCACCCTGGAGCGAACTACCCGCGCATACCGGCCGCCGGTCGTGGCGGCGCGGTCGGCTCGAGCGTTAGCGCACCGTCGCCCTCACGGTTTGGCGACCACCACGACGAGATTGCTCACCAGCAATTCGCGCAGGCCCGGTAGCCGTACCAGCCACCAGGCCCACCGGGGGTGATAGCGAGGAAAGGCGGCCAGCACCTGGCCGCGCGCGCCGAGGCGATCCGCCCAGCGCAGGCCCTCGGCCGCGGTGACCACGAACAGCGATGTGCCGAAACGATTCTTCGGCTCCCGGCCGTTGCGGCGGTGATATCGCCGCGCCGCGTACTCACCGCCCAGATAGTGCCACGGCCCGGTCTCGTGTCCGCCGAACGGACCCAGCCACACGGTGTACGAGAACACCATCAACCCACCGGGTTTCGTCACCCGCAGCATCTCCTCGGCCATCCGCCACGGTTGCGGCACATGTTCGGCCACATTGGAGGACAGGCAGATCTCGACCGCGTCGTCGCGGAACGGCAGCGCCATCCCCGACCCGCGCACCGCACCGGGCACCCGCAGTCCGGCGGCATGCATTTCGCTCGGATCGGGTTCGACCGGAAGATAGCGCGCGCCCGCCTCGGCGAATCGGTCGGCGAAGTAGCCGGGTCCGCCACCGACATCGAGCACCGTGGCGCCCGACAGATCGCGGCCGGTGAGATCGCGATGGAAATCGGCGATCAGAGCCACGGTATCGGCGGCGATGCCGCCGTAGAACAGGCCCGGATCGGTCTGCTCGAAGCGAAAGCTGCCCAGCAGCCGCAGCGATCGGCGCAGTGTCGCCCGGCGCGCGAAGCTGGGTCTTCCCGGCGAAAAACGTGCCGGGAACGAAGTATGGCGGCGTGCCGGGAACGAGGTATGGCGGCGTGCCGGGAACGAAGTATGGCGGGTTCGAAGCATGGCGAATCAGTCTCGCACAGCGGCTCGGCGGGAGGGTCTTGACCCAAGCTGTAGGGTGGACCCACTTGTCCCTAGATCATCTGGAGTAGTGCCGTGTCCGAATCCGGCAGAGTGCGTGAGGTGCTGCTGCTCTGCTGGCGCGATACCGGACATCCCCAGGGTGGCGGGAGTGAGCGTTATCTGGAACAGGTCGGCGCACAGCTGGCGGCGCGCGGCATCAGGGTGACCCTGCGGACCGCGCACTATCCGGGCGCCCCCCGGTCCGAGCGCGTCGACGGCATCGAGATCAGCCGCGCGGGCGGGCGGTTCACCGTCTATCCGCGGGCCCTGGCGGCGATCCTGGTGGGTCGGCTCGGATTCGGGCCGCTGCGCGGGCTGCGCCCGGACGCGGTGATCGATACCCAGAACGGCATCCCGTTCTTCGCCCGCGCCGCGACCCGATCACCCGCGATCGTGCTGGTCCATCACGGCCATCGCGAGCAGTGGCCGGTCGCCGGTCGGCTGGTGGGACGGATCGGCTGGTGGATCGAATCGCGGGTGTCGCCGCGGGTGCATCGGCGCAATCAGTATCTGACCGTATCGCTGCCCTCGGCGGAGGAGCTGGCGATGCTGGGTGTGGACAGTTCGCGAATCGCGGTGGTACGCAACGGCGCCGAGCCCGTGCCGACCGGCGCCGGGCAGGCCCGCACCACCCATCCCAGCATCGTGGTGCTGTCCCGGCTGGTACCGCATAAGCAGATCGAGGATGCGCTGGCGGTGGTCGCGGGTCTGCGGCGGCGGGTGCCCGGTCTGCGTCTGGACGTGATCGGCGACGGCTGGTGGGCCGACAATCTGAAGGCCCGTGCGCGCGAACTGGATATCGACGACTCCGTCACCTTCCACGGCCATGTCGGCGAAGGCCGTAAACACGAATTGCTCGCCCGCGCCTGGGTGCATGTGCTGCCGTCGCGCAAGGAGGGTTGGGGGCTGGCGGTGATCGAGGCCGCCCAGCACGGCGTCCCGACCGTCGGCTATCGCGGTTCGCGCGGTCTGACCGATTCGATCGTCGACGGCGTGACCGGCACCCTGGTCGACGACGCCACCCAGCTCACCGAGGCCGTGGGCCGACTGCTCGTCGACGCCCAGGAGCGCACCGTCATGGGGGAGAAGGCCCGCGCGCGATCGCGCGAATTCTCCTGGGAGCAAACGGCCGACGGCGTCTACGAGGTGCTGGCCGCGGCCGGGCGCGGCGAATACGTCTCCGGTCTGGTCAACAACGGTCGCACCGATCACCGGCCGTAGGCCCGCTCACCGCCCGGGCGGCAGAACGAATACGCAGAACGGATGTCCGGCCGGATCGGCGTAGACGTAGAGCGGTTCGACCGGATCGTCGAATTCGTCGTGCAGGAGCGTCGCGCCCAGCTCGAGTATGCGCCGGTGCTGTGCGCGGAGGTGGTCGGTGGTCGGGACCTGGAAGTCGAGGTGCAGCTGTTGCGGCACTTCGGGTTCGGGCCAGGTGGTTCGCGGGAGTTCCGGCACGGGCTGGAAGGCCAGGCGAATGCCGGTGGGGCCGAGGAGATTCAGCCAATCCGGGTAATCGGGTTCGCCGGATGTGGGTGGTGTGTCGTGCGGGGCGTAGTCGTAGCCGGTGAGTTGTCGATAGAACTCCGCCAGGCCGCCCGGATCGGTCGAGTCCAGCACGATCGATCGCAGCGTAGGAGCGGGTCGGCCCGCGGGGACATCGCGAACGGCGACGACGCAGAACGGATGTCCGGCCGGATCGGCGCTGACATACAGCGGCTCGTCGGGATGGTCGGTGCGATCGAGGAGCAGCGGTGCGCCGAGCGCGCTGACGCGGTCGTGCTGCGCGATGAGCTCGCCGCGGTCGGCGACGGCGAAATCCGGATGAAGTTGCTGCGGCACATCATGTTTCGGCCAGGTCGAGCGGGGGAGCTCGGGGACCAGCTGGAATGACAGCCGCGGTCCGCCGTTGGGCGGGGCGAGGGCGAGCCACTCCGGGAGGCCGGCGGTGTCGCGTGCGTCCTCGGGGAGGTACTCCCAGCCGAGCAGCCGTCGATAGAACTCCGCGGTGCGGCGGGTATCGGTGGTGTCCAGAACGATCGAGCGCAACGTGGGGTAGATCGACGCCATGATGCCATCATGGCGCGGATTCCCGCTCGGGCGCAGCAGATTTCGTCCGGCGGGCGATCGATCGGAGTAGCGGGCCCGCGAGCAGCAGTAATGCCCAGAGCAGATGGGCCGCGAGGGCGAGGGATCGGTGCGCGGCGTGGCCCGGCGCGCGGGTATCGGCGGGGTCCGGCACGCGATAGAGCGCGAGATCGTCATCGATGTATCGGGATTCCAAGTGGGACAGGGTATTCGCCGAATCTCCGAGCGGTCCGGGCGTGGTGCGTTCCACCAGCACCCAGCCGATGCCGCGCGCCGCGAGCTCGCCCGGCGGGCCGCCCCGCAGCAGGGCCTGCTCGACCTCACGGGCCCGGGTGCCCTCGCCCGCGACGACTCGGCCGCGCACCGGCAGCTCACCGGTCTGCAGCACATCGCGCGGCAGCATGCGGGGCGCGGGATCCAGGACCGGGACGCGGCCGCTGTAGGGGAATCTGCGGAACATGCCCGCCGGAAGTACGGCGATATCGCCCGGCCCATCGATGGCCGCGGCGACGTGTTGCCATCCGGGCGGATAGTGCACCGGGCGCAGCGCGCCACCCACGCCCCATGCGAGATCGGGCAGGGTGATCACCGGAAGTACGATGAAAACCGTTGCCGCCAAAGGCAATACGTCGACATCGGTAACCCGTTTCCCGATCGCCCCGGCGACGGCCCGGCATCCGGCCGCCGCGCACAGCGTATAGGCGGGCATGGCCAGGGCCACGTACTTCTGGGTGTCGCGCAGCAGTCCGGCGCCCGGAACCCGCGTGACCAGCCACTCGCCGATATGCAGGCCCCAGCCCGTGGCCCCGAGCGCGGGCAGCGCGACGGCGGCAGCCGCGAGCACCAGAAGTGCCCGGCGCACCGGGCGGGTCGCCGGATCGCCCGCCGCGGCGACGCTCCGGACACCCGTCGCCACGATGGCCAACAGTACGAGCGTCGCCGCGAGCGCGAAAAGTGTTGTGCGGGAACCCGGTACGGCATCACCGTTCCAGATCCCGCCGAGCCCGGCAAGACTGCCCAACGCACCGAGCCCGGGTTCGGCCCGCGCCGCGAACGCCGCGATCCCGCCCGGATCCGACGGTTCGGCCCCCGCGCCGGAGAGCGCGGTCGCGACCAACCAGGGCGCGGAGGCCGCGATCGAGAGGATCAGCGCACCGGCAATCCGCCTGCGGCCCACTGCGATAACGGCCACCACTCCGGCCAGCAGCGCTCCCGTCGGCGTCAGCCCCGCGACGGCGAGCCAGCTCCCCAGCGCCGCCCAGGCGCGGGCCGATTCGCCTCTCCCCGCTGCGCTTTCGGTACTCGGCGGCACGGAGTATCGAATTCGATGGGCCGCCAGAATCGTCCACGGCAGGGCGGCGTAGCCGGTGAGCAGGCTCCAATGGCCTTGGAGCAGGCGCTCGGCCACATAGGGATTCCACAGTGCCAGCGTGGCCGCCACCAACTGCGGGCCGAGCGATACGCGCAGCAGGCGGCGGGCCAGGACGGCGGATCCCCAGCCCGCCGCCCACAGTGCCGCCACGAGAATCGCTTTCACGACGAGGCCGCCATCCACCAGCGGCGATACCGCGGCCAGCAGCCCGTCCTGCGGTACCGCGCGCGGTGCGGCATCACCCAACCCCAGTGCCGCGTCGGTCGGATAGGACCGCGGCGTGCTCACCGCGTCGCGGAGCAGCAGATATCCCGGACCGAGCAGCGGGCCGACCACGAGCAGCGCCACACCCAGGCTCCAGACGGCCGGTGCGATCCGGTCCCACAGCCCGCGACCTGTCCGATCACCCGCAGTCACGCTCAGCCACCCTACGTGTCCCCGACCCGAGGTGGCAGCATGGCGGGATGCCTGCCTCGCGTCGTCTACCCGTGGTCGCGGATCTGACCCTGGTGACGGCGGGGGCCATGACCGCCAATGTGGCCGGATATCTGCTGCAGCTGCTGGCCGGTCGGTGGCTGGGGGTCGCGGGGTACAGCGAGTTCGCGAGCTTGCTCGCGGCGCAGACGCTGTGCGCGGTCCCGGCTCTCGCACTGCAGAATGTGGTGGCCCGCCAGATGGTGCACGGCGCCTCCGTGCCCGCGGCCCGCGCACTCGGACGGCGCTGCGCGGCAATCGTGGCACTCCTCGCCGCGGCCCTGGTCCCGGCCGTCGCCGCCGGTCTGCACGTCAGCGTCGCCGCGGCATCGGGCGCATTGATCTCGGCCCCACTACTGGTCCTACTGTCCACCGAACAGGGCATCCTGCAGGGCACCCACCGATTCCGCACGCTGGCAACGATTCTCGGCGGCAGCGGCATCCTCCGAGCCGCCCCCGCCCTGATCACCCTGGCCACCGGCGCAGGCGCCGCCCCCGCCCTCTGGTCCGCCGCCGCAGGCCTAACCCTCGCCACCACCTACGCCCACCGCACCACCACCCCCGAAACCCTCGCACCCTTTCCCGCACTTCGCACCGGTTCCAGCCGCCCACAGGGGGTGCGAAGCGCGGGAAAGGGTGCGGGGGTTGGGGGTGGGGTGGTGGCGGTGGTGCGGGCGGCGCAGGTGCAGGCGGCGTTGATGGCGTTGTCTTCGGTGGATTTGATCGTGGCTCGGGTGGTGTTGGGGGAGGCGGATGCCAGTCGGTATGCGTTGGGGGCCATTGCCACCAAGATCGCGTTCTGGTTGCCGCAGGCCGTGGGGGTGGTGTTGTATCCGCGGATGGCGCAGCCGCAGCATTCGGCGCGGGCCGTGCGCGATGCGCTCGGGGTGCTGTCCGCGGTGGGGGTCGTCGCGGTCGTGGGTGCGGCCGTATTCGCTCCGCTGGCACCACTGTTCGCGGGTCACGACTATGCCCCGATCGAGGGGCTGCTGTGGCTGTTCGCCCTCGACGGCGCGCTGCTCGCGCTGCTGCAGGGTGCGCTGCTGTCCGCGATCGCCGTCGATCGCACCGCCCCGGCGGTCGTCACCTGGATCGGCCTCGCGCTCGAGATCGTGCTCGCGCTGACCGTGGTCGGATCGCTCCCCGCGCTGATCACCCTCGCGACCGTCGTCACGGCCGCGGTCACCGCGACCATCATCGTGCTGGTCGTCCTGGCCGTCGGCAGGCAAACGAAAGGCTCCCCGGAGTCGACCTCCGGGGAGCCTCGGGAACGAATCGGCTAGGGCCGCTTACCCAGATCGATCTGCTGCGTGGGCGCGTCGTCGGCGCCCACACCGCTCGGGTCGCGCTTGCGCACCAGGCGACCCGGCTTGTCCTCGCCGCCGCGCAGGCCCAGCAGCAGGCCGATGATCAGCGCGACCGCGCCGATCACACCGAGCGTGATCGGCAGGATCCGGCTGTAGAGCGACAGCTCGTCGGTGTACTTCTTGGCCTCGGCGATCTGCGAGTCGATCGTCTTACCGTCGAAGATCAGATTCGACTTCAGCGCCGTCACCTCGGGCTTATCGCCCGAACGCGCGTAGTACAGGTGAAGCTGCTCCGCGCCCTTGATGACCGTGCCGGTCTGCGGCTCGACCCACACATCGCGGGTGTCGGTGTAGAAGCGGTCCATGGTCACATCGCCGTCGCCCGCCACACCCCACTTGGCCGCGGGCAGGGTGAGCCTGTTGCTGGGCGCGTTCACGACCTTGGACAGATCGGTCGGCGGGACCTGCTGCTGGAAGTGATAGACCTTCAGATCGTTGATCTCGGTCTCTTCGACGTACTTGATATCGAAGGATTTGCGCGCGTTGAGATCGAAGTACGGGTAGTCCTTCTTCTCCGTGTCGATCGGGAACCGATACTGCAGGCCCGTGTGCTGCACCGGATCCGCGACGCTTTCGCCCTTGCTGTTCACCGAGACCGCGACCGAACCGTTCGGGTCGGCGTCGACCGGCATGCCGGACTTGCGGTCGATGGTGACCCGGTCGATGGTCGCGGTGAGCAGGCCGGTATCGCCCTGCTTATCGATCCGTCGCAGCGTCTGACCGGCCTGAATGGTCATATCGTTCTTATCGGACGGATCCTCGATCGTGAGGAAGCGCTGCGAGATGATCGAAACGTTCTGATCCACCTTCGCCGGACCGGTTCCCGAGGTCAGGGACTTCGCGTCCAGGACCTCGCTGGGCGCGTTCGGATTGTTGGTCGCGATGGTGGTGATCTCGAGATCGAGGGGAGTCTTGGCGAGCTGGCTGACCGCATATGTCGGGGTCAGCACTGCCGCGACGATCAGCAGCGTACCGAGCCCTACGAGCACGCAGGCTACCGTCCTCTTGGTACCGGCACCGAGTGCCATGCAACTCTCCTCGTCGTCGAACAGGCCGTTCCGGACGAACCCCGCTGCCGCACGGCGTTCGTGAGCCCCGACACTAACAGCCGAGTACCCGACCATGCCGATCTGAGGCCCGAATCGTCCGCACAGCAGACTGGAGCGCGATGACCACGACCGCGACCGACCCCGCCCCGGCGAATTCGCCCGCGCCCGGCCGCGTGCCGCCGCGGGCATTCGTCCCCGCGCTGGAGGGTATGCGCGCGCTGGCCGCGTTCGGTGTGGTGCTCACACATGTGGCCTTCCAGACCGGCGCGACCGGTGCGCCGGTGCTGGACCGGCTGTGGGGCCGGTTCGATATGGCGGTGGCCGTATTCTTCGGGCTATCCGGATTTCTGCTGTGGCGGCCGCATGCGGTGGCCGCGCGCGGATCCGGATCGGCCCCGCCCGCCGGGCGCTATCTGCTGCATCGGGCCGCGCGCATCCTGCCCGCGTACTGGGTGGTGGTGTGCGCGGTGCTGATACTGCTTCCCTCGGCGGCACATTCGGCCGGGCGCCGGGTGTGGCTGGCGAATCTGGCGCTGCTGCAGGTGTTCGTGCCGTTGACGCTGACCGACGGGCTCACCCAGATGTGGAGTCTGTCGGTGGAGGTGGCCTTCTATCTTCTGTTGCCGATACTCGCCTGTGCGCTGATGTGGATGAGTGGGCCGCGCGCGCGGGTGGCGACGGTCGCGGCGTTCGGGGTGATCAGCCTGGGCTGGAACTTCCTGCCCGTGCCCACGCCCGAGGCGATCCACTCCGACAACTGGCTGCCGGGCTATCTGCCGTGGTTCGCCGCGGGCATGCTGCTGGCCGAACTGGTCTGCGACGACGTACCGCGCTGGCGCCGTATCGCCGGAAACCGCTGGGCCATGTGGTCGCTGGCCGCGGTCGCCTTCGCGCTGTCGGCCACCGATCTGGCCGGCCCGGCCGGGCTGACCCGCGGCGCGCCCTGGCAGTACGTGATGAAGATGGGGCTGGGCGCGGTCATCGGCTTCGGCCTGCTCGCACCGCTGGTGCTCGGCGATCGGCGGCACCGTTGGTTGGAGAGCCGGGTGGCCGCGACGCTGGGCCGCTGGTCCTACGGGATCTTCATCTGGCATCTCGCGGTGCTGTCGATGGTGTTCCCCGTCTTCGGAATCATCCCGTTCACCGGTCATTTCGTCTACGTGCTGCTGCTGACGGTGGCGTTCACCGTCCCGCTCGCCGCAGCCAGTTACGCACTCGTGGAAGAGCCGGTGCGGCACTGGGTTCGCCGTCGCTTCGGCTGAGCGCCGCGAGACCGACGGCGAGCACCGCGACCAGCGCCGGGAACTGCACCCACAACGAGCCGCCCAGATATCCATCGGGTGAGCGCCACGGGCCTGTGGACAGCGCCGCGGCCGAGACGGCGGTGCCGAGACCGGCGAGGCCGACCAGGATCGCGGGCATGCGGCGCGGGTAGATCCGGTTGGCGATCAGGCCCGCGACGGTGAGCCCCACCGCGACCGGTCCGGAGACGATCAGCGCGGCCGCGGTCAGTCCGGCCGCTCCGGCGATCCGGGCATGCCAGCTCCGCGGCGGCGAATCCGCCTGCGGCAGTGGCGGATCGGACCGTCGCCGCCAGGGGACGGCGAGGGCGATGAGCGGCAGCAGCAGGAGCAGTCCGCCGAAGATGGCCCACCGGTACCAGCGATCGATGGGGAATTCGACGGTGACCGGACCGCGGACGTCGGCGGGCAGCAGCCAACCCTGCTCCCAGCCGTCGACCACGATCGGGACGAGGGCGCGGCCGTCGGCGCCGTGTGCGCGCCAGCCGACGTTGGTGCTCAACGGCAGGACTAGGAGCTTGCTGTCGGCGGGAGCCGACATCGGTTGCGGTGCGGCGTCGGTGCGGTCCAGTCGCAGTTCGTCGACCGAGAACAGTCCGGTCGGCGTGACCGTGACGTCGACCCGGCCCGGTGGCAGGCTCACCGGATCGGCGTCCCCCTCGCAGACCTGTGCGGAAACCGGTGCACCGGAACGCAATTGCTCCGCCGTCGCGGTGATCGAGGTGTGCACGATCCGACCGGCCACGGCCAGCGTCGGACCGTGCGCGCAGTCGACGGTGATCGGGCGATCGGATGCGGCGGGCGGCGGATAGTCCGGACCCAGCACGGTGACCTCCGCCAGGCCGGGCGGCTGCTCCAGGGTGAAACCCAGTGCCGTGCGGTCCAATACGGGCTTCCAGCTGTTGATACTGATCTCGATGCGGTCGGTCACCCGTGGATGTAGTTCGAGGCGTACCGGCGTACCGGCGGCCCCTCCATCTTTGTTCCCGGCGGCTTCCCCCTCTTTGCTCCCGGTGGCTTCCCCATCCCTGTTCCCGGCCGCTTCCCCCTCTTTGTTCCCCGCGCCTTCCCCATCTCTGTTCCCGGCGCGTTCTTCGCCGGGATCCAGCTCGCGAACCTGCGGCCCATCGCCGAGATTCACCGCGACGGCCGTCGGCCGGGCGGGCAGCGCGCCCCGCGACGGTGTGATCTCCACGCCCGTCACCAGCGCCGGATGCGGCAGCTCGAGGGTGAGGGTGGGCTTGGGCCCGGCCGGATTTCGCACCGTGTCCTCGGGGGCGATCCAGGTCGTGCGCGGATCCCCGTCGGTGGCGGCGAAGGCCGAGCCGCGCAGATCGCCGACGTCGGCCTTGCCGCGCGCGATCGGTCGCTCGTGGTCGGTGAGCAGCGCCTCGAGCTCGGGTGCCTGGCGGGTGCGGACGGTCAGCCGCGGCCGGACCGACATCGACTCGGGCACCCGCAGGGTGCGCTCGAAGGCCCCCGGCTCCTCGGCCGGAAGACCCAGACCCTTACTGCAGCGCACCCGATCGGGTGCGTCGAAACAGCCGCTGCGCCCGGGGAATTCCTGCCCGAGATCCCAGCCGCGCACCCCGGTGCCCGCGGCGAGCGGCGGCAGTACCGTGCGGTGGCGGATATCGACCGGCACCGGCGCCTCGCGATCGGAGTAGTCCTCGAGAGAGAGCTCGCTGATCCCGAACTGCCCGCCGCCCGTGCCGTTCTCGGTGCGGGTGGCGGTGATGGTGAGCCAATCGGTGCGGCCCGGCGGCAGCGAAACCGATACCGGCACACCGGGTTCGGAGATGCGCGCGGCGACCGTGCCGTTCGCGGTGCGCACCTCGATCCATTTGACCGGATCGCCGATCGCGGCCGGGCTGGTCGTCACATGCAGCACGGCGGTCCGCAGCGGATGCGCGAGATCGAGCCGAACCCATTGTCCTACAGCGGATTCGGCGCTGTTGCTCAGCCACGCTGTGGACAGATCGCCGTCCACCATCGCCGCGGTGGAACTGCCCGGCGCGGACCCGCCGAGCTGGGTGGCGTCGGCGGCCGAACCGGAGGCGGTGATCACGGCGCCGGACCATTCGCCCTCGACCGGCTGCTCGCCCGGGACGGGATAGTCCGGTACGAGATTGTGGGTTCGCCGCGCATCGGTCGGTGCGCGCAGGGCCGAATCATGGTTGTCCACCCGGCCGAAATCGGTTTCCCGGTCCATCGGGGTATCGGTCACGGTCACCGAACCGCCCGCCAATCCGGCCCGCGCGGCATCGGCCGTCAGCAGGGCGGGACCGTTCGGTGCGTCGGTGTCGCGCCGCAGGCGTTCGAGCACCTCGGGCCCGCCCCGCACTACCGGCACCGAATTCAGCGGCACGGTATAGGCGCCCGGGAATGCGCCGGGCGCGCCCGGACCGCTGCGCAACTCGACCGGCGTACCCGGCCGGGGAACGTCCACCCGGTAGATCTCGATCGCCGGATAGTCCGGGCGCAGATCACCATCGGTGACCAGGCCGTCGCCGTGGCCGACCTCGATATCGTTGCCGAATTCGGCGACCTTGGTCAGTCCGGGCGACCCCTCGATGGCCTGATGCGCGAGCATCGGCCGGGTCGAGCGCGAGGTATCCGGATCGAGGTCGTTGCGCAGCACCAGAATTCCGATGCCCTGATCGATCAGCGTCGGCGCCAGCGCGGTCGAGGGCCGCCCGTCGGCGATGAGCCGCTGCACCGAATCCATGGCCCGGATGGCCCCCGGCGGGACGAGCGGGACGGCATCGCGCACCGCCCACGGCGTCGTGGCCAGGGCCTGCAGCGGTTCGTCGCGGGTCAATCCCCAGATCTGACTGCCGAACGGCGCGCCCGGCACCACGAGGGCGCGGGTGTCGGAGGCGTTATGCGCCAACCAGTCCGCGGTCCGCTGCCAATAGCCGGGCACCGCGTCGTAGGCCCCGCGCGGGGCCAGCCGATCGGTCCAGGCCAGCGAGGTCGACAGCGTCAACGCGGCCAGGACCAGCGCGGTCACGGCCACCATCTTGTCCCGCTCGGGATGGGCGAAGGCATTGCGCCACACCGGCATTCGCACCGAGGCGGGCAGCGGCACCCGGCGCAGCAGATGAGCAAGCCCCAAGACCAAGGGAATTCGGATCAGCGGTTCCAGCTTGTGCACATTGCGCAGCGGCGCACCGGCGGAATCCAGGAACAGGCGCACCGGCTCGGCGAAGGGCCCACCCAGCTGTCCGGCATAGCCCGCGCAGATCCCTACCAGCCCGACGATCAGGATCAGCGCGAACCGCCCCCGATACGGCATCGACCGCAGCGCCAGTCCGGCCATCCCGGCCGCGGCAAGCAGTCCGGTCGCCAGCACGGCCGCGGGCTGGGTGACAAGCACCGCGCCCGCGATCCGCTCCGGCGAGACGAACGGCGTCCAACTGTCGGTGCCGCGCAACACCTCACCCAGCGAGGCCCACTGCGTGGTCACCCCGGAGGATTCGATGTAGTCCAGGAACGGCGGACTCACCCTGCCCAGCACCAGCAGCGGCACCACCCACCAGAAGGTGGCCAGCACCAGCAGCGGAATCCAGGCGCGAGTGAATCGCCACCACGTGCGGTTCGGCCGATACGAGATCCACCACAGCGCCGCGGGCAGGAATGCGGCCGCGGTCGCCACCGCGTTCACCGAACCCATCAGGGCCAGCGCGAGCGCGCTGCCCGCGGGCGAGGCGGCGCCGCGTTTCGGTAATCGGAGCCGGCCGAGTGCGGCCGGCGCCAGCAGCACCCAGGGCGCGAGCATCATCGGCAGCGTCTCCGAGGAGATCGACCCGAGCGTGGTCAGCACCCGCGGCGACAGCGCGAACGCCACCGCGGCCACCACGCGCGCGCCGCGCGAGCCGATGCCCAGCGCCTCACACAGCCGGACGATGCCCCAGAATCCGGCCAGAATCAGCAGCGCCCACCAGATCCGCTGCGTCACCCAGGCGGGCAGCCCGAGCATATGGCCGAGCGAGAAGAACGCTCCGTGCGGGAAGAAGTAGCCGTAGGCCTGATTCTGCACCTGCCCCATCGGCGCCTGACTGCTCCACAGATGGGCCGCACGCTCGAGAAAGCCCAGCGGATTCTGGGCCAGATCGTATTTGGTATCGGCAACCGTGCGCCCGGGCGCCTGCAGGAAGGTGAGCAGAAATGCCGCGACCACCGTCCCGGCGAACCATCGCCGGCCTAGTGGCGCGGTGGGATCGACGCGAGAGGGCGGCTCAGCGAGCGCCGTACTCAACGTTGTTGAGCAGCGACGATGAGGCATTGCCGCTGCGATCCACCTCGGGCCGCGAATTCTGCTGCGCCGCCAGCGTGATGGCGAACACCGCGACCACACCGAGCACAGCCCCGGCGGCGGCGCTTGCTACCCCAGGAACGGCAAACTTCATCGCGGACTCCCATACATCGACGCCAGGCGTGTTCCGAGTCAACCTACAACATCATCGTCGGAGGGGACCCGGCAGTGCAGCGCGCCGAGCAGGGTGCGCAACTTCGCGGTCGTCTCGTCGAGTTCGGATCGCGGATCCGAGGCGGCGACGATGCCGCCGCCGCCGAAGGCCCGGACCGTGCGGCAATCGGCGGACAGTTCGGCGCAGCGGATCGCGACCACCCATTCGCCGTCGCCGCGCGCGTCGCACCAGCCGACCGCGCCGCCGTAGAAGCCGCGCTCCTCCTCGAGTTCGGTGATCGTCTCGAGCGCCAGCTCGGTGGGGGTGCCGCAGACCGCGGGGGTCGGCTGCAACAGGACCGCCAGATCGAGCGCGGTGACGGCCGGATCGCGCAGGCGGCCCCGGATGGGTGTGGCCAGATGCCACACCTCGGCCGTATTGATCAGCCGCGGACCGTCGGGGATGGCGAGTTCGGTGCACACTGTGGCCAGCCGCTCGCGGATCCAATCGATGACGAAGGCATGCTCCGCGCGATTTTTACTGCTGGACAACAGCTCTCGTGAGCGTTCGGCATCGATCCGCGGGTCCGGATGCCGGGGCATGGTTCCGGCGAGTGGGTGCAATGTGACGATCTCGCCGTGGCGGGCCACCAGCACCTCCGGTGTCGCGCCCACCAGCGTCGCCCCGGTTCGCCCGGACGGGGTGAGGTCGACGGCGAAGACATTGGCCAGCGGATGGCGCGCCAGCAGATGCGCGGCCACCACCTCCGGATCGAGCGGGGTGTCGGCCTCGGCGAGCAGCGATCGCGCGGCGACCACCTTGCGCAGCGGCTGCCCGGGATCCGACAGCTGTTCGACGAGCTTCGTCACCCGCGCGATATGTTCTGCGGGACTGGGGATTTCGGTGGTCACCTGGACCGGCGGCAGCGGCGGTATCGCGGCCGGTCGCCACGGTCCGGCGGTGTGCTCGGCCCGCTCGGGCACGCAGAGCGCGGCCGGATTGCTCGGATCGAAGGCGAGCGCGCCGACCACGATTTCGGCCCCCGCCCGCAGTGCGGCGGCCGCCCGGCCCGCCTCGTCGAAGGCGGTGCGGACACCGGTGGTCCGCAACACCCCCTCGGGCTGTGCGAGCAGAAAGCCGTCCATGCCCCGACCCTAGTCCGCCGCTCGCACCGGGACCCGTGGCCAGCGATCGATATCTCAGTCACACCTCGACCGACAGCACCGAACTCAACGCCTCCAACAGCGCCCGCCCGGGCTCGGCGACCAGGCCGTGTGAGCGCCAGGCCACATGCATATCGGGGCGGACGAGCACACATCCGTCCTCCTCGACCTCCCGCAGCCGCGACCAGTCGTCGTAGAGGTCGGTATGGGTGTGGCCGGGTCCGATGATATGGGCCGCGATCTCGATGCCCAGCTTGTCGGCGACGGCCGCCGCGGCCTCGGCCCAGGCCGCTCCGGAGATGCCGGTGAGTACCGCGAAGCGGCCGTGCCCGCACAGGTCGAGGGTGCTCACCCGATGTCCGGTGGCGGTGCCGAGCCAGGCATGCGGCAGCCGGGCGCCGGGATGGGTGGTCGGGTGGTAGTACAGCTCCGGATCGCGGGTGTAGCCCGGTTCGCCACTGCCGTCGCCCGCCACCGCGCCGGAGCGGTAGCGCTGGCCGAGTTCCACACCGTGCGCGTTGAATTCGTAATCCTTGAGCTCGAGCGCCGTGCGCAGCTCGCGGCGTTTGCGTGCGCCGGTCTCGGTGTTGTCGCGGCGCTCGGCGATGGCCGCGCGCATCGTCTCCGGGTCGCTGGTGTCATCGATGCCCAGCGCTCCCAGGATCGCACCGAATTCCTCGATGCTCTTGTTGGCGCGCAGCACCACCTGGCGTCCGACCGGAACCCGTTCGGCGCTGTAGGTGTCGAGAAGTCCCTGCCCCGCAACACCTTTCAGCACATAGGCCAGTTTCCACGCCAGATTGTAGGAGTCCTGGATGGAGGTGTTGGAGCCCAGTCCGTTCGACGGCGGATGCCGGTGCACCGCATCGCCCGCGCAGAACACCCGCCCGGCGCGATAGGCGGTGGCGTACATCCGGTTGTTGCCCCACAGCGAGGTGGATCGGATGGTGATCGGAATGGTGTCGTCGCCGATCAGCTGATGTGCGATGCGGATCGCGGCCTCGTCGTCGACATCGGGTGCGGGCCGGGTGATGTCATAACCCCAGACGATGAGCCATTCGTTCCAGGGCCGCACCATGCGCACCAGTCCGAGCCCGATGCCGCCGACATCCGCACCCGGCCGCAACACCCAGTACAGGACGCTGGGCCGATGTTCGACCAGATTCGACAGGTCGGCATGGAAGACGATGTTCATACTGCCCGCGATATCCATCGCGCCCTCGAACGGCAGGCCGATATCCGCTGCCACGGCGCTACGCCCGCCGTCGGCGCCGATGACATAGCGGGCCCGCACGGTGAATTCGCCGCCGCTGACCCGATCGCGTACCCGGACATCGACGCCGTCGCTGTCCTGGGTGAGGCCCAGATACTCGCTGTCGAAACGGATTCGCGAGCCACGCGAGGCCGCGTGCTGGATGATGATCGGCTCGAGGTAGTTCTGCGGGATATCGCAGTTCTGGCTCGGACTGGCCTGGGTGTAGTCGGCCTCGCGGGCCGGATGGGTGCCCCACGCCCGCACCCGGCCGAGCTCGTCGCCGGTGAGGCTGGTGCAGAACACGGTCTGCCCCATCAGCTCGTGCGGTGTGGCGCGGGCCAGCACATCGTCCTCGATGCCGAGGTCCCGGAAGACCTCCATCGTGCGCTGATTGGTGATGTGCGCGCGGGGAGTGTTGGCCGTATAGCGGTACTTGGTCAGCACCAGATGATCGACGCCGAGCGTCGCCAGCGCGAGCGCCGCCGCACCGCCGGCGGGTCCGCTGCCGATGATGAGGACGTCGGTCTCGATGTCTCGGGGGGCGGTCATGGCTGAATCTCCTGGGCGAGCGCGATATCGAAGGTCATGCGGTAGTAGGGGCGATCGCGGTCGGCGCCGTCCGGCGCCCGGCCCGCGGGATATTCGGTCGCGTCCACGACGAGGCTGTCCTTGACGCCGAACACCGCATCGCTTGTCAGATACGGATCACCGGCCACGAAGATATGCGTCACCAGCGTCGTGAAGCCGGACGCGGCGACGCGAAAGTGCAAGTGCGCCGGGCGCATCGGGCTGCGGTGCACGGCGTCGAGCAGTTCGCCGACGGGACCGTCGTGCGGTATCGGATACGACGAGGGCAGCACCGACCAGAACCGGTAGCTTCCATCGGGCGCGGCGGTGAGCCATCCGCGTCCGGCGCGGCGCTCGCCCTCGTACTGCACGTCGTAGAAGCCGTCCGCATCGGCCTCCCAGATATCCAGGCGCGCACCGGGAATCGGTGCGCCGGACGTGGTTCGGACCGTGCCGCTGACATAGCAGGGCGTGCCCTTCACCCCGAGCGCGATATCACCGCCCAATGCGATCTCCGGGGCGTCGTCGACGAAGAACGGCCCGAAAACCGTTGGCTCCGTGGCATTCACATCCTCGGGCGCGTTGACGGCCATGGTGAACATCGATAATCCGAGAACATCGGAGAGCAGGATGAACTCCTGGCGCGTATCGGTGGTGATATGCCCGGTGCGCGTGAGGAAGTCGATGCCGCGCTGCCATTCGTCCTCGGTGAGGCGGACCTCGCCCGCGAAGGCGTGCAGATGCCGGACCAGGGATCCCATCACCTCGCGCAGGCGCGGCGGCGCATCGGCGAAACTGGCCGCGACCTCGTCGGTGAGGAGCCGCTCGCGGCGGTCTCGATCGATCATGACTGCTCCGGGGTGGTGGTGCCGGACCACGCCGCGGCGAGCAGTGCGCGCAGCGCGGCGCGGTCGGCGGGTACGGGATTGTCGGCGGGTACCACGGCGGCGACGAGCGCGGCCGCCTCGTCGAGATCGGTTTCGGCCAAACCGATTTCGCGCAGACTCAGGGGAATGCCGAGGCGCTTGGCCAGATCACGCAGGGCCGCGACGGGATTCGCGCTGTTCAGGGCGCGGCCGATGCGGTCGACCGCCTCCGGTGCGCCCGGGGCGTTGAACGCCAGCACATACGGCAGCACGACGGCATGGGTCTGCGCGTGCGGCAGGTCATAGGTGCCGCCGAGGACGTGGCAGAGCTTGTGGTGCAGGCCGGATCCCGCGGTGGCGAAGGCCGAACCGGCGAGATAGGCGCCGTAGAGCAGATCCGGCGCGGCGGCCTCGGCCCTGGCATCGGCGAGGGTGCGCAGTCCGGCGCCGAGCGCGTGGATGCCCTCCTCGGCGATCACGGCGACGCTGGCGCTGCGGCCCGGCGCCCAGAACGCCTCGACGCAATGCGCCAATGCGTTGAAACCGCTTGCCGCGGCGACGCTTTCGGGCATGGAGCCGAGCAGATCGGGATCGTAGACGACCACCCGGGGCAGCGCGGCCGGATCGGAGCCCGTGCGCTTGCGCCCGTTCTCGGTCAGCCCCCACACCGGCGTCACCTCCGAACCCGCGTAGGTGGTGGGCACGGCGATGATCGGCAGACCGGTATCCAGGGCGATGGCCTTGGCAGTTCCCGTGGTGGAGCCGCCGCCGATGCTCAGCACGGCATCGGCCCGCGCGGCCCGGGCCCGGTCGCTGGCCATCTCGGCCACCACGACCGGAACATGCGGCCGCACGCCGGTGAACACATCGGCGATCAGATCCGACAGCGAGCACAGCAGGCCCGCCGAAATCCGTTGCCGGGCGGGGCTGGTCACCGCGAGGACGCGTTCGGCGCCGAGCCGCTCGATCTCCGATCGCAGCTGCCGGCGCACCGAACCCGTGCCGAAGACGATGCGCTGCCAGGGCGCGTCATAGATGAATTCCGGCATCGGCTCACCTCATTTCGATCTGTGTGACGTCTCACACTCGCGCACCCGCAGGTATATGTCCAATACGAAATTCATGGTGCAGCCATACGATTGGCTATGGATCTGCGCCAGCTCGGATACTTCGTCGCCGTCGCCGAGGAGGGGTCGGTGACGCGCGCGGCCGATCGGCTGCATGTCACGCAGCCGCCGCTGACGGCCCAGATCAAGAAGCTGGAGGCCGAACTGGATGTGCGGCTGTTCGTCCGGCACCGCCGCGGCGTGGATCTCACCGAGGCCGGTCGGGAATTGCTCGTCAAGGCCCGCCGCATCCTGTCCGATATCGCCGATATCGCCGAATCCGTGCGGCATATCGGCGACGGCCGAGCCGGGCGGCTGACGCTGTCGTTCGATGCCGGTACCGGCTGGGGAGTGCTGCCGGGCCTGCTGGCCCGGTATCGCCGGGAGCGGCCGCACGTCGAACTCGACTACATCGAGGAGCCCGGCACAGGCGTGCTGGATTCGGTGCGCTTGCGCCGCAGGGAGATCGGCCTCGTCCATCTGCCGCCGACGGTCGTGGATTCGGACCGCGAACATCGTCTCGATATGGCGGTGATCCATCGCGAACCGCTCATGGCCGTCCTGCCGCGGGTCCCGGCGCGGCGCGAGGATCGCGTCGATCTCGCGGATCTGGCGGGCGAGCAGTTCTTCGCGCCGGCGCCGGGGGCGTGGGGTGGACTGCATCAGCATCTGATCGAGGCGTGCCGCCTGGGCGGTATCGATCCGCCGATCCGGATCGTGGCCCAGATGTCCACCGCGGTCGCGATGGTCGCGGCCGGACACGGCGTGGCCCTCGCGCCCGCCGCGGTGCGCTCGCTGTGCGGCCCCACGGTGACGACGCTGCCGTTGACCCGGTACGTCCCGATGGTGGAGACGGCCGTGGTGAGCCGTCGCGGGGATGCCCTCTCCCCGCCCGCGGACGCCTTCCGCAGGCTCGCGATGTCGACCCCCGAGCCCGATGTGCTCGGCCCGGAACTCGCGCCCGGTCGCGAACGCGTCGACGACTCCTGGCGCTGGCTGCAGCAGCGCTGACCGCCGCCTAATGCTCGTGATCGACCGGATGCTTACCGGCGGGCGGGACCAACAGGATCGGCCGGTGGCAATGCTTCAGCACGGCCTCGGCGACGCTGGAATGCAGCAGGGCCCGAATTCCGGTGGCGCCGCGGGTGCCGGCCACGATGATGTCCACATCGAGTTCGTCGGCCACATCGACGATCGCATTCCAGATCGCCGAGGTGCATTCCGCGGTCCGCGCCTCGGCATTGAGCCCCGCGAGCTTGGCCAGCCGGACGCCCTCGGCATTGATGTGCTTGGCGTCGACGTAGGCGATGTCCTCGATCTCGTCGTCGGCGATCCACTCCGGCTGCATCACACCCGACAATCCGGAGACCCGCGCGGCCTGGCGCACCATCGGCTCCCATGCGGTCAACACCACCGCCTTGGTCGCCGTCAGAAACCGCCCGGCATACTCCACTGCGCGCTTCGCATTCTCGGACCCGTCGTAGGCAATGAGCACCAGATCACACGCCATGACGAACCTCCCAGGTTCAGCGTTCGGCTACGGTCCCGAGCGTACCCGGCACACTCTCGGGAAACGGGTATGCGACGCCGCACAACCCCAATTCCCGGGGCGCATTCGAGAAATGGTTCGGCCGATTGTTGTGGACCGATGTAAGAACAGCGGCGGCCGGTCGGTTTGTGTCCGCCATACCCGTTCGTCCTTGATAATTCGCTAACGATTCACCGAAATCGCTGCCGCAGCTTCCTATTCCGGGCTTGACTGTCAAGACCACACCGACGTCGGGGCACAGTGTCGGTAAGGAGAGAGCCGAGCGAGGTTTATCGTGCGGTTGGAAGAGCTTGTGACACCGCAGGATTGGGCGGCCGCATATCGTTGCGTGTTCGGATTGCCCGGGGTCCACGTCACATCGCCGGGATTCGTGGTGTTACCGCTGGTCGATACGATCGCGGCGGTGAACACCCCGGAAACGTTGGGCGCCTTGATGCTGGACGAGTTGACCGAGCGTGGGATTCCCGGGCCGGTGCTCGTGCGGGAACGTCCGCCACGGCGGACATTCCTCGCGGTCTTCGACGGCTATCCGGCGCTGGAATGTACCGTCCAGTTGGAGCGGCACAGCGTGGATATCGGGCCGCATCGCAGCAATGTCATTCTGCCCACCGGACTGGGCAGGCATACCCATGAGGGGCGATGGTGGGTCCGGCCGCCGCAACGCGACGAATCATTACCCCTGCTATCCGAAGTCGTCGCGGCGGCGCTGGCCTCCCTGCGAGTTCATCTGTGAAGATCATGGAATCCATCGAATCGGCCGCCTTCGGCCACCCTGAGGCGGATCCGCGTGCCCTGCTGTACTTCGAATGGCGGCAGCGTCGCGAATCCGGATGCCTTGTCGGCGAATTCGCCGAGGAGGTGCACGACCTCACCCGTACGCTCATTCCCAATGCGGCGGCCTGCTGGCAATTGCTCGACCGGGTCGAGGCCGCGCCCCGCGACCCGGCGTGGCCCTATGTCGAGGACGGGGACGCGCCGGACGAGCCGCCCGGTCTCGCCGTGACGGCCGCGCCCACCCGGCTCTACGACCGCATCCTCGGCGGTTGGCTGGGCCGTTGTGTCGGCGCCACGCTCGGCAAGCCGCTCGAGAACGGTCTGCTGTGGTCCCCGGCGCGTATCCGCGCCTACCTCGAGCGCGCCGAGGCCTATCCGCTGACCGATTACGTGCCGGTGCTCAGCCCCATGCCGGAAGGCTGTGAACTGCAGGGTAATTGGCCCGAATCCACCCGCGGCCGCATCGACGGCTGCCCGCGCGCCGACGATCTGGACTACACCGTGCTCGGCCTGCATCTGCTGGAACAGCAGGGGTGGAGCTTCACCGCCGCCGATGTGGCGGGCCAGTGGCTGGAGCTGCTGCCGTTCCTGCAGACCTATACCGCCGAGCGGGTGGCCTATCGCAATCTCATCGACGGCTTCGCCCCGCCCGAGACGGCGCACTATCGCAATCCCTATCGCGAATGGATCGGCGCCCTGATCCGCGCCGACGCCTACGGCTATGTGTGCGCGGGCGATCCGGCGCACGCCGCGGATCTGGCGGCCCGGGACGCGGCGGTCTCGCATACCGGCAACGGCGTCTGGGCGGCGCGCTGGGCGGCCGCGCTGGTGGCCTCGGCGTTCACCGCCGATTCGGTGGCCGAGGCTCTTCGCGTTGCGCGGCAGGTGATTCCGGCCCGATCGCGCCTGGCCGAGGCGCTCGCGCTCGTGACCGCCGATCATTGTCGCGGGATCGGCTGGGAGCAGGCGATCGCGGCGGTGCGTGCCCGGCACGGGCACTACGACTGGGGGCATGCCATCGGCAACGCCGCCGTGATCGCGGCCGGATTACTCTGGGGCGCGGGCGATTTCACCAGAACCGTCGGCCTGACCGTCCAGGGCGGCTGGGATACCGGCGCCAACGGCGCGACGGCCGGATCGGTGGCGGGAGTGCTGCTGGGCGCGAGCGGCATTCCGAAGCAGTGGACCGCTCCGCTGCACGACACCCTGCGCACGGCGGTATCCGGCTACGACGGCACGAGTATCTCGGCGCTCGCCCGGCGCACCTTCGATTTGGCCGGTCGGCAGATCGCACGCCGCTATCCGCGACCGGCCGGATAGCAGCCGACCCCGGGACGGTAAGCCCGTCCCGGGGTCGGCGAATGCCACGGTGGTGCGGTTACCGCTCCACGATCGCCACGACGCCCTGGCCGCCCGCGGCGCAGATCGAGATCAGCGCGCGGCCGGAACCCTTCTCCGCCAACTGCTTCGCGGCCTGCGCGATGATGCGCCCACCGGTCGCGGCGAACGGGTGGCCCGCGGCCAGCGAGGAGCCGTTGACATTGAGCTTGCTGCGGTCGATCGCGCCGAGCGCGCCGTCCAGGCCCAGGCGCTCCTTGCAGTACTGATCCGATTCCCACGACTGCAGGGTCGCCAGCACGACCGAGGCGAACGCCTCGTGGATCTCGTAGAAGTCGAAGTCCTGCAGCGTCAACCCGTTTCGGGCCAGCAGCCGCGGCACGGCGTAGGTCGGCGCCATCAGCAGGCCGTCCGGGCCCCAGACGTAGTCGACCGCGCCGACCTCGCTGTCGACCAGATAGGCCAGCGGCGTGAGGTTGCGCGAGGCCGCCCACTCCTCGCTCGACAGCAGTGCGACCGAGGCGCCGTCGGTGAGCGGGGTGGAGTTGCCCGCGGTCATGGTGGCATCGCCCAGCTTGTTGCCGAATACCGGCTTGAGCGTGGCCAGCTTCTCCAGCGTGGAGTTCGGGCGCAGATTGTCGTCGCGGGTCAGGCCCAGGAACGGGGTGACCAGATCGTCGAAGAAGCCACGGTCATAGGCGGCGGCCATATTCCGGTGCGAGAGGTAGGCCAGCTCGTCCTGCGCCTCGCGGGAGACGCCCATCTCCTTCGCGGTGATGGCCGCGTGCTCACCCATCGACAGCCCCGTGCGCGGCTCGGCGTTGCGCGGGATCTCGATGCCGACCATGCTCGGGCGCAGCCGCCCGACCAGCTTCACATAGTCGGAATTCTTCTTGGCGCGGTTGGCGTCGAGCATCCATTCGCGGGCCGCCTCGCTCACCCCGATCGGCGCGTCGGAGGTGGTGTCGGTGCCGCCGCCGACGCCGACCTCGATGCGGCCCAGGGCGATCGCGTCGCCGACGGTGACGGCCGACTGCAGGCCGGTGCCGCAGGCGAGCTGCAGATCGTGTCCCGGGGTGTAGGGGGACAGCTCGCTGCCGAGCACGCTCTCGCGGATCATGCCGTGCTCACCGACGCGCTTGAGCACCGCGCCGCCGGCGACCATGCCGAGCCGCTCGCCCTGCAGGCCGAACCGGCTCACCAGGCCGTTCAGCGCGGCCGTGAACATGTCCTGATTGGAGGCGTGGGCATAACGGCCGTCCGAGCGCGCGAACGGAATCCGATTACCGCCCAGGATGGCGACGGGGCGGGTCTGCTTGGTGTTCTTGGCCCCGCTGTTCGCGGATGCGGCCTTCGCCGAACGGGCTTTGGTAGTCACTCCGGTCTCCACATGTCTCGACGTCGGTTTACATCCAACTTACTCTGGAGTAAGTTCATTGTCGACACCGTACCCCGTAGATGTGCGAAAAGACGCTCGGGGCAGAGCCGACCACATTCGACACGAAGGAAAAGGTAGGAACAGTGGCAGCCAGCAAGAGCAAGGGCGCTCCCAACCTCTACGGATCGTTCGTTCACTCGGCCCCCGGTCATTTCCTGGCGAGCAAGCTGGGGCTTCCGCAGCCGGAGACGCTGCGTCGCTACACCCCGGGCGAGCCCGCCCTGCCGGGCCCGGTGCTGGTGGGCGGCAAGGGCCGCGTGGCCGATGCCGTGCGAAACCTGTTGTCGGACTACACGTTCGTCGATTCCGCCGGCCAGGGCGTGAAGGCCGGCGCGCTGGTGTTCGACGCCACCGGCCTCGCCTCGGTCGAGGACCTCGAGCAGTTGTACCAGTTCTTCCAGCCCGCCATGCGCAGCATCGCCGCATCCGGCCGCGTCCTCGTGGTCGGCACCACGCCGGAACTGTCCGGCACCGTCGAGGGCCAGATCGCGCAGCGCGCGCTGGAGGGCTTCACCCGCAGCGTCGGCAAGGAGCTGCTGCGCGGCGCCACCTCGAATCTGGTGTACCTGCACCCCGAGGCCGCCTCGACCGCGACCGGGCTGGAGTCCAGCCTGCGCTTCATCCTCTCGGGTAAGTCGGCGTTCGTCGACGGCCAGGTGTTCCGGGTCGGCAAGGACGACAACGCCGCCGCCGATATCGACTGGGCCAAGCCGCTCGCGGGCAAGGTCGCCGTGGTGACCGGTGCCGCCCGCGGCATCGGCGCGACCATCGCGGAGGTGTTCGCCCGCGACGGCGCGAAGGTCATCGTGGCCGATATCCCCGCCGCCGGTGAGGCTTTGGCCGAGACCGCCAACAGGGTCGGCGGCATCTCGATCGCGGTCGATGTCACCGCCCCCGACGCCGCGGACAAGCTGGCCGAATTCGCCACCGAACGCTTCGGCGGTATCGACATCATCGTGCACAACGCCGGTATCACCCGCGACAAGCTGCTCGCGAATATGGACGACGCGCGCTGGAACTCGGTGCTGAACGTGAATCTGGCCGCGCCGCACCGGATCACCGCGGGCCTGGTCGCCAAGGGCGCGCTCAAGCAGGGCGGCCGCGTCATCGACGTGTCCTCCATCGCGGGCGTCGCGGGCAACCGCGGTCAGACCAACTACGGCACCTCCAAGGCCGGCGTGATCGGCATGGTGAACGCCGAGGCGCCGAAGCTGGGCGAGAAGGGCATCACCATCAACGCCGTGGCCCCGGGCTTCATCGAGACCGCCATGACGGCCGCCATCCCGCTCGGCACCCGCGAGGCGGGCCGGCTGCTCAGCTCGCTGTACCAGGGCGGTCAGACCGTGGACGTCGCCGAGACCATCGCCTACTTCGCCAGCCCGGCCTCGAACGCGGTGAGCGGTAACGTGATTCGCGTCTGCGGCCAGGCCCTGATCGGAGCGTGAGATGACCGAGACCATCTCGCTGACCGAGGCGCCGAAGCTCGGCGGGCTCTATCTGAAGGCGGCCCTGGGTGCCGTTCCGCTGCCGCTGTTCTCGGCGCGCACATCGCGGATCCCCGATCGCGCGATCGAATTGCGCGGCCTGAAGGTCGATGCGGACAATCTCGCCGCCTACTGCCACGCCACCGGACTCCGCTTCGGTGACGCGCTGCCGCTGACCTATCCGTTCGTGCTCACCTTCCCGGTGGTCACGCAGTTGGTGGCCGCTCGCGACTTCCCGTTCGTCGCGGTCGGTGCGGTGCATGCGGAGAATCTGATCGAGCGCAGCCGCGAGATCTCGGTCAGCGAGCCGCTGGATATCCGTGCGCACGTGGAGAATCTGCGCGAACATCCGAAGGGTCTGCTGGTCGACGCGATCAGCGAGGTCAGCGTCGGCCGCGAGCTGGTCTGGCGGCAGGTGACGACCTTCCTGCATCAGCAGCGGACGTCGCTGTCGGGTGGGCCGAAGCCGGAACCCAAGCCGGACGAGGTCCCCCCGCCGCCGCTGCGCACGCTGCGGGTCGATCAGCCGCTGATCCATCGGTACGCCGCGGCCGCGGGCGATCGCAACCCCATCCACATGTCCGCGCTGGGCGCGAAGGCCTTCGGCTTCCCGCGCTCGATCGCGCACGGAATGTGGTCGGCGGCAGCGATTCTGAGTGCGATCGAGGGCCGGGTGCCCGCGAAGACCACCTACGCCGTCAAGTTCGGCAAGCCGATCCTGCTGCCGTCGACGGTCAATGTGTACGCGGATCATGTCGGCGGCGGCTGGGACCTGTCGCTGCGGCACCCGAAGAAGGGCTATCCGCATCTGACCGCCACATTGCGCTGAGCCCCCCCGGCCCGCGGGCCGAATGAGCAGGAGCCGCACATCTTCTCGGCCTGGCCGAAAGGATGTGCGGCTCTTCGTTATTCGGCCTTCTTCTTACCGGCCAGACCGCGCCAGGCCAGATCGTCCAGCAGATCCACCGCCTCGCCCACGGCCACCTCGCCGTTGGCGATGCGATCGGCGATGGCCTCGCCCGCGCCGATGACCGCGACCGAGACGATGTCGAAATTCGTTCCGGGCTCGGCGTATTTGGCGCTGGACTCGAGCAGTTTGGCGGTCAGCTCGATCACCCGCTCGCGGCTGTTGGCGATCTCGGAGGCGAACGGCTGCTGGCCGAGGGCCTGCCGATACAGCACCTGCCAGGACAGCCGGTTGTTGTCGACGTAGGACAGGAAGGCCTCGAGGCCCGCGCGCAACTGTTCGTGCGGGCTCAGTTTGGGATTGCCCGCCACCGCGACGGCCTCGATGAAGCGGATGCTCTCGCGCGCGATGCAGGCCCGGAACAGTTCGTCCTTGGAGCCGTAATACAGATAGAGCATCGGCTTGGAGATCTTGGCCTCGGCGGCGATGGCGTCCATCGAGGTGTCGTGATAGCCCTTGCGCGAGAACACCTCGACGGCGGCGTCCAGCATCTGCTGCTCACGAACCGCCCGAGGAAGCCGCTTCGTTCCGCCTGCCATCCACTCTCCTAGACCATGTCGAAACCCTTATCTTACTCCAAGGTAAGTTCAACAGTGGCCAATTGCCCGTGATTCGCCGATGCTCAGCAGTTCAGCGCGATGCCCTTGAAGCGGGCCATCCGCACTACCGAGTCGTCGACCTGCCGCATCGGCAGTCGGCCCGCGCGGACCTCCTGCTCCAGATGGTCCAGCACCTGCGGGACGGCAGTGCTGGTGATCCACAGCGCGTTATCGGCGCCGGCCTCGAGCGCGGCGGCCACCGCATCCTCGATATCCATCCGATTGGTGATGGCGGCCATGCCGCTCAGATCGTCGGTGAAGATCGGCCCGTCGAACGGGGCCGCACCGTAACCGTTGCCCTGGCGCAGCAATGCCATCGCCTGTGGACTGATGCTGGCCGGGGTGTTCGGGGCGGTCAGCCCGGGCACATCGAGATGGCCGACCATGACGCCCGCGCCGGAGCCGATCAGATTCCGGAACGGCGCCAGATCCTTACCCTGCAACTGATCCAGCGGCGGCGTACGGACCGCACCCGTATGCGAGTCACCCGATCCCGAACCGTGGCCGGGGAAGTGCTTCATCACCGCGCCCAGTCCGGCATCGTGCATCGCGCGGATGAACGCGCCCGCATAGCGGGTGACCACCTCCGGATCATCGGAGAACGAGCGGTCGCCGATGACGCTGTCGTCGGGCTGGCTGCTGACGTCGGCGTCGGGGGCGAAGTCGACGGTGATGCCGAGATCCTTCATCGCGCCGCCGCGGGCGAGGCTCTGCTTGTAGAACTCGTCGTCGGAGACGGTCTGCGCGGCGACCCGGGCGGCGGGGGCGGGCCCGATCATGCTGCGCAGCCGCGAGACTCGGCCACCCTCCTCATCGATGCTCACCATCAGCGGGGTGTGCGCGGCGGCCTTCACGCGGTCGATCTGCTTCTCCGCCAACAGCGCCGGATCGGTCCAGCTGCCGACGAAGATGCCGCCGATCTGTTCGGTGCGCACGACGTTCTCGGCATCGGCCGCGCCGGTGATGCCGACGGTCAGTAGCTGGGCCAACTTCCGGCGGGTGGTGAACTGCGCGAGATAGCCTGCCGCGCAATCGGTTCGACCCATCGTGCTCGCCTGTCCTGTCCCCGTTGTGCTTGCCTGCCCAGTCCCCGTCGTGTCGGCCTGTGCTGTCCCGGTCGTGCCGACCTCTGCTGTCCCCGTCGTGCTTTTCGACGGGGCCCCGCCGCTGCCCGAGCAGGCCGACAGGGTGACCGCGGTCACGGCGAGCAGGATCCCGGGAACGATGCGCATGCTCCGACCGTACCGCTGTCGCCCTGTCCGGTTCCACGCCGGGTGATCGGAATACGACATAGCAAAAGTCGCCCCGCGAGTGATATGTCTCATATTCCCTCAAACGCCTTTCTCTGTATTCAGAATGCGGCGGTCGAGGAAATCTCGCTACCACCAGGCAATTCATCCGAAATGGGTGTAGCACACCTTTAGATAATCATCCCATGACTCAGGTTAACAGCTCTGGCATTGTGGTTCATAGCGTCCCCGGCGGCCGAAGCCCGGTCGCCGAGTATCACTCAGGCCGAAAGAGTTATTAGTTGGCAAATGTGACCGGATTGGTTTTTTGAATCAGTAATCGCAGAGCGAAAGGCTGTCTCACCATGCGCATCGGTGCATTTGTGCGCGGCGCGGGATTGGCCCTCGCGACCGTGATCGCCCTGGGCGTCGGCACCGCCGGAACCGCGGTCGCCGCGGACGGTCTGGATCGCTATCTGGATCTGCCGCTGGTGAACCGCGACGCGGCACAGGGCCCGGGCGGCGTGAACCCCGAACTGCCCTATGACGAAGCCGAATTGGGCCGGCTGCTGGACGAGGCCCGCGGCCGTGGCGTGCCGCCCACCCGGTACGCCGCGCTGCTCTACCAGTACTGGCTGGTCGATGTGACCACCAGGGCGGGTATCGATCTGGCCGCGTGGAATCCGCGCACCGGGGTGCCGGCCAACCGCGAGAACCTGATCAGGTCCTACCGCTACTACGAGGATCTGCAGCTGGGCCACCGCGAACTGCAATGGGCCGGAATGGGCGGCCAGGTCGGCGCGGACTTCGGCGGCGGCATGGTCGACTTCGATCTGATGAGCGATATCTACGATCTGCCCGGCATCGCCGACGCCGCCCGCACCGTCGTGGGTGCGGTGGAACAGGCGGCGGGTCCGCGGGCCGCCGCGCTGCTGCCGGAGGGCCTGCGTGCGCTCGCCCGGGCCGGAACCCGGATCACGCCCGAGGATCTGAACTGGATTCTGGGCATGATCCTGGTGATGCAGAAGAACATCTTCTCCGATCTGATGCCCATGCACGATGCCTACGTCACCGCCGGGTTGTCCGCGGTGGCGGAGTTCGAGGCGGCGGGGCTGTTCGGCGAGGACATCATGGGCGCCTGGCGCGATATCGCCTCCGGTGACGACAATCGGATCGCCGCGGGTAACGGCGCGCTGCTGCGCCGCGAACAGCAATGGGCCGTCGGCCCGCAGTGGGACCTGACCCGGGCCTACAAGGGCGATGTGGGCGAGGCGATCACCTATCTGAGCGGCGCGGCCGGATCCCCGTCGGTGGCCGGTGTCGTGCCGCCGCGCGAATTCCGGCCCGTGCGAATCCCTTTCACGGGCAATGACGGCAAACCCATGCAACTGGTGCTGCCGCTGCCGAGCTGGAACTGGTCGGTATTCGACGATCGCTGGGACTACATCACCGGCGAACTGCTGCCGAAGTACGAGTTCCAGGTCGAAAACAATTGGCCTGCACTGGAAGCCACCATGCGCATGCCGTACGAGGCGCAGCTGGAATCACATCGCCCGCTACTGAATCTGCCGCAGTTGCTGCTGTCCACGGCACAGCAGCTGCGGGTGGAACCCGCCGGACAGGGAGACCGCTGATGCGACGATATGTCCTCGCCACCGTGATCACGGCCTTGGCGCTCTCCGTCGGTGGTACGGGAATGGCGGTGGCCCAACCGGATTCACCGGAGCCACCGAACAGCACGCCGGGCCTGGACCGGGTGTTCAACGGTTTCGTCGTCGGCGCGATCGGGAACTCGCCCGCGGTCTCGCCGCAGGAATCGTTCCAGGCCTTGATGTTCGACGATCCGTTCTATCAGGAGCCGCCGCTGACCGGCGAGGAGCGGCCGGGCACGGTGCTGAAGGCCAAGCCGGTCGATGTGATGTTCCTCGGCGTGCGGGCTGTCTCGGTCGAGGCGTACAAGCTCATGTACGTCACCACCGCCCTGGACGGTGTCACCCCGGTCATCAGCACGGGAATCCTCATGATTCCCAAGGACGGTCGCCCGAACTCCGAGCGCAGGGTGATCTCGTATCAGGAGGCCAACGACAGTGTCGGCTGGTCGTGTCATCCGAGCACGCAGTGGACCGGCGGGGATCCGCTCGACGGCTCGTCCTGGTCGGCGCTGGGCCCGCTCGCGCTGATGTTCGACAAGGGCTATGCGGTGATGATCTCCGATGTCGGCAACGACGGCGATCGGCGGCCGCACGGCGTATTCGCCGGGAAGTTCGCCGCGCACGCACAGCTCGACGGGGTGCGCGCGGCGCTGAACCATCGCGAGGCGGGGTTGGATCCGAATGCCCCGATCGCCCTGTTCGGTATCGCGGGCGGCGGTGTGGGAGCGGCGGTTTCGGCCGAACTGCAGCCGGAGTACGCGCCCGAGCTGAACGTGCGGTCCGCGATGCTCGAGGGCATGGTCGTCAACCAGCGCAACTTCATGCGGGTGGCCAACGGTTCGGTCGGATCCGGCTTCGTCCTCGCGACGCTGCTCGGGCTCGAGCCCTGGTATCCGGACATGAAGCTGGACGAGAAGCTGAATCCGGCCGGATTGGCGATCGCGAACGCGTTCCGGACGCAGTGCCAGACGCCCGCCTACTTCGGCATGCCGTTCATCCCGCTGAACGCCCTGTTCAATTCGGGCCTCAGCCCGGCCGACGAGCCCGACTTCCAGGCCGCCTTCGACGATAACGAGCTCGGTAAGTGGGGTACGCCGAAGGCGAAGATCATGATCACCTCGTGTGCCGCCGACGACTCGTTCATGTCGCTGGTGCCCGCGCGCGATGCCCGCGAACTCGCGCAGACCTATCGGGACGGCGGCGCCGACGTCGACTACCAGCCCACCAACTGCAGCATGGAACGCCTGCTGACCGACTTCTACGGTTGGGGCACAGACCTTTTCGGCATGCAGACCATCGACTGGATCGACAGATCGTTCGACTGAGGAGTGAGAGATGGCCTTTCTGATCGGCGCCGCGTACCTGTTCTTCTACGGCCCGCTGGCGGTGCTGAAGCTCGGGCTACAGGCCCTGCATCTGTCCTGAGAAGCGAAAAGCGAAGGGCGGTGGGATATCCCACCGCCCTTCGCCTCAGCCTGGAATCACTTACCCGGCAGCTCGTTGTGGCCGCCGAACGCCTTACGCATGGCCGAGAGGACCTTATCGGCGTACAGCGCCTCGCCGCGCGAGGAGAAGCGCTGATACAGCGCCGCGGACAGCACCGGCGCGGGCACACCCTCATCGATCGCGGCGTGGATGGTCCAGCGCCCCTCACCGGAGTCGGACACCCGGCCGCCGAAGGTGGACAGCTCCGGATCGGCGTGCAGCGCGGCCGCGGTCAGATCCAGCAGCCACGACGCGACCACCGAGCCGCGGCGCCAGACCTCGGTCACCTCGGGCACATTGATGTCGTACTGGTAGTACTCCGGATTCTCCATCGGTGTCTCCTCGGCGGAATGCGAACCGTCGAGCTCCTTGCCGATATTGGCCTTCGCCAGGATATTCATGCCCTCGGCATAGGCGGCCATGGCGCCGTATTCGATGCCGTTGTGCACCATCTTCACGAAGTGCCCGGCCCCGGCCGGACCGCAGTGCAGATAGCCCTGCTCCGACGGCGTCGGCTCGCCGGTGCGGCCCGGGGTGCGCTCGGCGGCCTCGACGCCCGGCGCGATGGACTTCAGCAGCGGCTCGAGATGCGCCACGGTCTCGGTCTCGCCGCCGATCATCAGGCAGTAGCCGCGCTCCAGGCCCCACACGCCGCCCGAGGTGCCGATGTCGAGGTAGTGAATGCCCTTGGGCTTCAGCGCCTTCGCGCGCTTGATGTCCTCGTGGTAGCGGCTGTTGCCGCCGTCGATGATGATGTCGCCGGGCTCGAGCAGTTCGGCCACCTCGTCGATGACGGCGCCGGTGGCGCCGGCGGGGATCATCACCCAGACGACGCGCGGCGTCTCGAGCTGGGCGACGAAGGTCTTGTAGTCGGTGGCGCCGGTGAAGCTGTCGCCCAGTTCGTCGGTGAATTCCTTGATCTGCTCCTCGTGGCGCGAGTACCCGACCGCGGTGTGCCCGTCACGCACGATGCGCCGCACGATATTGGCGCCCATCCGGCCGAGCCCGATCATTCCCAGCTGCATACTCAATCTCCTCGAGTCGTCCGAGCTCCGGCAGGTCCGAGCTCTCAGGTCGCTGTGCCCGCTTCGATTCTCCCCGAACCCGTGTAACGCCCCGAGCGGGCTGCCGATAATCAGATCGGCTCCGTGCAGTTGCCAGACCCCCGACCCGGCAACCGCACGGGGCCTCTCACGTCGGCGGTCACAGCGGCGAGCGCATCAGCACCACGTTGTACTGGTTGTGAACGCCCAGTGCGAAATACAGATCGCTGCCGGTCTGATACGGATAGATCATCGGCGCGTATGCGGTGGGCAGATCGCGGGCATCGACCAGCACCCGCGGCGGACCCCACGGCCCCTCCGGCGCGGGCGCGGTGCGCAGCACGACCGAGTTGAACGGGTCGGTGGTGAGCATCACATACTGGCCCAGATACTGATTCCACGCGACCGACAGCTCGCCCACCCCGCCGACGATCGGCCTGGCGAGGTTGGCGTCCTTGGGTTTCCACGCGCCGCCGTCCCAGTACTCGTAGGCGTCCCAGTTGGCGACGTCGGCCTCCTTGGCGCGCGCGATGAAACCCGGATTGTCGCGACCCGCCGGGGTGCCGTAGCGATAGACGTAGCCGTCGGCCCGGAGGAAGGCCGCCTGCTGGAAACTCTGGAAGCCGCCATCGTTACCGCGGCGGGTGGTGGGCAGTTGCGCCCAGCTCTGTCCGTCGTCGCCGGAGACGGCCAGCGTCGAGTAGTTGGTATCCCAGTGGCCGTCGGCGCCCCACTGGCGCACCGACATCATGCTCATGTACTGGACGCCGTTCACCGAAACGCCCGCGGTGGGAATGAAGCTGATCTCGATGCCCGGAATCTTGGGACTGGGCAGCGGATTGTCGACGAAGCTCGCGTAGCGGATGCCGTCGGCGGGCAGGAGTCCGGCGGGGCTGCGGTACAAGACATTCGACCGCCACGCCCACAGGCTGCCGGTGAGCAGATTCGGCGCGCCGAGCCCGGCCGTGTCGCCGTAGGCGGTCAGCATCTGGCCGCGGCCGTCGTCCCACATGATGCCCAGATCGGTGCCGAGGACGTTGTTGCCGTCGGTCCGATTCGGGCTGGCCATACCGGTGAGCTGGAAGACCGCCTGGGTGGGTCCGGGCAGATGTGGCAGCCCGTTGGTGCCGTTGAGCACCGGTATCGGATCGACGTCGTTCGGATCGGCGCCGGCGGGCGCTGCCGCCACCGCCACCAGGGCGGTCGCGACGCAAGCTCCGGCAAGCGCGGACAGCGATCGTTTCATCACTCTCATGTCCCTTCCGTGAGGCACGCCGAGCCGTATTCTGCCGCGTTTTCTCGATCGATGCGGAACATGCATCACGTTTCGTCGGGGTCAATTCCGCTCCGGCTAGACTTCACACCGTATTTCCGAGCGTTCGTTCTCCAGCTGGCCCCATGTTTTCCCGACACAGGGCGGTACCCGATGAGCAGCAGTCGTTCGATAGTGCGAGCCTGGTGGCGAGACCGGGTCGACTATCGCTGGCTGCTGGACACTTTCGAATCCCATCATGCGCTCGGGCCGATGCGGATCATGGTCGGTTTCGGCGGCGCGGTGCTGTTGGTGATCACCGTCCTGAGCGCGCTGTCGCGGGCCGGCGTCACCGGGACCGGCGGATTCGTCGTCAGCGGACTGGTGGCCGCGCTGGCCGCGGCGTGGGCGGTGCGCTGGTGGTTCTTCTCCTGGCCGAGTCAGGCCGAATCGCTGATCTGGGTCGCCCTCGCCGATATCGCCTCGCCCGCCAACTGCGTCTTCGAGCAGAATCGGCTCTATGGTGCGCTGGGCGCGATCCTGCTGGTGGTGATCGGCGGCTACGTGACGATCTTCCACGGCCCGCGCGTGCTCGCCCTGCATGTCGGCTGGTCGGTGCTGATGGTGCTGCTGCTGTCGGTGCGAATGGTGCTGGGGGATCAGGAGTTCGGCCGTGACTACGCGCTCGCCGGTGCGGTCGTGCTCATCATGGTCGCCGCGACGGTCGTGGTCCTGCCGCCGCTGCATTTCTGCCACTGGCTGCTGCGCCGGGACGCGCTGTCGGATCCGCTGACCATGCTGTTGAACCGCCGGGGACTCGACTACTACCTGTCCCGCTTCATCACCTCCGGCGCGACGCGCGATTCCCGTGGCGCGTATGTGATCACGCTCGATCTGGATCGCTTCAAGACCGTCAACGACACCTTCGGCCATTCCTTCGGCGATGAGGTCCTGGTCGGCACGGCGGATCGGCTGCGCGGCGCGGCCCCGTCCGGCGCGGTCCTCGCGCGCAACGGCGGCGAGGAGTTCGTGGTGGTCGGGCATCTGTACGAGGAGAGCGTGCGGATGATCGCCGAGCGCCTGCGCCGCGGGGTCGAGGCGATGCATGATCTTCCGGTACGGATCACCGTGAGTGTCGGTGGTGCGATCTCCGATACGGAGCAACTCCTGAGCCAAGGCGCCGAGCAGGCGATCCACAAGTTGCTGCGCCGCTCCGATATCGCGATGTATCGCGCGAAGCGCCTGGGCGGAAACGCGGTGGTCATCGCGGATCCGGAGGGGATGAGCGAGGGTTCGGAGCGGCTGCGTGCGTCCGGACCGGCCTGACTGTCCGACGGTGATCCAGCCCACTGAAGTAGTCGATACGGCGAGTAATAGCTAATCTCGGGTTATTGAAGCGGACTGCCCGATGCCGAGAATTCTGCTGCTGACGTGAGGCGGTGGCCTGATGCCCGACAACAGTGCGATCTTCGGAGTCTGGGTGCGCGACCGGGTCGACTACGACTCGCTGGTCCGGATCCTCGGATCCCATATGGCGCTCGGACCGTTGAAGAACATGATCGGATCCGGCGGCATCGTGATGATGGCGATCACGGCGTTGGCGGCGCTCTCGCCGACGGGACAGAACGGCCCGTGGGGCCTGACCCAGGCCGCCATCGCGGCCACCATCGCCGGGTTGTGGACGCTGCGGTGGTGGTTGTTTCCCTGGCCGCGCGCGGCGGAGTCGCTGGCGTGGGTGGCGTTGATCGACGTCAACATCACCGCCAACAACATCATGGTGTCCGATCGCCTGCTGGGGGCGCTGGGGATCGTTCTGCTGGTGACGATGGGCGGATACGTCACGATCTTCCACGGCCAGCGGATTCTGGGTCTGCACCTGGCCTGGTCGCTGCTGTCGATCGCGGTGGTGACGCTCATGATGACGCTCGGGAGCGGGCACGGGTCGGGCGATATCGCGCTGGGCGTGGGCACCTTCCTGGCCAATGTGGTGGTGCTCATCGTCGTGCTGCCGGTCGTGCAGTTCTGCCACTGGCTGGTGCGGCTGGACGCGCTGTCGGATCCGCTCACCGGATTGTTGAATCGGCGCGGATTGGATTCGTGGGCGCAGCGGCTGTTCGGACCGGGCGCCCGCGGTGAGGCCTATGTGGTGACGCTCGATCTGGATCGGTTCAAACGGGTCAACGACACCTTCGGACATTCCGCCGGCGACGAGGTCCTGATCCGCACGGCCGACTGCCTGCGCGCCGCGGCGCCGTGCGATGCGGCCGTCGCGCGCACCGGCGGTGAGGAATTCGTGGTCCTGGGTGTCCTGCGCCGGCAGACCGTCGACGCCGTGGCCGAGCGATTGCGGTCCGCGATCGAGACGATGCCGGGCCTCCCGGTCGCCGTCACCGCGAGCGTCGGCGCCGCGGTCGCC
This sequence comes from Nocardia sp. NPDC051570, assembly GCF_044454005.1. Lineage (NCBI taxonomy): Bacteria > Bacillati > Actinomycetota > Actinomycetes > Mycobacteriales > Nocardiaceae > Nocardia > Nocardia sp. NPDC051570. The sequence goes on along the minus strand of NZ_JBITDI010000005.1, from coordinate 50,746 downwards.
GATTCGTCGTCGTATTCCCGCAGGGACCTGTTCCGCCGATCGGATTCGGCCATGTACCGAGCAAAACGTTTGGGCGGCAACACGGTTGAGGTCGCCGAACCCGACCGAACGACGAAGACCCCGTCGCCACAGTGGGCGACGGGGCCTGTGTCCGGGCCTGCCGGAACTAGAAGGCGGCTTCGTCCAGCTCCATGATGTCGTTGTCCAGGTTGGACAGGACGGCGCGGGTCGCGGTCAGCTCGGGCAGCACGTTGCGGGCGAAGAACTGCGCGGTGGCGACCTTGCCCTGGTAGAACGGCTCGGTCGAACCGTTGTCCAGTGCGGCGATCGCGATCTCGGCCTGACGCAGCAGCTGCCAGCCGATCAGCAGATCGCCGACCGAGAGCAGGAACCGCACCGAACCCAGGCCGACCTTGTACAGCTGTGTGGCGTCGGACTGAGCGCCCATCAGGTACCCGGTCAGGGTCGCGGCCATGCCCTGCACATCCTCGAGCGCGGTGGCCAGCAGCTTGCGCTCACCCTTGAGCCGGCCGTTGCCCGCCTCGGAGTCGATGAACTTGCTGATCTGCCCGGCCACATGGCCCAGTGCCACACCGCGATCGCGGGCGATCTTGCGGAAGAAGAAGTCCTGCGCCTGGATCGCGGTGGTGCCCTCGTACAGCGAGTCGATCTTCGAATCGCGGATGTACTGCTCGATCGGGTAGTCCTGCAGGAAGCCCGAACCACCCAGGGTCTGCAGCGATTCGGTCAGGTACTGGTAGGCCCGCTCGGAGCCGACACCCTTGACGATCGGCAGCAGCAGATCGTTCACCCGCGCGGCCAGATCGGCGTCGGCGCCCGAAACCTGCTCGGCGACAACCGGATCCTGATGCGCGGCGGTGTAGAGGTACACCGCGCGCAGACCCTCGGCATACGCCTTCTGCGTGGCCAGGCTGCGGCGCACATCCGGATGGTGGGTGATGGTGACGCGCGGGGCGGCCTTATCGGTCATCTTGGTCAGATCCGCACCCTGCACGCGCTGCTTGGCGTACTCCAGCGCGTTCAGGTAACCGGTCGACAGGGTCGAGATGGCCTTGGTGCCCACCATCATTCGAGCGTGCTCGATGACGTCGAACATCTGCGCGATGCCGTCGTGCACCTCGCCGACCAGCCAGCCCTTGGCCGGAATACCGTGGCCGCCGAAGGTGACCTCACAGGTGGCCGAGACCTTCAGGCCCATCTTGTGTTCGACGTTGGTGACGAAGGCGCCGTTGCGCTCGCCCAGCTCGCCGGTCTCGTGGTCGAAGTGGAACTTCGGTACGAAGAACAGCGACAGACCCTTGGTGCCCGGGCCGGCGCCCTCGGGGCGGGCCAGCACCAGATGCATGATGTTCGGGAACAGGTCGTCGGCGTCGGCCGAGGTGATGAACCGCTTCACACCCTCGATATGCCAGGTGCCGTCCTCCTGCTGGACCGCCTTGGTGCGGCCCGCGCCGACATCGGAACCGGCATCGGGCTCGGTCAGCACCATGGTGGCGCCCCAGCCCTGCTCGGCGGCGATCTTCGCCCAGCCCTTCTGCTCTTCGGTGGCGTTGTTGTAGAAGATGTTCGCGAAGCCCGGACCCGCGGCGTACATGAACGCGGCCGGCTGCGCACCGAGGATCAGCTCCGCGATGGCCCAGTAGGCGGTGCGCGGGAAGGCGAGGCCGCCCAGCTCCTCGTCGATACCCAGCTTGTCCCAGCCGCCCTCCTGCAGAGTGCGGTAGCTCTTCTTGAACGACTCCGGCAGCGTGACGCTGTGGGTGTTCGGATCGAAGACCGGCGGGTTGCGGTCGGCATCGGCGAAGGACTCGCCCAGCGGACCCTCGGCCAGGCGACGAACCTCGTTGATCATCTCCTTGACCGTGTCGGTATCCAGATCGCCGAAGGCGCCGGAATCGAGAAGCGATCCGAGGCCGAGCACCTCGAAGAGGTTGAACTCCAGGTCGCGGACGTTGCTCTTGTAGTGACCCATGTCTGTACTCACTCTCCGTTGAGTCGGTGCGGTCGGAGGACTGTTCCGTTCCCGCCCACTGTGTTTCCACCGGGTAGCGGGTCGGAGGTCCGCCTACTACTCGCGGGTAACTTACACCGTATATTACCGACGGGTAATGGGCAGTCCAAGGCTCTGACGGCGGATGTGACGCGAAGAACAAGCCCCATCCGCCCCGCCCGTCTCGAGTCGCAGGTCCCGCCCCTTTCCCCTGCGCGCGGACCCCTTCCCGTGCTGGCGGGTTCCTCCCCGGTTCTTTGCGGGCGGACCCCTCCCCTGCGGGCGGATTCCTCCCCGATCCCTTGCCGGCGTATCCCGCCCCTGACCCCTGTGGGCGGGTCTCCTCCTGTCCCATGTGGACGGGTCCCTCCTGTCCCTTGTCCGGACGAAGTCCGGGCAAGGGTTACGGTGACCCCGTGCGCATCGAAACGAGTGCGGGACCTGCGGAGATCGAACTCGACCGCCCCACAGCGGCGGCACTGTTGCTGCTACTGACCCATGGATCCGGCGGCGGAGTCGACGCCAAGGATCTGCTGGCCGTCCGCGACCGCGCGGTCGATCTCGGCATGGCGGTGGCCCGCGTGACCCAGCCCTATCGAGTGGCCGGCCGCCGCGCGCCCGGCTCGGCGACCGTGCAGGATGCGGCCTGGCTGGAAATCGTTGCCGCACTGCGGAAGAAGGTGCGCGGGGTGCCGCTGGTCCAGGGTGGCCGCAGTAACGGCGCGCGAGTCGCCTGCCGGACGGCCGTCGAGGTCGGGGCGAAAGGCGTTCTCGCGCTGTCGTTCCCGCTGCATCCGCCGGGCAAACCGGAGAAGACCCGTCGCGACGAGCTGCTGGCGGCCTCCGAACACGTCGACGTCGTGGTCATCAACGGCGCCCGCGATCCGTTCGGCATTCCCGATCCGGCCGATGCCGCCGAGGTGAAAATCATTCCCGCACAGCCGCATTCCTTCCGTGCGGGCTTCGACGACATCGCCGCGACCGTCGAACCCTGGCTGCGCCGCTGGGCGGCCGCGGGCTGACTCACTCGGTGAGTGCGGCCTGCTCCTCGAGATCGGGGATCAGGCGGGTGGCGATCACGAGCGCGTCGATGGCATCGCGCCCCTCGGTGGCCCGCGGCACGCGATCGGCCACCCGCACCCGCATATGCTCCCCGGCCGCGGCCAGATCGCCCACGACATCCTCGGGTGTGAACAGGATCGACGGATCCTGCGGTCCGCCATGGCCTTCGGTGAGATTGCGGGAATCGTGCCCGAGCACCAGCAGGGTCCCGCCGGGGGAGAGCCGCTCGGCGGCCTGCGTCAGCACCGCGCGGCGCGGCGCGGCGGGAAGATGCAGGAAGACCATGAGGATCAGTTCGAACGGCCCGCTCACCCCGGCCGCCTCCAGATCCGTCACATCGGCGCACTGCCAGGAGATGCGCCCGCGCACCGACCGCGACAGCCGCGTGGCGACCGTCCGCCCCTTATCGATCGCGACCTGCGAGAAATCCACCGCCCGCACCTGCCAGCCGTGCGTGGCGAGCCACACCGCGTTGCGCCCCTCCCCGCACGCCAGATCCAGCGCGCGGGGCAGGGCGGGCGGTTCGGCGCCGGGCTCGTCGGGCTGCAGCTGAATCCGCCGGTCGAGCCCGTACACATGCTCGACGACGGTCGCGTTCGGCGGCGCGCCCCAGACCAGCTCGCTCTGTGAATACCGGGTGTCCCACTCCGCCGCATCCATGCCGCCGAGTGTATGTGCCGCGCCTACAGCGTTGTTCGCATCAGCAGAACGTTGTACTGACTGTGGACCGTGGTGAGGAAGTAGAGATCGCGTCCGGTCTGATACGGGAAGATCGAGGGCGCGTAGGCGGTGGGCAGCTCGCGGGTATCGATCAACACCTCCGGCGGGCTCCACGGACCCTCGGGGGAGGAGGCGCGGCGCATCACCACCGAATTCCACGGGTCGGTGGTGAGCATCAGATACTGACCCAGATACTGATTCCACATCACCGACAGCTCGCCCACCCCCGCGGCAATGGGCGCCGCGGCATTCGGATCGCCCTTACGCCACCGCTCGCCGTCCCAGTACTCGTATTCGCCGAGGTTCTGGATGTCATGCTCGCGCACCCGCGAGATATAGGCGAATTGGTTACGCCCCGAGGGGGTTCCGTATTCGTAGACGAATCCGCCGTCCTTCACGAAGGAGTTCATCTGGAAGTTCGAATTGCCACCCTCATCGGGCCGCCGCGTGAAGGCCAGATCGGCCCAGGTTTCCCCGTTGTCGGCGGATGCGGCCAGGCCCGAGTAATTGGTCGTCCATTGCCCGACCTCATCCCAGCTCTGCACCGACATCAGGCTCATGTACTGCACCCCGTCCACCGCGATACCGGCGGTCGGAATTCGACTGATCTCGAGGAATGGGATCTTCGGGCTGGGAATCAGATCGCGGGCCTGACCGACTCCGTCGCGGACCACGCTGTCGAAGTAGATGCCGTTGGCCGGGTCTTGGGTATGGCTGCGCAGCAGCACATTCGATCGCCACGCCCAGACGCTGCCGGACAGCAGATTCGGAAAGCCCACCCCGGCGGTATCGCCGAAGGCGGTGAGCATTTGCCCCTCGCCGTTGTCCCACATGATGCCCAGGTCGGTGCCGAGCACATTGTTGTTCTCGGTGTGGTTGGGGCTGGCCATTCCGGTCACCTGGAATATCGCGCGGGCGCGCCCCGGCAGCTGCGGCAGTCCGCTGCTGCCGTTGAGCACCGGAATCGGATTGATGGCATTGGGATTCGCTACGGCAGGCGGGCACACGGTGAGGAGCAAGGCCGAGGCACCCGCTACCGATAGCAGAATGGATCCGGTCTTGGTCAAGGTCGATGGGCCTTCCGGGATCTCGCCGATCCGGTGCGGCCCCACCTGAAGATCTGTGACACCGCACACGATCATCGACTTGGCTGGCAATTGTGAAAATGCTAACAGCGCGCCGAGATCCCGCGGGGTTTCACGCTCCGAGGTTTTGGGTATTAAAGAAAAATTTTTATACGGAAGGACCAGACGCCGACGTCAGCGGCGGCCGAGGGCCTGCCGTATCAGGAGCGGTAACTGAGTGGCGCGCTCGATACCGAGCGTGCGCAGGGTTCCGCTCTGCCAACTGCGGTCGAACAATCGTTTGGCGGCGGCCACCGCATGCGGCGAACGGGCCGCGATTCGCTCGGCGAGCTTATCCGCGGCGGCGTGCGGATCCGCGGTCACCTCGGTAACCAATCCGATTCGCTCGGCATAGGCGGCGTCCACCGGATCGGCGGTCATGGTCAACAGCAACGCCTTATCGATTCCGATCAGCCGGGACAGCGTCGCGGCCCCGGTCATATCCGGAATGAGGCCGTGGCGGACCTCCATAACCGAGAAATCGGCGTCGGGCGTGGCGAATCGGAAGTCGGCCGACAGCGCCAATTGCAATCCGCCGCCGTAGCAATGGCCATGCACCGCGGCGATGACCGGCTGCGGCAGCCGCCGCCATGCCCAGCACGCCTCCTGGAATGCGTTGGTCCCGCGCCACGGCAGCGGTACGAAGTTGCGCACGATGGTCAGCGGATCGCCGGCGGCCTTCGCGATATCGAGACCACTGGAGAAGCTGGGGCCGTTGCCGGACAGGATGACCGCGCGGACATTGTCGCGCCCGCCGATCTCGCCTGCCGCCCGCGCCAGATCCCGCAGCATCGGAATGGTCAGGCCGTTGTGCTTATCGGGCCGGTCCAGCGCGACGAGCGCGCGGTCACCGTCGAAGGTCAGGGATACGTTGCTCATAGCGATCTCTCTGTCGTCTCCAGGAGGATCTTCGCGCATCCGGGGGGATCGTCATAGAACGGGGTGTGGCCGCTGCCCTGCAATGTGTGGTGACGAGCATGCGGCAACCGGGTGCGGGCGCGGCGGCTCTGAGTGGCGTAGGTGAGCAGGATATCGCGATTGCCCCATGCGATGGTGACCGGAATTCGGGCCAGCCGCCCGGCGTCCTGAAGCCGCGCCTGGTCGAAAGAGGCCAGGGCGGGGGAGAATCCGGGCGAATCCATCGCCCCGTCGGCGGTGTCGAGGGCGATGCGGGTGCGCACCGCCCAGGCCCGGCCGAACACCAATCCCAGAAACGCGGTTCGCCCCGCGGCCGTGCCGAGGATCGTCGGCAGCGCGGGCCGCGTCAGCAACGCCAGATCCTTCGAACGCCCCAGCGCCTGCTGACACCAGATCCGCCCCGCCCGCGACCAGAACCCGATCGGCGAAAACGCGGTCACACTGCGCGCGAGCCCCCGCCCCCCGAGATTCAACGAGATCAGCCCGCCCATCGAATTCCCCGCCAGATGCGGCCTGTCCAGACCCTGCTCGACGAGAAATGCGGCCAGCGCATCGGTGAGCTCGTCCACCGTGGTCCGCTCGAGCATCCGAGACTCCCCGAACCCCGGCAGATCCACCGCCACCACATCGAACCGCCCCGCCAACCTCTCGATGACCGGCTCCCACACCTGCCACCGACTACCGACCCCATGCACCAGAACAAGCGGCTCCCCCCGCCCGACCCGATGGTGGTTCAACATCCTCGACTCCCCGCGCATTAGGTGATCGAGCCCACACTAACAACAATTGGCATCCGGCCAACACCACCCTTGACCGGACTTCGTCCGGTCAAGGGACATGGGAGGGCCCGTAGGTCCAGGGACATGGGAGGGCCCGTAGGTCCAGGGGCATGGGAGGACCCGTAGGAGGCACCCTCTTGTCCCTTGCCGCGGAGCGCGGCGCAGCGGTGAGGGGAGCGGTACGATAAAAGGTATGGCAACTCGTAAGGTGACGTTATCCCTGGACGAGGCGGCCTGGTCGTATGCCGAGCAGGCCGCTGCGCGGGCGGGGATATCGCCGTCCGCCTGGATATCGCGGGCCGCCCGCCGTGAGGCCGTGCGTACCGGATGTGGGCCGGTGTCCGATGCGGCCGCCCTCGCGGCCGCCGACGAAGCGGAGCTGCGGGCCGCCGAGAAGGAGATGCGTGCGCAGGGGTGAACTGTGGATCTACAACCCGCACGGTTCGACACGGCGTCGCAATATCGTCCTGATCTCGAGTGACGGCATCAACGAGTCACCGCGCCCCTGGCTGATCGCGGCCGAGGTCGAGGACACCGACCCGAACGATATTCTCGCGGTGACCATCCCGGGCCACGGCTGGGTGCATGCGGGAAATCTGGGCCGCATCTACCGCGGCTGGCTCGCCGAACGGGTGGGCGAGATCGATCCCGACACCGCCGAGCTCCTCGATACGGCGCTGCGCGCGGCCATGGATCTGTGACCCACGTCTGTTGCCGTGCCACGTGATACGGCAGGATCACCACGGCGGTGCTCGCGCTACCGCTGCCGACCATTCGCGAGAATCGAGGAACAGTTGAGGATTTCGCTGATCGCCGCAGCATTCGTCGCCCTGCCGCTGCTGGCGGCCTGCGGTGGCTCCGATCACAAGGACTCCCAGCCGCAGATCACCCAGACCGATGTCTCCAAGTCCTTGCAGTCCGGCGGTCTGCAGGCCAACCTGGCCGACTGCGCGGCGAAACACTTTGTCGACGCCGGTATTTCGCAGGACGGCCTGCGCACCATGACCAAATCCAATGCGGCCGCCCCGACCGGCGATCCGGGCACGGGTATGAGCAAGGAGGATGCGGACAAGGCCCGCGGGGCCGCGCAGAAGATCGCCACCGAATGCTTCAATCCCAACTGATCCTCTGATCGGGCGGATGCGGAGGCGGTACGTCGTCCGAGCCGCGGTACCGGTGATCGGTATCGCGGTATGGGTCGCGGCGCTGTGGCCGGTCTACGTGCGTCCGCGGATCGACGCTCCGATGCCGGCCGATGCCATCGTGGTTCTGGGCGGGGCACATGACGGCCGCGAGGAGCTGGCCCTGCGGCTGGCCCGTGACGGCTATGCGCCCCGGGTACTGTTCTCCGATCCCTACGAGCACAGCGCGCTGATGAACCGGATCTGCCACGGTGGATACCGGTTCGAGGTCGACTGCTTCGATCCCGACCCGCGCACGACCCGCGGTGAGGGCCGGGAATTGGCGGCCCGGGCCCGGGCGGGCGGCTGGCGTCGAGTGATCGTGGTGACCTTCACCCCGCACGTTTCCCGGGCCCGCTATGTGCTCGGAAAGTGTTGGGACGGTGAGCTTCTCATGGTGGTCGCGCATCCACATATCTCGCCACTACGGTGGGCCTACCAGTACGTCTATCAATCGGCCGGGTACGTCAGGGCGGCCGTCGAGAGCTGCCTGTGATGTGACGTAACGCATCCTTAACTGTCCGGCAAAAGTGACTCTACATTCACCCATGACTCTCGAATTCCGAACCCCGCTCGCGACGGGTGGGAGTGAGGAGTGCAAATGGTCGACGTGCAGCCGCGGCAGGCGAATTCGGTCGCCGCGACGAAGGAGACGCTCGAGGACTACACGCTGCGTTTCGCGCCGCGTAGTTACCGCAAATGGAGCCCGGCGGTGGTCGGTGTCTCCGCATTGGGCGGCATCGCCTACCTGGCCGACTTCTCCATCGGCGCGAATATCGGCATCGCCAACGGCACCGGTAACGCCCTGCTGGGCATCGGTATCTTCGCGGTCGTGGTCATGCTCACCGGATTTCCGCTGGCCTACTATGCCGCCCGCTACAACATCGACCTGGACCTCATCACCCGCGGCAGCGGATTCGGCTACTACGGCTCGGTGATCACCAATCTGGTGTTCGCCTCGTTCACCTTCATCTTCTTCGCCACCGAGGGCTCGATCATGGCGCAGGGCCTGAATCTGGGTCTGCACATCCCGCTGTGGCTGGGCTATCTGGTGTCGACGCTGCTGATCTTCCCGCTGGTCATCTACGGCATGAACACCCTCGCCAAGTTGCAGGTGTGGACCACCCCGCTGTGGTTGCTGCTGATGGTGCTGCCGTTCGTCTTTCTCGTGGTGCGCCACCCGAATTCGGTCGGATCGTTCTTCGCCTACGGCGGCAAGGACGGTAATGCCGTGAGCGTCGCGGGCATGCTGGGGGCGGCCGGTGTATGCCTGTCGCTGATCGCCCAGATCGCCGAGCAGATCGACTATCTGCGCTTCATGCCGCCGAGAACCCCGGAGAACTCCCGCAAATGGTGGGGCTGGATGCTACTGGCCGGACCGGGATGGGTGGTCTTCGGTGCGATCAAACAGGTGGTCGGTCTGTTCCTGGCGGTCTACCTGATCGCGAATCTGCCTGGTGCACAGGATATCGCGAATCAGCCGGTGCATCAGTTCCTGGAGATCTACCGCGATATGGTTCCGTCTTGGCTGGCGATGACGCTCGCGGTGGTGCTGGTGGTGATCAGCCAGATCAAAATCAATGTGACCAACGCGTATTCGGGCTCGCTGGCGTGGACGAACTCCTTCACCCGGGTCACCAAGACCTATCCCGGGCGCCTGGTATTCCTCGGCCTGAATCTGGCGATCGCGCTGATCCTGATGGAAGCCAACATGTTCGACTTCCTCAACAACATCCTCGGCTTCTACGCCAACTGTGGCATCGCCTGGATCGTCACCGTCGCAACGGATATCGCGGTCAACAAGTATCTGCTGAAGATCTCCCCGAAGCAGCCGGAGTTCCGCCGGGGCATGCTCTACAACGTGAATCCCGTGGGGCCGGTGAGCTTCGGTCTGTCGGCGGTGCTGTCGATCATGACATTCTTCGGCGTCTTCGGCGCGACCCTGAAGCCGTATTCGCCGATCGTCGCGGTCGTCGTCGCATTCGCCGCGACGCCGCTCATGGCCCTGGCCACCAAGGGCCGCTACTACCTGCGCCGCACCGGCGACGGTATCGAACTGCCGATGCACGACGAGCACGGCAACCCGTCGGGCGAGACGCTGACCTGCCATGTCACCGGAATCGACTTCGAACGCCCCGACATGATCGCCTCGGCGGTTCCGGGACCCGCCGGCGAGATCCAGTACATCAGCTCGCTGGCGCTGTCCACCGACAAGTCCGGCGCACACGTGCTACCGCCGCGCTGAGGGCGCCCGCAGGGCGCGCCGCGATTCAGGAAGGGTTCGACCGGGAGAAGTTCAGATAGGCGCGCGACGGGGTGGGTCCGCGCTGGCCCTGATACTTGGATCCGGCCGCGGCGCTCCCGTACGGATTCTCCGCCGGACTGGACAACCGGAACAGGCACAGCTGACCGATCTTCATCCCCGGCCAGAGCGTGATCGGAAGATTCGCCACATTCGACAGTTCCAGGGTGATGTGCCCGCTGAATCCGGGATCGATGAATCCGGCCGTGGAATGGGTGAGCAGGCCGAGGCGGCCCAGGCTCGACTTCCCCTCCAGCCGCCCGGCCAGATCGGTGGGCAGCGAGCACACCTCGAGGGTCGAGCCCAGCACGAACTCGCCCGGGTGCAGCACGAACGGCTCACCGTCAGCGGGTTCCACGAGGGTGGTCAGCTCGTCCTGTCGCTGTGCCGGATCGATATGGGTGTAGCGAGTGTTGTTGAACACCCGGAACATCCGATCCAGCCGCACATCGATACTCGACGGCTGCACCAGCTTCTCGTCGAACGGCTCCAGCCCGAGCCGGCCAGCGGCCAGTTCGGCACGAATATCGCGATCGGAAAGCAGCACGTCGACAGAGCGTAGTGCGTCTACCTCGGCGCCGGGCATCGGGGAGCGGGCCGCCGAAAGGTTGCTGACATCATGTGCGCATGCTGCACGTGCTGTATCTGGTCGGTGTCGCGGCCTTTGCCGCGAGCGGGGTGCTGGCCGCGTATCGAGCCAATATGGATCCGTTCGGCGGTCTCGCCCTGGCATTCGCGGCGTCGATCTCCGGCGGCACGCTCCGGGATGTGATCCTCGGGCGATACCCGCTGTACTGGACCCACGATTGGGTGCTGTTGACCGTGATCGGCGGGGTCGGGTTCGCGACCATCGCCTATCTGCGGTTCTGGACGCTGCCGCGGAAATCGCTGCTGGTGGTCGATGCCATCGGCCTGGCGGTGGTGACGGTGATCGGTGCCCGCGCGGCAATCGAGGCGGGCGCGACTCCCGTGGCCGTAATCATCTTGTCGGTGATGACCGGCGTAACCGGCGAGGTCGTCCGCGACGTGCTGTGCGGCGAATTCCCACCCTTGCTGCTGCGCGAGGACGTCTACGCCATCGCCGCCCTGATCGGCGCCGTGTGCTACCTCTGCATGCATCAGCTGGGCTCGGGCCCGGGCCCGGCGGCGATGGTCTCGGCCGGATTGGTCTTCGCTCTGCGCATGGCGGCCGTCTACTTCGGCTTGCACCTGCCCCGCCCCCAGCGGCACAAGCCGTAATCCCCTGGGCCGCACGACCCCGGCCCGGGTCGGCGCAGCCGACGGGGCGGACGCCCGGCTCTCCCCTCCGGTGAGCCGGACGCCCGCCCCGACCCCCGGTTCGGGCCAGGCTCGTTTGCCTGACCGCCTACAGCATTGGATAGTTGCCGAGCTGGAGTCAACGGTTGCGACCCGTACAGATTGTCCGGGTCGGAGTAAGGGATCTTTTCGATGTCGTCAGTTCGGAACTTGGGCTCCTACGTCCGCGAGTTCAGGATCAATGCCAAGCTCACGCAGGGTGAACTGGCCAAAATGGTCGCGATCTCCGAGGAGACCCTTTCGGCCATCGAGCGCAACAAACGCCCCATCACCCAGAGCGTGCTCGCCGCGCTGCTCACCGCCCTGAAAATCGAACCGACGCAGGCACGGGCTTTTACCAATCTGTACAGCAATCCGCAGTTGCCGGATTACGACGAACCCATCCCGCATGAGATGTCGGCGCTGGAAGCCATTTCGACCCCCGCGTTCTATCAGGACGTACGTACCTGGCGGGTGACGGCGGCGAATGCCGCCGCCCGCCAGGCGGTCCCAGGCCTGGGACCGGGCAACACCATCGTGGAATGGCTGCTGCTGGATCCGGTCTCCCGAGAGGTGATCGTCGAATGGGAACAGTTCGCGCATAACTTCGTGTATTCGCTGAAGGTGATGCCGACGGGGTTTATGGCCCAGGATGTATACGAGTCGATCATCCGCGCCTGCAGTCGGGCCCCGGGGTGGCATGACATGTGGAACAATCAGCCCGAAAACCTCGGAGCAATGCGGTTTCTCACTCACATCGATCCCATCACCCGCGCCACGCGGCAGTATCACATCACCTCGTTCACCCTGCAGTTCCCACGGTCGGGATGGTGGCTGTGGATGGTGAGCCCGGTCGTCGGCGAGGACGACTCATCCGAGCCACTGGGTGATGGCTGACCCCCATTCCTTGTTCCTGGTGCTCTCCAGAAACTCCTTGCGATCGATCAACAAATAGATCACCCCGGCCGGTGCGGTATTCAGAATCAGCGGTTTACCGGAATCCAGCAACCCACCGATGAACCGCCCGTACAGATCGGTGTATTTCCGTTCCACCGCAGCGATATCCGTCCGTCGCAACACAAGATCGCCCCCGTCTCCCCAGTCCGACAACACCAATGCGTCCCCGGCGAGCGTGATCGGTCCCCGTCGATGGAACAACGCCTTCTGACTGATCAGCCCCGCCGCTTTGTCCACACCCCCGCTCTCCTCCAGCTCCGCCGCGCTGGCCCCGATGTACACACCCGATTTCCCGGTCATCGCCGCCACCTCCCTGTCGTCCGGCCCTCGCACAGCCATCGTCTCGCCGCCACACCCCGGCCGACATCGCCCTGAAGTCGTACCGCCCGAAGGATTCTCGGCACCCCGGTATCGTTCTCGGGACGTACCGCCCGCTGCCGAGAGTGGTAGCGCATACCCGCACGCCATAGGATCCGTTTCCGTGCGGAACTTCTTCGAATCGACCCATTTCGACTGGCCGGAACTTCACGGCTCACTGCATGTCTACGTCTTCCCGGACACCGGGTTCACGACCGCGGTGCAGCCCGCGATCGACGCGATCGCCGAATTCGACGGTTGCGCCGCAGTGCAGCCCCGCTGGCAGCATGCGACGGTGACTCGAATCCCGTGGTGGCACAACGAAGTAGCCGGTGATCGACTCGACCGGTTCACCGCGGCGCTCGCCGCCATCGCCGCGGACAGCTCCCCGTTCGCGCTCCCGATGACCGGACCCTGGTTCCACGAACTGGGCGTTGGAATGGCCACCGCCGAGGACCCGCAATGGAAACAGCTCCTGAGCGCCGTCCGCACCACTGCCGCAGAGGTTTTCGGACCGGACCGCCCGCTGCCCCCGCCTCCGGCGATGCCCCACGTCTCGCTCGGCTACGGCATCGCCGACCGGGACTCGGCAGCACTGGAGCACGCTCTGTCGACCATCCGGACCCCGGCCACACTCCCGGTGAACACGCTGCATTTCCTGTCGGTCCACGCGAATCCGACCGAGGGCACCTTCACGTGGGACCCGATCTCATCGCACGTCCTCGAGCCTTAGCCGCAGCTCGCGACGTCTTACCTGGGAAGTTGGCTCCCGCCTCGACGCTTCTGCTAATCTCTGTCGAGCGCCCACAGGGCAGCGCCGGTGTAGTTTAGTGGTAGAACATCAGCTTCCCAAGCTGAGAGTGCGAGTTCGATTCTCGTCACCGGCTCCACGTCAAAACCCCTCTCTACGAGGGGTTTTAATGTTTTGGCCACCCGATCCGCCACGGCGGGTGTGATGCCAGGTGTGAGGGTTCCCTTCCTGCTCGGTCCTGGTGTGACGAAGCGACTTTCGCGCTACCTCTCAACGTTACCGCCGTGTGGCACGTATCCCAGGACTGCCAGCCCATCGAGATCTTTTCGCCGCGACCGATGGCATGGTTCCCGTGCTGCCCGGCCATCCCCACCTCGATCAATCCGCATCCTATATCGCCTGCTTGCGCCGTACATTAGACTAATGTACATTCACATGTGGCAACAACGCCATGGGGGCCGCCACCCCCGCAACGAAGGGAACCAACCCATGAACACTCGATACACCGTCGTACGCACCGTTAGCGGCGTCGCCGACATCCGTCACACCGTGGCGGACTACCGCACCGCGACTGCCACCGTTGCCGGACTTCGCGGATTCGATATGGCCAACTACGGAACGCGCCCCGGTCACATCGGATATGCGATCGCGCCGACCGTGAGGTCGTAAAGGCCCTGTTTGTGCCGTACATTAATATAATGTATTCTGATCATGTACGGCACAACGGGGCCGCCACCCCGACCGTAGCCCGAAAGGAACCAGAGATGCTCTAGCCGAGCACACCCATCTTGACCGCGTACGAAGCCGGGAGCGGTGAGGTCAAGCTAGGCACCGCGACCGACTACACCATCGAACAAGTCTTGTTCAGCGAACTAAGAGTCGGCGATCAGGTCGTCGTCATGTGGGGCACGCCGGGCGTGTATCTCGCCACGATCACCCGTCACGAAGGGGACTTCGCCATCGCCGACGACACGAACTGGCACGACCTCGAGTTGCGGCCAGCGTGCGACGGCAGCCTGGAATGGCGGTTCACCCGCCGCTGACAAGTTAGGCCGGGGTCCGGAGCCCCGGCCAATCAGACACCCGCCCGGCCGCCACCGGGATTCGAAAGGAACCAGAATGCAGCTGACACACACGGCCGAGTGGCAAGACCTCGGCCCGGGCAGTTCGCTCGAAATCGCCGACTACTTCGGCCTAGTCGGATACGTGCACCGCGAGGGTGCATTCATCTGGCTCGTCGCGTTAAACGTCGGCCCGACGATCATCGACAAGGGGTTTCGTGAGGACGAGCTCGACGCACGAGACGCAGCCGAGGACGCGATCCGCGAACACAACGCCAAGGCGAATCCCTAATCCAGTCCAGTTCAGGTCGGGCCTGTGTGTCAGGCCCGATCACCCCATCACGGGGCCGCCACCTCGAACCGAGAGGGACCACAATGCAACTCGTTTACAGCGCCGAATGGCACGACCACAGCTCTGTCGGCAGCACGGTCGCTATCAGCCAATACGTCGGCAGGGTCGAGTTCTCGTCCTACCGCTGGTCATACCTGTGGACCGTCGAATACGGCGAGGACGCGGCAATCATCGAGCTGGGCCGCTGCGGCGATGACGCCGAAGCGCGAGACGCCGTCGAGAAGGCCATCCGTGCACACGCCGAGTTGAACGTTCGATAACCCACACGAAGACCTGGGGCCGCCACCCCTACACGACTGCCGCCGTCGAAACCCGAAGGGAACCAACGAAGATGACCCATGCGTCCGGCCAGGACATGTTCGACAAGGTCCGCAAGCTCCTCGCGAAAGCCGAGAGCGTCGCAGGCACCCCCGAGGCAGATGCCCTCACCGCCAAGGCGTTCGAGCTGATCGCCAAGTACGGCATCGACGAAGCCCAAGCCCGCCAGCGCAGCGGCCAAGGCCCTGCCCCGATCGAAATGGCACGCTTCACGCTCGGCGGCCAGTATCAGCGCGAGCAGGCATTCCTGTTCCATATCCTCGCCCGCGAATTGCACTGCGAACCGTTGATGCTGGGCGACTACAGCAGCCAAATTGCCTACGGCACAGCCGGACACATCGAACGCCTGCGAGTCCTGTTCGCCACCCTGTGCCCGCAGATGCTCGCCGGAGCCGCCCGCCAACGCCCCAACAGCCATGCCAGCGTTGGAGTGAAGGCATACCGGATGTCCTGGATGCGCGGCTTCTACACCGGAGTCGGAGCCCGCCTCCGGGAAGCGGAGAGCACCGCAGCCACGGAATCGGAGCCCAGCGCCGCGCTGGTGTTGATGGACGATGCCAAGCGCGCCGCCGCTGCCTTCGAAGCCGAAAACAGCGGGCAGTACGCCGACGTCAAGCACCGCTCCCGGCACGACAGCAACGCCGCATCCGCTGGCGCCGCTGCCGCCCAGCGCGTGAACCTCGGACAAACCGGCGTCGGCGGCCAACGCGCCCTCAGCCGGTAACCCATCCCAGCGCCACCCAGGCCGGGCCTGCCCGTCAGGCCCGGCCACCCATCACGGGGCCGCCACCCCACACCCGAGAGGAACCACACCATGAGCGCATTCGCACCTACCGCCGAACAGCTGCACATTCACGACCTGTTCAAGACCGGCCAGCCGATCCGCGTCCGCGCTGGAGCGGGCACCGGCAAGACCACCACGCTCACCCAGCTCGCCGAGATCGTTCAGTCCCAAGAGCGCGCCGGCCTGTACATCGCCTTCAACAAGTCCATCGCGCAGGAGGCGGAAGCCAAGTTCCCCGAATGCATCTCGGCATCGACCGCACACGCCCTCGCGTACCGGAGTCTCGCGAAGACCCGGCACGCGCCGCTGCTGAACCGGATGCGCAGGGGTGCTCGCATCCCGATCGGTGAGACCGGCACACTGCTGAATGTCGATCGGTTCCTCGCGCACGTGGGCGGCGAGACCTTCACCCTCACCGAGTACGAAGTCACCCGGCACGCGCTCGGCGCGGTCGACCGATTCTGCAAGAGCGCGGACCCGGAACTGACCAAGCGGCATATCGCTCGCATCCCGGGCATGGACGACCGCGACCTGCACAGCCAGCTCGTTAAGTTCGTCTACCCAGTCGCACAAGCCATTTGGGCCGATCTGCAGGACCCTTATGGGACTGCGGTCGCATTCGGGCATTCCCACTATCTGAAGCTGTTCGCCCTGGAGCGGCCGAAGGTCGGCCCGGACGGCGGAGTCGTTCTGTTGGACGAAGCGCAGGACACGAGCCCGGTCCTCGCGGGCATTATCGACGACCAGGCACATTTGCAGCTCGTGGCCGTCGGCGACCAGGCCCAGGCCATCTATGGCTTCACTGGCGCGACCGACTACATGACGCAGGTCAGCGACGCTGTCGAGGGCCGCCTCACCCAGTCGTGGAGGTTCGGTCAGCCGGTTGCGGACGCCGCGAACACGCTGCTGGCCCGGCTCGGCGACGATCTGCGGTTGACCGGAAACCCCGGTCGCGCAAGCGTTGTCGATCACGCCGCGAGCGGGCTACGCGTCACCCTGGCCCGGACCAACGCCACGGCCATCGAACATGTGATGGCGGCCCAGTCGGCCGGACGCCGCGTGCATCTCATGGGCGACAACCGCTACGCCGTCCAGTTCTGCTACGACGCCGCCCTGTTGATGAACGAGCAACGGCGGGGGTCGACGAGGCCGCGTCTCGCCGACCTGGCGGCGTTCCGTACTTGGGAACAGGTTGTCGAGCACGCCAACGACTCGACCGATTCGGCGGACTGGAAAGTACTTGTGACGCTGATCGACAAGTATGGGACGGCGAAGGTGCGTGCCGCACTGGGTGGCGTAGTGAGCGAGGACGACGCGGACGTGATCGTCGCGACGGCACACAAGGCCAAGGGGCGCGAATGGCCAAGCGTGCACCTCGCCTCGGACCTGGCTGAGGGCGTCGAGGCTGCGGCTGAAGCGATTCGGCAGTCCGAGGCGTGGATCGGCGACGAAGGCCGGTTGCGGGTCACCCCGACGGGGGAGGAGGTGTCGAAGCATGTGCACGACTGGCGGGTACGTCGCTCCAATGACGGGCAGTCACCGGAGGAAGCGTTGCGTCGCAGCACGAAACGGCTCAAGGACGAATTGATGTTGGCCTATGTCGCCACAACCCGTGCTCAGAACGTGCTCAATCCTGGCGGCCTGATCGCCGCGACGCCCGCTGTCGTGAAGGCACCCGCAGCAGCGTGACTGTCTACAGCTCCGAACGGCCCCGTACACTCGGTGGATGTACGCCACGACGTCGTAAGGAGCCCTCGTTGACCACGCCCGCAGCGGATGATCCGAGCCGCTGGTGGACAAGCCAGCAATGCGCCGACTACCTCAAGGTCAAGGTGACCACCTGGAATTCCTACGTAAACCGGCCGACGAAGTCTCACCCCGCGCCGAAGCCGATCCGTTATATCGGTAACAAGCCGGTGTGGGATTCGCTGGAGGTCATCGAGTGGGACAAGACAAGGCCCGGAAGTCCGATCAGTGCATAGAGCTGGCCGCCACCAGCGCCCGAAAGGAACCAATCCGATGCTCTCCCCTTCCCGGACAGCTGCTGTAGGCACGGTCATCATCGCCGCGCTCTCGTCGGTCCTGTCGTTCGCCGCGCTCAGCGATGTAGCCCGCCGGTCTGGCGTCGCGGTCCCTGTCCTGTGGCCGCTCATTGTCGATGGCCTGATCCTGGTCGCCACGGTCGCTGTGGTCGCTATCCAAGGCTCGGCGTACGCATGGACGATGCTCGGGTCCGGCGCGGCCGTCTCGATCGCTGGCAACGTTCTCGACGCGATCACTCCAGAAGGGCCGATGCCCGCGCAGATCGCCGCGCTTGTCGCGGCGGTCCCGCCGGTCGCGCTCGTCGCCGTGACGCACCTGACCGTGCACCTGGCGCGTCATGCGTCAGCGACGCGCCGTGCCGTGTCGCCGACAGAAAGCGCCGCACAAGGGGAGTCGGCCCAACCGCTGGCGCCGATGGAATATGAGCCCCCGGATCAGTGCCCAGCTGAGTACTCCAGCCCGCGGAGCGTCGCACCCCGGTGCCAAGACGACGCACCCGCGTGCGACGATGACGCGGAAGCTGTTGCGCCCGAGTCATTGACGGAGCCGTACGCGCCTGCGGTCCAGGAGCGCCTCGCTGCGTCAGGCACCGACGAGCGGACCGTCGTTCCCGATGCGTCACGCGAACCGCGTGATGTCGCAGAGGAATTGATGTGCGCGACCGACCTGTCCAACTACGCCATTGCCGATCGTGTCGGCGTCTCGGAGGCAAGTGTGCGCCGCTGGCGGAAAGCCCTGATCACAGCCAGTGTCGCATCTAGCCGGTGACTGAGTATCGGTGCATTTCTCGGCCGCTGCTGTGGTCGATTCTCGAAGTCGGCTGCATGCCTTCCGAAGTCGTGCTCACAGGTCCGGCCTACCAATGCCCAGGGGAGCGCCTTGACCACCAGGTGGGGAGCTGTCGATCATGACGAGCACGAACCATTGCAATGCGACGGTCGAGATCCGAGGATCGGTCAGCGGAACGAGCCATGGCAGCCAGGAGCCGGTGCAACCATCGGAAGGACCGTGTGCCGGGTATGTTATGGACGTCCGAACCTCTTCGGTTACAACGCATCTCCGTTCCTAGCGTTCGCCGGGGACTGGGCCGGCGCCTGTGGGCGGCACATCCAGCTCGGGTAGCAGATGCATAATGACCGAGACCCGTTCGGCCTCCTCGGGAGCGCTCGCTGTCGCTTCCGGCGTATCTCGGCGGTAGCGAGCGATGACCGCATACAGCTCCTGGCCCAGGGCCTCCGCCTCGTCGGAGGTGAGCCGCAGGGCCCAGTCGCTCATGCCGAAGGCGTCCTGCCACACGCGGGGCATCGTCAGTAGCTCGTTGAGCGTCCGCTGAGTGTCCAGGGCGTGGGTGGCGGCGACGGACTGGATGTAGGCGAACGTGGCCTCGGGCTCCTGCTCGGTCAGCTCGGTGTTGTCGAATTGCGTCGTCTGATGCGCTGCACGCCACCAGCGCTCGCGCGCATTACCGCGTTCGGTGTCCTCCTCGACGAAACCGGCCGCACCGAGCTGGCGCAGATGGTAGCTGGCGGTACCGGAATTGACGCCCAGCCGTTCCGCGAGGCGGGTAGCCGTCGACGGGCCGTACCTCCGCAGCAACCCCACCAACTGCACGCGCACCGGGTGCGCCAACACGCGCAGCCCCTTCGCATCCAGAACAACCACGCCTGCTTCGACTTTCGAGCCATCCGGTCCCGTGTTCGCGTCAGTCACACCGCACACTGTAAACCGCAAACAGTCCTTCGCAAAGACTTCTTCGAGAAGAACCGTTTGCGGTTCCGTCGGCCCCCTACGCGCACGAACCTGCCGCCGACATCAAGAGCGCTGTCGTTGAAGGGATCAGAACAAGGTGTCGCGGACGCGCAGTGGTCGGTAGCCGGTCGGCCCGAGCTGGGCCAGGGTCAGTCGTCGGCCCGTCGTGGCCAGGAACCGGCGCCGCTCTGCGGCTCAGTGTCGAGATGCCGAAATGCGGTGGCAGGCAATGTATTTAAACGACCGATTGGTTCTCTGGGAGCCGGGCCTCGAATCGGTCCAGGCCCGGCGAGTTGTACTGGCCTTGGAAGCTGGGGCAGTTGCCGCTGAATGCCACCTTGAACGCGCGGTGATCGGCGTCCATGTAGGTGACGTTGCTGTCGTCGAACCAGGAAGTGACCGTGGCGCCGGTGTCGAGCCGAATCAGAGTGAACGAGCGTCCCACTGCCTTGATTTCGAGGTCGACATTCATCGGTAGTGCCCCCACCGGGCCTTGCGGGGTGGTCGTTCCGCCGACACAGGTGTAGATCTGGGCTTTCAACGCTGTCCCGCCGAAGCAGACAACGCCGATCCAGTCCCGGTTGCTGTCGTCGTTCGTCGCGCGCAGGGCCACGACGGTGTCGTTGTTGTTCGCGGCGTTGTACGGGGTCGGGTTGGTCAGACGGAATCGGATTGCGACACCATCCTGGGGAGCCACGACGTCGGTAGGTCGGAACCAAACAGCCTCGCGCACAGGGCTGAAAGCGGCCGTTGTCGCACCTACCATCGCGTGCCCTTGTGCTACACGGCCTTTCGCCGCACCGGTCTGAGAAACTACTGTCCAGGCGGAGCCGATGCCGGTATTGGTGTCGGTGTCGAACTCGTCGACGAATCCGAACGGTGGCATCGAGGCGTACACCTTCGCCCATGCTGCACCGCTCCAGGTCCACACTTCCCTGATCTTCCGCTCGCCCGAGTTCAACGCCTTGATCTTCCGCGAGTCGACGTAGAGGGGCATCAGCTACTCCGGAATGCAGTAGAGGACACCGGAGATCGGTGTGCTCGGCAGTGACGCGACAACCTGGATCCCGTCTCCGCGCATCGCCGTCGTGGACGTCATGCCGATTGTCACCAGGGCTGCCTTGAGGCCCGTCACGTCGGAGATGTTGTGCGCGTGCACCTTCGGCGTGCGGGCATCCGATAGCCGCGGATCGTTCCCTTGCGCCACGGTGCCCGCTGTCGAGCCGAACAGTGACGCGACAGTCGATGCCACGCGCCCGGTGGTGAAATACCGGTTCGCTGTGCCCTCAGGCACTGCGTCGGTAGAGGGCAGCTGCGTCGCAGGCACCTTGCCGCTTTCGTCGAGCGACGCGTACCCGTTCGCGGATCCCCTTCGGGAGACGAGTTCGCGGGCGTCGATGGCGTCGCTGATCGGGCCCAATGACGCAAGTTTGGTCTGCGACAACGTGCCATCTGCGATGTGCGCGTTGGTGATGCCGTTCGGTGCGATGGACAGGGCACGGTCGGCGCTGAGGTCGCCGCCGCCGGACAGTCCGCCGACGGTAGTGATGGTACGGCTCGGACGTACGCCGCCAGCTGTCGCGTCTTGTGCGGCCTTTAGTGCGTCGGCCGCTGACTTCTCTGCGTCACTCGCCCTTGTGGTCGCGATATCGCGTGCTGCCACAGTCGCGTCACGGGCAGTGAGAGTGTCGGTTTTGGCGGTCTCGGCAGCGGCGCGGTCGGCAGCGGCGCCAGCGGCATTCGTCGCTGCGGCTTCTGCCTGCTGGGTGGCGGTGTCGCGTGACGCGTCAGCCGCGGCGCGTGCCGCGACAGCGTCGTCGCGCGCCGCGACGGCCACGTCACGTGCTGCGACGGTTGTTGCCGTGTTCGCGGCGACCTGTGCGGCGTCCTTGCTGATGTCGCGGACACCAACGACTGCCTTGACCGCT
This sequence comes from Nocardia sp. NPDC051570, assembly GCF_044454005.1. NCBI lineage: Bacteria > Bacillati > Actinomycetota > Actinomycetes > Mycobacteriales > Nocardiaceae > Nocardia > Nocardia sp. NPDC051570. The sequence continues at coordinate 29,053 of NZ_JBITDI010000005.1, read as the reverse complement.
TCGTCGCGGGCAGCGCGAGCAGTGTCAGCGGCCTGCCACGCCTCGGAAACCACCGGAGGCGGCTGCGCTTCGAACTGGCCGAACAGCGGCGAGAGACGAACCGGCGTCGCGGACTGTGGAATGACGATGTCGCAGGGACGAGTCCAGCCGCCGAGCCGCAGCATGACTCTGGCGGGGCCAGGGTCGAGATCCGAGGTGGTGAGGTTCCCGCCGACGATCGCGACGCTGACCCGGTTCGGCGTGGTGACACCGTCACGGTCGACGTCCGGGCTCAGGGTGGGCCGCCATATCTCGCAGAGGCCGTCGACGGGCCCGTCCCCGAGATCGCTGAAATGGTCGAACAGGACGGTCATGAGGGACTCCTTAACGGGCGGCTATCCGAGGACGAACCAGGGAATCCATGGGCCCTGTTCGATATCGGATGCCGTGATGAAGTCAGGGATGGTGTCGAGGTTCTTCACGTAGCCGTAGATGTTGCGCGGGTACACGCCCGGCGGCTGCGCAGGCTGGCTCTGATGCACGCAGGCGAAGGGCCGGTTCGATGTGCCTGGCCTTGGCGAGATCTGGAGCACGCCGACGGCGAAGACGTCACCTTGCTTGGCCCTGATCGCGGGCATGGTGAGCCGGAATTGCGTACCGGCGGCAGTGATCTGGTTCTTGACGTCGCCGCTGTCCCAGATCTTCGAGAGATTGCCGGATCCAGAATCCATTTTGAACACGGCGACGGCGAACGCTTGTGGGTCGAAGCCCCAGCCGCCCCGGCCGGTGATCATGCCGACGGTGTTGTAGTCGCGGTCGCGGGTCGCGCGAATGAAACCCAGCTCGAGGACTCTGGTCTTGGGTAAGTAGTCCGGGGTCCCAATCTCGGAACCGACAGCGGGCGCGTTGTATCCGCCGGACACGACGGTCCAGGTGACCAACTGCGCGATTGGGAACGTGGGATCGTCGATGGCGTTGATGTTCTGCCACAGCGGGATATTGGTCGGGATGTCGCTGAAGTTCGGCTTGCCGTTCGCGGTCGTCTGCGCGTAGGTCGCGACGTTCTGGGCGTTGCGGGCGGTCTCCTGTGCCTCGTTGGCGGCGGTGTGGGTGGTGGCGAGATTGCCCATGCCCGAGCGGGCTACGAAGCTGGCCAGGCCCCACGAGTAGTTGGGGATGATGCCCTGGAAGCGGGTCTCTGAGGAGAATCCGACGGTGCGGTGAGTGGCGTCGACCGGGTAGCCGGAGGTGTCGGTGTGCTCGATCACGCTGGTGCGGTTGACGATCACCCGATAGGTGGTGCCTTCGGCGACCAGCTCGACCGTGTCGGATTCCTGCACGCCCTTGGCGTAGGTCTTCCAGACGGTGAACTTCCAGGTGTCGCCGCTGCGGGTGCCGCGCCCGAGCTGGATCGAACGCTTCCAGATGTTGGCGTAGACGAACTCGGTGAGGTCGGCGTTGGCGCGGACGAAAAGCGCTGTGGGGCAGCCGTCCATCACTCCGGCCGGATTGACGATCGAAGCAACCGAGTGGTTGTCCTCGCTCATCAGCTGCGGGCAGATGGCGTAGCGGATGCCAGTCGAGAAGCCGTGGTTGTCGAGGCGGGCGGCGAAGTCGATGATGCCGAGGCCTTGGCCCGTGCCGCCCTGAATCCAGCCGTTGCCCAGCATGTTCGACTCTTTGCGGTTGAAGTTGTCCACGTAGGACGCGCCGGTCGCGAGGCGAGATTCCAGCTGGGCGATGGCGGAACCGTGCGCGGAGGTGATGCCGAACAGGCTCTTGAGGAACGTGTCGACGAATCCGCCGAAGATCGGCATAACCTCGGGCGGCGGGATAAGACGCTTCACAGGGGCACCTCGTCGGCGATGAGTTGCGGTGGCGGGGGCGCGGATTCGCTGCCGGGCTGTGTGCGCGCCCATGCGAGGAGTTGGCGAATGTAGTCGACGGCGAGGCGGTAGCGGGCGCGCAGAGCGTCGATGACGCTGTGCAGTTCGCGGACCTCCTTGCGGAGGTTGTCGACGTCGTCGCGCAGCGGCTTGACGATGGACTCGAAGTCCGCGCGCTGAGCGTCGAGCAGCATCTTCAGGTGGTCGCCGTCGAGCCGCTTGCGTTCGATGTCGTCGTCGGCGGTGGCGTTGCGGGCCTCCACCCTGGTCTTGAGGCGGGCGGCATGCCAGACGCCCAATGCGCCCGCGAGAACGCCTGCCAGGGTGAGGATGTCGTTGATGTAGGGGGCGATGGTGCTCACCCGGCCTCCCATTCATGGGCAGGAACGGCGGAGGCCGCCTCCCGAAAAATCAGGGGCGGCCTCCGCGGCTGAGGTCGGTGACGGGTCAGGCTGGCGGTTCTGCGAGCAGCCACGGCGCGAAGCGGGCCAGCAGCTCGTTGACGGCGGGTAGCGCCATGACGCGGGTGATGCCCGCGCACGCGGCCAGAACGACCGCTACCGCGCCTGTGGCGGGGATACCGCCGGTGACCACGACGATGGGGATCAGGGTGGCCAGGGCAACAACGACCTGGAACACGGTGCGCACGGTCGCGCGCCACGGGTACGCGGTCTGCGACGGCGCGGGCAGGGAATGGTCACCCATACGGGGTCTCCTTCAGGGACGGGGTGATCAGGCGTCGAGCTTGCCGAGGATGGCGTCGAGCTTGGCGTCGAGGGCCTTGTCTCGTTCGTCCTTCTCGCGCCGCCAGCGGTCGAAAGACTCGACCTTCCTGTCGTTTTCGAGGACGTAGCCGACCAGCGAGTCGCGGTAGTCGGACTGGTGGCCGGTCTCGTCCTTGTAGCGGGACTGGAATCGGTAGCCGAGTTCCTTGGTGATCAGGTTGTACAGCTCGTCCTGCTTGGCCTCGGACAGTGCCATGAGGAAGCCTCCGTTTCGTTGTTCGATCTGCGCCTGGATGTCGGCGCGGAAGCGGTTCATGTCGAGCGCGCCGGGGTCCCACTTGCCTTGCTTGCGCCCCGCCCATTCCTTGTGCGCGATAACGCGATCCGCGCCGTAGCCGAGACGGCGACAGATCGCGGCGCACACCTTCACGTACGCCCAGTACTGTTGAGGTGACCAGCCTTCGGTGCCGTTGTTCGCAGCCTCGATGCCGATGGTGTAGAAGTTCGCGTTGTCCTCGGGCAGGCCCGGCCATTCACCCTGTCCGGCGTGCCAGGCAACGCCGACGCCACACAGGGTGGCCGTGCCGTCCTGGGCGAGATGAATTTGTGACAGCAGACCTTGCAATGCCGGTGTGCCGTACATGATTTCGGTCGCTGGGGTGCGCGAGCCGCCGGTGTGGTGGCAGATGACTCCCCAGATGTTCCGGAAGTCGCCCTCACCCCGCTCGCGCCATCTCGGCGATTCAACGACTTTCAGCCCTTCGGCGCGCAAAACGTCTGCAAGCCATAAGGGATCCCCGTTCCAACCCACTGTGGAACCTCCTTTTGATTGATTCATGGGGACACGTGCAAATTGGGGACTCAAGTCCCTCGCGCGCCAGATCCTGGGCATGCTCTAATTGGCCAGCCAGGAGAAGTCGGGGCCTTGCCTACGGCCTTCGAAGGGACTTGCTGTGCTGCACGCACTGGGTGGAGTTTTCGCGATCGTTTCGATTGCGATGTTCTTCGTCGCCGTGGTCGCGTTAATACGCGGGCGAATCAGCCTGCTGCACATCGGCTCTCGCCTCGCGGGAGTTGTTGTACTCGTCGCGTCGTTCGCGGTGTTCATTGCTGCCGGGTTGATGCTGGGGCCGAGCAAGTCGAGCACGCCGACCGCCGTGACGACCACCACCACGACTACGTCAACCTCCTCGACGAGCCGAGACGTCGCGCCGACCACGACGGCCCCGCCGACGCCGTTTACGCAGGCGACCACAACCGGAGCAACAACCACGACGATCGCGCCGTCGCCGACGACTAGCGACGCTCCTGAAGCTGCGCCAGTTGTTCTTTCGTGCAGTGATATCGGAGGCGTGTTCGTAGCGCACGGAACGGACGGGCGCGGCGACTGCATGTCAGCCGATCCCCGCCCTAAGTGTCACGTATCTCCTGCTGAACAAGATCCGAACTATGTGGCCGAGATGACGATGACGCCGCCATTCCCAACCGGCACTATCGACTACCCGTTCCTGCTCGATTCCGCCAGCAACAAGGACTGCTGGCACGTGCGTTGAGCTCTATCCCACCCGGTGGGATTAGCCGGTGCCGTTGGCGATGGCGCGCGACAGGCCGGCGAAGCCCTTCATGCGGTCGATGAGCTTTTCCCAGGCGTCCTTGACTTCGCCGTCGTCGCCGATGGTGATGAACTCGGTGCACTTCTCGTTTCGGGAGTCTTCGACCTCGACGGCGGAGATGTAGTCCTCGATGACCGTTCCCCGGTCGTAGAAGGTCATGATGTCGCCGACCGTGAAGCGGCGGCCGGAGCCGTCGTCTTCGCCGAAGGAGAATCCGCGCCCGTCTATGCCGCCTGCCTGGACTTCCAGCTTCAGCGACTCGCCGCCTCCTGCGGCCTTGAGCCCGGCCATGCCGATAGCGGGCCCGTCGAGCGAGTAGGCGGAGGTGTTGTCCACGAAGATCTCACCGAACGCGTGCGGGCCGAGGTCGGCCTTCAGCTTGTGGTCGTCGAACTTCTGGTAGGAGAAGAAGATGTCGTCGAAAAGGTCGCCGACGAGGATGTCACCGAGCGCTGCGCCGGGCAGCAGCCAGTTCAGCAGCGCCTTGATGGCTGCGTTCGCGGCCCACTCGACCACCTGGTTGACGAATTCCGGGGCCTTGCCGCCGACGATCGCGGTGTGCGCCTTCGGGTGGCTGACACCGCGCGTGTAGCTGGTAATGTGGCCGGAGTCAGTACGCCACTGCATCCAGCGGCGGTCACGCTTCTTGTGGGTGTCGAAGACGTATCCGGCCTTCTGCGCCTTGCCCCACTGGTCCGGGTCGGCCAGGCCGAGGATGTTGCCGGGGTTCATGAACCAGAAGAAGTTGTCTCCGGACAGGTCCAAGACGTTCTGCAGGCGTGCGAGGGTGTCGGTGTTGAACACCCACGGCGAGGGCCCGTCCTTCGGGGTCCACAAGTTGCACGACAGGCCGAGATCCGCGGAATCGACTGTCGTCTTGTACAGCTCGTCGAGCTGGGTGAACCGGGCCGAGATGATGCACAGGTCGGCGGTCAGATCGTCGATGGCGGCGAGGATGTCATCGAGGGTCTTGAGGTCCTTCAGCTGTGGCAGCTCGGGGATCTCGTAGCGGATCGGCAGCTTCATGTAGACCGGCTTCTGAAGCCGGATGACGTTCTTCGCGAGGAAGTACTTGAACACGAAGTCGGCCGGGCCGAACATGATGTCCTGCTTGCCCGTCGGTCCGATCTGGACCTCCGGCGGGAACGTCGTGTTGACCCACGCGAGGATCGTGAGCAGCCAGTACAGGTTCGAAACGCACGTGGCTGTGACGATCTCTTCGCCGGGCTTGCCCTCGATGGTCGCGGACATCACGCGGCCGTCCCAGGGGATCCCGTTGTAGTAGGTGCGGATCGGCACAACGTCACGCTTGCACTGCATCAGCCGGGCCGCGAGCGGGTGATCCGCGCGAACCTGAATCGTAGCGGTGCCGGGCACATTCCAGAACCAGCCGAACCGCACCTTGATGTACGGGCCGAGCGGGCGGGACTGGGTGTAGTCCTGATTGAAGACGGTGATGTCGAACGCGGGCGGCGTCTTGGTGTTCGGCCGCCACAACGGATTGGGTGGGGCGTACGTCGGGGCGCTCATGCGGCGGCCCGCTGATACTTCTGCGGTAGCCACACCGCGACGCGGCTATCGGCTGTGGTGGCGACGCCCTCAATATTCAGCGGCACAGTCGTTTTCCGAGGCACGCTCTGGTACCAAGCGACGTTGCCTGCCTTGCTCCACACGTCCTTGCCGGTCCAGTCCTTGATGTGCGGAAACTCCGGGTTCGTCTCGACCGTCCACGCCTCGTTGGGCTGAAGCCTGGGCAGCAGCACCTTTTCGGTGCCGACGCCGATCGAGAACGCACCGGGACCAGTGAGCCGCCAGAACGGCCACGTAGGAACGTCGCCGTCGTTGCGGATGCTCCGGCCTGCGAACTGGTCAGGAGCGAAGGCCGGCGGATTGACGGGCTTGCCGTTCCACCAGGATTCGTCGGAGACGAGGACCGCGTCCTCGGTGCACCAGCCGACGGTGTCCAGCAGCTCGTACGGCGGATCGGACATGGCCGTCTCCAGCCGCACGTACTGCCAGCGGTTGCCGCCGCCGGGCGAGATGACGTGCCATTCGGCGAGATTGGTTCCGTCGCCGAGGCTTTCGCGCCAGGTGCTCCACAGGTCGAACGCTTCTTCGCCGGGCTTCACGGGGCCGATGCGGACGGTGATGCTGATCGGGTTGATTTCTCGGTTGGTGCCTCGGTAGGTGGCACCGGCTTGGCGGGCGTTGGCCTGCCGGACATGAGCCATCGGCGCTCCGCCTATACCCAGGGGAGCCTGGGCGAGGCGGAGCGGGCATTCGGGGTCGCCGAAACGCCAGATGGTTCGAGGCTGTCCGGGATACTCGACGCCGCGCAGCTCGTAGCGAACTGCCATTGCAGCTTCCCGTCTAACGAAGAAGCTGGAGCCCTAGAGCCCCAGCTGAGTGATGTTGATGTTCGCGGTGCGTGCCCCGGAGTCGATGTCGACCGAAACCTCTACGGGGTTGGGTTTTTGGGCCGCTGCGACGATCTCGTCGAGTTTTGTGCCCAGCTCCTCCAGCTGGCCGTCCAGCCCGGGAATGGCCGTGTTGCTGGTGTCGAAGCCGACGAACCTGCCGTCCTCGTCCCAGCCGGACCGCAGCGCGAGCGCGCCGCCGACCAGGAAGCTGACCGCCCGGTAGGCGTCCTGAGCGACGCCGTTGAGCCCGCCGGACTTGCCGGGGGTTGACAACGGGATATCGCCCTGATCGCCTTGGGTGAGGACCGTCCACGAGCCGGTGTGCACGCCGCCGTCTCCGGAGCTGCCCACACCACCGAAACCGCCGTTGGCGTACGGGCTGAGGGAGAATCCGAACCGGTCGGCGACCTTGCGCAGGATGTCGGTGGAGCGTGCCCGCTTCGCGGCCGACAGCGGGATGTACGCCTCGCCGCCGGTCTCGGGCTCAGCCCACACCCGCATGTCGCCGCCCTTGGCAATCTGCGCGACGTGATTCTCTGAACCGTTGGCGAAGAACCGTGCCGAGAAGCTGGCCAGTGGTGTCCGCTCGGTTGTCTTGCCGCCCAGGGAATCCGGCCAGTTCGTGACGTAGACACGGGTGCCGTCGGTGGCGGTCACGCTGGCATCGGTTGGTGTGCTCGCCGCGGGCGAGGCGCTGCCGTCCGCGCCGGTCAGCGTGGATGGGACGCCCGCGGCTGTGCCTGCGTCGCCGCCCAACGGGAAGAAGGCGTGATCGGTGAACATCGGATCGTCCGCTCCGACCTTGCCGCCGATGACGACGCCCTGGTTGCCGTTGGACTCGAAATTCGTTCCGTCAGGGAAGGTTCCGGCCGTGTGACCGCCCGCCGCGCCCTGCGTGGTCCAGCCGAGCCGCAGAGTTCCCGCGGCGCCTTTGCCCAGCTGTGCGCCGAGATTGGTCAGCCATGCGCCCTCGGACCCAGTCGACATGCGCGAGTCGTAGGCGTAGCGGCCCATCGCCTTGTTGACGACCGCCGAGACCAAGCCCGAGCAGTCGATGCCGTCAGGACCGAATCCGCCCAGCGCATACGGTGTTCCGGCCATCGTGTTCGCGTACGCGGTGGCACCGGCCAGCCCGTTCTGGCCGACCGTTCCGACCGTGATTCCGCCGTCGGCAAACCGGAGCAGATCGTAGCCGAACCGCTTCGCCACGTCGGAGAGGATGTTCATCGAGCGGGATCGCTTCGACTGTGCGAGCGGGATGAACGCTTCGCCGCCGGTTTCCGGCTCCGCCCACTGCACCAATCGGCCTGTGGCGGGCTTGATTTCAGCGGTGTCGGGCAGCTTGCCGTCCGCATACCGATCGAGGTCGACGCCTCCTGCGGCGCGGTTCGTGCCGTCGGGCATTGTGATCGGGCCCTGCACGAGACCGTCGCTTGGGTCGAGGCCGACATTCCGCGTTGCCTGCACGCGGACGTCGCGGATCTCGTTCGTCGTGTATGTGGTGATCTTGCGGTCGCTGTTATGCGCGATGAATTGGTCGAGGACCTTCTGCGCCTGGTCGGTCTGCGCGACGATGGTTGATGTGCCGTCTGGCAGGTTCTCGACTTTGAAGCCGAACGCTTCCAGGTTGCGCTTCGCCTCATCGGTCAGCGCGGTGACCGTGACCGTGCGGCCGTCAGGGATGTCCGAGATCGCGCCACCGAGCAGACGAGTCATTTCCGCTGCGCCGGAAGCCTGTTCGCCTGCCGAACGGACCGACTCGCGTATCGAATCAATGGATGGCTTGGCCGGGTCGAGCTTGTCGGCGAGCGCGCGTGCGCGATCCGCGGCTTGGTCCATCTGCTGGCCGTACCACTGGGCTGCGTTGCCGCCGCCCTCGATGGCCTCGCCGACACCCCTCATGCCTGGAATGTGCTTGATGATGCCGCCCAGCTTGGACGAGAACCCGCCCAGCACATCCAGCGCCTTGCCCATCGAATCGCCGATGCCCTCTTGCAGGGTCGCGAACATGCGCAGCGCACCCGAGCCGAAAGTGATCAGCCCGTCCAGGCAGGCAAGCCCGGCGTCAGCCAGGTGCGTGAAGAACGAGATGATCTCCGGCCTGTGGACCGAGACCCAGTCGGCGGCCTGCTGCAAGGTCGGCCCGAACGCCTCGGCGATGGAGAACTTCACATCATCCATCGCGGAGGTAATGGAATTCTTGGCGGCCTCGAATCGGTGCGCGGTGGTGTCGCCGATTGTCTGCGTTGCCTTGTCAGCGGCGCCAGCGACATCCCCGAACTGTTGGACAGCGGTATCGAGGTTCAGCGCGAACGCCGCACCCTGGATGTCCTCGAACTTGGTTCCGAACAGCGCGAGGGCAGCGTTGTAGCGGTCCTGTGGGTCCTCAAGCTTCTGGAGCCCGCGGAGCAGCTGCGCCATCATGTCGCGTGCTGCCTCGCCGCCGGAAGCCATGGCCTTCTGCGCATCCGCGGCGGAGACGCCTAGCTTGTCGAAGCCTGCTGCGCCTTCCGCGGTTCCGTCGGTGACGCGGAGTTTGAACTCTTTGAGGCTGTCGATGACGACGTCGGTATCGCGGGCACCGGCCTTCACGCCCTGCGCGACGAGCGCCCACCCTTCCGCACCGACCAGTCCCAGCGCGCGAAGTTCGGTCGAGTATTCGTCGAACGAATCGAGCAGATCGTGTGAAACGTTCAGTTGGTTCTGCTGGGCCCTGACCAACAGGTCGAAGGCTTCTGTGCCGTCCTTGGCGATGCCGTTCTTGATGGCCTGACCGGCGGACCGGGCGACGCTCGGAATGTCCTCCCCCAGAAGGTCGGAGACGACGGTCAGCTTTTCGATCACCGGCTGCATCTGTCCGGCGGTTTCGGTGCCGTTGAGCAAGCCAGATTCGATCGCTGCCTGCGCAGCTTCCATATTGGTGGTGACCGACTCGCCCCAGCCGGTCGAGAACGCATCACCAGCCGCGGTGCCGATGACGGTCATGGTTTCGTCTGACACACCGAGACGAGCCTGGATGAGGGCGGCGTCCTTCTCCATCTGCATCCCGTCGGCAATAGCGCCAGCCAGCACGGCACCGGCCGCGACACCGACGCCCGCGACACCGACCAGCGCCATGGCAATGGGGCCGCCCTTGCCGCCGAGGCCTTGGAGCTTGCCCGCAAACCCGCCGACGAACGAGTCACCCATCGATGAGCCAGCCGATGCCATACCGGAGGCGCGCTCACCCAGCCTGCCCAGCGCGTCGGAAGCGCGAGACGCCGACTGTGCCAGGCCGGCAGGAAGGTCGATGCGGCGAGTTGCGTTGGCGGCCTGCCCCGCGGATCGTTCGATGCGGTCGACGTCGCGGGCAGCGTTCTGCGCGGCGTCGCCGACACGCTGGACGTCACGGGCAGCGTTGCGGGCACCGAGCCCGCCTCGTTCGATGCCGGAGCCGGTATTGCTGAAGCTGCGGTCGACCTGACCGGCGGCCCGTTCGGCAGCGCTACGGAGGCCTGTGAAGCCCTGCTCAGCGCGGTTGAGGGTGCGCTGGAAGCGGGAGTCGTCAAGGGAGAGTTCGGCATAGATGCCGCCGACCCGTGTTTCCATGTGCGGCTCCGTTCAAAGTTATTCGACGCGACTGGCTTCCGCCTCGTCATCGGCCGTGGAGGAGTCGAGAACCGCTTGGATGTCGACAAAGTCGGCGAGCTGGGCGAACTGCCAGTTGACGCGGCCCAGGCTGGGGCTGCCGCCGAAATGCAGCAACGCGGTGCGGCCTGCGTGCATCGCCATCGTGTCGGGCACGCCGTTACGTGCCATTTCTTCGCGGGCCGGGCCCAGGATTTTACGGATTTCCTCGTATTCCTGTGCGGCGGAGAGTGTTTCGTCGAGAATGAGCAGTCGCAGCCGGTCGGCCTCGCTGATGCCGGGGCTCTTGATTTTGTAGATGACGCCGCCGATCGGCAGCGAGAGGTCCGGGTCGTAGAACTCGGAGAGGTCGCGCAGCGCGGCCATAGGTGTAGTCCTCACACGGTAGGGGGAAGGATTGCGCGGTGTAGCCGTGTGCCGGGCGTGCTGGCGAGGTCACGGATCCGCACCTCGAGCCAGCGCCACGGACGTTCGTGCAGCACACCGGAATTGACGTCTACTCCGAATATGGAGTGCATGTCGAGTTCGATCTCGCTCCAGCACGCCAGCACCTCACTCCATGTGAGGGTGGGGGCGGTGGCGTTGATCGGAGCCAGCTCCGGCGGGTTGAACCAGGCGCGCAGGCCGGTTGCCGGGTCGATCGGGCCTCCGCCGGGATCGTCCGCGCCGAGGTAGCCCGGCGCTGAATCATCCACGGCAATACCAGGTTCGCTGTCGCCGTTGGGGTCGATCTCCCCGTTCCAGAACGCCGCCGCGGCATCCGGGCTCTTGCCGAAATGCAGCAGTGCGGCACGCCCGGCCAGCGCGACGACGGTCGAGTCTGCCCCGAGTTGATCGAGTTCGTCCCATGCGTCCCCGAGCAGCCGTCGCACCTCGCCGCGCTCCACTTCGGGGGTGAGCGCGTCGAGGTCGGCGAGGAGCTTGCGCAACCGCAGCCCGTCCCACGCGGAAGGGGCGCCGATGCGTACTTGGTGGTCGCGCACCGGCAGATACAGGGCCGGGTCGAAGAACTCGTCGAATTCCTGCACGATGCGTGCCTCTCTGTTAGGCGACGGTGACGGTGCTGCCGGGCGGAGTCAGGCTGGAGCCCGACGCTGTCACGGTCGTCGCGGTGCCGGGCAAGCCGACGGTGTAGGGGCCGCCCGTGCTTCCGGTCACTTCGGCCTTGCCCGCGCCGACAGTCGACAGCGCCTCCAGCGCGGTCTTCACGGCAGCCGCAGTCGCGTTGTACGCGATACCGGTCGACGTCTGGCCGTCCACGGTGACGGTGAAGGTGCCGCCGGTCGAGGTCGGCAGGGTGATGGTCTTCGTGGTCGGCGCGATCGGCTTGGTGATCTTCTTGAGCTGGCCCTTACCGGTCAAGGAGCACGTGAAGCCGTACAGACCCTCCTTGTCCTCGGCAGCGGAGACCCACTTGACGGCGAAGTAGCCTTCCTTGGCCTCGTCGATCCCGTCGGTGCGCCAGTAGCGGACGTGCGCGGTGTTCGCGGCACCGATTTCCTCGCCGTGCAGGCGCAGCTTCTCTTGCCCGGGATCGGCGATGAAGCCAGCCGCGAGGTTGCCCTTCCTCAGACCGGCGATTTCCAGGTTCTCGCCGATAGCGGTCGCGATCTGCGACTTGCGACCGTTGGAGTGGATATCGCCGTCGTCCTGCAAGGTGATGTCGTTGGACGGCGACACCTTGTTCAGGCCCATGACGAACACCCACTCGGGGGTGGCCTTTTCGGTGCCGTAGTTGATGTCGATCTGGACGGCGTAGTCGCGGGCGAGCGCGGTCGACATACCCGCAGAGTTCGGAGCCTGGAGAGTAGTCACGGGGTCGTGCCTCCTGGGTTGAGGGTGAAAACGTAGGAGTCGGCGCGCTCGTAGCGGCCATTGGAATCGGGGATTGTGAGCCCGCGAACCTTCCTGCGGCACAGCAGCACTCGCACGCCACCAGAGAAGGTCAGGTGTGTTTGGTCGTGCAGTATGCGGCTGGCGGCGTCGGCGGTGAGGTCGACGGTGCGCGGGTCTTTCCCGGCGGTGCGCCAGCGGAGCTGGACGTAGAGGTCCGGGTTGTGGTCGTCGCGGTCGAACTGCTCGTCGTACACGGTGATCGCCAGTGCCGCTTCCGGTTTCGCGGGCAGCAGGTTGAAGAACACTGCCGGGATATCGCCGTCGGGGTATGTGCCGACCGGCTGGTAGCGGGCCATACCGGCGCTGTGGAGGTAGCGGGCCAGGGCATCGACGAACCGGCCGGTGTCGGTGCTCATGACCCGAGCCGCCGGGTAATGGCCGCTCGTGCAATGGCTTCCAGCTCGTGACCGAACTGGTTGAGCGGCTTCTCCAAGTATTTCGCGGTGCGGCCGTTCGCGTGCCGGAGACTCAGGTCCTCATGCTGGCGCGTCGCGTACGGCGTGGAATAACCCACGCGCGCTTTGCCGTCACGGACTTCAGCGGTTCCGGAGTTCTGGAGGGTGCCCTCTTCGATCGGGACGAGCGCGTTCGCCTGCGCGAGTAAAATTTCCGCCGCCTCGAACAGTCCGGCTTCCAGGCCCTCGCGGGCAGCGGCCGAAACCTGCTCGCCGTCCCATCGCATCGACAGTGCCATCGCGCGGGCTCCTTCTATTCGAGGTAGACGACTTGGGTGTCCGGGAACGGCGGGCCAGCGTGAGACACGGAGATGGAGAGAACATCTGCGGTGCCTCCACCGAATTCAGCGGGCAAGGTCAGCTCCGAGCCGGGCGGGATCGCAGCGACGGTCGACGGGAAGACGACCGAGGTCGACGAGGTGACCTCGTCGCCGCTGCCGTCGCGCACAACCTGCCGCTTGGCGGCAATGTTGCAGCGTTCGCCGGTCGGCGTTTCGTACTCCGGTTCGGCCGCACCGTTGCCGACGTAGCGGCGCACCAATATCCAGTGGCGCCAGAACATCGCGAGCGGGTCACTCATCGCCGGGCCACCATCGAGGAGGCGAGCCCAGCATTGCGCAGCTCGGTGCGGGCGGTGTCAGCCAGCTCGGCCAGCAGCCGGGCGCGTGAGGCGGCCTGTTCGGTGCCGTTGTAGCTGACCGATGAGCCGTTGGTGGATGCGGAGGTGACGGTCGGGGTGAGACCGGCCGCACCTGCGAGCGGGTTGATGTCGTTGCGGATCCACTCGCGTACCTGCGCACAGGTTGCGACGGCCAGCGCGCCCGCCAGGATCGGGTCCGTCGGCGTACCGGCCGGGGTCACGTCGTACAGGTCGTTCTTCGTGGCAGTCCGCACAATCTGTGTGGCCGCCTGGATGTAGCGGGCGGCGTCGCCGACGGCGAGCTGGTCGAGCTGGGTCGCCGTGACGTGCTCGGCGAGCTGGTCGACAGTGGCGTAGGTGAGCACGAAACCCCTTCTCGGATACGGCTGGTAACGCGCCCTCAACCTGGTATCAGCAGTCTGGGGGCGCGCCGCTCCAGGCGGTGGATTAGGCCGGCGGGGCCAGCAGCACCGAAGCAGAGGCCAGACCCTCGGGGCGGAATACCTTGCCGCCGTAAATGTTCACGCCACGCACGATGTCAGCGAATCGATTCTGGGCGCGCAGCGTTTCGACGTTGGAGAGCTGGTTGGCGAACGACAGCGCCTCGGAAATGCCAGCGACGACCACGTAGTCGTCCTTGGCGGCAGTCATGCCGCCGACCTTGTTGATGTTGTTCGATTCCAGGATGTCGAAACCAGCCATCCTGCCAACGGTGCCGTTGAGCAGCGGGCCAGCGTTGCCCAGCTTCTCGGCGTTGATGAAGCGCGCGTCCAACAGCAGCGGCGACAGCAGCTCGGGCGGGATCGCTAGGTAGCGGCCCGTCTTGGGAACCGAAGCGCGGTCCAGCTTCTCGCGCAGCTTGACGGCGACGCGGTAGAAACTCAGCTGACCGGCTGTAGCCTTCTCGGGCTCTGCCTCGGTCACTGTGATGCGGCCCAGGTTGTTGGCGGGGAGAACACCGGCCTTGAGCTGGTTGTACAGGAACAGGTCGACCTGATTCTGAAGCTTGTAACCAGCGCGGGCGGTGGCAGGGTCGTCGAAGTTCTCGGCCGACTGGAGCTTGTCGACATCGTTGACGCGGAAGCCGAAGTAGTCGCCCTGGTCGATGACCATCGCGGTCTCACTGTCCGACAGGTCCTCGATCTCGAGATCGGTGTTCTTGTCGTACTTCTTGACGGTCGGATCGCCGATGGACGAGACGTGGACAGTGTCGCCCTTCTCTCGAATCGTGCCCTCGTACTTGCGGTTCGCAACCTTGGGCTGACCGAAAACCAGGTCGGCCTCGAAGGGTAGGAGGACCTGATCAGACCAGAATTCGGGGATGAAATTGATAGCCATGCGGCCACTCCTTGAATGTGTGCGGCGGGGTTACTTGCGGCCGAGGATCTGGTTCGCTCGGCCTTCCTTGACTGCCTTCGCGCGGGCGGCCGGAGTAAGGGCCTGGTACTGCGCGTAGGTGAGCTGCCCGGAGTTCTCGCCCTTACCGGAGCTGGTGTCGGAGCCGGACCGCTTGGGCGGCTTCGGGGCTTCGATTGCGGGGGCGAGGCGGAGCTTCGGGTTCTTCTCGACGGCCTTGGTGATCTCGGCGGCCACCTGGGCGGTGAAGTCGTCGGCGGTGAGGTCGATCTTGGATACCACCGAGGCGAAGGCGCGGGAGTCGAGCAAGGCATCTGCGTCGATGTCCTTACCGGCGGCTCGGTAGACGGCCAGTTCGACACGGGCGCCGTTTGCTTCCTGGACTGCTGACTTGAGCTGGCCGGTCAGCTTCTTCGGGTCGTTGGCCTCGTCTTCGGAGACGAACCCGAACAACTTGCCGACCTGCTGCTTGAACGACGTCAGGTCGTTCTCGGCCTGGCTTGCACGGGTCCGGTACTTGGCGGCGTCGTTGCGCGCGGACCGCAACCGTGGATCGTCGGCCTGGCTGCCTTTCGGCTCATCCGTCGCGCTCTCGTCGGTCTCCGGGGTGCTGGCGTCGTCCGAAACCTGTTCGCCGCCCTGTGCACCGTCAGAGGCGCCAGCGTCGGCAGCCTCATCGGGTTCGGTGCGCATGGTTGGAGTCGTTTCGACCTCGGCGGGAGCGTTCGGGGCAGTGGTCATTGCGGACCCTCCTGGGGTGCTGGTTGATAGAGCACGCTCACGCCGGGTGAGCGCACGAAAAAGGCCCCCAGCGCGTGCCAGGGGCCTTGATGGTCTGCGTAGTTAGAGGTTGAATCGTGCTCGGAGAGCGACCTTTAGGCGGTCCAATTGGGCGGTGGTGAGCTGGCCGGACGGCTCTTTGAGCCAGCCCTTGTCGAATGCGGCGATGTCGTAGGCGGCGATGACCAAACCCTCGTCCAATGGAACGGTGAGCAGCTTCATCGCCGACGGCACTTCCCGGTCGGGGCGGACTCGTGCAGCGAGGAGTCTGCGGCGGCCGAGCATTCCCGGCAGGGCTTCGAGGATGACGACGGTCGCCTCGTCCGCTCCGACAGGGCTGACGGCCTTCCAGAGTTGACCTTGCGTAATGGCCGGGTAGGTCACTCGCCGAACTCCTGCGGGAACTGATCGGCCAGCTCGGGCTGGGCATGGGTGGCGTCGAATTCGGCGAGGGTGCGCAGGTCCTCTTCGAGGAGGCGCTGACGGACCGCGCGGGCGATGTACTCGGACACATTGCCGTCAGCGGAATCGCGCACGGCCTGAGCCAGCTCGTCCGGCATTGTGATGGTCAACTTCGTCATACAGCCAATGATACAGCATTCAGCTGTATCGAAGTATGGCGTTGCTTCTAGGTGTCGTCGGGTACTTCCAACGCGTGCTTGAGCCGCCCGCGCAACCACATGTTCGCCAGCAGCGCGCGGGCAGTGCCGGGCGCGCCGGGGACGTACGGGTTCACCGCACCTACCTCACCGGCCGCCGCCAATCCCTCCTGATAGGCGCGGTAGAGGTCGTGGCCGCTCATCGCAGGAAATCTCCTCTTGCACTTCGTATCCGGTCAGCCTGCTGCGGGTCGAGCAGGTCGGCTTTGACCTCATCGAGCGTCGGGCGACCGTGCTGGTCCCAGTAGGCGCGCAGCTCCTCCGAAGCGTACTTCTCGGCGGTCTTGGCGTTCCCGAACCATAGCGAGCGTGGATCGATACCGGCGGCCTGCCCGGCCTTGCTCAGCATGTAGCCGTTCGTCGCCTCTTCAGCGCGCAACCAATGCTGGTAGGCGTGGTCCTTGAACGCGTGGCGGGCCAGGTCGTTGAACGACTTCCCCTCGTACCCTTGCCCGCGCAGCATCGAGATAGCCGCTTGCGAGCGTTGGGTTTTCACCGAAATGCCGTATGCCTTCTCGACCGCGGATTCGTGGTCCCAGCCTTCGGTCATGAGCTCGTCGTAGTTGCGCTCGTACCCGGCCCACCTCTCCGCCCGTTTGGCGACCAGCTTGCTTCGGTGCCGGTCTTCGGCCTCGATGCGATCGAGGAGGTCCATGTCGAAATCGGTGACGGCCTTCTCGGCGAGATCGGCAAGCTGCCGGTCGTCCAGGTGCTCCAACTCGCGCTTGCGGCGCGTCAACTTCGACACCACCGTCCGAACCGGCATCGCGGCCGGGATCTCGAGCTCGGGTGGGTTCGAGTTGCGGGTCAGCGTCGTCAGGGTGTGCGCGTTGCCTGCGTCGCCGTTGCGCAGTTGCTCGCGGTGCGGGCGGCGCGGGACGCCGGTCCGGTCGATGTGATCACGGACCACGGATAGGCGCGCACGGACTTTCGTGGCCGCCGCCTTCTTCGCGGCCGAGGTGATCGCGGCGGCCTGCTGCCGTTTCGCTTCTCGCACTGACCGTTCCAGACGGCGAAGCTTCTGCTCGTCGGCGTAATTCTGCTCGTCGTACGGCTCGATTCTCGGGCGAGGCGCGCCCGGCACCCACAACGTGTGGGTGTGCTTGCAGTTCGGGTGATGCAAGCCGGCGCCCTCCGCCTCGCTCATCGTCGCGACCACCGTTTCGGAGACTGCCGCGCCGGTCAGCGGCGAGGTAGTCTCTACCTTCCCGGTCGGGGTGCGGCCGGTGAGCGAGACGACGCGGCCCTCGAATCGCCTGCACTGCGGCGCGGGCCGCGGGTGCGAGGAGATGACGACCAAGTCGTAGCCTCGCTGCACCAGCCGGTCCGTATGACCCTGTTTCAAAACGCGCAGTGCCGCTGTGCGAACGGCCATTTCGGTGTAGGTGTCGAGCCGCCACCTGCGTCCAGCTTTGTCGCGGAATCCGGTCACGCCACGGGCGGCGAATCTGTCCAGCGCCGCCTGAGTGGCATCCCGGCGGTCTCCGACACCGGTAACGATGCGGCCCGCGACCTCGGCGACCACTTGCCGGTAGCCGTCGATCGTCGATCGCAGGATCTGCGAATGCGTGCCGACGACAGCCGCGGTGGTTTCGGCTGCGAGTGCGGCGACAGCCTCTTGCGACACAATCGGGGCGGGTGTACTGGATCGCGGTCCGGGAATGTCACCGTCGGCGGCAGCGATGCCGGTTGCGTGTGCGGACGTGAGAGCCGCTTCGATCTGCTCTGCGACGACAGGATCGAGCGCCAGCAGGAACCCGCGGGCCTCCTTGGATAGTCGGCTGATTTCGCTGAGCTGCACGTTCACCCACTGCGGGGTATCGATGCCCTTCTCGATCGCCTTGGCGACGCGGGCGAGCAACTGCACCTCGGCGTCGGCGTAGATCTGGGCGACTCCGTCTTGCAGTCCCGCGACGGCGGCGGGCTCGAATGCCATGGGCAGGCCGCCTTCCGTTATGCAGCGAACGGCAGCTCCTCGCCGTCGTCCTCGGTGTCGTTTTCGGGGTCCACCTCGTCGGCGTCCTCGGCCGGATCGGGTTCGGGGAATGGCTGATCCGGGCCGAGTGTGAGCGGGTCGGCGACTGCGCCTTCGTCGAGAATCCGTGCGACTTCATCGGCAACCTGCTGGTCGTCGTAGTCCGGATTCAGGTAGCGGACCTTCCATTCCGTCGATGCCGCTTTCGCGGACTCGATCGCCTGGAGGGTCTGCCCCATGGACAGCAGCGACTGCCGGGCGGCGGGCGGCCAGCGCACTTCGAGTTCCTGTCCGAGCGTCGCGCCGGTGTCGAACACGGCGGCGTCCACTTCGATCAGCGTGCGAGTGGCGCGGGCGAGAACTGCCTTCCAGATGCCGGAGCGGGTCTTGAATGTCGCGGTGGTGGCGTCCTTCTTGGCGTCGACCTCGGTCGCGGTCATGGCAGCGCCGGAATCGTCGGACAGCCCGAACGTATACGGGGAGAATCCGACTCGCCGCAGGATCGCGCGCAGGAACCCTTCGCCGGTGCGGAGATGGTCGTCGACCCGGATCGCGAACTGGTGCGCCTCGATGACCGGGGTTCCGTTCGGGACGCCGCCGACTTTCTCGTACACCTCCTGCTCGACGTTGAACATCGTGCCCTTGCCCGGCCCCTTCACCTCCAGCAGGTGCTCGGAGACCATGAGCCGGGCCTTGGCCAGGCGCACGTCCCGCGCCAGCGACGAATAAGTTTCGTCGATCTGGTCCATCAAGCCGATGACGGCAGGATCGCCGATATCGGAGCGGCCGAAGTGCTGGAGGGTGCCCTTGCCTCGAAAGACCGGGTTGGGCAACGCGTTCGGGAAGTAGAAAGCGGTCAGGCCGGCGGTGCCGGTGTCGACGTAGCCCTCTTCGTGGACCGGAATCCCCTTGGTCTCAGGGTGTTCGGTCAGGTCGATCTGGCGGCCGAGAGTGATTGCCGTGCCTTCGTACAGTCCGTGGTAGATGCGCCCGTACACCTGCGTTTCGGTGCCGTCGGAGTGGTATTCGACGTACCCGGGCTCGTGCCGCTCCAGATGCCGCAGGACGCGGTCCTCAGATTCGTTCTGATCCATCACTTCCCAGAAGGTGACCGCAGCCAGCTCCCCGTAGATGAACTCAGGCGCGGCCCGATCGGCGTCCACGAAATCCAGCCACGCGTGGTCTTTGACCGCCGCGTTCCACACAATCCGCGCGTACACGCCGCCCAGCGCCGAACCGGATTCCGCGCCTCGCAGCATCGCCGAATGCATCTGCGGTGAGTTCAGGATCTTGTCGACCCGCTCGCGCGCCTCGTCGTTGGCGTCCTCGTCATCCTTCGCCACGCGGAAGGCGATCGGGTCGGGCAGCAGTAGCGACGCGGCGGTCTGCACGATGTCGGCGGCTACCGGGATGTGGATCTGCCGAATCTGGTTCGACACATCGGGTTTGGTGCCCCAGAACAGGCGCTTGATCCGATCGCGCAGTGTGCCGCCGATGCCCGAGCGGGTGGGCTCGCCGTGGTTTGCGGACAGCTTTTCGGCGTCGCCTTCCCACCACACCTGGCAGGTGGCGAACATCTGGAATGCGGGCGCGAGGTGGCGCGGCGGCCACGGCATGTTGGCGTTAGGCAACGGCATGTCTACCCTGCCTCCTTGGCTGAGAGAATCGGGGTCAGAAGTTGTGAGAACCAGCTGAATTGCGAGGACACGACTGCATAGCGGAGAGCATCGACGAAGTGGTCGTCGAGTTTGATCGGCTTGTCGATGCCCTTCTCCGATTGCTTCGAATCCCAGACGTAGCCGTGGATCTCGGTCAGCAGCCGTTCGCAGCGATCGGAGATGAGCAGTTGCCCCGTGGAGAACAGCGCCGCCACGGTACGGATACCGTCGATCACCTCGTTCGTGGCGTCGGCGACGCGGGCAGTGTCGTCGCGGTACAGCTGAAGCTTGAAGCTCGCCGCAGCTGGGTCGACGAACACCCACTCAGGTTCGTGCTTGGTGTCGCGCAGCCATTCCGACAGAGCCGCAGACAGTTCCGCATCGGTGCCGCGCGGCGGCGACCATTCGTCGATGGCGTACAGCCGCCCGTCCGGGCCGAGGCCGAGCACGATTCCGGCGGTCGGATTCGTTGTGCCATAGTCGATCCCCAGCGCCAGCACCCGCGACATCGGCGGAAGCTCCTTGTAAGGCATGCGGTGTTTCGCTTCGTCGAACGCGGAGTAGACCGCGCCGTCGGCGACGACCCACTTGCCCAGCACGAATCGGAGGTACCAGACGCCGGTATAGCTGGATTTCAGCGAAGCGACGAAGTCCGGGTCGAGGTTCGGGTTGTCGTCCAAGATGAACGTGAACCGATGCAGGTCCAAGGGCCGGTCCGGATCGCCGGCTCGGAGTCGCGCGTAGTCGGCTCGGCGGTCCAGGATACTGCCGTTGTCCTGAATCCAGAACTTCGCCCGGTCAAGCCATTGCGTCTTGAACCAGTGGCGCGGCGACTCCGGGTTGCCGGTAGCGAACATCTGCGCGCCCGGTACCGAAAGCCGCGAGAACAGCATGTTCCAGTAGCTCTCGGGCAGCGTTGGCGCCTCATCGACGTACGCCCCGGCCAGGGTGAGGCCCTGAATTTTCGTCCTGGCTGCCTCATTGTTCGCACCAACGAGAATCACTGTGCGACCGCAGATGTTGACGGTGCCGTTGCCCCGGTTGATCGAAACGCGGCCCGGACCGAGCATGTCCTGAATGGGCAGGATCAGGTTGTTGATGATCGTGCGCTCGGTGCGGCCGGTCATGAGCAGCGTGCCGGACGGTCCCTTGCGGCAGTAGCGGATCCAGTCGATCAGCGAGCAGATCGTTTTCGATGAGCGGACACTGCCTTCGTACACATTCAGGCGGGCGGTCGAGTTCGCCACGGCGAGACGCTGTTTGCCGACGAGCGGCCGGATCGCGGTCACGCCGCCATGCCTAGGTCGTCGAGGTCGCTGGCGCCGCTGCCGAGCATCGCGTCCAGCCACGCGTCCACGGCGGGCATGTCCTTGCCGTCCTGCGCCATCTTCAGCGCGGCCAGCTGGTCGAGACCGGTGTACTTCGTGCGGCGCTCCATGATTTTCAGCGCACGGTCGATCGCCTGTAAGTCGCCGCGAGATGCCTGTCGCCAGATGCCGAGCAGCATCGCGTCCAGGCGAGATAGTTCGAGCTGGAGTAGCGACTCCGCGGGCTCGCGGGTCAGTTCCTTCATCGCCTCATCGACGTACGCGTGCGCGGTCGACGTCGATATGTCGAGGGCCTTCGCGATCTGCCGATAGCTCGCTCCGGTCTCGCGCAGCTGAAGCGCTTGCGCCATGCGTTTGCGTTTGTCGATGGATGCGGGGCTGGTCTTGCTCTTGCCTGGCACCTTGAGTGCCTCCTTGCCGTACGCCGGGCGCACCTGGCGGCCGGATCGGGGGCCGCGCCGTGTGAGCTGGCCGCCCTCGCCCATCCCCGTGGCGGCCGGACCTCATCCGCCAATCAGCGTTGAGAATGTGTGCGGGGGCGGCCTGCCGGGGGAGGGGCGAGGAAGCGAGACGCCCACGCTGCGACCAGCAAGGGGCGCTGGGAGCGTGGGCGTCTGCTGAGGGCGCGCGGCGTTATCTCGCCTGCTGCTGCCCTCGGATCTATCCGGCGTGCGTGGTGTGGATGCACGACGCCGACGGCTGAAGTCTATCGGCGACTCTGCGACACTGCGGAATTGGAGTCACGAGCAGTTGGACGTGTTGGTCCAGGGCAGGCGCATCGACGCGATGGCCTTGGCTTCTTCGAAGTAGGTGGTGGCCTCGTCGAAGAGAGACTGCGCAGCATCGTAGTGGCCGAGGCTGACGAAACGTTCCGCCATCGCGGCAGTATTGTCGGCTACTTCCAGGGCCACTGTGTACCGCTCGTCAAGCCGCTGATGCCATTCGGCGATGCTGGTCGGTCGCGGAATGAACAGGCTGGGAAGGCTGGGTAGGCGGGTATTGAGGTTAGGCATCTGTGGTTCCTTTCGGTTGGACGGTGGCGGCCGTCTGTGCGATTGCATATTAAGTGAATGCCCGTATTTCCGCTAAACCGAGAGGGTGATTGAGTCGTGCATCACCAACCTGTTAACCCTGCTTGGGAAGTGCATCAATCTAATGTACGATCGGTGATCGTCAACCAACGGGGCCGCCACCCTGAAGCGAAAGGGACCAACAATGCGATCAAATATCAGACTGAGTTACGTCGCAGACGAATTCGCTGAGATGTTCGCCAAGGGCGACGTTTCGCGTGCGGTCGCAACAACCTTGCAGTGCACCGAAGTCGAGGCCCTAGCGGCACTTCTGCGCGCAGCTGGCCGTTCCCACGCCGCCGACTACTGGATTGAAGACCACGCCCTGGAAGACGACTGTGGCGATATGCACCACACGTGCAATGAATGCCTGGCCGAGAATGAAGAAAAGTTCGGGCCGAAGCCTGCGGAACCGCAGGCCGAGAACCGCACGGTCGCAACCAAATCCCGGCAAATCTGGGGCCGCTGGATCGAAGGGATACGCAATAGGTGACTGAAACCAGAATGCCCCGGACTGATTCAGGTTCGGGGCATTCTGCCATCTAAATGAGTGAGTCTGAGGTCTCTGGTCCCTCACGATGTTGTCGAGTTGGGCTGGGCCACGGCTCGGGCGCTGCCGCCAACGCTCCCGAACGGCACTCCTGAGCCAACCTATTTATGCGATGAACGCTACTCGATGGCCGACCCGCGGGCAGATTCATCAGCAGCGCCTAACCGGTTGCGGCGCATAGAACCTGGCGGCCGACACAAGCACTGTCCGGGCGTGCGGACTGCGAAGCAACTGACCAATCTGAGTTTAACTCAGCTGTTCGCCAGGCCAGTCGTGTAGCAATGGGGCTTGACGAAAGTTGCATAGCCACAGGCTTATCGGTACCTTGACCAGCGTTTGGCGACAGCCCTTCTATCGGTGCAACGGAGAAGGGCCTCTGGTGTTCCCCACCGGCTGAGGGATGCTGGAACTGGTTTGTCGCTGACCTAGTGTCAGCGAATTTGCTTAACTGCTACGACATCTCAAGATCCTGCTTAGCCGGGGCCGGACCTTGGTTTAGCCAGACCGTACATACGTTCTGGCCGAGCCCAGGCTGCCCCGTGCCCTCACTCGGTCAGGGAGAGGGCGCAGAACTTGATGGACTCAACGACATTCGCCGCCGTTAGCATCCCGGCCGTCGCCTTCACTGCCGCGCTGTTCCGCTATCTCACCTTCCGCGATGCGCTCAAGGATACGAAGCCCCGGGAGCGGGAGAAGATCATCCGTGCCATCGGGCAGATGAACAAGGACACGCGTCTCAGCTTCCCCGAGACTCGACGGCAATCGAAACCCTCGGCCAACGAAGACGACGAGCCTCCTGCGCTCCTGATGGATCACGATCTTTGAACCTCAGCCGCAGCAGACCGGCGCGGCGCATGCTCCTCCGGTCTGGCGTATTCATCGAATTGGTCTGCCGCCTCCGGCGCCACATAGCCGGGGAGAACGAACTGGCCTCTAGCAACCCTGCTCCTCGCCGGAGAGGCAGGTCTTCTCAGAGGTGCGCTATGCAGTGCCACATTTGGCAGGAGAACACAATACCCAACCAGTGTCAGCCCAGAGCGCTACCATTAGCCCTAGCACTGGCAAGTCCGCGAAGGAGATGCAGGGATGGGGTCATATTCCGGCGCTAGCGATGCAACAAAGGAGATCTTCGATTTTTATTGTAAAACGGAAGGGTTTGCGATCCGTGACATCGAGACTCAATCGCTACCGGAATTGAAACGCTCTCTGCGGAAACTTGAAGACTTCCTTGTCGGCTACCCAGACGGCTTGCGCTTTCCTTCGGAGTACGCAGACGACCCCTACAACTCGCTCACATTGCTTCGATTGCTCCTGCATCGAGAGAGTTATATTACCGCACGAATAGCAGAGCTGTCGCAGCGGGAACAAATGGACGAGTTTAAGGATGCGATTGAGCAAAAGGTAGAAGACCCCAGTTTGCGTCAGGAACTATCGGGGCTACTGTCCGAGATCGAGGGCAGGCAAGAGGAGGTCTCTCGTGAAGCACGCTCGCGCGCAGAGGTGGAAATTAACACAGAAATGCGCCGCGTCGAACTTCAAGAACGAAAATGGAATATGCGCAAGTCGCTATTGGATCGGGAACCTGCTGCTGTGCTTATCGGCGCGGTACTGCTCGGGTTGATAACCCTGACGCTGATTTTTGCGACGTTCACGCACACTCAAATGCCGGACATTTTTGCAAACGCATTCTTGTTGATTCTCGGATACTTCTTCGGTCAAACGACGAGCAGTCGGGAAAGAAGTTCCTCTAGAGAAAAGAAACAATAGTCCGCAGGTTTCTAGTGCCGTGTCCAGATAGGTTGGTGCGGTAACCGAGTGTCGAGTTGATCGTGTCCAGTCAGGCGGTGATGCTGCCATCGGAGGTGGTTGTGGTGGCACTCGAATTCGACGGAGGCAAAGCAAGATCGAGGATGCCGCCCTCAACCAGATGCAACGTTGGCGGCCGATCGAGAATCACCGCATACGGTCGGTAAAGCGCGCGAAGCCCATGCTTACCTGTTCGGCGACCCGCCACACCGACGCCTACATGATCGAAGGTCACGTTCAGCGTCCGGCCGAAGCGCACAACCAAGAGTTCGCGCGGT
This sequence comes from Nocardia sp. NPDC051570, assembly GCF_044454005.1. Classification (NCBI taxonomy): domain Bacteria; kingdom Bacillati; phylum Actinomycetota; class Actinomycetes; order Mycobacteriales; family Nocardiaceae; genus Nocardia; species Nocardia sp. NPDC051570. The sequence goes on along the minus strand of NZ_JBITDI010000005.1, from coordinate 4,352 downwards.
GAAAACGGTTGCTCGCCCCTGCCTCTGGGGCGTGCCGATGGGTGAGCCGAACTTTTCGACCCACCCACGCGGCGTGTGTTGTCAGCCGCACATGCTGAGGGCTACGACCGAGATTGCATCGGCCTCTGCTGCGGTTTGGCCGAACTGAACCGCGTCGATCGCCGCATCATCGCTGCCGGTCGTCTCCACGGTGTCCGGTGCTTGCTCGTCGGTGGTGTCGGGCACGTACACGCAGAGCACACCCGGGATCGAGAGCACGAAGTTACCCCATGAGGTGTAGTACGGATCGGTATTGTTGACGAACCTGTCGATGTTCTGAGTCTGTCCGGTGTTCCGCTGGCCGCTCTTGATGTTGTTCCTGGGCTCCGCTGCGAGGACAGTGGGAGGCACATTGACGTTGCCGCTGTATCCGCAGGCGAGGCCCGGCGGGCAATCGTCGACAGTGTCGGCCTGTGCGGGTCCGGCCGTTGCCAGCGCCATCCCTGCGACGAGGACGGGGCCGCCGAGCAGGGCGATGAGTCGAGTGATGCTCATGATGGTTTCCTTTTAGCAATCCCTCCCCGTATGTGACCCTTGTCACGCTAATGCGCGATTCGACTGGACTCTGTGAGTTTGCTGCCAGTTCGATCAAGATCGTGCAACAGCTCGTCACCATCGGCGTCGTTCCGATCGTCAATACATTCGCTCGATCAACAACCCGAAGTAGTACTCGTTCATCACCGGCGGCTATCCAGCCAGCAGAAAAACCACGTACGCGCTCAAATAGGTTGCCGCAGCTCCGAACCCGGGCCACGGCTACTGAGACGACCTCTCGGTTACCGCACCAACCTGTCTGGACACGGCACTAGTTTCGACAGCCCTGCAGACGAGCCACTCCCTACTCGTCTAGGCCGAGAACGGCACTGGCCGCGTTCGCACGCCTTGAGCACGATGCAGTACCAAGACGTCACCGAGACGGAACACCGTGACACCCGCTTCGGTGTGACCTGCTAACTTGCCGCTCTGGTGCCACTTTGAGATCGTCGACTCCTTGATCGGCGCCCTGTCGAAATGCGGTAGAAGCCGTGCCAACTCGGCTGCTGTGCCCGAAACCTGTTGCGCTTCCTGCCACATCCAGGCGCGATACTCGGCCGCCTCATGCTCTCGCCCGCACATTCGGCACGGCACCGTACGCAGGTGTTCAGGCGCGGAGACAGGAGCCCCGCAATCGAAGCAGTAACCCGAGAACCGAAGGTCGGCAGGAGCGTCCACGGCTCCCCATGCCTTCGTGATCTCACACATGACCGAGCGGACCCAGAACTCCGCTCCTGTTCCGCGATTGATGAGTGGGAGCTGATCGAGGATGGCAAGCGCAGCATCTCGTGGCGTTAGCGTGCGTGGCGCGTACGGCACCTGGGTAGCGGCGTAGCGCAGGACACGTAACAGTGCACGGCGCTGCTCACTGGCGCGGTCGTTGAGGATCAGCGGGCGGTCATGCCCACTGCCTGCCGATCCCTCGCAGCGAGGGCGCGTGACATCAGTTCTAGTGATCGTCACGTCCAGCTGGTCGAACAGCTCCGGAATGCGTCGCAGGTCTCGCGCGAAGGCGGACAACAAGGCATCGGATACGGCAGGCAGCGGGATCACCTCTCAAAGCAGTTGGCCGGCTGGCGCATTCGGGTGGACGAACCTCACGGGTGCGAGGGCATCGAGATATGTTGCTCGCCGGATCGGATTCACCTTCCGGCCGGGCCAATGCTCGGATTGCCCGGCGAGGTATCGCTTCTTGATGGCGTAGAAGCCGCCGCGTTGCGTCTGGGGGTCGGGTCGGTGCCCGGCGCGAACCCAGGCGGTGTACTCATTCCACAGGTCCGGTTGACGAAACCGCATATGCAGAATGAGATGGCAGGTGATGCACAGCGGTACATATGTTTCCGGCCGTGAATAGTCCTCGAGGTGGCCGTGAATCGCGCCGTCGGTCTGCGCGCATACGGCGCATTCCGACGGAGGTTCCCACAGGCCGGATGTCCACATCGCGTGGAGTTCGTCCTGGACCCGTTGCCGGTATTCGCCGTCGAAACCGTTGTATGTGGACATCCCCATGGCAGAGCTACTCCTTCAATGTCAGGTAAACGCGATGCTTTCCGTCGAAAGTCGTTGCCTGCCAGCGCTCACCGAGTTCAGCAATCTCGTCGTTAACTGAGCTTAGCCTGTGTCTCGAACCCTGCCGAGGGGCACGTCCTTCCAGAAACGTATGTCGCACACCAGCTTTCGTCAGCGTCGCACCCAACAGTCCGGGCGTCACTCCCGCATTGTCCAACTCTGGCAACACTCGCCGGGCCACAACGACTGTCACGCCGTTTTCGCGCAAGAATTCGCCGAACTCCGGCATCTGGCCGGGCGTAAGCATCCAATGCCGCACCGGCACGTTCGGCCCGTAGGTGCCCGCCGTGCGTCCGGCGTCGATCGCGGTGGCGTCGGCTTCGACGGCGTGAACCACGAATTGGGCTTGGTACAGGCGCCGCGCCAGCAGGCCGGTGGAGGAGCCGAGATCGAGCACTGGGCCGTCCGCGGGGGACACCTCGGAGCGGATCAGGTTGTAGATGTCGTCATGAATGCGCGGGAATCGGCCGGACCGTTGCCAGTCGTACAGGTGCTCGGCACTGTCGAAGCGGCTCACGCGGCGGACTCCTTCGGGTACCAGGCCGGCGAGTACGCCCACTCATTGATCTTCCGTGCTGTGAACACGTCATCCTGGGCAAGCAGGTCGACTTCCGTTCGAGTGCCACCGATCTCGGCCGCGACCTGGTCAGGGTCCATGTGGAAGGTGTCGAGCAGCTCGCGCACAATGACCGACATCTCGACGGCGGCGTGCGAGCCCTTCGCACGGTTGATGCGGATCGTCATCAGCATGGCTGTTGGCTTATCGACATCGAGCACGGCGACCGGGGCGCGGCCCCTCCACCGCTGCCGCACCAACTTGGAGTCCTGAGACAGCCGCCAACGGTGAAAGCCGTCGATGATGATGCGGTCCGGGTTCACCATGAGTGGCTGAATCCAGCCGGTATGCAGTAGCGACCGCTCCAACAGCCGCAGCTCCGGCTTGTGAACCCTGTTGGGGTTCCACACGTTCGGGTCCAGGGTGTCGGCCGGGATCCACTGGATGTGGTCGATCGGGTTCTCGCCCGCCGGGGTCGGCGCCAGGCGGGGGAGACCTTCGGTGTTGCTCACTTGGCGGCCCTTCTCTTCTGGTCGGCCTTGGTCAGCGGGGTGATGGTGCGCTTGTAGGCACCGGCCATGACCTGCTTGAAAACGTGGTCGGGCGGGTAGGCGGCCGGGTTGCGAGCGGCCGTGATCCGGATCCGCCGGAGTACGGTGAGCGCCTTCTTCTGCTGCGCCTCGTCGGTGATCGTCTCCTCGACGTACGCCTGCACGCCGTCGAGCGACTGCCCGTACCGCTGCATGAGCGCGTCGCGGTCCAGCTCGGCGTAATAGCGTTCCTGCACAGCCATTTCCGGCACGAGCGAGATCACCTGCTCGTAGAACGTTGGCGCGTAGGCCCGCAGCCGGCCAAACGTCTTCGCCGACTCCGCGTGCAGCGGCGTCGAAACCCGCAGCGGCGTACCGGAAAGCACCTGCGAGTCATAGATCGGGCAGTACAGGATGCCCTGGTCGTAGAAGTACCGAAAGATGTCGTTCTCTTGCCAGTCGAACAACGGCTTCACGGTCATGACGCGCGGGTCTTTGGTGGCGTTGATGTAGTTGTCGTGCAGCTTCGCCTTCAAGGCGTTGAATCGCATGATGGACTCCGCGGCTCGCACGCCGGTCACCATGGCGACCTTGCCCTTCTCGCCGCGCGAGACGACGGTGTCGGCGGTGTACTGGTCCAACACCAAATCAGCAGGCAGGCCCAGCTTTTCGGGCGTGAGCGCCCACTCCGGCACCGGCCGCATGTGCTCCCGGCTCGGGTCCCACTGGATGTAGCGGGTGGACTGGCCGAGGATGTACTTCGTCGACTCCAACGGCACGCAGTACCAGCGCAGATCGATCCACTCGAGCTGCCGGTACTTCTTGACGAACTCGATGACCTGATCGGGGAGCAGCTCCTCGTCCCGGAACACGACCTTGAGGGGCCGGGTGTCGCCGCGCTCCAGCGCGACCTCGCGCACCAGGTGCAGAGCGGCAAGGGAGTCCTTGCCGCCCGAGAACGCAACCATGACCGTGTCGAACAGGTCGAAAACGCGATGCATCCGCTTCTTCGCCTCCTCATACACGTCGGTGTCTATGAAGCCTCGGACGCGCGCCATCAGGCGGCCCTCTCCTGGGCGGTGGCTTCGAGGTATTCGGTCAGCCGCTCGGCGACGGTGTCTCTG